>CAYRSV010000119.1:0-1560 GCA_964427115.1 uncultured Candidatus Bathyarchaeia archaeon | reverse complement strand
AATTTTTTAATAATGTTATACTTTTGTTAGCATGGTTATATATTTAAACTCGGGATACAGATTTAGTGTAGGAGGTTGAGGGTACCTGCAACCTAACGAGGCACTTATTGCCTATAACCTTTTAAGAAAAAAACTAATTAGTAGAGGATTCTGCACGTTATGTGGTGCCTGCGAAGCAGCATGCCCAACTGGCGCTTTACAGGTTGACTCAGAAAAAGTAAACCGAATACATGACTGCTCAAGAGATATGGACCTATGCCCCATATGTTACGAAATCTGTCCTCACTCCGAGGCGCTTCTACTAAGAGCTTTAAGATTCGTCTCTGATGCACCTGCAAGAAACGAAGCATTAGGTTATTATAGGAAAATTGTTCTAGCTCAAGCAGAAGACCCAAAGCTTAGAAAACAAAGTCGTGGTGGCGCAGTAGTCACCTCGCTTTTAGCGTATGGCATTGAAAAGAAAGTTTTTGATAGCGCTATTGTTTCGCGGGCTGAACCGCAGAATCCGTCTCGACCTCATGCTTCAGTGGCTCTTGTACCAGATGATATAATTTCTGCAGTTGGAAGCAAGTTCTTTCCTTCATCAGTTGCTAAAGCTTATGGCAGCGCAGTTTATGGTTATGGAAAAAGAAAAATTGCTTTTGTGGGGACTCCCTGCCATGTACTTGCTCTACGCAAGATGGAAGCATGGCACCATAAAATCAGTGAAAGTTTAGGTATAACATTTGGTCTTTTCTGCTTTGGTACCTTCTCTCAAAATTCATTACTGCAATATATTTCTGAAAAGCATCATGTAAAGCCTTCTGAAATTAAGCAAATGCGTCTTTCTACAAAGTTTGTAGTTGAGACTAGTGATAAAGTAATAAAAATTCCCATGGCAGTAGTTGATCAGCATGTCCAGTCGAGTTGTAGAACGTGTATGGATTTTACAGCAGAACTTGCAGACATATCCGTTGGCGGCGCATTCCCCATGGATGGCTGGTCAGCAGTAATTATCAGAACAAAAAAAGGCGAAGACTTCTTCTATGATGCAGTAGAAAATGGCATCGTTAATACTTGGGTTATTCAACATGAACCTCAGGTTTTTGAGCGTGTTGTCCAAGCGTCAATGCAAAAGAGAACATCTGCTATTGAAGCAGCAAGTCAGGTAGAAGACGCTTATGGTTATCTACCAATTCGAATGTTAAGAGAAACAGCGTTACTTGCAAACATTAAGGTTGAAGAAATAATGACTCAAAGAGTCAAAACAGTGCCTTACAACATGACGATAAGTCAACTAGTAGATTTAATGGCAAAGCAGCACCATATTGGTTATCCTGTAGTGAATGAAAACAATGAAGTAGTTGGAGTAATAACCTTAAACGATGCATGGCAATACATTAAGGAAGAACGAGATAATGTTTTAGTTGGTCAGGTACTCGGTCAAAAACCTGCCTCAATATTTACTGGTAGCACAGTCTTAGATGCATTCAAAAAAATGACTGAATACCAAACAGGTCGCGTACTAGTTATGGACTCCGCCAACCCACAAAAACTAAAAGGTATTATTACCAAAACCGA
>CAYRSV010000118.1:0-1565 GCA_964427115.1 uncultured Candidatus Bathyarchaeia archaeon | reverse complement strand
GTGATACCTCTACAAAGACATCGCCGCCTGACTTGTCTTTGAAATGGAAATCGACTCTAATTTGCCCCGGGAGCGCTTCGTCTGTAGCAACGAGCTTGTCATTGCCAAAGACTTTCACCAATTCTCTTGAAACAAACGCCTCTAAACTGCGCTCCAACATAGGTCACCAAGTAGGATAGGCGCAAGTGGTATTATAAATTTTTCCTTTCATCTTAGCGTTTTTTTAAAATTTATTAATACTTAAAGAAAAAATTAAGTGACAGGAACATGTTTGTTAATATAACGAATTTGATGCCAAAGTTATACGATACCAAGAGAATTTGACCTCACTTAGAAAAGTAAAACGATAAGCACAGTCCTTGTATAGTAACGCTGTACCCACCCCCTTAGAAGATTACTTAAAACCATTTGATAAAGCGACAACAACCACACGCGGTAAAGTTAAGCTATCATGTTTCTGTCAACTAAATTACTCTTGGACTTTGGGGAGCTGACCGCTACTAAATATTCTTTGAACTGCTCGATAATTTTGCTGTTTTTTGCCAGCACCTCATTTGATACTTCAGCGCTTGATTTCAGCAAGTCTACAAGCTTCTCATAATGTTCAACTATCTTGGGCTTTGCCACCTCGACCTCCAGCTTGTTTCTATGGCTGAAGTCCCCAGTCTTAATCGCCTTCACGCCAAGAACCTCATAGGTCGTTATCTTCATGTATGGCAAAGGTTTGTTGTCTGGCGTATCGTAAGTATCATGGGAGCTATACCAATCGGCTGAGTTAACGAATTGCTCCATAATCTCCCAATCAAAAATTAGTCCTGTATTATTGAAGGCATGATAAAGCAACGTCTTAACCCTTGCCATCCGAACGGGTTTAGCCACATGCACAAAGATAGTTCCAGTTTCCCACCATTGAACACGCCCAAGCCCTGGTTCATCCCAAAACAGAATCCTATTCCTATTTTTGCTCAGATGCCAACCGACTGAAACAGCGTTAGCAGTGACATCAACGTTCTTTTTACGGTCCAAACAAGCAGGCGCCTTTGCCTCAGCAAAAACCGCATGCTGCGCATCAGGTTTTGAGCGAACCGCTGTTTTTGAGCCTCGCTCATTTCTGAGGTCAGTTTTCCATTGGCTACTTAGCTTCCAGAGGTATTTTCTATTTTGCTGGTAGTCCAAGCCCAAATCAAGGGCTAATTTGCGGAGTTTTCCTCGACCTTTAACAGTAGGGTGCTCTCGGAACCACTGAAAAACTCGATTTAACAATGGCTCATTAGAAGCCTTACCTACCTTACCCGATACCTGACCTTCCAGCGAAGAGTCATTGGGAGACGAGACATCAGGCATCAGTCGAAATTCTCCTTTAGCTGTACCACATGCGCTTGCGGCCATAGCGCCCCGCAATCAAAGCCGCTCAAGAAAAATAGCTCAAGTAAAAAATAGACGAAAAAAAGAAAAAGGGAATTTGAGTTTTGCAAGAGGAAAAAACCAAAGGTGACTTCAGCAGCGCAGTCGTTCCGTGCTAGACTACGAGCCCTCTGTTGAGAACCCAAACATAACTTATGATT
>CAYRSV010000117.1:0-1629 GCA_964427115.1 uncultured Candidatus Bathyarchaeia archaeon | reverse complement strand
ACAGTAACAATGATCAGCTAATTTTTGTGAAAGTGGTTTTTCACTTAATTTATATATGTGAACAGCGCGAAGTAAGACTGCAAAGAAGCACGCTTGATGTGGCTTCTGCTTCAGGGTGCTTCTTGACTGGTAGGCGTGCTCTCTAAGAGTGACTTGAATGGTGGAGAAAAAATCTGCAAAGCGAAAGACGTTCGTTACTAGGGAAGATTTAATCAACCGTTTAAGTGAAATTGCAAGAGAACGTGGTCACAGTCTCTATGAGACGGTGAACGAGATTTTTGAGTTAGCTATTACTTCTGAGGAATTAGGTTTATCTTTGAAGCGGGTTGTTGAAGAAAGGCACATGGTTGAGACCGCGAAGAAGTCCGGTTTTGCTTTAGGTTTAGAGTCCTTGTGGTATGAGATGGCTGATACGGTTTATGAGCAAAAAAGGCGTCAGGCGTTGAAAAGCTGGTTTGATGCTGGGGTCTGGTTTGCTAAGCGTTATGCTACTAGTAATAATGCTGATCCATTAGGCGATTTTAGTCGTGATTTGAAGCTGTTTACTTGGAATGCGCCTGAATTTAGTATTCAGAAAACCCGAACTGAGATTTCTGTTCGTGTAGCTAGCCCCAATTATTCTGAAGCTTACACCCATTTGTTGGCTTCTTTTCTTGAAGGCGCATTAAGCGCATTTGGCTACGCAATCACTTCTCATGACCTTAAGCAGGGCGTTATACGTTTAGACGGTGTTAAGGAGGCTGTTAACTCCTGAGCAGATCTCCAAATAAGAAGTTAGTTTCAGTTCCAGACGATTTGCTCACAGAAGTTAACAAGGCTTCAATTAAAGAGAATGCATCTGTAGGCAAATTCATAGAAGACGCATTAAAACATGCAGTTAAAATGAACTCTTTAGGCATTAATTCCAGCCAGCTTGTGGATGCCTGCGAAATTATGTGGGCCTACCGCGTTTTAGGCGGCGCCTTCGTGCCCATGGATATAATGAACTATGTGATCGACAAAGTCTACAATGGCGACAAAGAAGCATTCCAAGCTAAATGGTACGAAAGCGGAGTCTGGTATGGGAAATTTTTGAAAGAAAAATTCGCAGACCCCGTGGTAGGATTCAAAGAATTTCTAGTCGCTACCCGATGGGACCTAAGCGAAGTTGAAGTCATCCAACAAAGAGATATAATCAAATTTCGCTGCATCTCTAACGTTCTTTCTGTCGAAGCGACCGAATTATTGGTCAGATTCATCGACGGTGTAATGTCCGGCATGGGCTACCGCATAGGACGCCACGACTGCATAAAAGGCATCGTAGCACTAGAATACAAAAAGTAACACGCCAAACCAACTGCGGCGGGCAAGCACACCTAACAAATTAGTGTTTTCTATTTTCGCTAGCTTGTTAATCCATATTTACAATGTATATTGCGACGTATATATGCCCATATTAACGGCATCAAAAAATGTGTACAACCACTAGCTCAAGCAGGCAAGTGTCTACAAAAGTAATATATAGTAAAATCGGACTAAACGATAAAACAGAAACTCAAAGGAGTAAAAAAGAAAAATGCAAATGAACAAAAAACTATTATCAACAGCCGTAGCCGCTCTTCTGCTAGTCTCAATGCTCGCAGCCGCAGC
>CAYRSV010000116.1:0-1849 GCA_964427115.1 uncultured Candidatus Bathyarchaeia archaeon | reverse complement strand
AGTATCTGCACGAATGATGTGCCCTTATTAGGAGCACTACTTCTTGTAACGTTTTGCATTTTCATTTCCTCCTATTGTCCAACTCCGATGCTGTTGCCAACACCAAAGATTATTACTGTATCGCCTTCTTTGGTTCGCTCCGTAACAACAATTTTTAGGCGCTCGATTGCTTTGTCGACGCTGTCAGAGATTTCTTTGCGCATCATTGAGACTGCATCGCCGATGTCTTCTTTGATTACTATAGCATACAGTGGAATTTTGTATTCAGAGATTGACTCTTCAATCTTGAATGCATCAACTCCTGGTCCGCCGATTGCCGCACCGACACCTTCAGCAATTTCGCCGACAGCCTCGCCTTCAAGCTTCAAACCGGCATCAATCATTACTACAGCGGCTATTTCCCCTTTATTTTCATCGATAACGGTTTTTATTGCATCACCTGGTTTGCCTACATTGCCACCTGGGCCTTCAGCTTTCATTACCAGTGCTGTTCGTCCTTCAAATGGCACCGTGGCTACAACACAGTCTTTGGGCACTTTTCGGACTTCATAGCCGTGCATAAGCTTAGCCGAGATGAGCGGCCCAACACTGTCACCTATTGGTTGTCCATAAGAGAACGCTTTCAGGGCGCTTCCATAGGCCTCTGCTTCCTTCATGACCATGGGTAAAATCATCTGCAGTTGCATAATCGTGTAGAGGCTTAGCGTCTTTTTACCCTGTAGATAGAAGTGACGTACGACTTTGTAAATGTAGTTTAACGCCATGGCTGCTTCCAGTGTGTTCTCCAAGTTATTGACTTGGGTCTCGTCACTAGCAGGCGCCATTAGCCTAACTTCCTCTTTAAGGCGCGTGTCTCGGGTATCAAGAATATGATCAAGCTTGTAAACTATACCCGCAGGGTCCATATTCTGAGGAGGAATAGTAAAGTATTCAAGATAACGATCAACCCTGCTTGAAGGATCCACGCTGGGTTTACCAATCTCTTTTATAGTTTCGATTGCGGTTTTACGTCCCTCATCCCGCATAAACTTTAGTTTGAATAGTGAGCTTTCTACTTCTCTAATCATAATGTACATTTGAATTCTTTGTCCATAGAATAGGAAAACTATGAAGACACCGTAAAAAGCTATACTTAAAATCTGCGTGATAAGATTGTCGCCACCGCCGAAGAACTGATTAGTTAACGGCTGTTGCATTTGTGTCAACATGTTCATCATACTGTTGGTCACTCTCATCAAAACTCATTGCGGTTAGTTATAAAGTTTAGCCAAAATCGCGTACAGTACATAAGGGCTTTTAAGTGAGTTGCCAGCTTTCCCAGGTTTGCGTGGCCGAAGACCACACTACAGCGGGGAACGGAACGCGGTTTAACTTCTGAGTTCGGAACGGGATCAGGTGGAACCCGCGCCCTATGACCGGCAGACTCAGCTTTACTCCCCATCTTTCCTACATTAACCTTTCGCCTGCAAGACATATTTTATAAGATAACATGGATGTTTTCTGGCTAAGGCAACATTTTTAGGTACAGGAGGTTCTGCTTTGGCAATTTTTGTGCCCTGAAAAGGAATTATTCCGAGAAGTTTAAATTTACCAGCAGTCATTCATTGAAACGCGGCTTATCATATAACCAATTAGTAAACGAAGCGTGATTTAAAATATGTCAACAAAATGTGAAAAATGCGGTAAAGCCATTGAGCCTTTGCTTGAAATGAAAGACGACTTAGACAGCTACAAGTGCCCCGAATGCGGAGCCTCCTTATACGCGAACACTGGCGGAATTCATGTGCGCGGAAAAGACATGTGACTAAACAGCTACCCATGACCATTAGAACATACAAGAAAAACCGCT
>CAYRSV010000115.1:0-2142 GCA_964427115.1 uncultured Candidatus Bathyarchaeia archaeon | reverse complement strand
ATGAAAAATTCACCATGAATAATTCAGGATTAAAAATTCAGCATGATTTTTTCAGTCCGAATTTTTCAAGACGAACTATTCAGGCTGAATTTTTCGGCATGAAAAGAAAAGACTGAAAAATCAAGCAGAATATTTATTTAAAGCTTGGTAAACGTTTTTACAACAACTTTATTATTGTTGAACCACTCTTAAAATTACACATGCATAAATGTAGCGCCTTGCTCCTTATACTCGTAATCATGCTATCGAGTCTATATATCGTTAAATCATCTTTTACACAATCCGTTAAGCCGACTGTTCCAGAATTTACCTTAAAGTTTGTCAAATATCCATACGATGTAGCGCCAACCACGACCATAGACCCATATACGGGTAAGACCATAACTATCCAAGAGGGGTACCGTGTAGAAAATAGTTCTATAGAAGTGATTATTAAAAATCAGCCATTTTCTCCTTATAAAAGTTCAAACGACAACTATGTTAGATTGTCTTACAACATTAGCATAAAAGGGCATTATAGCGACGATTGGAAATATTATCCCGACGCATACTGGAAGATTCCGCTGGTAGCTTCACAAGGTGACTACACAGTCATATCATTCGGTTCAAACTATAATGAGAGTGACCCGTATAGTTACCGGTGGGATGTCCCTGACAGCGGTCAAGTTGATGTACGTGTTGAAGCATTAATAGGGTATTACAACGAGACTGTATCTCGTTATCCAATTCCGGGCGGCGAATTCCATTTTCTCAATTTCGTTGGGGAATCAAGCGGTTGGAGCAACACACAAACTCTGAATATTAATGATGGCTCGATAACAACGAACCCAAGTACAACACCTTCTTCATCGCCAACTTCTACAGCATTACCGTCTCAGAACCCGACGGCAATTTCTCAGCAGCCAAGTCCTCAAAGTAACACTTTGCTTAGCCTTGATTGGGAGCAAGTAGCCATAATCCTGTTGTGCGCCGCAGTTGTCGTGTTAGTACTTACATTAGTGTTTTCACGCAGAAGAAGGGCAAAGCAAACAAAGTGGCAGTCTAGTGCTTCGGTTCCTCAAGAGCTTTTAAGAGTGCTACGCCTTTGTCCGTGATTACATATTTGGCTCGGTATTTTGGCGAGCTTTTCTCGACATAACCACCGTAAACTAAATGGCTAAACGTACTCTCGAAACTGGCGTGGGTACCCCCTTTTTGTACCGTGTGCTTCTCAAGTTCTGTCCGGCTTAAAGGTTGACGGCTGAGCCCATGCAGAATTATTTTCGCTAACTCGGTGTTTAAATTCTTCACCATTTTTGTCTCTCCCAGCTACTCACGCAACTACGAGAATCGCCTTTTTGCCTTTTAAACGATTAGTTAACTCGACATTCTGGAGTCGTGGAGGGGTGGATGAAAGTGAACTCTGAGCTAAGTGATGAAAAATTTAACGCTTTTACTACAATATTACATGCCTTTGAGCCCTCTTATGATTACCATTGGCAAATAACGTTTGCTTATAGAATATAAAGCCAAAAATCAAGACTTTTTCAAGCAAGAGAGAGGTAAGTGAAAGTGAAAAAAGTACTAAAGGTAAAAAAACAACAATTCGGGATCCTCTGTTTCTTCAAGCAGTATGAGCTTTTACATTCAATAATTCGTTAACAATTCAACTTCACTAAGGAGGACCTTAATTTCTCTTTTAGTCATCGACAAATCAATCAACCTCCTTGAGTTCTTTAAGCTCTTTAACGCCTGCCTCCATGAACACTTTGATATGCTCTTGGGCGCTGCTGAGTAGCTTTTCGTATTTGGCTTTCTCCTCTGGCGTTTGAGCTCTGTTCAGCTGTATCTTCCATGACGCAGCTAAATGCTTCCATTCCGAAAGAGCCTCAGATTCTATCCGCCGCATCCGCACCAAATAATCTGCTTCTAGATGAATGTAGCTTTTGACACCCTGAATTACCAGACGCAGCTTCTTAGCTTCATCCTTAGAAACATCAGGCTCTTGAAGCCGACGCAGAGCAGCCCATAGCAAACCTATTGCCTCATTGCCAGTTGGCAACTCCTCAATTTTCGCTATTTCCAGTTTAGGCATCGGCGTTGTTGTTGTGGCTGATTCAGTAACTTTATTTGCCATATTTTCCACAGAAGACTTTTGAGGAA
>CAYRSV010000114.1:0-2145 GCA_964427115.1 uncultured Candidatus Bathyarchaeia archaeon | reverse complement strand
GTCCTACCCATCCTCAAGGGCATAGAGGTCAAAATGTACCCAGCTAAGATAGGTCGTGCCCATGGATGGAGCAAACAACACGTCGATTACTACGTAAAAAAGATAGAAAAGGCAGGCTTAATCCGTCGCCTGAAGCGCAGCAACTTTGTTGATTATCAGTTGACCGAGAAGGGTCAAAACTTTCTCATATCATGTGAGGGTGTCCTCTTTAGTAGTGGCGTCTTTCGGCTTCATCGGTGTTTCTTCAAGTTTCCAGTGTTGCGAGAGGGCGTCTATCCACTGGCGGATTTTAGGCGGATTGAGATGCAGAACTGGACTGCACTTTTGGGCTTGGAGCAAGGCGTCAAAGTGAGGCATACGACGACGTCGTGGATTGTACACGTGGAGACGCTGTATGGTCGTAGCCCGGGAGAGCTTGTGACTTTGGCTAAGAACTTGGCTGACCGAGTCGCTAAGGGCTTATCCAGTAAGTATGGTTGCGTTTTAGGCGAAGGGCAGATTAACAAGCGTCATGAGCTGGGCATCGATGACCCAGTCGCCAACTTGCTGAACCGCTATTTCACTGTGAGTTCGCCAAAGCGGGTTATCGATGATAGCCCAGGAGAAGACGAAGGCGAGCTTGACCATCTTGGCCGTGACGCTGCGGTCGAGTATTTGCTGATGCCTGAGCGCGTCAAAAAGCTGGAGGGACAAATGGGCAACGTCCTGTATGATTTGGAGAAAATCGCAGGCAGCCTAACCAAGCTAGACAAGATGGGCTATGACTTAGCCAAAGTTGCTGAGGTACTATGCAAGCTGGCTGATCCCGAAGGCAGTCAAGGCGTGGCTAAGGCTTCTGCTGATGGAGGTAATGGCTATGTCTCTTAGGCTGACTGGGGCGTTTTTGGATGTTAAAACCTGTTCAAAAGCCGTTTTAGCACTATGCCGAGGGTATGGGAAAAGTCCATGCTTTTTGGAAGTTGCTTTTCTACGGTTGCTTGGTGTAGATTGCCGAGTGCTAAAAGTCGCGTGCGTTGATGGAGCGAAAACTTTGGAGTGTGCATTTTGACATGGAAGAAAGAGATGAACCTGTTCAAAACACGGCTGTTTCAGCCCAAAAAGCGTCAAAAACTAAGCGTAGCCAAGCCGACAAGGTTGGAAAACTCAAGTACCTACTCGCCAAGGACAAGAAACTCGACCGCGACGTCGCTGAGATAAAGCTGCTTCTCCGTGTTATCTTTGCTGGCTTAATGGATTCTTTGCACTTTGAGAAGTCACTTATCGAAGAGGCAGCCTGTGAAGACGAGATTGACAAAGCCATTCTTCAGGTGCTGTTCGAAGCAGGCGCTCCCGGGATGCTGCCTAAAGACATAGCCGCCAAACTGGCTGAATTCAAGATTGCCCGCCATCAGGTTACTCGACGGATTGTACGTATGAATAAACGGCTGGCTAAGGAATTGGATTCAGTGGTTGTTGAGCGGCGAGGTTGGTGCTGGGCTATGACAAGCTTCGGCGTAGACGCCTACAAAGCATCAGAGAAAGACTTGCTAGACCAAGGCGTCGCTCTACATAGCGCTTCTGAAGAGGAGACAGGATTATGGCGCTGACAGAGCGTGAGCGGCAGATTATGCGGTTGCATTCTGAGGGCTTGAATGATTATAGAATTGCCAAGAAACTAAGAATGGAGACACCTAACGTAACCCGGTCCAGAAAGAATGCGCTAAAGAAACTGGAGCGTGCACTTGAAGATTTAGAATTCGCAAAAAATTTAAAAAAATAGTCAGTGAATTAAGAATGACTTACATTTTTGGTATTTTATAATATTAGATTCCTATGTATTGAATAAAACGCCGTTCCCGCCGCACTTTCGTTTTAATTGGAGGGTAAAGCTATGCGAATCGGTTAAGTCTGGCATTGGTTAGGCATCAATTCGCCATTTGAAAAGAAAAATATTGGATTAGTATGATTCTTATGGCTTAATGTCTTGCTTAAGCGTCATGTCCATTGCTAGATGCATTGTGTAGCTTAGTGCTGTTGAGTGGAAGGTTGACTGGGTAGAAACAGTTTCTTCCATTGTGGACTTGATAAGGCGCATTGTTCCAGATTCAAGGTATACAGTGTAGCTCATGTCTAGGTTGCTTGCCATGTTTACTTCAGGGTTGTTTG
>CAYRSV010000113.1:0-2213 GCA_964427115.1 uncultured Candidatus Bathyarchaeia archaeon | reverse complement strand
TCATCTTAAACTTGTTTTCGTTCGCTTATGGGCAAGCGTATTATAAATTTGGCTCCTTTTCCTTCTTTGCTTTCAACGCTGATTGTGCCGCCTTGTGCTTCTATCATACGCTTAACTACTGCTAAACCGAAGCCTTGACCTTTAGATTTAGTAGTAAACATTGGCTGGAAGATTTTATCATACATATCTTTGGGTATGCCAATCCCTGTATCTTTCACAGTTATGAAAACTTGCTTATCTTTTCTGAAAGCTTTTACAGATAGTTTGCCTCCGTTAGGCATAGCTTGAATGGCATTGGTAACTAGATTAGCCAAAATTCGCCTCATAAACGTAGAATCAAGCATAAGTTTAGGTACATCTTTTTCGCAGCTTACACTTACTTTAATATTCTTAGATAATTTAATGATTTTAAATGGTTCAGCGATGAGTTGGCAAATATCAACCCCACCTAGTTCAGGTCTTAACGGTTTTGCGTAGTCTTGTAAGTCAGAGACAATCTTGTTAATGTAATAAACTTGCTCTTGAATAAAATTAACACCCTCTAAAGCTTCGGCTTTACTCGGAACGTCAGGGACATGAGTAATAGCTTCACGGATAAGATATAGTTCACTATTTATTGCCTGCAATGGGTTGCGTATATCGTGCCCAACCATACCAGCAACTTGACCTATGGTAGATAGTCGCTTATTTTGCTCTTCTTGGGTTTTATCTCCTACAATAATGATAATTCCAAGTGTAGATGGATAGGTTGATATTTCAAAAACCGAAGGCTTACCGGTCTGCCTGCTTGTTACGTTCATCATAAACCTAGCTGATTTTTTTGACGCCAAAGCCTCATAGTACGGCTCAATATTAACTGTCATCATCTCAGGCAAAACCTCATAAATCTTCTTACCTAAAGCATCCTCAGCCGCTGTAGTTGTAACACGCTCTGCAGCCTTATTCCAATGAATAACATTTAGCTCCCAATCCACAGCGATGAATGCCTCACCAAAGCTCTCGTAGAGCTCACGGTAGCTTTGCTCGCTTTGACGTATCTTTTCAGTACGTTCTTCAATTATCTTTTCTAAATTTTTGGTGTATAATTCAAGTTGTTCACGTAACTTTTTTTGTTCTGTAATGTCAATAAATGTGCCAACAATATGTTCCTGCTCATTAAGAATAATTTTATCCATTGAAGCTGCCACAGTTACATATTTGCCCGCTTTGGTTCTAACAGTAATCTCAAAGTTATGCAGACTAGGCTGAGTTTGCAAAATACGCACAATTTCATCACGTTTGCTTGGTTCAGGATAAATATCTAATTCTAAAGTTGTATGACCAATAACCTCATTATATTGGTATTCAAAGATTTTAAGAAAACTCGCATTTACATCTACCAAATAACCATCAATGAGCCGTGAAATAAACAAAGCCGCAGGACTATGATAGAAAGCTTTAGAGAAGCGTTCGCTAGTTTGCTTTAGTTCTTCTTCAGCAGTTTTACGTTTAGTAATATTTCGGAGTATTACTAACATTGCCCAATCGTTATTGTAGTAAACTGGTGCGCCTATTGTTTCAACAAAAAATTGGGATCCATCTAGTCTAACAATTTTTTCTTCCTTTGGTGCTAACTTTTTTGAAGCTTTTGCCTGTTCACTACGTGCGTGGATGTTTTTCTGCTCATCAATAACCATAAAATCAAAAATGTTTCTATCTTTCAATTCATCAAAACTTTTAGCCCCAAACAAGCTTAACGCTGAAGGGTTAGCGTAAATAAATTTTCCTTCTTTATGAACAACAATTGCATCTAAAGAATTATTAATTAAAGTTCGGTAACGTTGCTCGCTTTCGAGCATTGCCTTTTCGGCTTGTTTGTGTTTGGTTATGTCCTTAGTATATACTATTAACCTATTTGCTGTAGGGATTATGTTAAGTTCAAAAAACCTGCCTTTATATGCACTTGTTAACTCTACACAGTTTGCTTGCTTTGTTTGCATTACTTCCCGGAGATTCTTTTCAATTTCAGTACCTATTAAATCAGGTAATAATTGCCAAAAATTTTTACCAATCATCTCAGATGGAGAATAGCCAAAAACCTTTGCCTGATTACTATTAACATACCCAATGGTCCAGTTTTGGTATAAAACAAGGATATTATCACTTATGCTCTCAAAAATATCAAGCAGTTCGTCGCAACTTATAGCAGTTTTAGCTTGATTAGTTTGCGAGCT
>CAYRSV010000112.1:0-2237 GCA_964427115.1 uncultured Candidatus Bathyarchaeia archaeon | reverse complement strand
ACCAACTATCTACTGAGGTAGGATTCTACTATCAAAACAAATACTACAAAATAGGAAGTGACACCCTTTACAATATACCTAAAAGTTCATCGCAAGCGCCCTACGGCTTAACATTTACTATCATCTCAACAAGCACCCCGTTAGTAGAAGGATTTCCTCCGCTTACAATTCCTGCAGGAAGTATCCTATCATTCACAACCAGCGCTCCTAACTATAACGGTCGAATCACCTTATATTACGGAACTGGCCAGATGAGCCAAATACGGTTCCAAAACGGTTAACTGCGCGCACAACCAATGCCTATAACCAACTGACAACAAACAAAGACTACTCAAAACATAACGTAACACAACCACAATGCAACAAAACAAAAACAAGCTGCTACTAATGCTACTAAGTTTCTTATCGTAAGTAGCAGTTTCTAAACACTATGCGCCGCATAGAAGCCGCCAAAGAAACAACAGCACAAGCAAATTTTTTTGCTTGTTGCTTCTTTTAAACAAAAACAAATCAGCATAAACGTAAAAGCAACCTTAAAATGGTAGTTAAGTTTCTGACAAAATAGTTAAGTTCTGGTTCTTACAAGTTTTAGTGAATATTTATGGTTAGCGTTCTTGTTACAGGAGGCGCAGGTTTCATCGGATCTAACTTGGTTCCGCGCCTTCTAGAAAACAAACATAGTGTAGTTGTCTTAGATAACTTGTATTCAGGCAGACTTGAGAACCTAAACAGCGTAAGGGATAATCCAGGTTTTACATTTATTCAAGGTGATATACGTGACCCCGCTGCGCTAAACGAGGCTATGCAAAGAGTTGATTCGATTGTGCATTTGGCCGCTTTGATTGACGTTTCAGCTTCAGTAACCGATCCATCTTTGACACACGATGTCAACGTAACAGGAACGCTAAACGTGCTACATAGCGCTGTCAAGAATGGGATTCAAAAGCTTGTTTTTGCTTCCTCTACGGCAGTGTATGGGGACGTGAAGGCGTTGCCAGTTAATGAGGCGACTGTCCTTAGACCGATTTCGCCTTATGCTGCTTCGAAAGCTGCCTGTGAAGCATACTGCAGTGCATTTACAGGATGCTATGGCATAGAGACTATCGTTCTTAGGTTCTTTAACGTCTATGGGCCAAGAAACGAGAATAGCCCCTACAGCGGAGTAATCACCAAGTTTCTCCGCAAAGCCCTCAATGATGAAGCCCTAACAATTGAAGGCGATGGCGAACAAACACGAGACTTTATCCACGTAAACGACGTTGCCCAAGCGATAGTTTTAGCCCTGGAATGCAAAGGTGTAAGCAGCGGAGCCTTCAACGTCTGTACAGGGTTGCCAACCAGCATAAACACCCTTGTTAGCTCATTACAAATCGCCACAAATAAAAAATTAAAAACAGTACATGCCCCAGCAAGAATAGGCGACATAAAATACAGTTACGGTGACCCCACCAAAGCAAAACAACAACTAAACTTCCAATCAAACATTGACTTAGTTACAGGCTTAAAATTGCTGCTAAAAAACGTTGCATAAAGACTGTTAGCCAATCGCCCAAATCAAGTCTCAAACACACCTGTCTGTGAGCTAAATATATATACAAAATAAAGAGGCTCATGTGTATATCCGCTCACATACTTGTTAAATTATTCTATAATTGACATTGAGCTCGCTAGTTCGCTTGAAAAAGTTTTTATCTATAAAGGTAATAGATGCTCGTTTTATGAGGTACATAAAATGAGCAGCTTAGAATCTAGCAAAAATACGGCCGGCATCGGTACAATATTACTATTACTAACGCCAGTGCCAGGGGCAGGCATCATCATAGGTATCATAGGCGCCATCTTACTACTTATGGGTATCAAAGGGCTTGCATCCTACTACCAAGATAACGAAATCTACCAAAATACATTCAAAGGCTTGATCTTTTACGTAATCGCCATAATTGTGGCTGGCTTAGGCATCGGCGGACTAACCTTTGGCAGCATGTTCGCAGGTATGCGCACAGGTCTACTTGGAATAGGCATAGGCTTAGCACTTTTCATAATTAGCTTAGTTGTCGCATTTGTATTCTACGTGCTTGCTGCACTGAGCCTTAGACGAGCTTTCTCATCACTTGCACAAAGAACTGGTCAACGCCTTTTTGAAACCGCTGGACTGCTTCTATTCATTGGCGCTATCTTGACAATAGTTGTTGCTGGCTTAGCTTTAATATTAGTTGCATGGATACTTGCTACAATAG
>CAYRSV010000111.1:0-2252 GCA_964427115.1 uncultured Candidatus Bathyarchaeia archaeon | reverse complement strand
CCGCTATAGAGCAGTTTTCCCCATTTGCATAAATCATCGGCAGTAGTGATAACGTTCCCCTCAGCCACATGAGGAGACATATTGTCCTGTGTTGTTTCGAAGAGCTCTCCTCCTATGTAGGTATACCCCTTTGCGTAAGGTGCGGGCAGTTGGAGGTCATTTCCCAAGGAGGGGAAAGAAGTGTCTTCTAATCCGTTTGGCTCCAGCAGCCACTGCTTAACAAACGATGAGTAATCCATTCCTGAGACACGCTCGATTATGTTGCCAAGAATAGAATATCCTGTGTTACTGTAGTGATAGCCCTCGTTAGGTGCGAAATAGGCTAGCTGGTTGGTTGCTACTACGCCGACTAACTCCTCAAAAGTAAAGTTGTGTTCAGGTGCACTGTCTTTGATGTAGTCCGTATAGATTACTCCTGCGTATGGAGCTGAAACGTTTTGTGGAATAGGGGTGTTGCTTACGTCAAAGACGCCTGCTGTGTGCCCTAAAAGTTGACGGATCGTAATATTCTCTTTATGGGGGATGGCGTAGTCGGCAGAGTCAGGAACGTATGGTATGTCTTTTCCGGGGATTGTTTGAGTTATTTTGTCGTCGATGTTTAGTTGGCCCTCTTGGTGGAGGAGCAGGATTGCTGCGGCTGTGAAGGTTTTTGTTGTGCTGGCGCCTCGAAAATGAGCGTCTCCCGCTATGTTATCTGGGTTTGTTGTAACAAAGAAATCGCCTTTAGGAGAGATAATACGCATTGACAATGTGCCGTTGAATCCAGGTTTATCGGAGGCGTATTCTTCCCATTTTTCATTCATCATAGAGGTTATTTGTTCTGTGTAATTTGGTTGGTGGATAACTGAATATAGTGCTCCGGCTAGAAGTAGTGATACAGTAACAACCGCTACTATAGCGATAAGAGTTTTCTTCATACCAATCGCTCGTTTCATACATAAGCTCACGAGTTCTGTTTTTAAGTTTTTGCAAATGACTATGACCATCCCTAACTAGGTAGTCAATGGGTATTGAATAAATTAAGAAATCCATTAATCGCAGTGCGGCGCTCACAAAGCCAGCATGGCTTTGAGTGACAGATAGTTTTTTATGCCTAGCCTGCAAGACGGTTTAGGTGGCAACAAATTGGTAAATGTTATTGAGGACTGGGCTGTCCTCGAAGAATACGGTGGAGAAAAATTGGGTTTCTACCAGCTGCTTAGCAACTAAAGATATGGTGTCTTTTAACTGTGCACGACTGGAACCCAGCGGCGGCCCACTATAAATTTCACTAGAATTTTAGCTCCAGGATACAACTGCTAAGTAGGGTTCGGGTGCCATGTCTGTTGTTGCATATACAGCTAGGGCTATGCTCCAGAAGACGTCGTTATGCATATGACCAAAGAGAGGCTACTTTCGACGGGCGCTTAAGTAAAGTTTAAGTGTGGTGTAAACACATTTGTTTACGGTGGTTAGATGGCTCAAGTTCAACTTAGGCTCCCAGAAAAAACGCTCGAACAGATCGACCAATGGGTCAAAGAAGGCAAATTTAAAAACCGTAGCGACGCCATAAAAACCATAATCAACCTCTATGAAGAACGGGAAAAAACCCGCCAATTCTATCAAATGCTGCATAAACGTAGCCAAGAAGCAAAAGAACACCCCGAAGAGCTTGTGCCCCTAGAGGAAGCTTAACTTGACATACAAAGTGCTTTTGCACCCTAAAGCTGCGAAGGCACTCCAAAAAATTGATGACATGAACAAAAAGAGAATCAAGAAGAAGCTTGTAGAACTCGCAGGCGATCCCTATAAGAGTGGGGAACCTCTCATTCCTGCTGACTTTTTGAAGATACGAATAGGGGACTACCGAGCCATATATGAAATTGATAGCACTAAAAAAGAGGTCGTGATACTCTTCGTGGGGCACCGAAGCAATGTGTATGATGAGTTCTCAAAAATCCTCTAAGGAACTCTAGATCTAATAACTTAGTATAATTGCCTATTGCATTCTCTTGCGGAGCTTGGTCTTTACCTTCTCTGTTTTAAAACGTTCATTGTTAGGTGAATTTAACGACAGATATTAGTATAATACGTTTGGAAAAGCAACTTTCAGAGGCTTCTCAGGTCGTTGTTGATGGCAGTGGATGTTTTATCTAATAAAGCGAAAGAAATTGTGTGCCTCGTTGCCAAATCCGTTGTCAGTGTAACTAGTTAATTGGCGAACATCAGAGAAAGAAAAGGTGGAAAAACGTGATTTAAGGTTTGTTGTCTCG
>CAYRSV010000110.1:0-2487 GCA_964427115.1 uncultured Candidatus Bathyarchaeia archaeon | reverse complement strand
GGAACACCATTGGGGAAACGACGTGCAATAACGTCCTGTTCTGTACCTGCAGAGACATCAGTCACAGTACCACTAATAATTAAGGATTTACCGAATTCAAGTCCTGCCTTTGGAGCTTCAACAGTGATAGCGCTTGGTCCTTTGCCAACACAGTAGATTTGCATGTCATAGCAGTTCAGAAACACAAAGAAGCCATCAGCTATAACATCATGAGCTGCATCCATGCCTGTACCCCAACCCATCAGGGTCCAAATTTGTTCACCTGTAGTTGCGTTGACACAGCGGTATCTTACATCTTTATAGTATGGAGAGTTAGGAGAGTGCTCTGTTGTAGCTAAGTAGATTTTTCCGTCTGAAATAACATCTATAAAGATTGGATAGTGTCCCCATGCTGTTGCCATGCCAGCGTAAGTACTGTTACGTGGATTAGAAGGATCGTTGCCATAAGTCCAGAGACGCTCACCAGTTAATACGTCATAGCAATATAGGACTCCGCCATAACCTGCATAGTATACTTTATCATAAGCAACCATTGTTGATTGTCTGAAAAAGCTGTAGTCACCTGCTGGCTCAGTTGGACCCCAAAGTTTATTTCCATTAGAGAGGCTAAAGCCGTTTAACACCATGGTTTCTTTATCTTGCGTTATGAAGACTCCGTTTTTAGTGTCCCATCCAACCACAGCTCTTGTGACATTGCCCGGTGCTGCTGGATAATGCTTTGTCCAAAGTATTTGTCCTCTGCACTCTGGTTTTAGACTAATAGCTGTAATGTTTGCTCCGTTCCAATTACCTAACTCACCCAAAGAACCCTGTCTTAGCAGTATAATGTTGTCATAGGCTACGCCAACATTATAAGTATCGAGGCTAGTGTAGGCTGGACCAGTGTTAATAGCCCAACTTCCAGAACCCAATCCCGATATAGAGATATTCCAATCATAACGTGCCATTGTACCTGCATTTATGTTGCCTGAGGATTGTGTAGAAAATACTTTTGAAGAGTTCCATTGAGCCAACCATCTTCCTGCAGAATTCCACACGTAACGCAATACTTCACCTTGAGGACCAGCAACAGATGGCCCTGAAGGAACACTGGTAATGTTGAGTGTCGATTGTCTTCCTGTAGAAGCCTCGAATGCCGTGCCAAAATTACTTGAAAATAGCCAGCCGCCAGCCGGAACGACACCGTGCTGATTAGGGTCATCATAAGAGTAAAGATAGCCAAATAGTGGTCGAGCAACACCGCTACCACTTACGCCCATCTGGTCATTGAACCAAATTTCTTCGCCTGTACGTAAATCAACGCAGATCCATCCACCACCATTGCCTGCATTACCGTAAGGCAGTTCGTAATAGAGTCGTCCATGGAGAACTAATGCATTGCTAAATCTTGTTTGGTATGAGCCTCCCATGTAGTAATTTTTGCCCAATGTGTCATAGCTGCTTCCGCCGACAACACCACCATCCTGAAGAGGCCGTGACCACATAATGTGAGGACTGTTAGGTGCAGTACCGTCTAATTGAATACCGCCTATGATTCCATATCCAGCGCCTGCTCCTGGAATAAAGGGTGCGCCGAGCCAGTTAGAAGAAACAGCCCACCAATCAACGTTCTGGCCTTCTATTGGGCGTGTCCAATATTCAGATGGTAATGGATAGCCACTTACAGGTTCGGGTATTGCTTCCTCAAGTACTGTTAAGGTTATTGTTTTTGATGCTGGCGCGAAAACATCGTTAGTCCACGTTCTCATTGCTGCTGTTGCGTTCCAAGTATATACTTGTCCGCCATAGTCAAACTTTAAGGTGTACTCTCCAACTTGGGCGGGAGTAAATGAGTAGAATTGTATGCTTGTTGTATCGTCTACTACTGGCCAATTTAATTTTTCAACTGAATTATCTGGTTTAGTGATTGTTAATGTATAATTGTGTCGCCTGACGTCATTGGTTAATGATGCACTAGGCATTGCATTATCAACCCACATAACTACGGATACTCGCTGACCGACACCGACGGGACTAGGTGAAGCTACAAGAAAAGGGTATGATGGAATGTTCCAAGGGGGAGAATGCGCAGTTACTATTTGTGAAGTTAGTATTGAATACATAGAGAATATCAACAAGAAAGAAAGCGATATAACGAAAACTTTGTTCATTGTTTTTTTCATTTTTGTTATTCCTGTATTTATAGCACATTTTTAATGTGCAATCTTTGTTTGTTTTTAATACTATATAACATGGTGTTGGTTGATTATGCAACAACAACTCGAAAGCAAAAAAGGTAGAAAAGAAGACTTTCAAATTTAAAGCACGATAAAACTGCATTAAGAAATCATAAAGAATAAGTCAGACTTCAATGAGTTAGGGGTTTGCTGGGGCTCTGGGAAGGAAAAGAGAAAATGATACCTTAGGCGAACCTATTACCTAATGATTAAGACCCAAAGCCCACTCAGCCCATTTTTCCTATGCATTTTTTGACTAAAAAAGGGGAAA
>CAYRSV010000109.1:0-2627 GCA_964427115.1 uncultured Candidatus Bathyarchaeia archaeon | reverse complement strand
TTAAATCAGGTATTGATACATTCCATGAATAAGCGTTGCTTGCGTTAACGTTTTTACCTACTGGACGCCATTGATAATAGTTGCTGCTTGTGAAATCATTTGGATTTGTAGAGCCTGTTAAGTCATGTGCTGCAGTGTTGTTCCAAAGTGCTAGCCAGCGTCCTGCATAGTTTAGTTGGTAGATGAGTATTTCTCCGTTTGGCCCATAGACTTGTGTGCCTGAAGGAACATTTGTTTCATTAAACAGCCAATTGCCATCAATAGAATCATAAGCCATCCACACAGTACCACCATTTTGCGGATCATTCACAGAACGCCACAAATAACCATTAGGAATAACACCATGCTGATTCATCGATTCATAGTCATAAAGTTGTCCAAAAGTTGGCATTGTCATATTCTGCCAGTATATCTGTTCGCCAGTCTGTAGATCTACACAGACATATCCATTGCCTGTAGGAGATCCACTTCGGGGTAAATTATAGTAGAGTCGTCCATTCATGATTATTTGTGATGAGAATTTGCCTTCATATGCTGTTCCTGAATAAAATGGCATTGCATCATTGACTGCGTAATTGCCTCCAACAATGCCACCATCTTGAAGTGGCTTTGTCCACATGATATGTGCACTGTTAGGTGCAATACCGTTGGGTTGTAGCTTGCCAACGATTTGTGGAGAGCCTAACCAGTTTGAGACTAGTTTAGCCCATTCTATATTTTGTCCTTCTACTGGACGAGACCAATAGGTTGTTGGAAGTGGATAGCTAGGTAGATTCTCTATTGGGTCTGTTTGCACGGTTAGTGTTGTTGTTGCATGGCTTGGTAAGAAGGTGTCATTCACATAAGCACTATTAGAACCAGCAATACCGGTAGGTCCGTAGAGAGATGCTTTTTGACCTGGGAAATTGAACGTTAAAGTATATTGACCGGGTTGATTAGGAGTAAACTGTGCATAATATGAGCCGACTGGATCAGAATTGAATGGTCCCAATACTGTTTTGCTTCCATCAGGTTTTACTATGTCTATAGTAAGATTTTGCCATCGATCACCGCCAGCACCAGCTGCAGATGGTGGTGGCCAGTTAAGCCAGAATACGATTATGCAGGTTTGATCGACGCCTACAGGATTTGGTGCAACGCTGATATAGGCATATGTTGGTATAGTCCACGCGGGGTCATGAGCGTTAGAGACAGGCAGTACAGCAATAGTAGTAGTGGTCAGCATCAGAAGTAACGCAAATGAAATTAAAATTTTACTTGAGTTTTTTCCCATTAAATTCCCCTCCACACATGTTAGGGGATACGTATTTAAATTTTTTCAAACTTCAATGGTGAAGAGGAAAAAAATTGGTAAATATGTAATAGATTATTGCATAAAATGGAAAAATTATTTATGCCCATATTAAAAATAAAGAAAAGGGAAAAAGTTTGCTGGAGTAGAATTACAAGCTTGCAAAAAAGCATGAAATCGATGAAATCGACGTAAAGATCTTGATAATGTTGCTTTGTGAAGCCCGTACTAGTTTTACTCAGATTGCCAAAGAATGTAAAATTTCTGTAAATTCAGTTAGAAACCGCTTTGAATAGTTGGAAAAAAAGTGGCGTCATGACAGGTGCAATCATGCAAATAAATCCATGAGTTTAGGGTACAAATTTGTTGCCGGCATTGTAATTACAACCTCTGTTAATAATATCAAGGAAGTCATGGATAGCCTTAAAACTAAATCATACATTGTTTTGGGAGGTGATCCGTTCCGAAGATTTAAAATAGAAATTTTTGTTGTATTAACGAAAATAAAAGAATTAGCCAAGATTCAAGAGGAATTGGAGTCTAACCCGCTAATCAAAGAAACGGGACATTAATCTGGGCAGAATCCATATATGGATCATACAGAAAAATTGATACTTAAACCGTTAACTAACATTAATAAACCAGAGCAAGAAAGCGCCAATGCACCAATAAATATTCCAAGGCAACCACATATTGATGAAACTGATAAACGGATAGCGAAGATATTAGCATATAATGCTCGCACGCCTTTTAAGCAAATAGCACAACAAGTTGGCATATCAACTAAAAATGTAATACAGCGGTATGAAAGACTAAAAGGGAGTTTGCTGACCCTCTCGACAATAACAGTCAATTTGAAGAAGCTATAGGATACAAAGCTGTGGTAAATATTCTCATCAAAGCAATAAATAAAAGTGCAGTTCCAAGCATCTGGGCACAAATGCTTGAGATACCGAATATATTGGTAACCATTAGAGTGATTGGAAAATGCGATTTGCGACTAATAGGTGTCTTAGAAGATTTTCAAGTTCTATTCAAAATTATCAGAGAGGGTTTTGATAATAGAGGGAGTAGACCAAGCAGATATATACCTACGTGAACCTGATCCGTCATGGCCGCTGAATGTTTTTGCTCCACTTCTTGATAAATAAAACAGATTATCATGCAAAAGATAGTTCTTTCTTACTAAAAGAAAAAAGGAAGGAGTGGTTGTTTTGTTTTTGGTTTATTTTGTGCGTTTTTTTAGCAGCAATGCTACTACGACTACTGCTGCAATGATTGCTGCGGCTGCAACTGCTACATAAGTTGCTAAAGATGAATCACTGCTTGGTTCTGG
>CAYRSV010000108.1:0-2756 GCA_964427115.1 uncultured Candidatus Bathyarchaeia archaeon | reverse complement strand
CTAATTGTGTCTAGTGTTGTGCCTGAGTTGATTAGGCAAGCTACTAGTAACTTTGCTGCTTGGGTTTATAGGCGAGTCCGGGATCCAGGTAGGGCGCAGGATCTTTGGGAGGGTGCTGTGATGTTTTTGCAGGCCTATATTGATGCTGAGGCTGAGCCTTATGTGGGGCGTGTTTGATGGTCGTAGAGACGATTGTGCATCACGTATGCGAAAAAACCTCTGGGTTAATAGTGCATGTTCCTGATGTTAATGATGTTTATCAGCAAATTTGGGCTGCTAATGCTGGCAAGTACCCCAATGTGTTGTTGCTGCCCGAACTTAACGGTCATGAGAATTGGAGTGAGGAGCTTGCCTGGATAACCCAAAACTTCGGAGGATCACAAGACATACCAGTTATGCTTGATGTTTTCGGAGGAGGCAGCGGAAAATCCCCAACCCCCCAACTGTCTACCGCTCAGATCTCAGATGCTCGGTCAGTTGCTAACGTGAAATGGCTACGCTTTGCTGAAGTTGTCAGTTGGCATTTGGAGCATGAGCAGCCCTTCCCAACCTCGTACGTTTCTGAAATTTTGTCTTATTGTCAACCGTATGGGTTGAAGCTGTTTTGGGCTGAATGGAAAATAGACTATGCCCTTGGAACTGAGTGGGCAGTGCGCACTTTTGATTTAATCCGGGAACTTATAGAGGGCTACCAAGACATAGTTTTTGTTGGCTTCAAGACTAATAGTGGCGACTTGGAGCCTGCTGCTGGCTTCAGCTACGTCAAAGCCATGTTTCAGAGTTGGGGCGGTACAGTTGAAAGCTGGTACTGGTAAACCCGCCATCTTGGAGCATGAAGCTTGACTCCGCTTTCAGAGAGCAACATCCCCAACTTCTGCTCCAAAACAACCCTGGTACGCTCCACGATCCGAGCAGCCTCCATTTCCAACTCATCAACGTTAAAGCCCTTAACTTGACCAGGATGAATAATGACTGAAGGCTCCAACCCCAGGTTAAGCTCTACCCGAACATTCCCGATGAGAACGCCTAACTTCCTCCAGTTACGAGGCTCCCCAAGCTTCTCCCAATCAACCCTACAGCGCTCCCGACGCAAAACCACAAACTTTAGCGCATGATCCTCAAAAACAATAGGCAAAGGAGTTTTTTAGAAAAAATATTAATAGTAAGTCTTATGACAAAAAAATAGAGGTAATATTATGTATAAAACGAATCTAACTGGCGTATTTTTAATTGTAGTTTTGTTAATGAGCATCGCAACATTTTATTTGCCATGTTCGGAAGCAGAAAATGGCAAAAATAAGTCGACCGTCGATTCCTGGGAACCGACTCCCTTATCTGATCCAGCTGAGGCGTACATTGCACCAGATTTCTACACGCGACAAAAAGCACAACCCACCGGTGATAATCTGATACCGCGAAATCCGCCACATGCTGAATATGCCAAAAATGAACGTCAACAAATAAAGATAGAATTGCATCAACTCCCGAGTTAAAACAAGCAATGGAAAAAACAGCAGCTAATCCAAACATCCTGATGGAAAATAAAGCTATCAAAGCAACAATAAATGAATTTGTTCAGTCATTGGAGGAAGTTCCTTCATATCACTCAGCCTGGGGAACTAAATTTAATTTTCTTGCAGATATTAAAGGCGGGTTCGCTAAACAATATATTAGCCCTAACTTAAATTTAGGTTCGACTCCAAATGAAGATAAAACATTGTATGCACCTACTATGATTTTGCCACAGCCGTGTCCCTTAGAAGTAAGCACACGTTACTTTTACACAGCCTACAATAATCTGAACTACGGTCAAAACGTTGAAATCTTTGATTTTTGGGAATGGCAATGCGGAAGTGGGGTCGGTTGGACTGATGTAGGATTCTTACAAACTGACACTACATATGTTTTTGACGTAGGAACCTCTAGACCATATTACTTTGTAGAAATCCAGTACTTTTCTGGTCAAGGATGGAATGTTTACTTTTGGAATAGAAATCAAGACGATTGGGAGCTTAAATATAATCAACCAAACGGTTATTCAAACCTTTTAGGCGATGTTCGCAGCGTGAATGGCTGGGACATTTTTGAGGCAGCTCAACCATCAACTGGCTATGACAGCTCATGGGCAGGCGTTAATGTTTACAACCCAATTGAAAGCGCTTCTATACAGGTGTATTGGTACAATGAATATAGTTATCAATATCAATGGAATGCGGCCCTCTGGAACTATGGATGCACTGTATATGATTCTTGGTCAAGTACACCGTTTTCGTTGACCCATTACCACGCAAATCAATACGATAATTGGGTAGTCCGAACTCCGAAGATATGCGTAGATGCTTTAGATATTGACTATGGCTATCCAGTGCAAACACAGGTTTATATCGACGGAAATTATGCTGGTTTTGCGGGACAATCGTTTTACATAACTCCAAACGTAGAACACACAGTCGCAGTCAATAGTTATGGTCAGCTTGCTTGGTTTAATGCTTACTTCACCCAGTGGAATACAGGTAGTTATAATACCTCTATTCCAGTAACAGTATGTGGGTCAGACACGGATCGGACTGCATATTACCAAGGACAGTGGTTTTCGTAGCCACTCCCTTTGTTATTTCTCTTTAATCAATCTTATATTCTATCAGTTCAGAGCTTTTTTCTAAGGCAAGCATGCGATCGTTCAGTTTTTTATAGCTTATTCTGTCTTCTTCGCAAAAACCATACTAAGTAAGCCAAGTTTATGATAATCATGATTA
>CAYRSV010000107.1:0-2852 GCA_964427115.1 uncultured Candidatus Bathyarchaeia archaeon | reverse complement strand
GAATAATACTGTTAGCGTATATATTTTGGGTGATGCGGCTGTAAAACAATGGAATATTGACAAGTCAGTCAATGCTGCTTGGGCCTATGAGGATATTGTGGAGGGTGCTTTTAGTGAGCAACCTACTGGTAGAGGCGGTTATGCTGTTTTGGTTCATATGCCCGAGGATAGTGCTACCACTATTAAGGTGACTTTATCTTTTTCCGGCTTTGAAAAAGATCTGTTGATGTTCGCATTAGCGATAGTTGGTGTAGGTATTGTTTCATTAGTTACGCCGTTAATTATTGCAAAGGTCCAAAGTAAAAGGCTCAAAATCAGTTAGTGCGCTTGTCGGCAACTGGATTAGAAACAGGAATTTAGAAAGACCCGACTGGCTCTAACCCCTTTTGCTAAATCCAAGCAAGTTTTAGTCAGCTACCTTTCGCTTACGTGAGGCTATAAACCCATAACTCGACTTTGAAGCGTTGACAGTTTTATGATAACATAAGGAATACATATGCATAGAATAATTTTGTGTAAAGTTGTTAGCGCAGCCGAGGCTGCCAAAACCCCGGAGGAACGTTGGCGTCTCATAAGCTGGGGCATACGTTTGAAGGTTCGATAATGCTAAAAGCGTCCTTGCAACCCGAAATAAAACTCACCAACACCGAGATGGATGTCTTAACAAGCTGGCAAGCTATATGCTCTGACGCCTTCAACGACGAGTTATACGGCTCAGCTCAAAAGCACTATACAGAGTTTGGTAGAATATGCAAATGCGCAGATACCCCTGGCTCTAAGCCTAAATGGGATTGGAAAGTCACAAGCCTAAACGAGTGCCGCTTTATCCTTTGAGGAATTCAAGCTAAAAGGGTCTATGCCGTGAGCTATCGCTCGAAAACCACCCCATTTAACCTCAAACAGCAACCTTATGGGAAAAGGTTGAGGAAAACTCTTAGCCAACCTCGGCTTGTAGTTTGCATTATTGCTTCAGCAAAGTCACGCATCAATAGAGAGGATAAGCTTGTTATTCAGAATGTAAAATAATTCAGGCGCAACCATTCATTTTCACTCAACCCTCTACTGTCCTGCAGTGTCGTTGCATCATTTGGTTTTATATACAATCTGGAGCTAATGAGTGTGCCCCAAGGGATCAGCTATGATGCAGAATTCAGCTTGTTTGAGTGGGAGCCTAGCGAATTATGGATGGCAGCATTCTCAATAGGCTTGATGACTTAGAAGCACCATCTATTGTCAAAATCTACACTAAAATAATTCGCAGAAAATACAAGAGAAGATATCCTTATGCTTATCCTAAGTATTTGGTGCCTGTAAGCGCAAGATACAATAAATTGATATTGGAGTTTTTAGAGAAGCCTTTGGAGGAAAAAATCTCCATAATCGGCGAGACGATGCACTTGACGCTCACCCGACGAAAAAGCGAGGCAACCCAAAATGGCAACAAATAACACAGACCAAGCCAAGAGTGCTAAAGAACAACTGCTGGAGCTTCTTGAAAAGAAACCTAAAATCTACCAAGACGCTGTCAAGTGGACACTTGCATGCTGGACGGGGATTAGAATGTCATCGTTATTCGAGGACATAAATTTCTCTAAGATGGACCGCACTGCTTTCCTTGAGGAATTTAAGGGATTGGAAGAGAGCGGTTTTGTCAGGCTTGAAAATGATCCTAAGGGTACTTCGGAGGTTATAGTGCATTTATCGGAGCAGGGAAGAGATGAAATCGTTGACCTGTTTTATTCGGGAAAAGAAAAGAAAGAGCTAAAGCGCCTCTTTAGAAGGTTTGATTCAATCAAGCCTTCCTCTTAAATAAACACTTCTCAGTCGCCCCCGCAAACGCCAAACTTGACTTAGGCATAGCTAAAAAATGGCTGGGAAAAATATTCTTGCCCCAAAAATCACCCCCGAAAAACCTCGGCATCTTCTCGCTCTAAGCTACCAGTAACCCGCTATTTTTGCTAAAAATCTAGCAATTTATACCACATAAGCGCTTGCACACATTTTTGCCCCAGACATTTTTGGGGAAAGAAAGATTTTGCCCCAGACAAAACGCTCCCAAAACTATGGATTAATGTGATAGCCTAGTTCCGAAGCCATCTATCTGCTCTAAAGCTTGGAGGGGGAGCAGTAAACTTTGGCGCAGAAGAAGAGCAAATGCACTAAACTGAAAGTCTTCAGTGGACGCGAGGCTAAGTTAAACCTGCTCATATTTCTGATACTCTCCCCAGAAGGCAAGCTCTTAGCAAGCTATGACATTTACAGAGAGGTTCACGCAACCAAAGGTTTCAGACGCAGAGGAAAACAAAACGTAGACAGACGAGCTAAGGCTCTATTTCAGAAGGGCTGGCTGGAAACAGAAGGCACACGAGAGACAAAACCGCATTTTATTTCTCCACTCTATAAGCTAAGCGAAAAAGGAAGAGCTGCCCTGGAGCTGCGCAGAGACCTAAACCAATTTCTCGAAACTGCTCCCAAGGACCAGCTCAAAAAAGTAGCGGATGACTTTAAGATGTATCCTTAAAAGATTGGTAGCGTTGCTGACCCTTACAACGAGATGATCTCGTTGCGTCGATAGATAGTTTTTATCGCCAGCCTGCAAGACATGCAAGGTGACAACAAATTGGTAAATATCATTGAGGACTGGGAGGTCCTCGAAGAATACGCTGGAGAAAAACTGGGCTTCTACCAGCTCCTTAGCAGTGACGGAATCATTGAGATAAGAGTTCAAACTGGACGGATCGGCTTCAAGAAAGAGTTCACGGCTGGCAATGACCCGTTGCTTACCAAAATCTTGGATTTCTGCAAAAAACGCCGCTACATCCAAATCAGCGAAAACATGCGAGACGACCAAT
>CAYRSV010000106.1:0-2870 GCA_964427115.1 uncultured Candidatus Bathyarchaeia archaeon | reverse complement strand
GAATTTTTTGGAACATTTGTTTTGGTGTTATTAGGCTGCGGAGGCGCAGTTCTAGCTGGCTCATCTTCAGGTGCCCTAAATATTGGAACCGTTGGAGTCGCATTTGCTTTCGGACTTTCCCTACTTGTAATGGTCTACGCCATAGGTGGAATTTCTGGGTGCCACATAAATCCTGCAGTCACGATTTCCATGTTAGCAGCAGGCAGAATCGGGACAAAAAACGCCATAATTTACATAATATCGCAGTGTATTGGAGCAATAGTAGGTGCAGCTATACTTTATTTTATTGCAACAGGAAATCCAGCCTACAGCTTAGCAATTAATGGTCTTGGCCAAAATGGCTACGGAGCAGGCTCCCCAGCAGGTTTCTCTTTGGTATCATGCTTCATTGCAGAAGTAGTATTTACATTCATTTTCCTCATGGTAATTCACGGATCAACAAGCCCACTTATCCCCAAAGGCTTCGCCGGCATATCTATAGGATTAAGCCTAGTGCTTATCCACCTTGTCTGCATACCCGTAACAGGCACATCAGTCAACCCTGCAAGAAGTCTAGGACCAGCCCTGATAGTTGGAGGTCTTGCGTTAGAACAACTCTGGCTCTTCTGGGTAGCTCCAATAATTGGCGGACTTTTAGCAGCGCTATTCTGGCGACTAATCAGATAGCAAACAGAGCATATCTATAATCCCAATTTTCTTTTTTCTTGACATGCCCATTGCTTTTAAGTTTGATTGAAATCAAAAAGTAAGCCCATAGAATGTCTTGAAAAAATCACATAAAACTTTTAAGTGAATCTGCATTTTTCTGCCATATTGGCGGGTAAGTGGGCCTCCACCCGTTCCGCCAAAAATAAACCCCGGTGTCGGAGGAAAAATATGTGAAAATACAAACAAGAGATTTAGCATTTATTGGATTGTATGCTGCGCTGTATGCGGCACTTGTAATCTTTCTTCCAGGAATATCTTATGGACCCATTCAAGTTAGAATTGCAGACTCGTTGCTTGCTGTTGTTCCCTTACTTGGTTTAGCAGGAGTATTAGGACATACATTAGGGGTATTTGCTGCAAATTTGTTTTCTCCACTGGGCCCAATTGACTTACTTAACACAGCACCATCCTTTGCCATGGCCTTCGTCGTATACTACGTTTACAAACGGACCAATAATGATTACACAGTAATTGGGACATGCATTGCTTACTCTGCTGTTTTAGGTATAACGGTTGGATGGATGCTATCTTTCGTCTTAGGATTCCCATTGCTTGCCACCATAGCTTATGTAGCCATAGGAAACTTTATTGCAAGTGTAATCATTGGATGGCCACTGTTTAAGCTGCTAAAGAAAACAGGCATTTTACAAAAAAACGGCTTAAGGAGAGAATAACAAAACGGCTAATATCAACTCAAAAAAATGCATAGTCGTTCTTAGTGGTGGACTAGACTCCTCTACGGTAGCATACTGGGCTAAAAACCAAGGGTACGATATTTACGCTTTGACATTCAAATATGGACAACGTGCAGATAGGGAAATTAAATGTGCCCGCGAAATCGCCCAAAAACTTGCTATACCCATAAAGGTAATAGATTTTTCTTCACTTAAGGAAATCTTTACAGGCGTTACTTCTCTTGTGGACGAAAAGATTTCTTTGACGCCAAATTTTTCGACGCCAATTATTGTACCCTTTAGGAACGCAATTTTCCTTTCTGCTGCCGTGGCGTACGCTGCCTCTGTGGGTGCAATGTGGGTTTTTTATGGAGCTCAAGGTTCGGATGCGCAGAATTATCCTGATTGTCGAAGAGAGTTTTATGAAGCATTTGAAAAAGCTGCCCAGCTGGGAACGGATAGTAAAATCCACATAGAGGCGCCGTTTAGCGAAATCACCAAAGCACAGCTGATTCAGAATGGCACCAAGATGGGTGTGCCGTTTGAGTTGACTTGGTCATGTTACCGTGATGGCAAGTTACACTGTGGAACATGCGAATCTTGCATCAACCGAAAGAGAGCCTTTAAAGAAGCAAAAATATACGATCCAACCGAGTACGCAGAATAAGTAAAATATCACCCTCCAATACAATAATCCATCAATGCGTACTTGAAATTGTATAAAAAAAAGCATCACACCACTTATTTTTTAACGGAAAATATAAATTGGCAGGAGCTATTAGAGGGTAAGCAGGTAGAAATTCATTCATAGATATAACGGGGTATTAGAAGGATGAGCTCAAGCACTCATGCAGAAGATCTGAAGCTTCGATTAATGACCATCGAACTTCTACGGACAGCCAAATACAAACGTAATATCACATACCGCGAGCTAGCCTCCAAGACAGGACTGCCTGTAACAGTCCTGAGCCGATATGCCAAAGGTCACGTCTTGCCGAACACAACTAGGGCAAAGCAACTCTGGCGAGTGCTAACTAAGCTAGTTGGCTTAGAAGCCGAGCTACGTAACCGCATAAAATTCGACGACACTGGCTATTTTGATAACACCGAAATCATCGGCGATTACAATATACTTCAACAAGCCGCAAACCATGCCCTAGCAAACTTCGCAGGCAAACGTGTCACCAAAGTCCTCACCGCAGCAGTCGACGGCGTACCACTGGCTACTATGGTCGCCAACGCACTAGGTGTAAACCTTATCGTTGCCAAACGCAACAAGGAAGTCGGCGTTAAAGCCTTTATCGACGAAACCTTCATCCTAGGCAAAGACTCAGGAGTAACGGTAACCCTCTATATCCCCAAAGAAATCATCAAGAAACGGGACAGCGTCCTAGTCGTAGATGACATGATTAAAAGCGGTGAAACCCAAGAAGCCCTGATTAATCTTGTCAAGAAATCCAAAGCCGAAATTTCAGGCGTCTTCTCACT
>CAYRSV010000105.1:0-3189 GCA_964427115.1 uncultured Candidatus Bathyarchaeia archaeon | reverse complement strand
GTGTAACCAAGCCAAGCATATCCATCACTGAACAACATATGCTCCCTAAATAATGTGTCAGACCCTTCACAGTTATCGGGTACATTTTCAATGGTGCTAATCCTTTTGGTTTTTAGAGTTTTTACCTTCAACAAATGGATTATGATCTAATCATCCTAATAGAAGGAACCAGAAGATATGATCCTTCAAGTCAAAGTTGCTGTCACTCCACTCTGGGTAGCCTCTATTCCATATACGCTGAAAACGCTAGTGAGAAGTATTTCTAAGCTACTTGCTGAGAGTTCGCTGATGTACCTTGAATTGCGTTTGTAAGAGATATGCTATCACAAAGAAACTGTATAAAGTTGACTAAAACCTAATGCATAAAAGATTAGAACATAACTTGCTAAGTTAAGCACATAAACACTTATTTGTGAAATATACAGCACCACAAGTTAACGTTGATTAGTACGGAAATGTCTGAAGCCATCATGAAAATGTTTCAACGCATTAGCTATCTGCTATTAAGTATCAAGAGAAAGTAATTTACGAAATTTACGTTCTGTGCAGCTACAAAATTTGCTCTATTCCTGTAAAGAAGTATAGGCAAAAAGGAAAGCAATTAAGCCAAAATTATGAAAATAAAAGATTTTCGTAATGTAAGATATTTAGTAATTGATCCCGTTCTGTTGCATCTGTGCTCAAGTTGCCTTCTTTGGTTTTATGTTAAGTTTAACCACGACTTCAATGTTGTATTCTTTGTCTGTTTTACCGACGGAAAATTGCCAATCCTTTACTGTCACGTCTACGTCTTTAAATGTTGTAACCAATTTGTCTTTGTATTCAGAGATGGTGGCACCTATCTTTTGCATTTGCTCGTTTAGGTTAACCTGTAATTCTGATGTTTTTTCTCCATTGTCTTTAGACATTTATACACCTCCTAGAAGTGTGATACATGTACCTGTATCCTTTTTTACCGCTTTAAGTATATGTGATTGTGCCTTGACAGCACCAAGCAGACATGGACGATATCCGTAGCTGCAAGGAGTCAATGTTATTATATAGTTATTTCTTCAATACTTTAGAGGCAGGCACTTATGGATCCTGCAAATTTTGCAATCAACGTTGCTAGGGCCGCGTTAGTACTTTTCATAATTGTGGACCCATTTGGAAACATTCCCATATTTATGGGATTAACCCAGATTATGACTGATAAGCAAAGGCAGAAAATTTTCAATACCGCCATCATTGTAAGCATTATTCTGTTGCTGGTTTTTGCTTTTGCAGGCCAAGAAATCTTTAATCTCTTTGGAGTGTCCATTTTTAGTTTCCAGATTGCCGGTGGGATTCTGCTTTTAATTATTGCTGTTAGGATTTTGATTTCGGGTAGTTTGCATGGGGAAGAGGAGCAGACGCCTGAAAGTCTAGGTGCAGTACCTATTGCTATGCCGTTACTTGTTGGTCCGGGCGCAATTACTACAACTATACTTAATCTTCAAACCTATGATGTCTATGTGACCGTTTTGTCTGTGTTAATTGTGCTTTCGTCTACTTGGGTTATCCTCAGGTATATAGGTAAAGTTTACCGGTTCTTGGGTAACACAGGTGCGATTGTTATTGCTCGCGTCATGTCACTACTCATAGCTGCGATAGCCATTCAGTATATCATAACGGGCACAACTGCGTACCTTACAATGATTCAGTAATGCACAGCGTTATCATCGGAGTTTCTTTAACGCGTTTTCTTATACTGAAAATTTGAAAAAGTTTTCTAATGTCGTTTTGTCTGCGCTATGGATACATAAGGTTCAAAAGGTAAAATTTTTGCGAAAAGGTTAAGCCGAGTAGTCTAGAGGTAACGTCGCATGCGCTTAGGGCTACATGATTAACCAAAAGGGTAAAAGCTCCTGGTTACGACATTAATAGAGAGTATGCATGCCCGCCACAACTACCCATCAAATTATCTTTGGTAATAGTCAACAAATGCCTGAAATAGCTGATGCCTCAATTCACCTTATGCTGACTTCTCCACCGTACCCAATGGTCCGAATGTGGGATCAAACGTTTGCCCAAACGGACCCTAGACTCGTAAGCCTCATGAAGCTTGACAATGGATGTCCAGAGGAAATTGTTACACAGATCTACGATTTAATGCATGATAACCTTGCTCAGGTCTGGAAAGAAACCTACCGTGTACTTATTGAAGGTGGCATTGCATGCATAAACATTGGTGACGCAACTCGTAGCGTGAACGGTAAATTTAGGCTATTTCCCAACCACGCCCGCGTTATCGAACATATGGAAAAAATCGGCTTCACAACCCTACCTTACTTGCTATGGAAAAAGCCCACCACTAAGCCAAAATACAAGGGAAAAGGCGCTTTTTTAGGGTCAGGTTTTCTGCCACCTAATGCTTACGTAACTTTAGATTGTGAATTTATCCTACTTTTTAGGAAGGGAAAACTTAGACATTTTCCTCCCAAAGATCCCAACCGCTATAAAAGTGCGTTAACTAAAAAGCAACGTGATGACTGGTTCACCCAAATCTGGACCGTAACTGGAGCCCGCCAAACCGTAACTGACTTAGAAAGACGTACCGCTGCTTACCCTGATGAAATAGCCGACCGTCTCATCAAAATGTTTAGCATTAAAGGCGACACTGTACTAGACCCGTTCGTAGGCTCAGGAACAACAATCAAAGTTGCTATGCAAAACGATCGTAATAGCATAAGCTATGAAGCTGATCAAAATCTTCTGCCAATCATTACTAAAAAAACAGCCCACGGCAATACCAAACGGGCAATCGTAAAAATAATCAAACGCCAACTGTCTTAAACGATAAAAGTATCGACCTCTTGTCTTCATCTCCAGAACCTACTTGGCTAATAACAAGTCATGAAGTAAAAACTAGTAACTTAACTGACCTATGTGCAGGTAAATAGAAGAAACATTAGTTAGACATATGCGCTATAAAATTGTCAGTTATTATGTTCCACAGAAGCTAAAATTCACTGTTTAAGGCAGCTATAACGGTGTGCGGTCCTGCCTCGTCTGTAATAACCTTTAACCGTGAGATTGTGGTATTTGCTTTTAAGGCGTCCATGTTCTTTGGCAAGATTGTTGTACATAGTACGAAAAGCTTTATTAGATTGCTGCGTAGCATGTGTTTGTGCTCTGTAAAAAATATCGGAGACCCTTTTTCAAGTTGGA
>CAYRSV010000104.1:0-3222 GCA_964427115.1 uncultured Candidatus Bathyarchaeia archaeon | reverse complement strand
GTCGATTTCCATTTCAAAGACAAGTCAGGCGGCGATGTCTTTGTAGAGGTATCACGCAGAATAGGAAAAAGTACGCTAAGTAAAATCCTCAATTTGTATTCCGCCTTGTCCAATGTAGAGCAGCCGCTTAACAAGTTTAAGTTAATAGTTGTCGGTGAAGAGATTGAAGCTTCAGCCAGAAAAGCCCTCAAAGGGCTCCCTATACAGTTAGTTACCTTAAACGAGTTAGGAATAACTCAGGCTCTAGAATCACTTCAGCAAGTGCAGAATCAACTTCAGGATAGACGTCTGTCGCCTGAAGAGGCCAAACTAGTGGCTATGTGGGAGGCAGAGAAAAGGTCTACAATTCGCGCAAGGGACGTTATCGATTCGATACACTGTACGGCTGATTATGCATACGTTTTGTTGCATAAACTGGAACGGAAACACTGGCTTGAGCGAGTTAGCCCGGGACTTTACCAATTCATTCCAGCATCCTATGGCTACCCAGAAAAGGTTCCGCCCGCCAATGCCTTGATGGTGGGGGCTGCTTTGGTTGAACCTTACTATTTTAGTTATTATACCGCCAACAGCCACTATGGTTTCACGACCCAGATGCCTTTCACACTGTTTATTGCTACCCCAAAGAAGAAGCCAAAGGTTGAATGGCAAAGCGTAAATTTCCAGTTTGTGACCTTATCGAAGCGTAAATTCTTTGGATACAGAATTGAACGGGTGTTTGATGCTGAGGTTTACATGGCTGAGCCTGAGAAGGCGATAGTTGATTCTTTTGATAAGCCACGTTATGTCGGTGGAGTGGAGCAGTTGGCAAGGATAATATGGCGTGGCTTGGCAAGAGTTGATAAAGCAAAGTTGGTGGATTATGCCTTAAGAATGGGGTCGCATTCTTTGGTTCAAAGGCTTGGTTTCATTATTGATTACTTATCAAAGGCGGGATCGATTCAACCATTGCCAGTTGACCTGAAAAGTAAGTTGTTGAAGTCTGTGGGGAATGCACCCATTTATCTTGATTCTAAGCGAGCCAAGACAGGTTTATTTTCTAGAGATTGGGGAGTTATCGATAATGTTCCCAGAGAGCAATTGCTAAGCGAGATTGAGGTAAGATAAGATGTTGGATCAAAAATATGTAACGTTTTATGCTCGGTCTCGCAAGGTCCCCTTGGCTGTAGCAGAGCGCGATGTAGTTCTCACCTACGTTTTGAAGGTTCTGTCAGAGGATGTTCTGAAGAATTTGGCGTTTAAAGGTGGCACCTGTTTAAAAAAAATGCATTTTGGCGGCAGCGGCAGATTCTCAATGGATCTTGATTTTACTAGTCTTAGCAGTTCTATTGATGAGCTCCAAACTCGGCTTAAGCAGTTACTGGATAAACGTAGCCATTTTGGCATTGAATTTAGAATTTTGGAAGAAAATGTTAGAAAAGCTGACGATGACTTTGATCAATCTTATCTTGCCGTCTTAGGCTATTCTCACAGCTGGAACTCTGGGGAGTTCATGTTTGAAGTAAGCTTTCGAGAAAAACCACTGCTACCTCTGGATGAGTTGCCGCTGATAGATGAAATGTACTTCAAATACTGCGAGTTTCCACGATTTCTCTTGAGGTGTCTCCGTAAAGAGGAGTTGCTGGCTGAGAAGCTGCGGGCGGCGTATCAACGGTTTAGAGCTCGCGATTTGTATGATCTCTACCTGTTTGCTGATAGACACTTTGACAAAAGCTTGGTACAAAAACTTGCAGTCATCAAATGCTGGAATGTTCATGAACCGTTTAACCCAAAGAAGCTTCTAGACAGCATAGCTGAGTCTAAGTATGATTGGACTGACCTTGAACGGTTGGTGAGAAAAGGCGGGTTACCTTCCCAAGAGGCTGTTGTCGGAAAAGTTCTTAAAGCGTATGCGTTTTTAGCTGACATGGATAGCACACTTGTAAGAATAATCGACGATTCTAAAGCTCATAAAGAGACAAAATTAGTTGCGTCTCTCCTGAAATAATCGGGCGTAGTATGCCTTTGTAACGCGGACGTTGCCTCCTCTGGAGGCCACGCACCCCGCTGGGCCTGCGAACTTATGGTGCCAGGAACAACTTTCACAATAGACCTATTTAAGCAATAAGATTAGTAGAATAACAATCATTACAGCTTCTAAGGATACTCCAACTGCCAAGGCACTCTTTAATTGAGCGACTTTTCTTGATAGAATTTCGCTTTACTCGATAACGACGCATTGATTGAGTCCTTTTGTTCTTTAAGGTCTTTTTTGAGGTCAGTTAATGAGATATTTATTTCTTCTTTGTGCTCATGAAGGGCAGTTTCAAGGAAATGCTGATTTTCCCTAGAGTATTTTATCAGTAATTCTTGGTTTTTTTCATTTTCTTTTGCGAGTTTTGAAAGCATGTAAACGTTGCGTTTTGGGAGTAGTCCGCTTTCAATGGCTTGGTCTTTTCGTTCAGCCATCTCTTGGCTTCGGTGAAACGCGAAGGTTGGAATCAAAACGTTACCCCTGTGCGCGCGCCATCCCATTGCCAGTGCAGACAGTCCTTGCGCATATGCAACGTACTTTACTGGCCCTGTTATAGGTAGACCGGGGTGGTCACAATTTGCTGCTTGGAGTGTTATAAGCTGCCCAATGTAACCTGTATGTTAACCTGATCGTCAGTGGCGTAGAAATACCTCCTTCACAAGCTCCAGATCCATGCCAATGGGAATTCCCAGGAACAATAAATTATGCTAATGCGTGGGTCAGCGGATACTGCTCCCAGCACGGGTATTTCTAATACACCATTAAAAACAGCTTAATCTATATGACCCCTACTTTTTTTTAAAAGCTATGTCACTAAATGTATAAACAAATTATTTAATAAAAGAGAGCAGAACGTGATTTACGGTCGCATATTTGCCGAGGCATTTGAGAAATATTCTATAGTTTAAGTATAAAACTGATGCTGGCATAGTTCTGTTTTTGATTCAGAATTTGATCAATAGTGTCAATTTAGAATTGCGCAAAGCTTTTATCTGAAACAGGCGATCTTTCTCTGAAGAATCATGAAAAAGCCTGCACAGTTCGGAGCAATTTCTGCACTAATGCTATGCATGTGTGTTCTTGGCATATTTGTCCCGGTTGCCACTGCAAGAGATGCTTTTGCACCCTCATGGCTAAAAGAGGGCACATATGCAAAATATGAACCCAACACTGATAGGTCTATCAACTTGGGTTTTGTGCAGTTTTTT
>CAYRSV010000103.1:0-3307 GCA_964427115.1 uncultured Candidatus Bathyarchaeia archaeon | reverse complement strand
TACGCATTAAAACAGCAAATACTCAAAGATTTCCAAGAAAACCAAACTCAAAATCGTATAAATTCACGCCGAGGAAGTAATAGCCCGAGAGTTACCGTTCCCACACTGTAATTTATACTGAAACCCTCTCCTCCTTTTTTTTAAAAAAAAAATCGTTATTCTCAGTAAATTTCCCAAGGTTTCGCTTTCTTTCGCCATGTCCATGTTGAAGCCTTTGTCCAGATACGGTGAGCTCTCCATTTAGCTTGTTGTGAAAAGCAATGCTATAAGAAGCCAAAATAACGACCATCACTCAACGTTATTCGGACGTGAGGGCTTAGTCGTTGGTGTAGAACTGCACTATTTTGTCTACGATTTCAGGTTTGTAACCATGTTCATGCAGTTTTTTTCGTAATCTTTTATTTTGCATCTAAGACTTGCCCTTTTCTATTTTTGAAGCTAATCGCGTGGGAGATAAGTTTCTTAAACGAAGTTGTAATAGAAAAAAATGGGTTGAGAGGGTGTGAATCAGCGAAGTTTTATCCCGTTTGGTTAGCCATGTTTTTCTTAGGTTTTGACAGTTTTTTCAAGGTTTACTTGTTTTTCCTGTTTAGCTTTCAACTCGGCGTTTTCTTTCTTCAGAGCAGCGTTCTCGTCCATCATGATTTTAATGACTGCGTTAAGTTGCGCCATCATATCATTGATGCGAAGGTTTAGAATGCCGAGCTGCTGCATGAGAAGCGGAGCTTCAGGACCAGCTTGATTTGGGGTTTGAGTCAACTTTAAGTCATCTCCTTTTCTTTGAATTTGTGTTTTTGATTGCGGTTTTTGTGTTAAGCTGCTGTCTTGTTTTGCTTAAGCTGATTTTCTAACGCTGCAACGCGTTTGTATAGTTTTTTGATTTCTACAATCAAAGGTACGCCAAGCCACTCGTAGTGGACGCCTTCAGGTTTGCCTTCGCTGTCGAGGAATACGAGTTGTGGGCATAGTTCGTTGACTTCTTCAGCAATCAAGCCTATCTGTCTACCTTCGACTTGTCTGCGCTGTTCATCCTTCCAGTCAAAAGTTACGGGTCGAAGGTTATAGAGCCATGAACAATCTTCTATGTCGCTGATGTTGTCCTTGAATCTTAGTGCTGAAGTGTTGTACCCTATTTGTCCGCTTGCATTCCTGTATAATGGTCCGTACTGTGTGGTGTTAGCCCATGATGCTGCAACAAGGTAGCCATCAGCTACAAAGCCCGATGAGCACCTTAAGTAGGCGCTATCGCGGTATAGCCACATGCCACCGGAGCCGAATTGTATGCCTGCTTGTGTTCTGCTCTGTGCACCTTGCAGTGACAGCCTGTTAGCTTGGTTAACATCCACCAAGTAGATGTCGTCGCCGACTCTGAATGCGTCTCCGCTGCTTCCGCCGCCGTGAATAACGCTGTTGCTGTCTAAAGCCACATATACGCTGATTGCGCCGCCGCTGAGACTGCTGATGTTGTTTGTGTACACGTAGGTTGCGTCAACCCATTTGAATGGATATGCTGCTGTTCCTATTCCGAGTCCGCCTTGACTTGGATTCTGCGGGATGAGATAGGCGTCTTGGTTTGCGCCGTTGTCACCGGCAGTCACAGCAAACACATTATTTGTAGATTTCACTTCCAACTTTCCGAGGTTTAGATTCGCGGGTTGTGAAACGCTGCCATCGACGAGTTTTCTTAGATACAGAGTGTCATAACCAGAATGCATCAAGATTATTTTTGGTACATCGGTTGAGTTAGCTCTTCCGTGTCCTATCCACACTTCCCCCTGTTGAGTGCTAAGGAATCCGCCAGCAGCCAAATCTTTCTTTACCACGAACCCCTGATCTGTTGCCAATAATGGGGAATAGCCAGTGTCTGGCACCAAAAGCAGACCCAAGTTTACGGATCTCCAGGTTTTGTTATTGTCCGTGAAATTTATTGCATCTGCTCCAAGTGGCAATCCCCATTTGTTTGAACCGATATTTCTCCAAGCACCATTAATCCATTGATAAATCGTCCCGGTGTCATATTTGTTGAAAAGGTCGCCTTCGTTTCCGCTGCCGGGTAATGTCGTTCCACAACTCAAGATTGCATTAGCGGCTTCTTGAAGATCAACCCAGCTTCCGTTGGGGTAATCGCCCCCTTGGTACTGATAGAGATGTGAATTTGTAGTTCTGAAAAAGAAGTCTCTGTCGTGGACGGAGCTGTCATTAGGAAGATTGGGACCTGCTGGGAAAGCTATGCCAGGAGCCCAAGCACCTTGGCTTGTCCAGTAGTAAATCGAGTTCAGTATCTGCTGTTGTGTAAGTTCTGGTGCGTAAGTATTTGTCGTTCTTTCACCTCCACTTTTTATATATTTTAATCCTAGGCGCAGCCTTCAAACAGACTTCTGTTCGAGGCTTTCACCCAAGGAGTATTATTCATTTATGGAAACTTTTAAGAAAAACGGGATGTTTCAGAAATATACCGTTACCTTAAATAAGGTACGCTTCATGGAAAAAATGATGAAATTGAAAGCTGAAAAAGTGCAATAATTAAGAAATGTTTAATTTGTGCCAAGCAGTAGTTTTATTATTAGGAGGATAGCTATGAAGAAAAGATTAAGCGTGTTCTTGATAGCTATGCTAATTGGCGGCTTGGTATCTGTCAACATCTCACATTTTGGCATGGTTCATGCTGAATTCTCCATAACCAAACCGTCTGTCCCAGAATTCACAGTGAAGTTCGTTGACAATTCTTACGATGTGCCACCAACTTATGGAGTGGACCCGTATACTGGAAAGGAAGTGATAACTCAAGCGGGTTACTATGTGCAAGAAAAAACAATAGAAGTAAGAATCAAAAATCAGCCTTTCACTCCTTACAAAGATGCGAATGGCAACTCCATTGGGTTGTACTATAGCATTCGGGTGAAGGGGCACTTTGGAGATTCATGGACTTATCCTAACTTTGGATATTATTACGTGGAAGGTGATGAGGAAGCTAATTATGTAGGGGCTGATATGGGTTCAGACTATACTGTCGTAATGTACGGTTTAGTCGGAAACAATGGCACTAAAGACTACCTTTGCCTTGATATTTCTGCTGGCGGTCAGGCAGACTTTCAGGTCCGGGCATTCATAGGGTATTACACTCGAACTACTACTATGACAGCACTTGGAGAATCGCATCGGGACGTTTTCACTGGGGAAACAAGCGATTGGAGCAACACACAAACCATAACTGTCGGTGCCAATAACGCTGAAGTGACAGACCAGGGCCAAGCCAACCCCACACCAACTCCCACCCCGACGCCAGCTCCAACAGACACACCAACAC
>CAYRSV010000102.1:0-3486 GCA_964427115.1 uncultured Candidatus Bathyarchaeia archaeon | reverse complement strand
ACGACGAGGAGCTCTATGATGCAATCCTGTTTACGCTTGGAACAACCAACGGCAAGTTAATCGCGACGTCAACACCTTGGAATACGGATTCGCTGTTTTGGAAGATGTGCAACCACAAAGACTATTCCGATTTTGCGCGCTCGCATGTTCGGTGGAGTGATGCCCTTGAACCCAATGGCCCTCTTAAGCCTGCTATTGTTGAGAAGATTAAGCGCCAGTTCGGGGATGATCCACAACGTTGGCGTCGGGAAATGGAAGCAGAATGGGCAGAGGACGAAGACGTCTGGCTAGCTCAAAGCCTAATTGTTGCATGCGTAGGTACGATAAAGAATTGCGGCGAAGACCTCCAAGAGTTCAACCCTGAAGCTAGCTGTGAAGGCGACTTTTTCGCTGGACTTGACTTGGCGCAAACCCGAGATTACTGCGTTCTCTCGGTGGTTGAGCGCTTAAACGATAAGCTGTTCCTTCGGCACCTAAAGATTTTCCAGCAACCCACACTCTACGCACAAGTTCTCGGCTACCTCAAAGCGCTGCAGGACAGATGGGGCGGCTTCCAAAAAATCAGAGTTGACTTCACCCGCGAAGGCCCAAGCATCATAGCCGACATGCAAACAGCAAGCATCGAGAACGCTGAAGGCGTCAACTTTAGCGTACCCAGAAAAAGCGAGATGGCCAGCCTACTAAAACAACGCATGATGAACAAACAATTCTACTATCCGCTCCTGAATTGGGAGCGACCCTACAGAGGCGACATCTGCACAGAGCTTAACGTTGAACGCTATGACCTACGCAAAGACGGCGCCATAGGCTACAGCCATCCAAACGGAACCCACGATGACGTGTTTTGGAGTATCGCGCTAGCCGTGTTTGCAACCGTACAGATGGAGCCCGAACCATTTTTGACAGTTATTCCAAGGTGACCAAGAAATGAGACGGCAAAGAGACTTTCGCATAAGGCAATTCCGACGAGTCTACGATCGGACGGAAGGTAAGTTCACGTTCAACATAAGCTATGAAACCCACACTAAGCCGACGCCAAGAAGCTTGGTTGTGGCTGAAGCCTTCGGGTTAGGCATCGACGATACCCAGCGCTTCAAGGTGCTGGATGCAGAATTGAAGATTGGGCCTCAAGACATCGTCTACATCACCGGGGATAGTGGCAGCGGTAAGAGCGTTTTACTGCGAGCGATTAAGGCGGATTTGGGTGAGGAAGCCATTGACCTGTCAGATGTTCCAGTGGACGCCGAGAAGCCATTGATTGAGACCGTCGGCGCCACAGTCGAAGAAGGCTTGGAGTTGCTAAGTAAAGTCGGCTTAAACGATGCTTTCCTTTTTCTCCGCACCTACAGCCAACTCAGCGACGGCCAACGGTACCGTTACCGAATCGCCAAACTAATCGAAAGCGGCAAACAATGGTGGCTCATGGATGAATTCGCCGCATGTTTAGACCGAGACACAGCAAAGATAATCGCCTTTAACTTGCAGAAAATCGCCCGGCAACAGGGCAAAGCAGTCATAGCAGCCACGACCCACAGTGACCTCCAAGAGGACCTAAAGCCCAGCGTATTGGTGCGTAAACGATTTGGAGAAGAAATCAAGATTGATTACTACCCCAACACCCCAGCAGTCGAATGTAGCCTAATCGAAGAAGTGACAATAGAAGTGGGCACTAAAGAGGACTGGCAAAAACTGAGCGACTTTCATTATCGAGGGCACAAGGTTGCGGTTCCACGAAAAATCTTCCGCTTAGTGAGAAAAGACGAGCTCTGTGGCGTCATCGTGTACAGTTATCCGCCGCCAGCCTGCTATGGAAGGCGCTTAGTGCTTCCGAAAATGTCAATTCAAGAATTGAACAAGCAACTAAGCATAATCAACCGAGTGGTTATCCATCCAAAATACCGAACAATAGGCTTAGGTGCCAAGCTTATCCGTGAGACCTTGCCGCTGGTCGGCACTCCATACGTTGAGATGATAGCTGTTATGGCTAAGTATTCGCCTTTTGCTGAGAAAGGAGGTATGAAAAAGGTTATCGAGCAGCAATCAGTGGATAGCGTTTCAGGGGTTTCAAAAGTGTTCTCAGAACTTGGTTTTGACCTGCAACTTTTGGGCAGCGAAAGTTATGTTCAGAGAAAACTGGATGAATTGAGTTTAGAGCAGATTGGGAAGCTCAAGTTGGCAATCATTAAAAGCCAGCATCCAAGATTCAAAAAAGAGTTTGCTGTAAGTCGGCATCAGCCTTTTGGCAAAACCTCCGGCTATGTATCAGCGGTAAGAAATGCGGACTGTGCAAAGATGGCAAAACTCATAAAGCTTGCTGGAATGCTGTTACAAACTAAAGTTTACTTGTTTTGGGGAAGTAGACAATAACATCTACTTTGATTTTGAGTCGCCTATTAGATATGCGCCAAAACCAAGAAGCCAAAGCAGTATAGGATATTGAATCATGCGTTGCATTCCTCCTCTGCCTATGCCTAAATAGAAGTCAAAAGGAGTCGTAATGTAGACTTCTGAAAGAAAAAGGATAACTGCGATAAGGCTTACCAAACCCAAAATTACTGAAATGTATGATAGAGGCTTTCTTTGGAATCTATATGAAAGAATAGCGGTTGGTGCTGCAAATACCCAGAACATGCGCACAACAAAGACATGGGCGTCGCCAAAGCTTTCGTTAAAAACACCTAATCCTGCTGCACCTATACCAGTCATGGTTAGCAAAAACCAAAAAAGCCTATTACTAAACGTGCCCTCAACGCCTTTGAATGCACGGTAGATAAGATAGGCACTGATTATAACAAATAACCCTAGCAGGAAAAGCGACGAATTATAAACGGATGACTAAACCTCCTATAAGGCAACTTAGAACAGTTATTCCAATTGTGTAAGGAGATTTTGGTTTGATAAATAATGAGTCGATTTTTGGGAGCGCTCTTCTGGTTATTAATGTTGCGCCTAAGAAGACGGGTAGTAGTAAGAATATTCCAACAATTGAATGTAGAGGTCCATGTATTGAGAAAGGCAGGTTAAAAAGCTCGATTACAAAAAATTCGATGTCTATGAGAATTGAGCCAAAGAATAGCGCAATAGGATCAAGTCTTGGGAAAACTGAGTAAATAAGTAATGCTGGGCCTATATGGAAGGGTGTGAACGGCATATTCCGACATCCTATCGCTATTTTGATAGAGGTCTTGGTATACAAGAATTCTCCAAGCGCTCGCAGGCTGAACCATGACAACACAGACAACGGCTAAGTCAATAATAGTAAGAAAAGCAACCTTTTTACTCACTCCACAGTCACCTTTCAGCATGATGGCGCTTTTTCCAATAAACCATGAAGCCTATGCAAACTATAGCGATAACTCCTACAGTTGTCATTAGCCAAGTTATTGGGAAGAAGTCTGCCTGTGGGGATTCTGGACCTGTATTGATCGTTGGGTGCGGTGTTGTGATAGGAGTTGGCGAGGGAAGAAGGTTTTTGAAATCGGCAAC
>CAYRSV010000101.1:0-3546 GCA_964427115.1 uncultured Candidatus Bathyarchaeia archaeon | reverse complement strand
CTCTTCTTTGGGCTCTTTATGCTCTACTACAACTTCATAAGGCCCACCAAATTTGCTTAGCGAATGGATACAATAGAAAATAAGCGTAAAGAAAGGATTAGGAATCAATTTGTGTTAATAGATCAAAATTTTCGGGTATATCTCTATAGTGCATATTAGGTTAGTAGTAGCACTTTTTGGTCTATTAGGCGCCTTATTGTGGGCAGTAATTCTTGACTTGCCAGTTCTATTAGTAAATCGTCAAGCGGATCAGGGTCGGATGAAAGGGCGGTTGTTTGCATTTGTGCAGCTATAGCTTGGCTTAGGGGGATTTTTCCGTCTAGTAAGGTTATAATTTTGGCTACTGAATCGGGAACTTCCATTTCGGTTCCATCTTGGAAGTGAATTGTTTTTGTTGGCACAGGTAATTGGTAGCTACGTAAGGTTACATTGTCTGAGAGTTTGGCTTTCATTTCTAGGAGTTCGCTATCTGTTGGCTCGCGGACTTCAATTCCCTGTTTTTCGCAAAATGCTTCAGCAAAACCTATGCATCCCCCTTGGCACCTTTTTTCTTTTGCGTGTGGGCAGGTTTCGCATTCTTTAAGTGGGAAGTATTTAAACTGGTAGAGACGGCTTACTCGCTGGTAATATTCGCATACTTCTTCGAATGTACGAAAGTCTGAAAGTTTCTTATTGAAGATTTTAGAGGTGCCAAAGCATCTCCAGATGGAAAGATCAGGGCCAATGTCTATAGCTGGGTAGCAGACAAAGTTTCTTGCTGGTTCAATTACTTGCTTTAGCATAAGTTCAGAGAGCTGTTCGGCTGTAAACATGCATAATGGAACGGTATTATCCATCCCTACTGCTGCGCCTAAAGCTTCTGCTTTTCGCGTAAAATCTATAACGTGTTTTGCCGCTAATTTGTAATCTGCTAACTCTAGGTAGGAGTTTTTTTTCTGTGCGAAGTTTACAGGCATAGAGAAGCTTAACCTAAGATTCTTGAAATGGTATTTCGAGACCAAATCAAAGATGTACGCATAGTCAGGCTCCGTTTGATGGATATTAAAGCTTAAAGTAACGTTTGATCGGTCACTTAGAAAAGCGAGGTTATTTTCTATCGTGCTCCATTCCGAAGAGCTGTAGGTTTTCGGGTGATCTATATTTAGCAGAAACCCAAGCGATAGGGGTGAAATTTGGCTGAATAGTTGGTTCAGGTTTGAGTCCCATAAAGCGTTGCTTAGGATGTTAACTCTTATTTTCTTATTGATTAGAGTTAGCAGCATTTCTTTGAATTGTGGATGAAGGGTTGGTTCCCCACCTGCTAACTGAAGAACAGTTTGGTTACTTTTTAAGAGAAAATCCAAAACTTTGTTGAAATCTTCAAGGGTGATTTCCTTGGATTGTCCGTTAGAATATGAATGTAATTTTTCTTTTGCAAAGCAGTAACTGCATGCGCGGTTGCACCGCATTGTTATTAACAAATTTACCAAATATTTTCCTCTTAAAGACTACTTGTTTACAAAAAAGAAAGGGAGGGAAAATTTATAGTTTTTAGAATTTTATCTTCCCAGCTGTTCTCGAGCTATTCGCTCTATGTTAAAGATGTCTGCTGGATAAAAGATCCAACGTTTCTTTGCAAGTACATATCTAAGTACGCTGACGAGTTCTATCTGTTTCCATTGATTTAGCACTGGGTCTACTGGGTAATAGATGGGTCCGGGCGGGAGTCTTATATCGTCAAGAGAGTCTATGAAGGCAGCAGTTTTCTTGATTTTCTCAAGCTGATCTGCTTTAAACCTTACATTGCATTCTTTCGCGATGGCTTCAGGGTTCTTTAAAAATTTAGCTCTAAAATCGGGGTCTTTTGTTGCTTGCAACAATAGGTCTCTTAAGTTTTTATCTTCGCTCAAAAACTTACGCTCCTTAATACCTTACGAGCGTTCTAAGAATATAAGCTTTCCCAATATACGCTATATATGGAGGCTTTAGGGTTTTGGTCCCTTTATCGTCCCTTTATTGGCAGGCTTATGATAAATTTGGTGCCTTTGCCAAGCTGGCTTTCAAAGCTAATTGTGCCGCCTTGAGCTTCAACTAGACGCTTGACGACTGGCAAGCCGAAGCTTTGCCCTTTCGCTTTAGTGGTAAAAAGCGGCACAAAGAGCCTTGGCTTAACATCATCAGGCACGCCAGCACCAGTGTCTTCTACCGTTATTGCAGCGTAGCTGTCGTTTCTAGAAGTGGTAACCGTTAATTTGCCCCCGTTTGGCATTGCCTGAACCGCATTAGTTATCAGGTTCGTTAAAATTCGCCTCATATACGTTGGATCAAGCATAAGGGTAGGGATTTGTTCGCATATTACTGATAGTTGGATGTTATTTGGGATGTGGATGGTTTTTGCTGATTCAGGTATGAGTTTACATATATCGACTTCGGTTAGGTTTGGCTGTAGGGGTCTTGCGTAGTCTTGTAGGTCTGCGACTATTTTGTTGATATAGTCAGTTTGCTCTTGGATTATGTGTAGGCTTTCTAGTATGCTTTTGTTGCATTCGTTTTCTGGGGCTTTGGATAGTGATTGTTTGGCAGAGTATAGTTCGCTAACTATTGCTTGTAGTGGGTTGCGGATGTCGTGGCCGACCATGCCTGCGGTTTGCCCTATTATTATGAGGCGTTCGGATTTTTTGCGTTCGGTGTAGTCGTGGAAGATTCGCCAGCGATATGAGTGGAGCTGCCAGGAGCTTACGGCGGCGATGATGTTTGCAAAAGCTAAGCTAAATAGTGCTGTGAGGATTTCTGAAGCTAGCGACATGTCTGCGACCATTAGCATTAGTGCCCCTTCGCCTGCAGTATACGTTAAGGAGAGTGTGGCTTGGTTTGCGAAGCGTGTGGGGATGGCTAAGTAGAATATGAATATGCTTATGCCAGCAATAAGGGTGTGTACTGCGATGCTGTGGAGCCGGGTAGTGTTTACTAGTAGGCTAAAGGCTACAAAGGCAAGCAGGTAGGCAAGCAGCGACCGATCGTATGAACGGAAATTTTTGACCTGGCGTAAATAAAGGAACATAAAAAGTGAATAGATTATTAGACCAGCTCTTAGGGCTTCAAGGATATAGAGCGTTAACGAAAAGCCTAGAAAGGGGTAGTCGCTGAACCCAAAGAGAGCTACTGCTATGGCAAGCAGCAATATGACTATCCGTGATTGGGCAACATCGGAATGGAAATAAAACTGCCTGTACTCGCTTTTGAGCTCTTTTGGAATGCGCTTCAAAGCAGCCCTAGCGCGAACAGAAAAACGCTCAAGCAACCTACGTTTTTCAAGCAAAAATTTCTTTCCTCCAAACAGACTTTGCACGCTTTATGCCGCACAGCGAAAAACCATTTCCTCAACCTATAGAATATTAAAATACGCAATAAGGCTTTAGCAAAAACCGCCCCACGCACACAACGCCCCGACAATGCAGCCAGGCAGACTATTGACAAGCAAGTGACCCAAAACATTTGACCACCACCTCAACAGCAGCCCCGACAGGAACAGCAAAGCTAGCTAATCGGCAACTAAACAGGAACTAT
>CAYRSV010000100.1:0-3577 GCA_964427115.1 uncultured Candidatus Bathyarchaeia archaeon | reverse complement strand
TCGCGTTAGGGTTGGCGGTGTCGTGCGTGCCCGAAGGGCACGCCTTATCTTGTTAGATATTACAGAACTTCACGTTCACTCAAACACTAAAAAGACAATACAACAAAGATACTAAAAAAAAGAATACTACTATACTACGACTACAACTCAAAAAACCTAATTACTCTGATTCATCGATTTCTTAAATTCGGTATAATTCCTCTGGCGCTTCATATATTCATCATCAACCTTTTTCTCAAAATCAGGATACTTCCTAAACACCTCAGCCAATCTCTCCTTAGCATCATCAATAGGTTCTTCCTGTATCTGATTTGCCAAAAACAACTTAACATCTTTCTCCTCAATCTTACCCTCAGTAACAAAAGTCATACAAAGAGTATCAAGCCCTTTAGTTCCCAAAATAGACAAAACCTCAACATTTAAAGCCAAACTACTCCTCTGAGGATAAACCCTCAAAAGCCTCTGCGACAACTTGGAAGAATCAACACCTAAAAAGAGAGTCAAAAAAACACCTGTCTCAGAAAGCCAAAAAAGGTCAAAAACACGCCCATGATACAACTCACTGGAAACAACCTCAATCAATTTCTTACGCTTTAAATCATTCATCGCCCGATTAATTGTATTATAATTATTCGGCGTGCCTCTTGTGAAATTTTGCCTGCCCCCCATTTCAATCGCAAGTTCTCTAATGTTATGAGGTTTAGCCTCTGCCAGATAGATCAAAATACGTTTTTGTGTAGCTGTTAAAAACTTGTCAAGGACACCTGATAAATTGCGGTTTATTTTCGAATTGGGGTTTAATTTGCCCTTTTGAGTCATGCTAAAACCTGTTTAGTTATGTTGCATCTCCACATATATAAGAAGTTTGCAACTTGCTATTTCTATGACAACCAATCCCAAAATAACAGCCACAGGCAACGACTCAGAGCCAATCTACGAAATAGACGGAAAAATCTGGCATATAATCGAGATAAATGGTAAAAATGAACTTGTATATTTCCCACGCAATCAATGGGAGCGCGTAGAAATATACAGCGAGAAAAAACTAACAAGAAAACAATCACGCGCTTTTATGGCACTCAACTCAGGCTTAACACTGGGAATGACCCAAAAAGACCGCCTAAGCTTTATGACCCTAACAACACAGTATGACAAAACAGATCCAAACCAAAAAGAAGCCTACATGAAAGGACTAAACAAAGCATTTACCCTTCTAAAACAAAAAATAGAACGCAAACTAAGACGCTTAATGTACGTCAAATATTGCCAAAAACACCACTTAACACCGTTTATCAAGACTTGGCGCTCAAAAGAATCAATCCAATACCCACAAATTTACGAAAAATGCAAATTCAAATTCACCTACTTCAAGGTAAAAACCTCAGAAGGCGCTGGAGTCCTCCACATAGTTTTCAGAAAAGACTACAACGTACCGAAACTACCCCAAGAATGGGTATCCAAAGAATGGGCTAAAATCTGGCACGGTTCATGGAACGTAAACCTACAACAAATAAAATACCAAGACAGCGTCAAAACCTCATTCTACATAATACGAGGCTACATCCAAAACCAGCCAGTAGTCAGAATGTCCTACGGTCACCAATGGGTCTATCAAGGCTTCCGCAAATCCTTCATCCATCTAATACAAGTGTATGGTTACAAACGTGCCCTTGAAATATGGAAAAACAACATGAAAAAAGGCTTTCTACCAACCAAAGCACGCACATATCAACGCAAAATCTATGGCAGAACTGGAATTGACAATAAATGGCACAGTAAGCGCTATTATGGAAAGCCAATTAAGCCTAAAGAAACGCCTGAAAAATTTGATTTCCGCCTATGGAAAGCATCTCTTCACTTTGGCTGGCATGACGCAAAAATAAACTCTCCCAAATACATTGGCGGCTACTTGCTAACCTTAGACAACAGTATGAATCCCCATGTCAATTACAGCCTAAACACAGTGGTGCTTGACATGCCTTTTAGGGGGCACTAACAATGGAGAAATTTATTCAAACACAAATCACTGGCGAAGCCTCCCTTGCCGATAACAAGCAAGAAACTGGAAACCCTTGTGAGGGTTGCGCTGGAGACTGCTATAATTGCAATAAGCGCCCTAATTGGAAACGTGGATACAAAAACTCGGTTACATTGAAAAAAATTTATGGAAGAGTTTGGAAATAAACCTACTTCCCACTTGACTTAAGGGTATCTGGCTTGATTTTTTCAGCGTCTTTTTTAAATTTCTCCATAAACGCCTTATCCGCTAATAACTTGTTAGCCACTTCATCAAGCACACCATCAGCCATCTTTGCCTGCTCAGAGCTTGCAACCTGCTTAATGAGGCTACTCAAAGCCTTAAGCTCACTTTTAACTTGCTCAAACTCTCTTTTAACTTCTTCAAGCTCCTTGTCCTTAGCATCCAACTGTCTCTGGAATATTGCATTTGTATCGGTTAATCCTTTGAGGGTATCCATCACTTTCTTTAAGTCGGCTCTAACCTGTAACCCATTGATTGAGACATGCTCAAACACCTTGACATAGGCTTCCTTGATAGTTAGCTCGTCATAGTCATAGTGACCTCTTGCGCCTTTCCTGCCGTGTCCAAACATCAAATCCTTAAGCTCCTGCGGAGAAACCCCTGCTCGCAATAGCGCCGAATTATAAAAGCTCCTAAGCGATTTAGTCTTAAACTCTTTGGCTTTCTCTGCACTAAAGGTCTTTTGAGCTAACGCTTTCATCGCTTCATTGATACTTCTAACCTCTAACTGCTCGCCTTTCCCCTTAGTTTGGCTGACAAATAAAAAGCCCTCTGTTGGGTTGCCTCTTTCTTGGAGCATCGCTCTTATGTCATGGACAGCCTCATAGCTAAAGCAAGTTGCCTGTATCTCGTTTGTTTTCTCTCTTGGCTTCTCAACAAAATAATGCTCAGTCTCGGGATTCTCATATAGTCCTTTGAGTTCTTCAATCCTAAAACAGCTCACATCAATTTCAGAAAAGCCACTTTGAGCCAAAACCAATAGCAAGGCTCTATCTCTTAGATTGCCATGCGAATACATCGCCTTAACATCATCTTTGGCTAGCTTCATTCGTTGAATTATTGGCTGTTGCTGTGTACTCTCCCAATCACCACGCTTAAGGAAAAGCGGTAATCCGTTTCTTGCAAAAAAGGAAGCTACAGTACGTAGTTTTCCCCTAACGGTTTCATGCTTTAATGGGTCGGGGTTTCTTATGCTTTCAAGATATTCCTTGTATTCTCGGAACTTTTGCTCAAAAAAGGTTCGCTGTAAAATTTCCTCGCTGTTTAGGTCATGCATACGCTTCTTAATCTGCTCGGTTGGCGTCATGTCAATGAAAGCTAACCAGTTTGGGAACTCGTTTGAGTAATTTACTTTGGTTCTTGGACTAAGTCCAATTAGCCATTTCTGGAAATAGGTGTCTTGCTCGAACTCTCGGTTTATTATTTTTTTCACGCTTGTTCATCCTCTTGATAGTTTTTAGCCCTAAAAGCCTTACGTTTAAAACGTCAAAACACCACACAGATTACAAGCGTTCAAAACAACAATTCCCTATAGAG
>CAYRSV010000099.1:0-3698 GCA_964427115.1 uncultured Candidatus Bathyarchaeia archaeon | reverse complement strand
GCCAAGCCCAACAGAAATGCCGATGCCAAGCCCAACAAAAGCACCATCATCATAAAACATCAACACAGGGCAAATTCACTTCCCTATCTTTTTTTAGAAAAACATTTATCAGCTATTTTTAAGATAGTTCGCCGCTATATTAGCTATTTTTTAGTTGCACATTGTTTAAATATCCAGCGCACGGTTAAGGCGAATAATTACCGTCAGCGCCTCTTGGCTTGAAATCCTTGAGCATGCTTGTCTGACTTGTAAGTATTTTTTGTTATGTGATATATGCAGAAGGTTTTGCCAGTTCCTGCTCGATCGGGGTAACTTTTGGCAACAGTTCTTTCACCTTTTCGATGAAATGTTTTGCGTACCAACAGGCTTTTCCAGCGTCAATTGCGTCTAAATCAGTGGCTAAGTCATAGAGTCTAAACAGTTCAGGATCATTAACTATCTTGGCAACCCTTTCAACGGTTTGGATATCAAAGTTAATTACTTTTGTCGGAGGCCAATCTGCGTGGATTCCAAGTTTGGCTGTTAAAGAATCATACGCAGCCCAAACCGCTACAAGCGCTTTTGATTGTTTTAAGTAATTATCGGCAAGCCTAAGTTCCCATTGAATGTATGAGTCTTTAACACTGATTTCACGCTTTTTCCCAACAAGAACGTCTTCAAGAAAGCCCTCTAAGAATGGGTCGTAACTAAAGAGTTCAGTGTAGAATTCTGTCGAATAGCTATCAACATCGCACATTTTTGCTATCTCGCTGGATACCCAGCAAGTTACTCTATCACCCTTCCATCTACTGTAACTGTATATGCTGGTTAAATTTGCCCTGTAACCTTGAAGGATAGATGGAAGTTCTTCTTTGGGTGCGGCTTCTAGGAACTTTTTCTCGGCTGCCTCATAGATTATCTGTGGGACTTGCTGAAATATTTCGGCGTTTGGCGCGTCCATCTTTTCAAAAAGTGTTTTCCAGGGTTTTCGGTCGTAGCTCATCTTTTCAGCGGCGGTTTTGGCGGCTTCCCTTAGTTTGTCTTGAACAGCTTTGTCTTCCTTCAAACGGGCAAGCACATAATCGTGAATAAGCCATGAAGACCAGTCAACGTGGCTGAGTTCTCGGAGGTATTTTTTGAAAATCTCGTCAGCGGAAAGATTGTTAAAAAAATACTTGCCAGGCATATACTGGTAAATTACATATCGTTGTGTTTGCAGAATTTTCCAGTCTATATCATCGTAAGTTTCAACGTTTCCGCACTGTATGCACTGAGTGGTTTTGGTTTTGTCGTCAAACTCGAGTTTGTTATTTTTTTTATCGCATTTAAGGCACCAGTCACTGCTGTCCGTCCATACATTAAATGCCCACTCATTAAACGTTGTATCTTCCTGTTCAGATGCGGTGTTGCTCATCTATACAACTCTCCGCTAGTAAGTACACTTACTTTAATCTGTCTTTTAAGCGTTAACCCACCGTGTTTTATGAGGTTAATAGATTGGATAACTGTAATGTAAGCCTTTGTTTTGGATTTTAAGTACGCATGTGCGTGAAATTTCTTCATATTTCCACCTAATCCAATGTCACTGAAATTAAAAAAGCCACTAGCGTCCTAAACTTCCCCTTTAAAATTCTGGCTTCATTGCAGTTCGGTGTTCAAATAAATGAAACTAAGCCGAACTCTAAAACACAAAAGAGGAATCAGCCCTCTTATAGCCACCATTATCCTTCTAGCCATATGCATCGCAGGCGGAGCACTCATCTACAGCATCTTTTTCAGCACCGCAAACACCCTCAACGCAACAGGCCAACTTAGCGTCCAAACATCATCGCTCATCAAGGACACAGAAGGACATACAGTCTTCACCATGACCATAAAAAATGTAGGCAACAAACCCTTCACCAGCCTAAGCGTAACCCTATCAGAAGAATCACAGGGCACCATCGGAACCGTTACACCAACCACACCATTGCAACCAGGCCAATCAGTATCTTACATTCCAGCAACAGCCCTCGACGGAAACAACTACATAATCGGAAACAGTTACAACGTAATTATTAGCGCCACAACTACAGACGGAAGCGACGTTACTCAAGCAGTATCCGTAACTTGCACAGTAGGCTAAACAACCTCTTCTTTCCAACCACTACTCCCTCTTTTTCTGCTAACCTGCCAATCAAATTTGCGTTCTTCTCTTTTCAAGAGATTATGTATTCTATAAAGCGACACTTAGCGACTAATTAATTCAAATTAGACTTAGAACCGGATATATCAAAGCATCAATGTATTCTGCCAAACTCTTTGTATAATGCTTGCAAGTAAAGTGGAATAACTCGCTGTTGGAGCACCAGGCTCAGAAGGCGTGCCAAATTAAACGTCCGTGTGTTTTATTTCAGGGTGCAAAGAAGCCTTCAGCATCATTGAACCCTCAAACGTATGCCCAGCTTATGAGGGTCCATATTCTTTCTTGCGTATTATACGATTTATAAAGACTCCTATAGCAACCATACTAAATGAAATAAGAACAACTAAGCCTATCCAGCAGAGTGCTATAAAAATCTGATTTAGAAGGGGTGCTTGAGGGGTTGGAAGAGGCATTCCAAAGGAATCATGTAAATTATCAGAGCCAAGGAAGTAGCTGATTTCTAGCAGTAGTAGAGTTAACAATAAAGCGGCAACGGCAGCTAGCACCATTTTTGCCTTTTGTGTTATCAATGTTCTCAGGCTCTAAACAATTACCTTTTTACATGGACTAATCGTGTTATTTAACGTTATTTTTGCGGGAAGTGTATTAACTATTGTACATATAGATTAATCACATTAGACTTAAATTCAATGGCTTACTTCATTGCTAATGGGCTGTTACTTTAAATTTGAGCAGAAGGTGAAGAGGGTTATCTGATAAGGAAACCAGAGATGTCCTGAAGGGAACTGCTCTGGATATTTATCGACTCATATTAAAGTCCAATAAGCCTCTTGGAATAAGAGAAGTACAAAGAGTACTAAAGCTCAGTAGCCCTTCAGTGGCTCATCATCACCTAACTAAGCTTGAACATGCAGGGTTTGTCAAACATGAAAATGGTAGCTATATCGTTAATAGGGTAATGCTGGAGAACTGCATAAAAATCAACCGCTTCTTAATTCCCAGATATTTCTTTTACACTCTATCTGCTGTGTTTGTCTTGGTTTTTCAGCTCACTGTACTTAAGCCCGGCGTCTTCTCTCCTGTGTATGTCTTCTCCGTTGGTGCAACTATTATTTTTCTGCTATTTTTTTGCTTTGAGACAGTTAGAATCTGGCTTAAAGGCGGTTTATAACCTGTAATGTAAGTGCAGGCGTCCTAAGCTGTTTATATATACTCAAGGAAAGGCAACCTGTACGCTGTTTAGAACACGGTGTCCTAGTGCATGGAAATAAGTACCTCTTGTTTAGTAAGAGATACCTTGTTTGGGAGGTGAAAAAATTGAATAGAAAACTCCTAACTTTTAGCATTACAATCCTATTAATAGCATTACTTGCTTTCAATACACAAACTGCTTATTCGAGCCTAACAGCTTCTCTACCACAACCTCCAGCGCTTCCAAATTCCTCTCCCAACAGGAATGATAGTATAATTGATAATAGTACGCTGCCAGATGCTTTGCACTCAGAGTCTCAAACTTTTGAGGAACAGGAAATGTTTTGGGATTTCTTAAACCAAGTTGCAGGACTTGACACAA
>CAYRSV010000098.1:0-3806 GCA_964427115.1 uncultured Candidatus Bathyarchaeia archaeon | reverse complement strand
CCGATAATATCTGGGCTATGGTTTGGTTGCTTGGACCTCTAAGCGCACCATTTTTACGTGCACGATGCCTTTTTTATCTAGCGGGTAAGCAGCAATGTATCTGTCAGCAATTTCGTTAATAAATGAGTCTCGTAGTGATTCGGGCACGCGTTCGGTGAAGGGCAGCCAAGTAGCTCGAATCCAGCCGGCTAAGCCTTCTTTACCTTTGAACTTTGCGTTTTTAGATACGAGCTCAATGCGTTCAGGCTTAAAGCCGGTTTCCTGTAGCCATTTGTTGTATTCCTCGGGACCGTAGAAGCCATAGGGAAAAGTGAAGTTCTTGAAGTAAGGTTTGCATGACTCTTCGCTAATCATTTCCTGAATGACCGCAAGGACATCTTGGGCGTTGCCTTTGCCGGCCATCTGGAATAAAAGCCTCCCGCCCTTAACCAAGCTTTTGTATACACCCTTAAGCACTAGCTCATGCTCGATAATCCAATGTAGTGTAGCATTAGAAAAGGCAACATCAAAGCGTTCATTAAATGTTAATTCCCGCGCATCCATCTTCAGGAAAGCCAAATTAGGATAGCGGATTTGCGGATAAGATCTACGTGCTTGAATGATCATTTCATGAGAGCTATCAACGCCTACAACCTCACCATAAGGCAGATATGTAGCTAATAAAGCAGAGACTTTGCCATTGCCGCATCCAATGTCAAGAAGGGATTCATTACCTTGAAGGTTAAGTTTAGGAATAAGTTCTTTAGCCCAGTTGTACTGGTTCGAGGAATTTTTTGCGTAATCAACGGCGTCCCATGAGTAATGATCGGTTTTTTGTATCATGGCTCTTGCCTGACTTGAGCGAAGACATTTTCGTGATATAAGTGTTTAGTATGATACAACGTTAACCAAATGATAATCTTCACGCTATAACAGTGATTTACATTTTTTAGATTCTTATATATGAGGTGATGAAGAAGGTAACTTGTTATTGAGTTATTAAGGGGAAATGCTTTGCCTATAGAAATATCTGAGGAATGAGTGAAGTGAGCTACAAGAATCGTATGCATCCAAAGGTAAGCAACGCAGAATTAGAACTATTCAAAGCCCTAAGTGCACAGGGACTAACGCATGGAATGTTAACGCAAAAACCTATAATACTAAAATCCACAATACCAGATTTCTGCTGGCCGGAAAAACGTAAAGTACTCTACCTTGATGGTGCACAGGTCCACCGCAAAGACAAGGCACGCGAACGTGACGAAGAAATAGACGAACTATTAGAACTGCAAGGCTGGGAAGTCTTACGCATACCCTACGACCCCCCACTAACTGCTAAGGCACTGCAAGAAATAATGGCAACCATTAAAAAATTCTTAGGCGTAAATGAGGACCCTGAAGAATAAGTTAAGTTTCATATCTATGCAGCTCATTTAGAAGCATTCGATATTCTTTTTCTTCTTTTGATGCTGTCAGATAGGTTAGATTTGTAGCAAGCTCTTGAGCTGAAGAGACTCCTGTAACTGCAGTGCATACGCTAGGCTGGTCAAGCACATAACTTAAAAGCCGAATTGGAGAGGTACATTTAGGTACTATCAGAGACATAGGTTTCCAACCTGTCTTGTATACAGCAATTTTCACATTCTTACCTACTTTAAGCAGTTCACCACCAGCAAAAGGTTTCATGGCAACTACACCAATATTGCGTTGCTGGCAGAACCTCAACGCCTCTTTGGCAACCTCATAAACATGATTTACAGCATTAACCTGATACATTATACTATCCACGCTATTGGTCTGCGCAGCCAGTTTAACTATCTCAGGATCATGAGTACTTACGGACACAATCTCTGCTAATCCTTCACTTTTTAATCGCCCTGCAAGTGCAACTATACCTTTTTTGTTCACTTCCTGCCAGATTTTCATGTTTGCCACATAATGGATGTTGATTACAATGGAAAAATTCTGATCTAGTGTAGAGATAACGCTTTTCAGTTGTAGCTCGCATTCCTTCGGGTCACGACTGCGGTAATATTTACCACTCTTTATACAAGACCCAAGATGCAAGGCTAAAGCAATTTTTTCTCGATGTCCCTTGAGAGCAGTGGCAAATCCTTCTACAATATTAGGCATGTTCCAGACTAAATCAAAATAATTTATCCCTGCATCAAGGGCAAGGCTAATGATTTGAGATATTTTCTCTTTTGGAAGAGCCTTTAAGTATTCAGTGCCAACACCTATGACACTAACATTTTGATTTGTCTTTCCTAACCGCCTGTATTCCATTGCAACAAATCCCTAATAGAGGTATAGTTGTAAGTTATAACAATCAAAAAATAAGTGCTATTATCTTAAAGTGGCTTAGTTATATGAAAATTGCTAAGACCCTATGATATCTATCCAGTCAAATAGTCCTGTGCATATTTTAATCCATTGAACCTAGTAAGCTAAGACATAATCAGGATCATAAATAGCAGGAAGATAGTACTAAGCTGCATTTTAAAAGGCTAACTCGTGGGTAGTAACCCTGATGAAAAGACAGTAGGAAACATAATTACAAAACTTGCAGTCAGGTCTGCTTTTAGGGACACAATAGGTTACCCAAATCTGCCACCACTACAATTCTGATCACCAAATCACCTAAATATAAAACAATCTTTCGGGAGCTGTTCATGAAATATAACGACACTGTCAAATAAAAAGAGAGGTATACTATCTATCGAAATAGGCTAGAAGGGTGCTCCAACATATCATTGTCGTATAAATCAGTTATAGTGTTGTTGATTTTTCACAGTCACACAAGTTTAAACTCGCCTTTACCTTAGGGGGTTTATGGTGTTTTGATACGGAAAACTCGGGATCAAATATGGACGTTTCTCTGCAAAACGCAGAAGGAATGCAAAAATTTTTGACACTGATTCGGTTGGAACCCACAAAAACGGGGAACTTTTTTAGCTCATTAATACAACTGACGGATAATCCAAGCGAGGGGGTTAGGCTAAATGCAACATATAACTTATTCGGAGAGTGGGATTACGCGGTATGGTTTGAAGCCATCGATAATGATAAAGCAGTACACTTTGTCGGGGAAAAACTGCGCACTATCGAGGGAGTTATAGAAACCCATACTATGCCTGCCACAATTATCAAAGAATATTACAAATAAGGTCATACGAATCTCCTCCGTTTTTTATAAATCATTAGTTTCAACTTTTTTCGAAAGAGAAAATAGTAGGGATTGTCAACAATCAGCTTGGACGGGTTAATGTGAGTGAGAAGGCAAAAGTATACTTGGTTTCATGTAGCGTTTTGCAGAAAGAAATTGAACAGATTATCAAACAAGACGATTTAGAAGCTGAGACGGTGTTTGTTGACAAGAATTTTCATGTAGACTATAAACTTTTAGAGGATAACCTTCGTCAAGCTATCAAAGACACCTTACATCAAACAGATGGAAAAATAATACTAGTTTATGGAGATCTTTGCTTAGGACCAGACGGAGAAATGAAAAAACTAGCTGAAGAATATAGGATAATTAAGGTTGATGCGATAAACTGCACGGACTGTCTGCTGGGCGGAAAAGGAAAAATCGCTGAGGTAGATCCTCAGCATGAACTGATGATATTGCACCCAGGCATGATTGACTTCTTCTTTGACCTCAAAGCTAAGCTGAAGCAGGAAAACATTGATGAGGAGACCTTTCAGAACATGTTTAGTCAACTTAAGGGCATTGTATTCCTTGATACGCTATGCGAAGCAGAGAAGAATCAAGCAGAAATAGAGAACCTACATATGGGGCTCAAGGTACTGGAAGTCAAAAAAATTGG
>CAYRSV010000097.1:0-3806 GCA_964427115.1 uncultured Candidatus Bathyarchaeia archaeon | reverse complement strand
CCAAAAAATTATAGAAGAAAACCACAAAGCCGTAGGTGCTAAGCTGGAAAATGGGGCAACTTTTTATGCCGACATTATTATTTCAGCAATTGATGGTCGAACTGTGCTCTTTGATATGCTTGAACGCAAATACGTATCTAAAGAGCTCTCAGACGCTTACCAGAACATGAAGCTCAACAGTTCACGAGTGCAAGTCTCTTTAGGAATAAATCGAGCTTTTAAGAATGAACCCCATCTAATAAAGTACGTTTTAGATAAACCGTTTAAGTTAAGTGATGGAAACACCTTTCAAAGCATAGACGTCCAAATCTTCAACCAAATCCAGACTTTGGCTCCTGCTGGAAAGACCCTAATAGAGGTTCAGTTTGAAACAAACAACGGTGCCTACTGGATAAATCTCAGATCTGACGATTTAGCAAAGTACCATTTAGTGAAAGATGCCCTCGCTAAAGAGGTTATTGCTGTTTTAGAAGCGAAGATGGGTAACATCGAAGATAACGTGGAGATGATTGATGTTGCAACGCCCGCAACTTATAATCGCTACACTGGTAACTGGAAAGGTTCAATTCAAGGCTGGGCTAATGAGAAAATCTTCGAAAAGAACCCATTCAGAAAAGAGCTAGCTGGGCTTTCAAATTTTTATATGATTGGACAATGGGTTGAACCCGGCGGGGGTGTTCCAACAGTTTTCAAAAGCGGCAGAGACATAGCACAAATAATCTGCAAAAAAGACAAAAAAAGCTTCAAAACATACCCGGGAGAAAAAGCTAATGCAACTATCCCAACTTAAACTATCTAGCAATTTCAAGCGGGTAAAACTTTGTCTACCTTGCATTGTCACTGCCCTTCGCTTGCTAGCTTTGCCCTTTCTTCTCTTTAGCGCCAGTTCTGGTAAGTTTTTTATTGCAAGTGTTTTGTTTATCTTTGCCATTGCCTCAGACCTTCTTGATGGAACCATAGCCCGAAGGCTTCATGTTTCCTCTAAATTTGGCGCCAACCTTGATGCTATAGTTGACTTTGTATTCATCGGTAGCATGTTCTATTGGTTTATTCACATGGGATATTACCCGTCTTGGGTTCTGCTTCTTATAGTTGCAATGTTTGGACAATTTATGATAACCAGCAGTATACTAAAGATGATTTATGACCCGCTTGGCAAGTACTATGGCAGCATGCTCTATGGCACAATCGGCTTGACTCTTCTTTTCCCAAGCCAGTCTGCCTACACTATTATACTGGCTGCATTTATCGATGCCACTATAGCTTCGATTACAAGCAGAATACTATATGCCCTCAAACTAAACAAAACCTAAAACTATTCGTCATATACTACAACTTTACGACTACACCAAACACTAAAAAGACCGTCCACGATCCCATAACTTGACAATATCGAATGCGCTGATAGTAATAGATATTAACATTTGATCAATTACCTTTTCTTGGGAATTTTATGGGAAAATTTTATGAGAAACTTTTGAAGCCTTATTTGCCTAATAAGATGATTTCGCCCGAACATGTAAAGGATGTTTTAAATGAGGCTGATCAAGATTTTCCTGATGTGCATTTTATTTATGAATTGCCTCATAAATGGACGATTGATGAGTATAGGGAAAGGTATGAGGATTTGGAGCATCAGATAATTGAGATAGTGGCCTGGCGGATTCGTTGGTTTGGCAAGAAAAGCACCGAACAAAAATAGCAGATTAAGCATTAGTTGGTTTAGCACACAATTTTTTTAATTTACTTGGCCCACCTTAAATCGGTTTCTCAACCCCTCATATTCAGCATAGAAAAGTAAATTTAAAGAACCGACTTTTACAAATTTCGGGAACCGGTAGTGCGCAAGGCGTAACAGCGAAGAACTCATGAAATGGTTAACTGCTATATTTGAAAATGAAGAGACGAACTGCTTGGATTGATAGTTTACTGGTTACTCGAAAGGAGTTGGAAGTTTGCTGCATTTAATATCTAAGGATGGCACCCGGATTGCGTATGAGCGTAGCGGAACTGGTCCTCCGCTTGTACTTGTTCACGGCACTGGAATTGACCATACCTACTGGGATCCCATTGTTCCAAAACTCACTCAGCATTTTACCGTTTACGCTATGGACCGGCGAGGTCGAGGTCAAAGCGGTGACACTGAGCCCTATGCTATACAACGGGAGTTTGATGATGTTGCTGCCTTAGTCGGTTCGATCTCTAGAAAAGTTTTGCTGGTTGGGCATTCTTATGGTGCTCTTTGCTCTCTTGAAGCTGCCCTTCTTGCGTCCAACATCAGCAAGATGGTGCTATATGAGCCGCCAATGTATACCACGGTTAAGGTCTCTTATCCTAAAGATGTTTCTGATAGATTCATTGCTTACCTTAGGGCAGGTGAAGCTGAAAAGGCACTCTTGTTGCTCTATGAAGTGGGAGGGTCGGCAGTCGAATTAGATCTGTTGAGGTCTCTTCCCAATTGGCAAGCAAGGGTTCTGGCAGCACCTACCATTCCTAGAGAGGTACTCAGTGTCAGAGACTATTCATTTGATCCCTCTAGGTTTAGGAATCTTAAAACGCCCATCCTCTTCTTATTAGGTAGCGAAAGCCCATCGGTCTACAAAGCGGCCACTGAGGCTCTACATTCATCATTGCCGCGCAGTCAGCTTGTTGTTCTTCAAGGGCAAGGGCATGAAGCAGTGAATACTGCACCAAAACTGTTTTTACAAAAGATAATAGATTTCTTCAAACCGGCCTAATATGTGCTGAGCTTTAGTATTAATTATGGGCATAGCATCAAGGTCAGAGTAGCCAACTTGACTGTTTAAGGAATCCAAATGTGCACGCTGATAAAAAGCATTCAAAAGCGAACTCAACGTGTGGACGCCCTTATTTGATACAAGACCCAACCTGACCATAATTAAACGTTAATTTCGGAATAAATCGGTCGCTTAGCTTACCATATAATGTATAAACTTGCGATATAGTGTGCGTGATTAGCTTACTATTTAACGCGTGACAAGGTTTGCATTTGTTGGTTATTGCTGCCTATTTGATTGCTCACTATTTCGTGTCCAGTTTTGTCAAAACGAAATGGTGATTCTATTGGAACGGGGCAAATTATCTTAAATAAATTATCATAAACCCACTCAAAACCACAATTACAACAGACATAGCGATGTTCATAAAAAGTCTTGGAAAAATATGGTTCAAAAATCTCTCTTGGGTATCCATGTAGCTTTATTTCTAACCCTTTTGATTGGCAATTCGGACAGTCTGTCGATGTGGTCCTCATATACATCCGAACTTCTTAAACAGGTCAACTGGCTAGACTTATAAACTTATCCGGTCCTTCTGGAACATGCTTACTTAGATATCTATTATTTACCCAGCAAGCTGGTTTGCTAAGCTCTATTGGCACTTCTTTAGCGGCTTGTAAAGTAATCCTTTGTATTGCCGTTTTTCTTTGTCTAAGCAATCTACATGAGGGCTGTTAGTGGCTTATTGGTAGAACAACAACACGCCATTTGTAGCACACTTGTTGTTGTTCTTTCAACCTTTCTTGTGGCTTCAGTAATTGTTGACCAATCGTATATAGCGCGAACAACAACCTAATGATAGAAAGGGCTTGCTGTTAGAAGAAGCGAGAAACCATATGTTTCCTGTTTTCCATTGATTTTTAGATTGTTAGATTGCTTAAGGTAGCGTTAGGTCATAATGAGACTGTTGCAGCGCGCTGGTTGTTCCTAAATTAGCCATAATCTTGTTGTCTGTTTTTTATAAATATCTTGAATTTAATTTTTGTCAAAGCATCACAAAGTCTATTA
>CAYRSV010000096.1:0-3854 GCA_964427115.1 uncultured Candidatus Bathyarchaeia archaeon | reverse complement strand
AATTTTTTGAATCATTGCGCTTCACGGTTAAGTAACGTAGAAAGCATCTGGAGCTGGCATATGATGAATGAGCCTGCAAGAGGTAGCTGGGCCTGTAATGTTTCGATAGATGAATACCTTGATTTATGGGCTGAAATGAAGGCTATTTTTAAGCTATATTCCGATAGACCTATATCTGTGAGGTTTGCTGCTCAACTTTTTGATAGCCCAAACCATTTTAATAATGACCAGCGGATTTTGGACCTTCTCGACTATTTATCCTTGAATTGGTATGAGTGCTATTATTCTGATAAACCTTGACACGTATTGTGAATATAGCTCAAAAGCAGACCCAGGTCTTTATAAGTGAATTTGGGAGTAAAACCGATGACGACTTAACTCAGGCAGTAGATTTTGCCAAAAATATCCGCTTCTTTAAAAGTATAGGCTTGAAAGACTGTGTTGCCTGGATGTGGCGAGCTGATCATGACTCACCTAACCCTAGCCCACCTGGCTTTGATTATAATCTAGCTAAAAGTATAAACGCAAATCCAAGACCTGCCTTCTACATCATGAACTTAACGATACTACAAGCAAATTATGTCTTACATGTTAATACCTTAGGCAGCGGAGTGACGAATGCTACTGGTGTCCATTCTTTTCGTTTAGATGACAAAGTTAGCATCACTGCTACTGAAAACCCAAATTGGGTATTCAGCCATTGGATCATAAATGTTATACCCTACAATAATACTAATCCTTTTGTATTTTACATGTTTAGAAATTACTCCGTTACTGCAACCTTTCATCTATCCGATATAGATCCAAGGTAATGAGTGAACGCTTGTATGAAAATTGTATTCTGCTTTTAACTTTACTTTTTTAAAGAAACGTGGTGGCAATCAAGTTGTGTGCCTACTTATCATTATGTCACTTTCATGCCTACAATTTAGTTGTTTAAGATGACTGGTTAAACGTGGTCGTGGTCACTGAGATCGTGACTATGGTAATGCTGATGTTTGCGCTTTTTGGTGGATCCGCCGATTTCTTGTTTAGCTTCGTCTGATGCTATTTCGGTATCATCTTTCACTTGTCCGATTCTATCATCGGTTAATTTGCCTAAGCCTTTATGGACTCTGCCCTTTACTGGTTTTATATCCTCTTTCGCTTCATCTTTACTCATAAAATCGCCTCGTTTTCTTTTACGTCATTTAATAAAAAAGGTGTGGCGTTGGAAAAAGAGGGTTGGCAATCAGTTTGCTCCCTAACTGCCATAAAGAATCATGTTTTAAATTGCTGTTGTTAAGCTGATAAAACTATTGCGCTGTTTGTTGGTTATGTTTCTTCGTCTACTTTTCTTTTTGCTTCGCCCCATTTTTCTTGGGCTTTGCCTTTTATTTGTTCGCCTTTTCCTTTCATTTTTTCGCTGGTGTCGCCAGTCATTTCGCCTATGCCTTCGCGGATTTTGCCTTTTGCTTGCTCACGTTTACCCTTTATTTCATCTTCACTCATTAAAAAGCCTCAGAAATCTATTCTCACTGACCTTATTAAATTACTTGGCAAGATAGCCGGTTCGATTTTTGGGTCAATTTTGATACTTTTCTTTCGTTTATTTTACTTGTAAGGTGTGTGCAATTCGGTTTTGGGTATTTATGCTGTTTCACTTGTCTGAACAGCAGTTTAGGGATCACAATAATAAAGCAAAACCCTAAAAATCCAAATGGTGCATACATCGTTGCTGATTTTTAGTTGAATTTTGTGTGGATTCTGAGTTGATCGTTGATTTGAATTATGTGGGGTACTGGTTTGTTGGCTAAGCTGTGCTTAAAATTGGTGCTGTTATGTCAATTATTATTGGCGCGTATTTGGAGGGTCTGTGGTTAGCTGTTTACGGGCGTATGGTGTTCTTTTAATTGGTGCGGAACCTTTATGCGGCATATGGTTCTTTTGTGGCTTTATCTGCGGGTTACTGCTGTTTAGGTAATCTTTTATAGCTTAAGTAAATATTACGAAAACAAATTGGTAGGTACACTAGAGAAGGTTATGCCATCTGTCTCTCTTTGGGTTCACCACTAAGAGGGGCTACTAGCTTTCCAATTCCACCCTTCTTCAGTTTGGCATAGCCTCTAGTCTTGTGTCCTATCCACTGTTTTTATTATTCTCGTCTGTTTAATAGCTGGTTTGATTAATTGTCTTATCTGATTGCTTCTGTTTTTTATCTTCGCATTTTTGGCATATGAGTTGGTTTTTGGCTTTAGTCCAGTAGACTTTTGAGCCGCATTTTGGGCATTTTTTATTATACACAAACCATTGATGGTTTGATCTATCGTGCTGACTTTTATTATAACCTATTTCGTAATAAAACCAAGTATTATCATTATTGCTCAAAAAATCGCCTGTAGTCTAAATAAAAGGTGGTGGATGAGTAATATATGTATTTACGTTCGTTGATATGAGATTGAGCTAATTATTTATGATGGTAAAGTGTCCTGCCTGTTTGTTAGGTGGTTATCTGGCGTTTGATGAAATTTCTTTTTTCTTTTGCCCAAAAGAACAATGGTATAAGAATTATTGACAGCATTAGGAATAAAACAGCCCATACTATGTTAATCCATGTTTTTTCTGTCAGGTAATAATATGTATTCAGGACTGCATATCCAAAGCAGAATATGCCCGTTGCAAATGCTAAGGTTGCTACTAGAAATAGTTTTTGTGTTTGCTTCATTATCCTTCCCTTTTGATATGTGTGGCTTTATCTTTGGTTTATAATCTTCAGATGCATCATTCCGCCAGGGCGATAGCTTTTTTATATTACCTTTTAGGTTAAATTTTTAATTATGGTATTTGATGATTTAGGTGAATAGGTGCCTTTATTAGTTGTGCGATTTTACTATATATGTCAAAATTTGATATATTCTGATTTTTGGAATATTGCGAAATAGAAAGCTTGCATAAATGTAATTCTGCACAGTTACGCCAGCAATCAAATTTGCCGTTTGGAAAGCTGGGTCTGCATGCTAAAAGCTAAAACCGAATCAAAGATTAGTGCATTTAGTAGCTGGGTAAGTGGAAAGTATTCTGTGAATCGCGTTTGCATGGCATCTTTTCTCTCAATTTTCAGGTGCTTTTGTAATGCAGATTGCTGGCGGCAACGGGGAGGGTTAAGGTTTGGCGCATAAGTGTGAATATGCTAAAAAGTGCCCTTTCTATGACCCTGAAGGTTACACCTGTAACCATGACGGCGAAGACTACTGCGGAGCTTACAAGGTCTTTGAAAAAGAATCCGCCTGAAATGTAGACGCTGTCAAGTTGTGAGTGTTTTAGAGTTTTAATTTGGGTCTTATGAAGCTGTAGTAGAGCAAGAAGAGTTTTAGGAAGAGCTTGATTTTTTATGGTTTGGTTTGTTTCAATTCTTGTTTTAATGGGTTTTATTCTTCAATTTGACTGAAAATCTTGGTTTTTCTTGGTCACCTTAAGATTATTATTGTATAGAACCAGTAGCCGAATAACGAGAAGGCAACAATAGCGACTGTGACCATCAGGACGCCTGTTATTGTGTCTCGGTTGCGGCAGTACCACTTTTCGATATGGACGCGTAAGCGATGTTTTTTGTCAGCGAACCTCATAGGGATCTACCAGTAAAAGCCACTGTTGCCCATACTTGTAATGGCTGCTAGCCTCATTATCGCCAAGAAGGAAAGCAGCGTAAGGATGCCAGCAACCAAAAGAAATTTGAAAAGATTCTTATGCCTGTGATATATGTTTTTGATTTGTGCTTTGCGGCCAAACATAATTACAAAGACGCCTAAAGATATTTTATTAAATTTATTAAAAATCCGTTTTTAATTCCAATGCTTGCACGTTTCCGTTCGGCG
>CAYRSV010000095.1:0-4000 GCA_964427115.1 uncultured Candidatus Bathyarchaeia archaeon | reverse complement strand
TGTAAAACATTTAATGTTTTAATTATGACTCAAAAGACAGTGTTCAAAATAAGTCCATCATCCACATATGCAACTTAACAAGCAATAGATATAAACACCCTTTTTTTATCGGCATTATTAAGTAATAGAACTTATATCATTGTCATAATTAATCTGAAATGTGGTGAAGGTTTACGCCTGAAAAAGTTTTAGTTACCTCAGCATGGCCTTACATTAACGTGACACCTCACTTAGGTAACCTGGTAGGTTCAGTCTTGTCTGCAGATGTGGCTGCAAGGTATTATAGGTTACAAGATTTAGATGTGTTAATGGTCAGCGGCTCAGATACGCATGGCACACCAATTGAAGTAGAAGCCATGAAGGAAAAGATTTCACCTAAAGAATTGGCTGACCGCAACCATGCAAAAGTTGCGGAGCTGTTCAAGCGATGGGCAGTTTCCTTTGATAATTATACCAGCACCGAAAGTCCTGTGCATAAGCAGTTTGTGCAGCAGCACCTCATGAAAATCTATAATAACGGATACATTTTCAGCCAAGAAACCCAAATGCTCTACTGCGAGCATGATCGTAGATTTTTGCCTGACCGATTCGTAGAAGGCACCTGCCCCTACTGTGGCTATGAGAAAGCTCGCGGCGACCAATGTGACAGATGCGGCAAGCTTCTAGAAACCACACTGCTCATAGAGCCCTACTGCATAATCTGCAAGAATAAACCAGTAACTAAAACTACCAAACACTGGTACATAGACCTATCCAAATTCACCGAACCCCTCTGCAAGTTCCTTGAAGAAAACAGGCAAATACCCATTAACGCTAAAAACTTCAGTATCAACTGGATAAAAGAGGGGCTAAAGCCTCGCGCAGTAACACGTGATGTTGAATGGGGCATACCTGCGCCGTTTCCTGGCGCCGAAGGAAAAACCATATACGTCTGGGTTGAGGCGGTGTTAGGTTACATATCCGCTACTATTGAGCAGTGCCAGCGGATGGGTGAACCTGAAAAGTGGCGCGAGTACTGGTTCAATAAAAACGCTCGAACATTATACTTTGTTGGCAAAGACAACATTCCGTTCCACACAATTATCCTGCCTGCTTTACTGCTCGCTTCCGGTGAAGATTACAATCTGCCTTGGAATGTATCTGCAACCGAATTCCTACAGTTCAAAGGCGAAAAAGCCAGCAAAAGCCGCAAAATCGGCATATGGATTGATGAAGCCCTTGAAATGTTTCCTGTTGATTACTGGCGCTTCTTCCTAATCTCTACTCGACCAGAAACCAAAGACACCAACTTTAGCTGGGACTTCTTCATCGAAAAAATCAACGCTGACCTTAACGACACCTACGGTAACTTTATCCATCGAACTTTAACATTCATAAACTCCAAATTTGGCGGTGAAATCCCTAAAGCAGAAAAGCTTGACGCTGACGATGAAATGGTGCTTATTACAATACGTGAGAAAGTAGATCAAATTGCGGATGAGCTTGAAGCCAGCAAACTGCAACCAGCAGCCAACACACTCATAAGCCTAGCCCGCATAGGCAACCAGTACCTTAATGATAAAGAACCCTGGAAGCTGCTAAAAACTGACCCCCCAAAAGCCGCCACGGTATTCTATGTTGCAGCGCAGATTGTTAAGGCTCTTGCAGTAACGTCCATGCCTTTCATGCCTGCTACCGCTGAACAAATCAGGAAAACCTTGGGAATGTCAGATATACTATACAAGCCCCGCTGGGAAGAAGCAATTGAACCCCTCGAAGCTGGACATAAAATAAACTCTCCTCAGCCTCTGTTCAAGAAAATCGATGCTGACGAAACCAAACTCGATGATTTACTCATGCAGATACGAGCCAAAAAAGTCGCGGCTGACTAGCTATGCAAATCAAAGCCGATCTCCACGTCCACACAACTTACTCTAATGATTCATTGATAACACCTAAAGACCTTGTATTCTACGCAAAAAAACGCGGTTTAAATGCCATAGCTGTAACAGACCATAACAGGCTTGAAAGCGCCTACAAAATCGCTAAAGAAACAGATTTTCTCATTATTCCCGGGATGGAAGTTTCTAGCCAAGATGGGCACATAGTTGCATTAAACATCCGAGAGCCCGTACCAAAGGGGCTGAGCGCTGTAGAGACCGTTGATAGGATTCACAAATCAGGCGGCGTGGCAATCGCTTGCCATCCCTATGTCTTTTTTAAAGGCTGCCTAAGAGAAAAAGTATGTGAGAAGTTTGATGCCATTGAAATAATTAATGCTAGGGCTTTTCCTTTTAAGGGCAGTGTGAAAAGGGCTGAAGAAAGTGCCAAGGTTTTTGGGCTTTCGCGTGTGGCAGGAACCGATGCGCATTATGGTCCTCAAATAGGTTATGCATACACGGTCATAGATGCTCAGCCAAGCGTCGAAGACATTGCCAAAGCCATAATTGACGGTCGTTGCCAGCCTTTAGGTCAACCAGTACCTGCAGTTTTGAATATGCAGCAGACAGTCCAAAGACTAAAAAGAATGGTAATAAAGTTCAGCCACATATAGACGGCAGCTTCTTTTTAACATAAAACAATCAATTTATACACCATAATGGGTTTAATTTTCGTTTTTTCTTGATTTTTACATAGCTTTTGTGTGTTGTTGAATTATGGCAGTCACATATGTTTAAGATACATGCCCCACCTCCCCTTTTGGGGGCTTTGGTTTTTGTGGAGGTGAATTATTTATGAGTGAACGAGGCGGTACTGATGAAGAACGTCGCAGGCATGGTAAGATGACCCGCGCAGAAGCCGGACGCAAAGGCGGCGAGAAAGTAGCTGAGGAGAAAGGCCCTGAATTCTATAGTAGAATCGGTAAGAAAGGTGGCGCATCCTCGCATGGTGGAGGACGCAGAAGAGGAAGTGAAGAATAAGCCTATCTTATCGTTCTAATTTTCCTTCCTTTTTGATGATTTTTATTATTTTGGTTTATAAGAGTTTTTTTGGGTTTTTGTTTTTGTTTTCAGGCAGTGTAATGTGATTGATTTTTTTAAGCAAGTGACTTGCCGAAGGCAGAAATTGGTGTAATTTTCTATATACGGGAAGGTTTATCGGCGAAAATTACAATGGCGCGTAAAATTTTTCTGCTTAGGGCTTTTTTTGCTAGAAAAATTTCATTGTTTGATGATATAACTAGTGTAAGACCTTCACTGTTTTGAATATATAATTTCTATTTTTAGCATTATAAACGCTGTTCTTAATACTTACCGATATATGTACATGTTAACAAACGTTAATTCTTATTATTATATACACGTGTGCTTGGTGCCTATAAAGTGATTACCTGGAAGAGTTCCTTTAACCGATTAAACGAAGAATTAGGGATAGCTAAGAAGAAGAAGCAAGCTTTAGATAACTTATTTGAAAAGGGCAAAATTTCTCAGTCCACACACGATTCATTCAACGCTGAAATTCTTGCAGCTATTGCGGAAATTGAAAAGCAACAGCAAGAACTTGCGCAAAGGATGAAGCAGAAAACGCAGGAACTTCAAAACCAAATAAAGACCCTTGAAATTCTCTTGGCAAATTATGAAATTCAATATGTTGCGGGCGAAATCGACGATAATACATACCAGCTTGAAATAAATCTACTCGGAAGCGGTCTAGACGCAGCTAAACGTGAACTTGAAGCCGTTCAGAGTGCCGTGAACCAGCTCTGCGCTCCATCAACCCCTGAACCGGCAATTACGGCGCCAGCAGCACCTGAACCAGTTATCGAAGCTCCACCAGAAATGACCATTGCAGCCCCTAGTCCAACTGTAGAAGTATCCGTCGCAGTACCACCTGTTGAAGAACCAATTGCAACACCGGTCATTGAAGAAGCACCAGTACTAGAGCAACCAATTGCAGAAGCCGAAATTACCGAAACCCCAGTAGAATCAGCAGCTATAATCGAAGAAGCTACAGTAGAGCAGCCGATTGTTGAAGAGCCAGTTGCTGAAGCTCCAGTTGTTGAAGAGCCAGTTGCTGAAGC
>CAYRSV010000094.1:0-4069 GCA_964427115.1 uncultured Candidatus Bathyarchaeia archaeon | reverse complement strand
TGCTCCTTATCTTTGGTAAATTTGTTAAGGCTGTTCTTTTGTTTGGTACAAAGTGTCCAAAAAGGTAATCCATCAAAACAAGGATTGAAACATAGTAAATATGAGGAAGTAACACCGGTGTATGAACGTCCAAAAAGGTAATCCATCAAAACAAGGATTGAAACGCTAGCACAACTAAATTTATGACTTTACCTTCAGAGGGTCCAAAAAGGTAATCCATCAAAACAAGGATTGAAACTACCAATTGCTACCATAGCTCTCAGTTGAACCAAACGTCCAAAAAGGTAATCCATCAAAACAAGGATTGAAACCAGATAAGTTTCCAACAAGGATTGAAACAGCAAGTTGGCAGGCAAATTGCCTATTTCCTCAAGCATCGCGCGCGTTTTAAAAGAGTTTAAGTATGATAAATTACCTAGCAATGCAAAAATTAAAACAAAGCTGCGCCTTGAGCATTTCTGTGTCCTCAAGCAATCCATCACCTTAAAACCGAATATAAGGATTATGAATTTCAAATTCACAAAGCCATAAGTTAAGAAAAGTATCTGTTAACAAGCCTATTTCATAAAAGCAAATCAATTTAGTTACCATTCTACAAAACAAGCACATAGGTTTCCGCTTTTCAACGGTAAAAAGCCTATATAAAGCAAAAAGTCCGATGAATCAGGCTGTTAACAAGGAGATTAAACCAAAAAAGCACCGAATTTCACCGCATTTAAAGAAAATGACTGTTAACAGGCGTTAACAAAAAGCGCACAATAAGGCTCTTGTTTTCCATAGTGTTTTCCATCAAAAACGAGTTAACAGCTTATTGCACGGTTTTTAATGCTTATTGCACGGTATTATTGCACGTTTTCCCATGCTTTTGGGTGTTTCTTAGTGTTTCCAGATACAACCGAAATTAGCGAGTCAGGAACAGGAAATATACCATACATTTTAACAACTAACAACGTAGACAGCCACCCGCTACTAAAATAGCCTAGCTTAACAGAAAAGATACCAGATCTACCCGAACCATGGGCATCACTTCTAAACACACAGGTAGCTTTACCTTAGCCTTCATCTTCGACAAACAACACAGTTAACTCGATCAAAACACCAACATCGTCTCCAACATCCGCTCTACCCTCCCCAGATGTTTAACCTTCACCGACTCCAACAAGCGCCACGCCATCCTCGTCTATTCCTGAGTATTCGTTGTGGGGATTTCTTTTCTTAATTGTTGCTACTTCAGCGTTTATTGTAGCTTTAAAAAGTAAGGAAAACAGGTTTTGCTCCTTTGTTTGTATGCTAGCACTCTTTTTAGCAAATTATAAATATTTTGACCGTTTATTCTTGGTCGGTGGGTTAACTTGAAACGTAACCGGTTATTTGCTTCAATTGCTATCGCATTACTTGTAGTGACTATGGTTACTATGTTTCCCTTCGAATCCACTTTTAATTCTGTTGCTGCATCAAACATTTTACCTCAATCAAGCTTAGAATACGCTAATGGTACCATAACTTCAGGAAGTTATCCGTCTAAAATCTGGTATAGCTGGGTAAACGTTTCAGGCACGCAGATTATTTACTATGCAGCTTACACTACGCCTGATTATCCTTTTCCGGTTCCTATTGCTAACGTTGTAGGTCAGCATTTTAGCTTAGCAGACGGGACCAAAGTTTTCATAGCTAGCGCTTTATCAGAACTAGAGGTTTATCGTGACCTTAACGGCGATGGCATTCCCCAAGTTAACTTGAATTCAGCAGAAAATGAGCTCCTTTACTATATTTATTCTAACATGAGTGAAAGCTATAGCATAACGCCAATCCAAAAAGTAACCCTTGATTCAGGCTCACATTATCGGTGGAGTTTTACCTACAACAATGCCTACGCGTACCTTCAGAACGCTACTGCAAGGGTTGGCGTTATTGCAAGAATGCTTTTTGAGCACCTAACTATAAGCTACGACTTTAGCGTTAATGGTAATGTTTCGGATCTAAAAACTAGTTTTGATATAGGAAAAGTAACCAACTTAGAAGTTCTTGATCCTTCTCAGTTCTCTTCCTTTGAAGACCTAAGCTTAACATTACTATACACCACAGCTACCTACACCTCAAAACCTTATTCGACCTCAGTAAATGGGCAACCATACAACTCTTCTACAGCAGATTCGGTGTTAGGTGCAGATATTGCAGAAGTCAAAGTGGATGACGTTAAAGCTTATGATTTCCTTTTCGGAGAAAACTATACACTCTACAGAGACAGCTCTAATGCGACCCATGAAGTAAAGATAGAAACATATACGACAAAAGCACAAGCAGTCCCAAAAACCGGCTTGCCAACAATTTATGGCCCAACTGTTAGAAGCCTAAGCTTCTTTAATAACCAATTAAACCTTACAGACATCTTTGGCGGCCAGTGGCCAAATATTAACTCAAACTATGAATCATCACCGTTAATTTACAGAATTTGCTTTCCAGTCTGGGAAGGAAACCGTTTAGAGCATGACCCAACTTTCCTTGGTTACCTATTCAGCAACACCAACACTCAAAACCCAACACCAACCCCAATTTCCTCAGCATCACCTACCTTAAGTCCAACACCTACACTAACACCGTCAAATTCTCCAACACAGCAACCAACAACCGCGCCTACCTTAACAGCTAGCCCAGCAGTACATGGCATCCAAATTTATGATAATACCACAATAATAGCCATACTTAGCATAATTACAGTTGCAGTTGTTGGAACTTTAATTTATTTCAAGAAAAGAAGCTAGTCAGAGTTCTTTAAGAATGCCCGTTAGGGTAGAAAGTATACTCTTTTACTATGAATTGGGTTGCTAGCTACAACGCCTTTGTGCTCATAATTGACTAATATGATACTGAACAGTTCAGCAAGATAATCGCAGTTTTCCGAAAATTGTTAAATCGCCATTTTTGTTGACAATAAAATCTCTTAAATGCGGGATCGTGAGAATTAATAATTAACAATTACTAAATTTGGCCAAATTCGAAGTAAGGACAACGCAGGGGCTTGTTTTCTGTGTCTAAAAGGAGGTTGGCAGGTATTCTTGTTTGCCTGTGTTCTCATGTTTTACTATCTTATATTAGGACTTGAGTAAATTGTTGCCCTAATTTTTGTATTATTAAATAAAAAGAGGGTGTTTGAAAAACTCGGCTATTCATCTTCTGACTCTGAAGCAAATTGAATCTTCGAATGTACCCCATCTAGAGTCTAAACGGGCGTCTATTTTGTATATTCCTTTAGTAAATCCGTGGAAGTATTGCCCGCCTACGAAGTGGTCTGGGTATGTTACGGTTACTGAACCGCAGCCAGCGCGGTTTAGTTTAACAGTTTCGCTGCATAGGCCCCCAGCATCTTGGCCTGAGATGATAATAGTAACGGTATCTGTTCGATACGCGTCGGCTCTAAACTGAGCTACTTTGACTATGATGTTAATAGAGGTGGGAAGGTTGCTTTTGTCGACGTAAATCTCGATGTCAGGTCTGGGTCTGGGCGCGGCAAAAACTGGCAACGCCAAAAAAGAAAGCACAACCATAATTAAAGCTAAAGAAAAGGCAAACGCCTTAATTTTTATACTATTCAAAAAGAAGCCTCCACTTGACTTATGTTAGCGGATGCATATGAACTTTCCTTCAAGCAGCCCACCCCCGCAAATACACCACCGAATACTTTAACCCCCAACGGCCATACACCAGCCTCTGCCATCGCCAACGCACCCATTGACAAAACCCATCAGCCGCGCCAAAAGAAAAATTATAGGCTCTTGCGCAGGAAGAATTCAAGGCAGACTGGCGAGGGATGTTAGTTTTAAATTCACGTTTAAATTTTACGCGAGAGAGCGGTCAACATTTTAGTAATCAACTTTGCTTTGGCCTTCGACAGATTGGTTCTATTTACAAATTGTGATTAGCCCAATACTACCACAAACGTAATTGTTCTTGTTTAATCTATCATTAACGGAAAACAAGCCTATGCAACAGTTTGAAAAATTGAGCAAGAATCGTTCTGACGTTGAAGAAAGTGAATCATCGATTGAAGAAGCTGAGAATCGAGCAATAA
>CAYRSV010000093.1:0-4128 GCA_964427115.1 uncultured Candidatus Bathyarchaeia archaeon | reverse complement strand
GAAGTAACTATAAAGTAGGTTAATATGGCAGTGATGGCTGATGAGATTAGGATTTTTGCTGAGGATTTCCAGTCTACTGTAACGCTGTATTGTTTTCTTATAAAGAGTAGACCCATGATTATGCCTGATATTGGGTTAACTAATGTTGAGGTAATTAGGCCTAAAACGCCAAAGTTCATGATCAAGATGTAACCTAAAGGAAAGCCAATAATGCCAGTCACTATTGCCATTTTCAAAATAAAGCTTGTTTGCCCTTGACCGTTTAATAGGCCGCTTAAGCTGAGGTTCCCAAAAGCTGTATATAGATACTGAATGGCGAACAGGGATAGAAAGAGAGGCGCTGAATCATATGTGCTTCCAAAAAGCGTCTCAACCGCAGGTCTAGATAGACTCATGACTATTGCTGTGACGGGCACAACAAGGAGAGAGGCATATTTAACAGAGAACTGAAAAATGTTCTTTAAGGGTTCTTTGTCTTTTTCCGCATTCAGTTTAGAGAACGCAGGAAACATCATAGTCGTTATTGGCATTGCAAAGAAGGTTATAAGGACAACAAAGTTCATAGCTACACCGTAGTTACCAATTATTATGTTATCAGTTACATAGTGTATTGGTAGTAGGAAAGCGTAGAACTGTGGAAGAAGCGCTGTTATAATCAGGGCAAATGATAAGGGTAAACAATACTGTAACATCGTAGTAAGGTAAGCTTTTATCTCTAGCCTATGGGTGGCAGGTTTTGGCAGATGTCGGTAAATTACCCATATAAGCAATACACCAATTATGCCAGCTATAAAGGTGCCAGCCGTAAATCCTATCGTAGCTCCAGGGACGCCTAAACCTAAAAGGACAAATGTAATTATAAGAACGGTTTTGAAGATGCTTTGAGTGACTAACATTATGCTGTTAAGTTCCATTCTTTCAAAGCCAGTGAATACTGCGGTACCTGCTGCAATTAGACCGCTTGCAAACACCACAAATGAGGCTAGCTGGATAAGAGGGGCAATGACCGGACGGTTAAAGACTGTTGTTGCTAGAAAGTCGGCGAATATTAGTGAAAAAATTGAAAGCATTAAACCCATGGCGATTTCGAAGATTATGCCCGATAGGAATATGCTTCTGATTTCGTCTATGCGGCCTTCCGCACGGTATTGGGCGGTGAACCGTATCATTGCATAGTTTACACCCCAGTCGCGAAATATAGAGATGAGAGCAGGCACCGTTAATACTACTGTATATAAGCCGTATTGGTCTGAACCTAACAGCCTAGCAATGAATATGGTGCCCACTGCTGAAATAACAGTTGAAACTACTAATCCCCATAACAAATGGAAACTGCCCTTCGCCGAAACCTTAGCCATATCTGCAGCTTTACTCATTACGCGCTATCCTCAACTGATCGGTACACTTATAATCTAAAAGTGGTAGCAAAAGGAATGTTTATTGATTTTGGTCCTTATCTACAAAGTGACCAATCTAGCCCTTATTTAATTATTTGAAAATCACTTTTAAGATTCGTAATGAATATCTGATCGTTTTTTAAGGTGTGCAAGGTTGGACTTACTTGTCTTTATGATTTATTCCGCATGGACTTTTGTTTGTTGGCGTGATGTTTAGCCACTTCTTTGCTTTTGTACATGCTATAGAGGTGAGGCTTGTGATTAGTAGCGTGCTGATAAAGATGATGTTAGCTGGATTAATTGCCTGGGGATTTACCATAAGCCAGCAGGTTACACTGAAAAATAGGTAAAGTGTTGCTATTCCACTTAATAGGTGGATCCAGTAGATTGCTTTTCGCTTTTTGTAAGCCTTTGCTTTTAGCCAATTTAATGCAAATTCTATTTTTCGTGAAACATCAGGCAGATCATCTAGTAGCAAAGCTAGACCACCTAATATGAAGAAACGCCCTGCATTAATGGCCACGTTTGTTGTGTTTGTTGTAAAAAGGTCGAATAGTAAAATCGGAGTAAATGCAATAATATAAAGAACTGCCAAGGCTATTATGAATAGCCCATAGACGTAGTGATGAAAAAGTAATCGACCAGTTTTTATGGCTCTACCGATGCTTGCAGTTGGATAGATGTTTACAATGGCAGTTAGGATTGCTATCCAAAAAAGGCTACCGTCGAATAAGTATGGTGAAAAAGGTGTCCAGTAGGGAAAAGCCCGATAATATCCAGCTAGAAGCTCAACCACGCAAACTATGCTTATAAGCGAGTTGAAGACTAAAGAAAGACTAAAAATTTTCTTTCCATACGCTTCAACTCTACTACGCATAGCGATATACCTCATAAGTCTAGCTTGGATCGAGCTTTTATTTATCTAGAAAAGACCTGACTAAAAATGCTTGTCGTTATTTTTTACATTAATCTGTGTAAATAGAATTTTTTAATTCTAAAAAAATACTTGAATGATGCAACACTTTTTTGAAGACTTGCAAAAAAGTCATCTTTCATAATTATCATCACTAGTTGGGCATGTTATGAATGTTAATGTTTTGCATGGTTGAAAGCGTTCAGAGCACTAGATGGGGCAAAAGGGGCAGGGAAGAAAACGAAGCGATTAGCTGTAGTTATGTTCTTGTTATTTTTTGTATTTTCTATTTTTCCTGTTTCAGCTTACAGCAGGGTTTCCATGGATGCTGATCCTGATCTTAACGATCCTTCTAAGTGGATCCCTGCGACATGGGGGCTTGCAAGTGAAGGCAAGGATATTTTTCCTGAAATGTCAATGGTCGATGGAATAGCGACTACTGTGCTAAATAGCCATGCTGGCAGAAACGAATGGGACTCAGCTTCATATAAACAAGACAAATATCAAGGCTCAACATCATTTCAGGTTGCACCATTAACTTCAGAGAGCATAATTAGCTACAAGGTAAAACCTTTTTACGAAAATCCTGGAAAACACGCTTGCTTTAATGTATTTGTGGAAATATGGCTTAACTTCAGTGAACCCGTAGGGGCAGCTAAAGGTAGAATAGTAGAACTTATGTTTAAACAAAGAGTAATAACTAGTCCAGATATTGGTAGTCACCCGGAAAACAGCTATATGTCTATTATAAACCCAGATGTGGGATGGGGAGACTGGTATTTGATCGCATACCGCCTTCCGGATATACCGTTTGATCAATGGACCCAGCACGAACTGAATTGGAACGAATACTTTTATTCTAAGTTAAATGATTTTGGAATTGATCCATCAAAGTGGCATATCTACGCTTTGGTGTTTGGCGTTGAAGGATTTTCTACAAATGGTGGTGCAGGAGCACAATGGGATTATGTAAATTGCATGATAAAACAACCAGACCCTGTCCCAACCCCAACACCCACACTTACGCCTACACCAACGCTTGGCCCAACACCTACACCTGCATCTACCCCCATGCACGCACTTATGCCCTCATCGATTATACTTGCTCATACCCCAAAACCTACCTCTACACAAATGCCCACTCCAACGCCAACCCCAACGTTAACAATTGCCCCAATAACAACCGCTTCAGCTTCACCTACATCTGTGCAGGCATTTAGAAATGAGCCTAATCCAGCCAGTTCACCAACAAATGATGCTTCTGTGCAGCCAACTGCTTATCTTACATCTCAGCCTTCAAGCTCACCAGCAGCTATCACGGCCAACCCAACATCTTACATTGCAGACACCGATATTACAAGCGACAGCAACCCTACGTTAAGCGTTCCGTTGACTGCCATTGAATTTGCTTTGGTAAGTTGTTTTACTGCGATAACAGTAATCATAGTTGTACAGAAGACCAAATCATTTTAACTGACTACAGCACGAGCGTTATTGTTTAATGGCAAATCCAAAAGATTAAACTTCATAAATATTTTACTTCATGCCTGCTCACGCCAAGCCTTATTCTCAGACGTATTTGCTTGTTTTTAATGAAAATGTTTTACAGAGAAAACAGCTATACTAAGCAATTCTTTTCAGAAACGCGAATAATCCCGTGAAAAATGCTGTAAAAAATTTTGATTACCAGTTTTACTACGCTGTTATTCATCGTTACGCCGTCTTTTCTATATGCTATAGCGCTTAATCATTTACTTCATATTCAACCAATTTATATAACATTTTTATCTTTTAGTAGGCAGGAGAGAAAGAGTAAGA
>CAYRSV010000092.1:0-4297 GCA_964427115.1 uncultured Candidatus Bathyarchaeia archaeon | reverse complement strand
TTGTTGACCGTACGGCACAAGGGTGACCCCTAAAGTTTTTATATTAATGATAGACATGGAAAATTTGTGATAAAGATGAGTTCTGAAATGCTAGAAGACATATTATCAAGGTTGGATGAGCATAGAGACCTCCTTGAAAAGATTTTATCAGAAATCGAAGAACTAAAAGAAAGGATTGGGGAAGTGGAAGAGGAAGTTAAGGCAATAAATATTAGATAACTTTCATCCACTAATTCCTCATATTCATTTCTAGTTTTTAGAGATAGGTTGCCGAATTATGGTTTTTAGTTTTTCTGGGGCTGTTTTACGGATATCGTTAAGGTAGATTTCGTGGTGTTTGCCGGTAAGACGGTAGCCGTTTTGTTTAATGATGGCGTGGAGTCTATCAATAGTGGTTTTTTCGTTAGCAAAGGGACCTATGTGCATGATTTGGGCGACTAAGCCTTCTTGGAAGGGTTCGAATCGCAATCTTGGCAGGGCGGGCAGGTTTTTCTTTTTCTGGACTTGAAAGAGAGCTTCTTCGAAAAGATCATGTGTTACGAACTGAGGTTGCATTATCATGGAAGTCCAGAGCCAGTTGTCCTTGTTACCTAGGACGAAGTCATCCATGTTCTCAGCCCACCATAAGCTCTCCAGTGGCATCACAGCATAATCTACAGCAGACTTGCCTTTCTTGACCATAAACTTGAGTGCATAAGATACTGCAAAAAGTGCTTCTACGCCGTCTCGGTATTGCCCAACAGTATTGGGGTTACCTTTTCCATCGATCATTATGAAATTCATCTGCGGCACCTCTACAAAGACCGCTTCCTTTGCAGGCGGATTATAGAGACTTTTTAGTTCCTTCCGGTAGTCAATTTTGCCCATAGGCTTCACTCTTATCTGCTCAGGTACATTAGCGTATTAAGTATTGTTGAAATATTAATTAGAAGGGCAAACAGGCTTCGTTCTATTGTTGCTGCAGTTTTACAGTCACATATGTTTATGACTATTCCTTTGACCCTTTGATATTGCCAGTATTAAGTTATATTGGAGGTGAAATTTTTTGTCAAGTGAATCGAGGCGAGAGGTTCCTGAACCCAAAATGACCGCTGAGGGTAAATATCAATGTCCTGAGGATAACGAAGTTTATGACAATAGGAGTGACTACGAAGCCCACTGTATGCGAGAACACAAGCAGCAGTAAACAAGAACCTGAAGATAAAATGTACAACAGACAAATTGCTTGTTTGTCATTTCCATCATTTTTTACCTACAGAAAGCTGTTGCTGTAGTTTTGCAGCCACATGCGTTTAAATTATCTGCAGAATTGTATACTGGCAGGGATTTTTTTGTCAGCGAAATACTCTATAGCCATCGGGGCGGTAATGGTTTTGCTTCTGGCAGTAGCGGGCATACTCATTTTGCTTGGTGTTAGTGACATTATGGGGTTGCCAATTTTAAGCGCAGGCGATTTTGCAGGAGGATACCTTGCCGCGGGCAATTTCGCCACAGGCGTTTTTAGTGCAGGCATGTTTGCAGCCGGAATTTTTTCAGCAGGCATTTTCTCGATCGGTATTTTCTCTGCAGGAGTGTTCAGCATTGGAGTATTCTCTATTGGAATCTTCTCTATAGGCATTAATTCAATAGGGCTTTACGCACTGGGAATTTACGCGGTACACATGTACTTAACTTCGAGCTCTAAAAAATAAAACAAATAGATAAACAGCAACGCTCTGATGCCCGTGATTGTTGCGGTAGTTTGTGCCCACAAATGTTTAAGAAAAACCAGTCGAGGATATCCTTCAATAAAGGATGTGCTGTTTTATGTCTACGAATATTAGTTCGCTAGATAGGGCAATCCAGAATGCTATTTTGTGGTTAAAAGATATACAAGATGAACTGAAGTGGGATGATAAGGAGAAAGTCTACAAAGCAACAAAGGCAACACTGCAAGCAATGCGAGATAGGCTACCTATCGAAGAAATCGTCCATTTACTAGCTAATTTGCCAATGGTTATGAAAGGAATGATGATGGATAGCTATGACTATCAGCAAAAGCCAGTGAGGATGCGAACGATTGAGGACTTTTACAGTTGCGTACAGGACTACTATGATGCACAAAGGCGGGATATAATAAATCCCGAGACTGTAACTCATGCTGTGATAATGACACTGCAAAGGCGCATAGGCGAAGGCGAAATCAGCAAGATTGTCGCCAACATGCCCACGGAACTCAAGCCACTATTTCAAATAGAAGCCATCCCGCCATAACTATCAGTTAAAAGTAAACTGCAACTAAAAAAAGAAAGCCGGCATAGCTGTATCAAATAGACGGGTTTACGCTTACTCTACAGGGTAGTTTTTCTCAACTTTTGTTTTTGTGTGGGCATTTATGTAGTGGTCGTTATAGCGTTGCCTTGTCCCAAAACCTTCGTTACAGGTAGGGCAATAGTAGATACCATCTTCAGATATTTTTGGCTCAGGAATCGCCACATTTTGCTTATTATGGTCTCCGCCGACCATGCCACCGGGCCATTCAGTCACTAAGGTTCACCTCCAGACTAACAAAAACTCATGTACGATAGCCGTTTTGAGTAAACAACGGATAGTTACTATTAATTATTGGGGGTCAATATTTTTGTGTGACTGCTATTGCACAGTTACGACTAGAGTGCATGAGAGTAAATTTTCATTTAATTAAGGAAGACTAGCAGAATGTTTGTGGCTTACAAGGGAAAGAAGGATAACTGCAGCATTATATTTCGGTTGTATTGATATGCGGGAAGTCTTGCACCCAGGGTTTTTGGTTTAGTAGGAAGAGTTTGACGTAGTTTTTGAAGTACATGGAGTACATTTTGACTTTACCGCAGTTACTGATTCTCCGTACAGACGTATATGCTGTGGCTTTAGGGTTAACAACACACTTGCCAACTTTGCCCATCTTACGAGAAAACGTAACGTCCTCACCGCAGGCAATGTCTTCGGCGAATCCACCTACTTTTAAGAAAGCATCCTTTCGAGCTGCACAGCAAACAGATGCAAACATAGGAAAACCTAGCCGTGCCGAAATAGACGCCAACTTATTCAAGAACTCATAATGCGAAACTGCAAAAAGATTATCCAACGGGGCTAATTTTTCTAGATTTTTTAAAACTCCAGACATGCAAACAACCCGGGGGTCATTGAATGCACGATACATCTCAGAAACAAAGTGAGACTCTAAATAGGTATCAGCATCAAGGAAAAGTAGAAGCTGCCCTGAAGCTACACGTACTCCTTCGTTACGGGCTTTGCCGACGCCACGAGCGCGCAAATCAATAACTTTATCGGCGCTTCGTTTTGCGACTTCACGGGTTCTATCTGGGCTGTGACTATCTACAACTATACTTTCGATCGCACCATACTCGAAATGCTGATTAACAACACTTTTGAGGCAACCATCAATGGTCGCTTCTTCACAGTAAGTGGGAATAATAACTGAAACAAGAGGGTTTAAACTTACCACAACCGTCCCTCAAATCAAGTACAGTTTCAAGGTAACCCTAACTACAATTAATAACTTTTTCGTAAACAAACGTACCCAAACCACTCCACACCATATAAAATTACGCAAAAACAGTGCAAACTTCCATATAGCTGGAAGGTTATATGAAAAAAGTAGCACCTTGCGCACCAAAAGCAACAAAAAGCACCAAAGCAACAGAAAAAATATTCCACCTAAGGAAACAAAAATCAAAGTATCCATATAGGAAACCTTAAAACAGGTAAATCCATCTCTATCTTCCAACTGGAATGGGTTGTTAGCTCAGCACGGATAGAGCGCCAGCCTTCTAAGCTGGAAGTCGAGGGTTCAAATCCCTCACGACCCGCCATTTTAATGATTAGGGGTTAATTTTAGATTATTTAGTTTGACGATGTTTTAGTTGATCAGTTAATCGATCAGTCTTTACATTGTCTGCTAAAGTCTCACTACATATTACTGTTTAAGCCAGTCTTAAGATTGGTAGTAAAACTTGGGCTTGCTATCATGCTTTGATAATATAAGCCTGTAGTAGTTTTGCTTATAGTTATGTAACATTATTACTGTTTTGACTCTGACGTAGCTTATTACAATTTTTGTAAATGCCTAAAATGAAAGCAAAAATATCGATTATGTAAAAATCGTTTCATTAATTTATTTTAATTATACTAAAGTTTATCTTAATGTTGTGCCTACTAGGTTGCTTAAGGTTATCCTTATGGGTAGCGATACAGTGAAAGAAACAATTGTAGTGAAGCAGCCCGTTACAGCAAAATCTTATGTTGTTGAATTTTT
>CAYRSV010000091.1:0-4345 GCA_964427115.1 uncultured Candidatus Bathyarchaeia archaeon | reverse complement strand
AGTAAGCAGCCCAACCAGTATCTTCATGGTCGTCGTTTTCCCTGCCCCGTTAGGGCCAATGTAGCCGAAAACTTCGCCCTCTTTAATCTCAAAAGAGACATTATCTAAAGCGCGGAACGGACCATATGCCTTGGTTACACCCTGAAAAGACACACATGCCTTATCTGAAACCGAGCTGCCAGCCATAACTAAACTCCACGACTAAATCCGTGGTCCTTCGATTTATATTCTTCTAACAAATGCCCTCAAAATAGGGAAAATTTTAGGTCATAAAATTCTGCTAGCATCTGCCTGATATATAAAAAGAACCTGGGTCTCCGACAGGGTGTCAGACCTAAGTGAGGTAGTTTTTGACATAGATCTTAGTTTTCTGGATATGTGGCGTGAGTGTTAGCATGAGTATAGTTGCGATTGTTGAAAGGACTATTATGTCGCCGAAGACCCAGCCGATAAATGCTGTGGGGAAGCTTTCAGTTGATATTATGCCGAAGAGTGCTAGTGCACCTGCACCGAAGATGCCTGAAGCGACACTGGCGATAAATACCCCGAAAAATAACCATGTCACCCACGATTTGCGGTCCTCAAATACTGTCTCTAGAGCCAAAATCGCAATTCCCACTGCAAAGGTTGCGATGAAGACCTCTGTCCAAACAAAAATCATTGCAGCAGCCGAAACCGCAACATCCACTAATAAGAGCGTCATGAGTGTGTAGGTTATTTTCGGGTTGCGCAATTTAGCTTTCCTGATTTTGAGCTTTCGATAAGCAACCAGCGGAATAAAGCCTTCGAAAAAGTCCGCCAGCGCCCAGACAAGTACGAACGGCAATGCTAAGCCTGAATAGAGCCCATAAATATACAGCTCAGATAGCCTGCAATGCAGCCCCATACGCCGAACCAGAGTGCCAATGGCACATAAACCGCCGCCGCAATATACAAGCCCGAAACACCCGGTGCAGGCGCAACCGGAGCAGATACCACTGCCCAAATCGCCAAAACCGTACATACAGCAGTTGCAGTAATGCAAACGACAGGCTGATGCCACGAAATACCTCTAAATAGTGAGCTCAAGCGGGGGTTCATCGAAACGAAAAACATCTTAATCTGATATATAACTTATGAATAGCAGCTAAGTAATCAGAAAAAAGCGCACGCTAATTTTCTAAATTTAACAAAACCTCTATAGCTTGAGTTAATTGTTCTGTCAACTCTGGATTAAGCTTTAAATCTTCAACTTCTAGATCCCAAAGAGCAAAGGCGCGCTGCATATTCATAAGCAATGTACCGTTCTTGTTATAATACTTATCATTGCTGACCTTCGAAGCTTCGAAGTAACAGTCACCGACGCATCAGACGTTTTGACAAGTTAATGTAAAACATCATGCTATAATAATACAAAGTTGACTTAATCGCCGCAGTTTTCCATGAGGCATAACAAAAACCTCATTTCGTGCCTTTAAGCCCCGTATAACGCATTTCGAATAAAAGTACACATGAACCACAAGCTAGCAAAATTTAGATAGTAACCCAAGAGAAACAGGCGATATCGCCAATAAAATCGTTTTCTCCGCAAAAACTCTTCCCTTTTTACTAACAAATAAGGGTTTATCAGCCTCTGCTATCATGGATCAACTTAGGTTGATGGTTGTCTAAAATTTGGATATTAGACTATTAACAAGAATAGCCAGATTGGGATTATGATGACATTCCCTCTTACTTCTAAGGTTTCTTTTGACAGCACGATTGCACTGGGGGAATCAGTTATTTTCTTGAAATCGATAACACCATAGAGGTCGCGACTTGTTATTTTAGGTTGATATTTTACTTCAACGGCGACTGGTTTGGGCAAGCCATGTTTAAGCACGAAGTCCACTTCTCTTTCTTTTTTGCCTCGCCAATACATGACCGCGTCTTCAGCGCAGAAGAGTTGTTTTTGTTCACATAACCGAAATGACAAACGTACCATGTGGTCTGCTGCTATCCCTTCGACTAAGGCACCAACTTTCTCAGGGTCTCCAAGATACTCCATCGTGGATTCGAACGGTTTCTTTCCACCTATCCATGCCCTCATTGCGTGTAAGAAGAAAGGATCGGTGAAGTAAACTTTCTTTTCTTTTTGGTAGGCGGGTTTGTTTCTGTTTGTGTCGTAGCAAAACATGTAATGAAGTACAAAGCTATCAGTTAGTGTATCTATGTATTCAGCAACGGTGTTGTGGCTAGCTATGTCCGTGCCCTGTCTTAGAGTGTTCCAGCCAATTGGACTTCCAGAGGTTTCAATAACTCGGCTTATGACCTGCCTTAGATAGGTTTCTCTTTTTCCCCATTTTGCCAAGTCACCAAGAACAACGTCCACATATGTTTTGTAAATGTTTTCGGAGATTTGGTTGTGCTTCAAGTATTCGTCAGTAACCCGCGCTATTCCGCCAGTTAGTAAATAATTTTGGAAGAGTTTTTGTAAGTCTTTTGAGAGGAATGTAAGTTCTTTGATTTCTTGCGGGATTTCACCGTTTAATAATTTTGTGAGGGCTGCTTTTCTGTTTTCCCATGAAATCATGCGGTGCTCCTTTATGGTATCCTTAACGTCTTTGCTTAGTGTCTCTGCATATTCCGCAAACTTCATGGGTAGCATGATTTTGTCAAGCAAGTCTTTTGCTTCGCCCCGTCTTCCAGGAAGTTTCTCGGAGGCTTTCTTGATGTCTAGTGTGTGAGAACCTGTCAGGATTAAAGTGGTCTGTATTAGGCTGTCTTTGTCGGCTAGGAATTTGATTGCTTTTTGCCAGTCTTTAACTGATGAGACTTCATCAATTAAGAGGTAGGCGCGTTGTGTTTTGTCAGGTCTTACCATTTCAAGGTATGATGTTATTGTATCTGCAAGAGCTTTGGGATTGTCGATGAGGTCACAGGTGAAATAGAAGATGTTTCGTGGAGACACGTTTTGATTGATTAGGTCTCTTATCATGTCTTTGAGGAGCGTGGTCTTTCCTACTTGCCGTGGTCCTCTCAAGGTGTAAACTGCGTCTGTATCAAGATCAAATGTTTGTTTAATTCTCGGTACCCAGCAGACACTGGATTTTGATAGGGTGACAATTCTTCTGTCTTGTAATATATCCTCAGGTTTTCTCCACTAAGGATTTTGATCCATCAGCTCAATAGGTATTGACATGGCTGTTGGAATCTTATTGACAGCTCATTTATAAATAGCTTGTCAATGGACTTCCAGCGTATATATAAAGAATCTGTCCAGGGCTTTCTGCGAGACCTCATAATCTACGTTTTGAGAGTATCTTGTTGTTACTGTTGAGAGGATTACTCCTAAGCTACTCCCCAGATTATCCGGGGGTATACTCCCTTGCCTATTGAGTGAATCACTGCTGATTCCGAGATTGATAAGTTTAGGTCAACTTGAAAGCGACTGTAGATAGCGAGACTACGTAGATTGCCAGCAAACCCTCCGTGCTTTTGCAATGGTGATTGGACTCAAATCCTCACAAGTTGTCGATATCGCCAATTCTGCTTCTTCTACGAAACTGCTTTCGTCATTTTTAACATATTTCGTCCGACGGTTATCGCCCCTATTGGGGAGGCTTAGGCGTCGCCTGCAAAGTAGGCTACAAATCTTCCGGCTTCCTGCAGCAAAACCAAGTTATTATTTCCCAAGTTTTCCTTTAGAGTGTTCGAGCTTACAGGTCAAGCTCAACGCATGGGAAGTACAGGACTCGAAAGCAGGCTAATAGGAACCCTTACAAGATGCCCACTTTGCCAGCCCTCCACAAACTGGCTAGGCAGATACTCACCAAAACGTGAAATCGCAAATGGGCAACTCTGGTTAATGCAGCACTTAAATGCTAATCCAATTAACGTGCAAGACAAAGTAGTCATACAAACAGCGATCCAAGCAACCAAGGTCAAAACTGTTTTATAACTCACGCAAGCACTTGTTTGCTGTGATCAGTAATAGAGCTAGTTGATGGCATTAGGCATTGTGTCTTTGAAAACTACATTAAGCTAGCCCAAAGCAGGGAAAGGCACAGGTGGTTATTAAGTCTGGAGAGGTTCACACCAGGCTGGGGTTGAAAAGCCGCATGCCAGCTGTCTGCAATGCCCTTAGAAGAGAGAAATTCCAGCTTGATTATAACGTTGAATTGGTTCAAGAAATCAGGTTGCCAACAGTAAAAAAAGACAGCTCAACTAACAAATTCATCTTCAAAATACTATAGCTTAAGGGGTAGAAAACAACAATCGGAAAAATACTTTGTTGGTCATTCAAGAAAAATGGGTCGCTGCGCCATCTGCTTCTTCTTTCAAAGCATAATTATTTCAAGGTTAGAAGTTGTTGTTCGGGTGCAAA
>CAYRSV010000090.1:0-4423 GCA_964427115.1 uncultured Candidatus Bathyarchaeia archaeon | reverse complement strand
GTTTAACTGAAAAAATTCGCAAGCCCTTCCAATATTACTGAGCCTACCACGAGCCCAAACCTAAATTTTATGGTGCCGCCGACTAAATTGGCAAAAATAAAATCTATTACAGGCTAAGCAGCTCAAAGTTTTTATTGGATTTTTGGGCAGTCTTTTACTTCTGGCGCTAACTATTTTACTGGTTATCTAGCGCCAAGTTCAGTTAGTGGTTTAGGAAAACCTGTATTTGGTTTGTTATCACGAATCGAAGACATATATTCTAAAGAAATGCTTAGATTATGTTATTTTTCATAATGTGTACCAAAATATGACAAAAATAAGCAATATTTACTAATAACATTCACTCTTTATGTTAATAATGAATTGAACAATTTGGGTAGGAACAAACGGAAAAACAATTTTTTGTTGATAGCACCCAAAAAATGAGGGGACTAATAAAATGTCAAAAAGTGATGATCTTCTGTTGGAGTTGAATAGAGGCGTCGCTGTTTATTTGAAGCGTATTCCCCCGTTTAAATACCAGAACAAGGAATATCGTTTGATCGATAATTACATTGCAACACCCATAATGCGATGTGATATATGTGGAGACTATTTGCAATGGGAGATTTCAATCATCGAAAACTGTGATGGTCACACAATACGCGTAGGAAATGCATGTATTGATCGTTTGACAGGACAGAATGTTTCAGAATGGATGAAAAATTTTAGGCAAAAACGAGTAAACATTCTTGCAAACAGAAGCTGTATTAATCAATTATCAATAATTTTAGATGCACAAAACAGAAAGGAATCATCCCTAGAAATACCTAAAGCGTATGTTAAAGAATTCAGAGCAATTCTAAATCAGTTATGCAAAGGCTTAAACCTCACTACAAAACAAAGACAACTGACCGATTCCTACTTAACTTTACAAATCAGAGCTTAAACGGTTATCTCTAGATACTAATGTGGAATGCCCAATGCATATATGCACTAATGTCTCTTGAAAGCACCAGGGAAGGTTCAACGTAACAGTGTAGATTACATTTATGACAGTTTTCTATTTTTTTCCAGTCAAACCCTGAAAGTGCACTTTTTATTCCCCTATCAAAAATGGATAAACTACTTGCGTAGTCGTTGTGGACATAGCAGGGTAAAACCAGGTTTCCATGGGGATCAATGTTTATCATAGTCCAGGGTTTACATTGCCATTCTTTCTCTTTAGCCATCACTTTGAAGTAACCGCTTGAGTTGGCAAGGGGGTAGCCACTCTTTTTCATTTCAAATAGTCGATTAGCGATTTTCGATATTTCGCGGTTGACCATTGAAGAGATTTGGGTATTGGAGTATTCATAGGCTACTGCCACAGATATTTTTGTTCCCAACTCTTTAGCCAACTCAACTAAGCCCTCGATTTCGTCAACGTTTTCAGCAATCACTGTGGTGTTGATGGTTACAGGAACTTTTTGTTTAGCCGCACAAATGCCTTCTACTGCCTTCTTAAAGCTGCCTCTGACGCCCCGAATAGTGTCATGTGTTTTTTCTAAGCCATCCAACGAAACGTAAACGACGCCGTTAATGTAGGGTGCTACCTCGTTTATTCTGGATTTAAGTAGAGTACCATTTGTTATCAGGCTAGTGTGAAGCGGCAAAGACCGTGAAAAAGCAAGTATCTCCTCTAAATCTTGCCTAAGCAACGGTTCACCGCCTTCAAAGGCGACTCCGCAGGCCCCAGAATTGTAAATTTGTCTTAGAATCGCTTTTTCCTGCTCTAAACTGGAATCTGGAATTGGGTGTTTCCAGAAGGGACACATTTTGCATTTTAGATTACAGTTGTAAGTTAATTTATGTCCACAGAAAAAAGATGTTTTTACACCGCAAAGGTTCAAGATTAACCCACGGTAAACTCTTAGCCCTAGCAAAACGGGTGTTATGTACTGGCGAAAAGGTTTTTCTTTAACTTTTTTTTGCATCTAAAATATTATTCCTTTGCTTAAGATTTATTAAAAACCCTCTTTAGAAACACCTTGAATTTTGGCCCTTTTTTGGGCTTAATCAAGGTGATTAGCGGTCTTCACTGTAGTCTCTGTCCTCATGGGCTTCTTGTTCAGCTTCATTTTGCTGTGTTTGTTCACGCAAGCTTGCTTCTTCGCCTTTAGCTCTTGCTCTATCTTGGGCTTGCCCCTTCAATGGATAAACAGTATCTAACCAAACTTCAAATTGTCTCTTGTATTGAGGGCTAGAAAAAACCCAATCACATAATCCACCAATTACCTCACTAACGTCGACATCGTGGTCGTCAGCTACCCCTTTCAGAAAACTGGTCCATTTTGAGGGTAAAGACACTAAAAAGCTGTCCAATAATAGACTCTCCACTAAATTGTTAGTGTTATGGCATATTTAAGTTTATTAATCAGTTGAGAAAATATCTGAAATTGTAAAATATTTTATACTTTAGGTTTATCAATTGCAACTAATTGAGTAAACAAAATTAGTTAGATATGGTGACTGAATTTTATGGGTTAAGAAAGAACAAAGCTGTAAAAGAAAGAACAGACATACATAAGACTTGTAATTAATCGTTTTTGTCTTAATTGTGCTTCTCGAAAACTTGAATTACCGGGGTAAAGTAAACTCTGCTGTAAGCGATTAATTCAAACACGTTTTCCATAAATGAATTTATTTGAAACAGGGCGATATCAGCATCAAACAAGTCATACCAAGTTATTAAGAAACGAAAAATACCGATGATTTGAATGATTGCATAGGTTAAATCTTAAGATTTAAATTATTCAAGGGGAATAAGTAACATAGTCGAAGTGTTTTTTATGGTTAAGATTGTTGAAGACGTTTTTTCAAAGGGATTTTTAGAAGTACAGGAAAATGATACTCTTTCTTCTTGTTTATCACATTTCAAAAAAGGGATGCCACCTGCTTTACCAGTATTTGACAGTAAGGGCAATTACTAAGGGGTTATTTCCAATAAATCCATAAAACGGTCCAGTTTAGATGCGTCTGGAACTAAAGTTAAAATTCTAATGCAATCGGCACCTATTGTCACCCTGCAGGATACTCTTAGCAAGGTAGCTAAGTTAATGATCGAGAGTGAAATCAGGCAACTTCCAGTTTACAGTGACGAGCAGCTCTTAGGTTTTGTAACAGATGAGGATGTTATCCATGGTGCCATAATGGAACAGTGGGGTAACACTCGCGTTGAAGAAATAATGACAAAGGATCCATTCGTAATCGAAGAAGACGAATCACTAGGAACAGTGCTGAGCCTTATAAGAAGCGAAGGAATCTCTCACGTTCCCATAGTTAAAGATGGAAAACTTGTGGGGATTGTGAGTATTTCTGATATTATTGAAAATATTTTTCAGCCCAGACATGTGCAAAGGTTTGGCGAAAGGGTAGGTGAGAAAGTTTCTGTTTTGAGTATTCCTGCGAAGGGCATAATGGTTGATCCTGTAATCACTGTTCTACCTGAATCTAAATTGCGAGATGCTGAAGAGCAAATGCACAAGTTCAATATTTCCTCTTTAGTAATCGTCAGCAAAGGAAGACCTGTAGGCATCATAACTAAACGTGACTTTCTTGAACCCCTAGCTCAAATGGAAAAACCAGTAGAAAGACTTACTGTTCAGTTTTCAGTTAAAGACGTGAAAATTGATGAAATCCAACGCAGCGCAGTTATGGATGACTTCGAATCTTTTACCCGAAGATATGGAGGAACCTTAGAAGCGGGTACATTGTTTGTTTATATGAAGACGCATGGCACAAACTTCAAGGGCGAACAGTTAATTCATATCCGTCTCCAATTTAGAACAAAGAGAGGAGCATTTTTCAGTTCAGCTGAAGGTTATGGTGTTGAACAGACATTTAAGATAGCATTAGATAGGCTTGAGGGCCAAATTGTAAAAAGCACTGAATTGGCAAATGACCAAGATTTTCTAAAGGGTTATTTGAGGCGGAGATTTCCGTTGACATAATTATGAATTAAATGGGAAAGTGTTTGTTTTCTCCTCAAACAACCGAAACAAAATCTGCGGAAAAATAGAGAAATCAATAAAGCTAGGACCGTAAATGACGCTTTACCGTAACCCAAAAAGAAGAGACCGGGCAAAATCACTACTCATTATAGCAGTCTATGTTGCAGTAATCTCAATCACAGCTTTTCTTCTGCTAATAACGTATTGGATTTTATGGTTGGCTTTGGTAGCAGGTGGATTAGTGCTGCTTGTATTGTGGCATAAAATATCAACAGCATATCACTGCCCAAAGTGTGGCAACGAATTTGAAATATTCTTCTTAACTGACTTCTTTAGCCCTCACGGAGTAAGCAGAGAAGGAGACGGCTGGACTTACCTAAAATGTCCCAGATGCCACAATAAATCAAAAATGCAAGTGCTCGTAAAGAAAAACAGCAACAAAAATTAGAACA
>CAYRSV010000089.1:0-4967 GCA_964427115.1 uncultured Candidatus Bathyarchaeia archaeon | reverse complement strand
CTAAAGCGTGGCCGGGGTAATGTAGCTTGGTTAGCATAGAGGCCTGTGGAGCCTTTCGCCGGAGTTCAAATCTCCGCCCCGGCCCCATAATTATATTTAAGCTTACTCTATTGCCGTAGGGCTTAATTGTAACGGTTTGTTTAGGTTTGTAGGCGATGTTTTATGAAGATTGCTTTTTTTGAGGTTCAAGATTGGGAAGAGCCACTTTTGAAGGGTAATTTCCCGAATGATGAGGTACATTTTTTTAAGGATGCATTGGGAGAGCGGAACATTGAAAAAGCGTTGGATTTTGAGGTTGTTTCAGTTTTTATTTATTCTAAGCTGAATGCAGAAATTCTTTCAAAGCTTAGCAAGCTAAGGCTTGTGGCTACCCGATCTACAGGGTTTGACCACATAGATGTTGAAGAATGCAACAAACGTGGTATACTAGTCTGTAATGTGCCTACTTATGGTGAGATTACAGTGGCAGAGCACACGTTTGCATTGATTCTATCGCTTTCTCGCATGATTAGCGACTCATATGAGCGTACAAGGCGAGGCGACTTTAGCTGCCAAAATATCCAAGGGTTTGACTTGGACGGCAAAGTGCTCGGTGTTCTTGGGACTGGCCGAATTGGTAGAAAAGTAATAGAGATTGCTAAAGGATTCAACATGAGAGTGTTAGCTTTTGATAAGTATCCTAATATGAAGGCGGCTGAGGAACTAGGTTTCTCGTATGTTGATGCTCAGACTTTACTTAAAGAATCTGATATAGTGACGTTACATTTGCCACTTAATGACGAAACGTATCATTTTCTTAATGAGAACACAATTAAAACTATGAAAAAGGATGCAGTTGTGATAAACACTGCGCGCGGCGGTTTAATTGATAGCCAAGCACTTACAAAGGCTTTAACAAGTGGTCATTTAGCTGGTGCAGGTTTGGATGTTCTTGAGGAGGAGTCACTTATCCGCGAAGAAGCCCAGTTGCTACTGGATAACTTGCCTCGAGAGCAGTTAGCTACCATGCTAAGAGCACATATTCTACTTCGGCTCCGCAATGTGATAATTACGCCGCATTGTGCTTTTAACAGCAAAGAATCCCTGCAGCGGCTTTTATATACAACTATTGAAAACATATTCGCCTTCGCAGACGGCAACCCACAGCATGTCGTAAATAACCCCTGGCACAGATAACTCATTAATGTCATGAATTAAGAACGGAATCATCATAAGAAAATGCAATAAAAACACAGACTACAAATTCAAGAACCATTGTGTGCCTTAAAAAATTTCTAACGTAAGAGAAGCAAATAAATTATTCAAAATACCTTCTTTTATTGTCTCAACCAGAAAGAGCAAGCACGAATAACGGAACTAGCAGAGGAGCAAGCACTACAAAACTTGTACCTGTGAACCTTAGTTTTTACCCAATCGTGCAACATGGTTGAGAGTCCCGTGCCAGAGAGAGCTTACCTTAGAGGAGCGCACCGCTCCACTGTGAAGTTAAGTGTTAGGTTACACGGGACACAACATATTCACAAATCATCTAACTTTTTTCAAATCTATCCGTCAAAGGGCTCCGTAGAGTTCCAAAAATAAACCTGCTTGTATTTATCCCTAACAGGAAATCGAAGATCATCATAGATAATATCCAACGTATAGCCATACTTTCCAAGTAGTCTGTTTTTTTGTTCCCAAATTACAGGTGATTTTTCATCAGGTCCCCAGAAGCCCCAGATGCGGTCATCAGGATGGCGCATACCCCAGCCGTAATCTTTTGGCAACACAAACACAGCTTCTGTGATTATCGAGTTGTGACCGATTTTACCACTTACTGCATCGTTCCAGAACCTTTCAAGCGCCTCAAAGTGTTCTTCCTGCATGACTCCGTAGGAGTTGTCTGGCATTTGCGGATAGTTGAAGATGGTAATGTATTTGGCTCCTGCCTTGTAGGCGGTAACCATTTGATCATAAATCGCTTCTCCGCTGTCCAAGTATGGTTCTTGATCATATTTCCAAACTACTATGGCGCCCCAGTCCTTGCCTTGTACGTTAGCAGCACCTCTAATTAGCGCAATATCTTGTACCAAGCTATGGTTCCACCCCATCTCTACAAAGACAGTATCATAGCCTGCCAAGTAATCAAACCAGAATAATGCATAATCTGAAACAAACATGGGAATTGAGTTGTTTTTCAACTGAATGACGCCGCCATCAGTTTGTATATGGTTAATTGCCATCTGAGCTATGGTAGAATAAGTAGCGTTAGAAGCAAGCCTCCGTGTAACGTTTGAATAAGTATCTATCCACATGCCTCCAGGCTCATCATAATAGTAGATGCCCAGTATGTTATCTCCCCATCGCGATTTAGCGGAGTCTACCCAAGCTGTCCGCCACGCTTTAGATGGCATTTGTATATATCTAGAATCTAAATCGCCGAAGAAGACTATTATATCAAGGTTAGATGCTATGGCGTAGCTACAAATTTCGTTCAGCGAGGTTTCGTTGATGCTTACTGGTCCAGACTGTATGATAAACAGGTTGGTGTAGTCTTTTACTCTATCAATGAGAAGCTTAGCCTCGGCTGTAGTGTTGCCGCAAAACGCTATGCCTACATAGCATTCTGTAAGGTTGGTTTTTACATCAGCAACAGGGTTTAGCATTCCTAACGAAGCCGTCAAGACAGCGCTGACTAAAATTAAAACAACCACAACCACAATTAGCTTCTTCAACCCCGTAGTACACCTTAGCAGTCCAAAAAACAAAAAACAATTTATGCTTTACCATAATTCACTTAACTGCCCGATAGATGAACCATAAACAGTATCATCTAAAATTATCACATGTAAGAAAAGTATTTTCGACGTATCTGCCAATAACAAATCTCAAGTTTGATAAGTAAATTCTTAAGTTAATCAATACATTTAACCATAGAAACATTCAAGGCTTGATAGAATTGGATATTGAAAGGAAAATTGAGCTTATCTGCAGGTCCCCGACTGAGGAAGTTGTAACTCTTGAGGATTTGAGGCACCTTTTAGAAACTGAGAAGCATCCTATTGCCTATAACGGCTGGGAACCCTCCGGATTAGCCCACTTAGGTACAGGCGTCATTTGCGCTTATAAAATGAAAGATTTTGCCGAAGCTGGTATTAAATACAAAGCCTTTTTGGCAACATGGCATGCTTACTTAAACAACAAGCTGGGCGGCGATCTTACCCTGATTAGGAAAGCCGCAGACCTATTTCGCCACAGCTGGATAGCATTAGGGGTCCCTGACGACAAAATTGAATTCATCTACTCAGATAAGCTATATGATGACCTTGATTACTGGGCAAAAACCATGGCAGTAGCAAAGAACCTTACTATAGCTCGAACCACCCGTACTTTGGAGATAGCTGGAAGAAAAAATACTGACGCGCGCAATGTTTCTGATTACATGTATACCCCGATGCAGGTTGCCGACATATTCCATATGAAAGTTAAGATTTGCCAGCTGGGCTTAGACCAACGAAAAGCCAATATGGTTGCCAGAGAAATCGGAGAAAGAATGGGCTACTGGAAACCTGTATGCGTCCACCATCATCTGCTTCAAGGGCTCGCAAAGCCCTCAATATGGCCGATTCCCGAAGGACAAGAAAAAGAAGCCATAGCTTCTGCAAAGATGAGTAAAAGTAAACCCGACACATGCATATTCATCTATGACACACCCGCTGAAATAAAACAAAAATTATCCAAATCCTTCTGCCCTGAACGTATCGTCCGATTCAATCCTGTCTTAGATATCTGCAAGTACATAATCTTCCGTGAAAACCCCATCTTCATAATAGAGCGCCCGGCAAAATTCGGCGGCAATATTCAATTTGAAAATTTTAATGACCTAGCTATTGCGTATACCGAAGGCAAGCTGCATCCAATGGACCTCAAAAACGCAGTTGCCGAACAACTTGGCAAAATCCTTGAACCTGTTCGCCGCTACTTTGCCACTCATAAAGAAGCTCAAGAATGCTTAGAAACAATCCGGAACGCCAGAGTAACAAGGTAAATTTACCTTGTCAACGCATCTGAAACAGAAAGAAGAAAAAATTCTCGAAATTTTAGACGCACTAGCTTCTAAATCGGCAAAAGGCATCCCAATAATAGTTGAAGGACGAAAGGACGTAGAAGCGCTCCGCTCCTTTAACATAACTGGACCCATAATTTCTTTTAAAACAGGCGGTAAATCTTTCATCGATGCCATCAGCGAAATCGAATCCTTTAAGGCTTCTACTGTCATCCTTCTCTTGGATTTTGATCGGCGCGGTAAAGAAACAACTAACTATATTAAGCAACATTTAGAACGAGCAAGAATTAAGCCTGAGCTAAAATTTTGGCGAGACCTTTATTCACTTCTAAGTCACGATGTACAATCAATCGAAGGATTGCCTTCATACATAGCTACTTTGCGGGCAAAAGTTTCTTGATGTTACCCGTCCACAGTCACATATTTTTAAATCTCTTTTTACCCGAAAATTAATTGTGCATCCGGAGGCGTGAGAGACGAAAGAAAAAAGCATTTTCATCCCTCCAATTGGCTCCGTCGATTCTTTAGCCGTACCAGTAGCTCTCAATAAGAACGGATGCATGGAAATTTTTTATGGGTTGGATGAAGAGGTTTGGCGTCATAGCCGTCTTTTTTGTTCACCAGCCACATCAAAGACAAGTTCAAATCTCCTCGTCCAACCACAAAGAGATTAGAGAAGGTCTAAAAGTTGCCAATGGCGTATGTTCTTTTAAACACAAAAATAGGCTACGAAAATAATACTTTAGAGGAAATCAGGAAAATCGAAGGTGTTAAAGAAGCCTTTAGCCTATGGGGCGTATATGACATAATTGCTCGCGTCCAAGCAGACACGATGGAAAATCTAACCAACATAATAAACAATAAATTAAAAGCTAACAACATTCATTCTAAATTGACCGTAATTATAACCGAACCAGCAATC
>CAYRSV010000088.1:0-5053 GCA_964427115.1 uncultured Candidatus Bathyarchaeia archaeon | reverse complement strand
GGTGGGTTATTTTATGGGTAGCTCGACGATGAATTTTGTGCCTTTGTTTACCTCGCTTTCAAAACTAATAGTCCCATTCTGAGCTTCTATAACTCGCTTACAAGCAGCTAATCCAAAGCCTTGACCCTTGGATTTGGTGGTGAACAAGGGCGTGAATAGCTTGGGCTTGATTTCTTCAGGTATGCCTGTGCCTGTATCTTCAACTGTGATTTGCACGTGTCCTGTCTGTGTGGTATGCGCCTGTATAGTTAACTTTCCGCCTTCTGGCATGGCTTGCACTGCATTGGTAATTAGGTTGATAAGCACTCTTTTCAGCAAGTGTGGGTCAGTTTGAATGGTTAGCGTCTCTTCCGTGTAGAGGCTTGCTTGGATGTTTTTCGGGATATGTGTCTGAGCCAAGGTTGCCTCGATAAGTCGTTTTAGTTCCACTTTCTGTTTTTGCACATCAACTGGTCTAACAAAAACCTGCAAGTCGCTAACAATCTTATCCATGTAGCCAATCTGCTCGGCTATGGCTTGGATGCTTTCTTGCAGGCATATCTTGTGCTCCCCCTCTGGGAGTAATTTTAGCTCACTTTCGGCTAAGTACACTTCACCTATTATTGACTGCAAGGGATTGCGCAAATCGTGCCCAACCATGCCAGCGGTCTGTCCAATAGCTGCTAGTCGTTCTGCGTCCTTGAGTTTTTTTGCGCTCTCAACTGCTTCTTTTTCGGCACGTTTCCTTTCAGTGATATCTATGCCCATCTCTAGTATGAGTGTTGAGCCATCAGCTTCAACGAAGGGAAAATCGTAAACCTCATAGCTGCGACCGTCAGGACCGTCCCATTCCCAATGATTCGGGTTGTTATTTTTTAGAACCTTGTATGTTTTGCAGTCCTCACAAGGCACCTTACGGTTAAAAAGAAAGTCATAACAACGTCTGCCACGCGATTCGCCAAAACGTTCGCGAAAGATCTTGTTAGCAAAAAGCACATAATAGTCTTTATCGAGCAAGACTACGTAGGCTGGAAGTGCCTCAAGCATGTCAAAAAGGCGTTTGCGTTCTTTTGAAACCTGAGTTGTGCGTTCTTTGACTACCCTTTCTAGGTTTTTGGTGTAGTCTTCAAGCCGTTGCTGAAGTTGTTTGCGCTCTGTTATATCGTTGAATAATGCTGCACATCTGCCCTCAACAGGTCGAAAAGCATGTACTTCATAGTGCTTGTTTGTGTTTTGATCGTACCTTTCAAACCTAACAGGCTCACCCGTAGTTACCACTTTGCCGTACGTTTCTATCCAAAACGGTTCTACACTAGGCATTACTTCACGCGCAGTTTTCCCTACTATTTGGCTTTCCTTAAAACCCGTTAGCCTCTCAAATGCTTCATTAACTTCAAGAAAGCGATAATCAACCGGTATACCTTGGCTATCAAATATCATTTCATGCAGTGCAAATGCCTCATCCATATTGCTAAATAGGGTGCGGTAGCGTTCTTCACTTTGCTTTAGTGTTTTCTCTGCTAGCCGACGGTCGGACATATCATGAAAGACAAGCACCACGCCAGTGGTTTTTCCTGAGCTATCTTTTATGGGCGCCCCACTATCAGCAATGGGCACTTGTGTACCATCCTTGCGTATAAGCATTGTATGGTTAACTAAAGCCACAGCAGCGCCTTCTCTGAAAACTCTATCCACTGGACTTATAACTTCTTGACCATTATGTTCGTTAACTATATGAAAGACTTCTTTGAGGGATTTTTGCATAGCCTCTTGAAAGCTATATCCTGTTAGTTTTTCGGCTACTTTATTCATAAAAGTGATGTTGCCTTTTTCATCTGTAGCGATAACGGCATCACCGATGCTTGCAAGAGTAGTAGTCCAGCGCTGTTCATTTGCCCTTAAAATGCCTTCAGCATTCTTGTAATCGGTTATATCCTCAAAAATACCTACAGCAGCAACAATTTGCCCTTTTTCATCTTTTACTGGCTTAGCAGATGCAGCAACAGTGATGCGCGATTTGTCAGGTCTTTCAATAATTAGCTCATCTTTAACTTCTTGCCCAGTTGACAAGGCTTTGCTAACGGGAAGCTGCTCAGGAGAATAAATCTGTCCATCTAAGGTCAGCAGGCGCATCATCCTGGTTGAATAGTTTAACAGATCTAAACCGCTCGGGTCACACCCATAAAGCGTTATAGCACGATCATTAACGTAGACTATTTTTCCGCCTTCTTTTTCAACGACCACAACGCCTGCAGGGATAGAACTAACAATAGCCTCCAAAGCTAGTCTAGTCAACCTATGCATATCGCTTTCTCCTTAACAATAAGATAATGTAACCTCCATCGTGCCCTCTCAATGGAGATTATCTATTTTTAATCGCTATGGGCGTTATAAAATATTTCCCGGAAAAAAATAGCCATCTAATGACGAGGATTACCCATCTTAAGTGATGCTGTTTGAAAGACTCTAAAGCATAGGTTATTTTGAGGGCAGCTCAATAATGAACTTAGTGCCCTTGTTTGCCTCACTTTCAAAGCTTATTGTGCCACCTTGGGCTTCTATGACTCTTTTGCATACTGCTAGCCCGAAGCCTTGGCCTTTGGGTTTAGTCGTAAATAGCGGTGTGAAAATTTTAGGCTTTAACTCCTCAGGTATGCCTACCCCAGTGTCTTCTACAATAATCTTTACTTGACCTTTGGCATCTGCTTTTGCAATGATGGACAGCTCGCCTCCTTGGGGCATGGCTTGCACAGCGTTAGTTACCAGATTAATTAGCACTCTTTTTAGCAGCTGTGGATCAGCTTGTACAGTTAGCAACTCGGAAACTTTCATGATTGCTTGGACGCTTGCTGGGATATCTATCTGCGCTAGTAGTGCAGCTATAAGCGGTTTTAGTTGAACTGCTTGCTTATGAGCCTTAACGGGCTTAACAAAAGTCTGCAAGTCGCTAACAATTTTATCCATATAGCTGGCTTGCTCAGCAATTATTTGGATGCTTTCTTGCAGGTATGTTTTGTGGTCGCTGTCTGGAACGGTTTTTAGCTCATCTTTTAGTAAGAATACTTCGCCAACTATCGACTGTAAAGGGCTACGAAGGTCATGGCCTACCATGGCTGCAGTTTCGCCTATGGCTGCTAGGCGTTCTTTTTCTTTTAGCTGCCTTGTGCGTTCTTCTACTAGATGCTCAAGGTTTTTGGTGTATTCTTCCAGTTGATGTTGAAGTTGCTTGCGCTCATCAATGTTATGGAAGACTGTTAAAATTGCCCATTCGTTATTATAGTAAACTGGAGCGCCTATGACTTCAACAAAGATGCGTTTACCATCTGTTCTGACTATCTGCCTTTCTTGAGGCATAATTTTTTTGCCAGCTTGCACCTGTGCTACGCGTTCTTGAACTTCTTTTCGCTCTTCAAGAGGTATGAAATCAAATATTGACCTGTTTTTAAGTTCATCAAAGGTTGGAACGCCAAAAAGCTTCAGGGCTGCAGGATTAGCAAAAATAAAGCGACCTTCTTTGTAAACAATGATTCCATCAGTGGAGGTGTTAACTAATGTTCGATAGCGCTGTTCACTTTGTTTTAATGCATCTTCAGCTCGTTTACGAAAGAACGCCTCAACAATCGCAGGCGCTAAAGCTTCTAAGGATTCAAGTTCATTTTGGCTATAGCCGCCTTCGCGATTAACAACAGTAATTACGCCAATGGTTTTACCTCCACTAGTTAGTGGTACACCTAAAAAAGCAGTTAATGGTGGATGACCTTCAGGTATCCCAATACGCTCTGGATGGTTTGCTGGATTGTTAGTAAAAAAGCTCTTACCCTCGCGTAGTACTTTGCCATAGAGACCGTGGAACAAGTTATCTGGCAGTCCATGAGGTCCCTGTAAAGCAACGGTATTGCTATAATCACATCCGGGGTTATCAATAGCGATATCTTCCAGTTTATTTTTATTAATCTCGCCTATAAAGCCAAATTTACTTTGAGTGAGCTCTTCGGCAACCGATAGACATAGTTCACCTAGCGCTTCTTGTGTTCTGGTGCTTAGGGCTTCCTGGAAGATTTTTTTAGTGCCTTCCTGGATAAGTTTTTGGCGATTAATCTTTTCTTCAGCTCTTTTGCGTTCAGATATATCCTCGAAAGTGGCCACAGCTGCAACTACATTGTTCTTAGAGTCAACTATGGGCGCTGCACTTTCAAATATTGGGCAAGTTGTGCCATCAGGCTGCTCGAGTGTCAGTTCTTTATTTAGAACCGTTTGCCCATGCAGCGCAAGATATAGTGGTAACTCATTAATTGGGTAAGGTGAGCCGTCAGACCGTTTAGGTTTAACTTTAGCTATACTCTCGGCTAAACTTAGCCTTGATGGATCAAAACCATAAAGCTTTCTCGCATGCCTATTAGTGTAAAGGAGCCTGTTAGACTGTGCTTCAGCTATAACCACTGCCAAAGGTATAGTTTCTAAAACAGTTTCAAGGAGCCGTCTATCAAGCTCAGATTGCTCTTTAGCCCTTAAAAGGGCTTCTTCCGCGCGCTTGCGACCAGTTATATCTCGTATTATTATGCTTGTTTTGACTTTGCCATCAGTATCAGTAAAAAGGGTAGATGTAACCTCGCCCTCGAAAGTTGAGCCGTCTTTACGCCTGTAGGTAAGTTCTGTTTTTACTTTTCCAGTTTTATTTTCTTCTTCGTGAGCAAGCTTCGCTCTTTCATCAAGAACTAATATACCTGCTCGACCAGCCTTAATTAATTCATCTTCAGTCATGCCGAACATTTTGCACGCAGCAGGGTTTGCTGCAATTATTGTTCCATCAGGATATGCTAGCAGTATTGCGTCATAGCTGCTTTCAAATAAAAAACGATAACTGTTCTCACATTGGTTCAACGAGCGATTAGTTTGCTTGCTACTTTTTCGGCGCGTTTTCTTTAGGCTTTTGCTATCAGCAAAGCGCTCAGAAGAAGATGACCAAGAAGAGGAGGCAGACACATGTTTTTCCTCTAACTATACTAACATGCTATAAACCTATAAGAATTATTAGAATATAACACCGCGCGAAGCATAGTTTGTTGCAATGTCA
>CAYRSV010000087.1:0-5126 GCA_964427115.1 uncultured Candidatus Bathyarchaeia archaeon | reverse complement strand
GGCGGAAGAATGAAGAAAAGAGACAAATAGATAGACTTCACATAGGTGTTCTACCGAACTAGCACTTCCCCAAGACTTGCCCAGCATCGAAGAGACACTCAAGATTCTTGCAGCCGCTTTGGAGGCGTTAAAGACGCCGGGGCTGGATAAGGCTGAGGTTTTGCGTTTACGCGGCATAATCGCGGGGGTTAAGGTGTACCAGGAGCGGTTTGCCGAGTATGTTCACTATCGGGAAATGGAAGAGGAATTAATGGAGGCTAGACGAAAATATGCGGAACTTCTCAAAAAGTCCCAGAGCAATGCATAAAGATCGGCTCCTTGAGGAGCGGGCAGGGCTCCGTTCTGACATAGCGGCTGCTGAACAGTTAGGTGAACGTAAAGTCGAAAGTCTAAGGAGCGACGTTAAGAGCTTCTTTGAACAGGTCTTCGGGTTCACTCCCTACCGCTACCAAATGGAACTTGCGGAGATGTTTGAGAAAAACCAGTTTACGGCTGTACGTTGGGCACGTCAGACAGGCAAGAGCTTTTCGGTTTCGGCGTTGCTTCTCAAGTATGCTTGGGAGCATCCTGACAGCTATATTGCGATTGTTGGTCCAAGCTGGCGCCAAACAAAACTCAACATACGACGCATGGGTGGTTTCTGTCGAAAGCTTCCCCAGCAGCCCGGCTTGCACGTCCAAAAAACAAGGATTACGTTGCCAAACGGCAGCATGATTGAAGCCTTCCCAAACAACCCCGATACAATCAGAGGCCCAACCTTCAAAGTTATCTGGATCGAAGAAGCCAATTTCGTTCCTAACGACGAGGAGCTCTATGATGCAATCCTGTTTACGCTTGGAACAACCAACGGCAAACTAATCGCGACGTCAACGCCTTGGAATACGGATTCGCTGTTTTGGAAAATGTGCAACCACAAAGACTATTCCGATTTTGCACGGTCGCATGTTCGGTGGAGTGATGCCCTTGAACCTAATGGTCCGCTTAAGCCTGCTATTGTTGAGAAGATTAAACGTCAGTTTGGGGATGATCCGCAACGTTGGCGTCGGGAAATGGAGGCAGAATGGGCGGAGGATGAAGACGTTTGGTTGGCTCAGAGCTTGATCGTTGCGTGCGTGGGCACGGTGAAGAATTGTGGTGAAGACCTCCAAGAGTTCAACCATGAAGCGAGCTGTGAAGGCGACTTCTTTGCTGGACTCGACTTGGCACAAACCCGAGATTACTGCGTGCTCTCGGTAGTTGAGCGCCTAAATGATAAGTTGTTTCTTCGGCACCTAAAGATTTTCCAGCAACCCACACTCTACGCCCAAGTTCTCGGCTACCTCAAGGCGCTTCAGGATAGATGGGGCGGCTTCCAAAAAATCCGAGTGGACTTCACCCGCGAAGGTCCAAGCATCATAGCCGACATGCAAACCGCAGGCATCGAGAACGCTGAAGGCGTCAACTTTAGCGTGCCCAGAAAAAGCGAGATGGCCAGCCTCCTAAAGCAGCGCATGATGAACAAACAATTCTATTATCCTCTGCTGAATTGGGAGCGACCATACAGAGGCGACCTCTGCACCGAGCTAAACGTCGAACGCTATGACCTACGCAAAGACGGCGCCATAGGATACTCACACCCCAACGGCACCCACGACGACGTCTTTTGGAGTATCGCGCTAGCCGTGTTTGCGACCGTACAGATGGAACCCGAACCATTCCTAACAGTTATTCCAAGGTGACCAAGAAATGAGACGACAAAGAGACTTTCGCATAAGGCAATTCCGCCGCATCTACGATCGGACGGAGGGCAAGTTCACGTTCAACATAAGCTATGAAACCCACACTAAGCCGACGCCAAGGAGCTTGGTTGTGGCTGAAGCCTTTGGGTTAGGCATCGACGATGCACAACGCTTCAAGGTTCTTGATGCAGAATTGAAGATTGGACAACAAGATATCGTCTATATCACCGGGGATAGTGGCAGCGGCAAAAGTGTACTGTTACGAGCAATCAAGGCGGACTTAGGCGAGGAGGCTATCGACCTGTCAGATGTGGCAGTGGATGCTGAGAAGCCATTGATCGAGACCGTTGGAGCCACAGTCGAAGAAGGCTTGGAGCTGCTAAGCAAAGTTGGGTTGAATGATGCTTTCCTTTTCCTCCGCACCTACAGCCAACTCAGCGATGGCCAACGGTATCGTTACCGAATCGCCAAACTAATCGAGAGTGGCAAGCAATGGTGGCTCATGGATGAATTCGCCGCATGCTTAGACCGAGACACAGCAAAAATAATCGCCTACAACTTGCAGAAAATCGCCCGGCAACAGAGCAAAGCAGTCATAGCAGCAACAACCCATAGTGACCTCCAAGAGGACCTCAAACCTAGCGTTCTGGTGCGTAAGCGGTTTGGGGAAGAAATCAAAATCGACTATTACCAAAATACTCCAGCAGCCGAATGCAGCCTAATCAGAGAAATGCGAGTTGAAGCAGGCACGAGAGAAGACTGGCAAAAACTCAGCGGTTTCCATTATCGAGGGCACAAGGTGGCGGTTCCAAGAAAAATCTTTCGTCTGGTAAGAGGCGATGAACTCTGTGGCGTCATAGTCTACAGTTACCCACCACCGGCCTGTTATGGAAGACGAATGGTGCTGCCAAGAATGACTATTCAGGAAATGAACAAGCAACTTAGCATAATCAACCGAGTAGTTATTCACCCAAAATACCGCACTGTAGGCTTAGGCGCCAAACTCATCCGTGAAACAATGCCACTGGTTGGCACCAGATACGTCGAGTTGATAGCTGTTATGGCAAAGTATAGCCCATTCGCTGAGAAGGCGGGCATGCAAAAAATAGTTGAACAACAAACAGTAAAAGGTATATCCGCAGTCTCCAAAGCACTTTTAGAGTCAGGATTTGATGCACAACTCTTGGCCAGCGAACGATATGTCAAGATGAAGCTTGAGAGCTTGCAACCGGAGCAGATCGATAAACTTAAAGAAGCATTCATTAAAAACAAGCACACCCGCTTTAGGAGAGAATTTGCAGCTAGCCGCCATCAACCCTTCGGTAAAACCTCAGAGTATATTACATGTCTCTTAAACACCGACCCCGAAAAACTCGCCAAATTAATCAAGTTAGTCGGAATGCTTCAGCAAACTAAGGTTTACCTATTTTGGGAAAAAAGAAGTTAACGACATATATCCCTCTGCAGTTTCCTTGCCAAGATGGGATAGAGGATGGAAAAGCGTTTAATGTATTGACAGCATAAGTTACCCCTTACAATGTGGTAACGATGGCTGGGCAGCAGAAACTCAATGGACCAATAAGCCTTTCTGAACTAGAACAGTACCTATGGGGTGCCGCTAACATTCTAAGAGGTCCCGTTGATAAGGCTGACTTTAAATCATATATTTTCCCGCTATTATTTTTCAAGCGGATTTCTGATGTCTATGATGAAGAATATGACCAAGCATTAAAAGAATCAGGTGACGAAGAATACGCTTCTTTCCCAGAGCAGCATAGATTCGTAATTCCCGAGGGTGCTCACTGGAAGGATGTAAGAGAAAAAACAGAAAATGTTGGTCAAGCAATCCAGTTTGCCTTTAGGGAAATTGAGAAAGCAAACCCTGACCAGCTGTATGGTATTTTTGGAGACGTCATCTGGACAAACAAAGACCGTCTATCTGATGAGTTATTGATAGACCTTATCGACCATTTTTCCTCAAAGAAATTATCTGCCTCGAATGTTCCTCCAGATATTCTAGGTGCCGCTTACGAATTTCTAATCAAGAAATTTGCAGACCTTGCAAATAGAAAAGCAGGTGAATTCTATACACCACGAACGATCGTTCATCTTTTGGGCAGTATTCTCAAACCTCAGGAAAATGAGTCGATTTATGATCCTGCCTGCGGTTCAGGGGGTATGCTTCTTGAAGCTTACCATTATGTTAAGCAACACGGTGGCGATGTGAGAACTCTTAGATTGCATGGTCAGGAAAAAAACCTTACAACATCATCTATAGCTAGGATAAACCTGTTTTTACACGGCATTGAAGATTTTAAAGTTATGAAAGAGGATACCCTCAGAAACCCAGTTTTTAGAGATAATGACCAATTAGCAAGATTTGATGTAGTAATCGCAAATCCTCCATTTGCCTTAGATAAATGGGGGTTTGAGACTTGGGCTAATGACCCGTATGGAAGAAATTTTGCCGGAACTCCGCCAAAGAGCAACGGAGATTTTGCTTGGGTAGAACACATGATTATTTCGATGGCTATGCAAACCGGTCGTATGGGCATAATCTTACCTCATGGAGCCCTGTTTAGGGGTGGTGTAGATGGTAAAATTAGGAAGTCTCTCGTTGATGCAGATTTACTTGACTGCGTAATAGGACTTGGACCAAACCTTTTTTACGGTACTGGAATAAGTGCATGTATTCTAATTTTTAGGACAAAAAAGGATGTCTTAAGAAAGAATAAGGTCTTCTTTATTGACGGTTCAAATCTCTTCCAAAAGGGGAGAGCACAGAATTTTCTATTGCTTGAACATGCTGAGACTATCATTGACTTATATGATGACTTTTCAAGTGTTGAAGGTCAATCAAAGATCGTTGATATCGATGAAATCAAGGAAAACGAGTACAACCTCAACATATCTCGGTATATACAAAAGCCAAGAAATGCTAAACCAGTAGATTTGTGTGCTACATTGAAAGAAATGGAAACTGCTTATGCTGAATTCGTTAGATCAGAGGATCGTATGAAAACACTGCTTAGGGAAGCAAATGTATTATGACAATGACACAACAAGAATTAGAGAGTTATCTTTGGGGTGCTGCTAACTTACTTAGAGGTGTGATTGATCCAGGCGATTATAAGAGTATAATTTTTCCGATTATGTTCTTCAAGAGATTGTCTGATGTTTATGATGAAGAATATGCTGAAGCTCTTGAGACTTTTGGCGATGAAGAATCAGCAAAGTTCAGTGAAAATCATATGTTTCAAATTCCAGATGGTTCACACTGGAAAGATGTTAGAAAAGTCACAAATAATGTTGGTTTTTCTATCGCCACTGCTATGGCAAATATCGAAAAAATAAATAGACCTTAGTTTCAATTAGTGTTTTAGGGCTAAATCGAAGGTTTTATTAGCG
>CAYRSV010000086.1:0-5151 GCA_964427115.1 uncultured Candidatus Bathyarchaeia archaeon | reverse complement strand
CTAAATAGAGGGCAAGAATTACTTGCATCAATAGTTGCTATCCTTAGGTTTGTAAATTATCAGCACGGTATCTTCTTGTTTTATTGCCACGTTGTGTTTTTCTGCGATTTTTTCTAAACAGTCTATGGATTCATCTCTACAAAATGAACATTTGATATGTATTTGGAAGCCTTTTGATGGAACACTTTCCGAATCAGGAGGTATTAAAGAAATAGCCATGCCATCAAAAAATGGGCAGCCGTCGTAGATGTCTTTAAGCAGTGCTACTGCCTCACTTCTTTTCAAAACGATCCCCATTATTAATAGGCAATTGCAGGCTATTATTTTTTCTAGGCTGTGATTTTTTGTGTGTTCTCGAGATGGCTGATGTGTTTTTTGTTTAGTTAAAAACCTTCTGCAAGCCTGATAGAACTGCCAACGCTAACCCCGCTTAAGGCTGACTTCGGGACATGGCAATTTGCTAAAAAAGCTAACTGTTTTGTGGGAAATGTCTCATTGAATATAGGTGAGAAATATTGTTATATTGCTTGCTTATTAAATATCTAACAGGTGCTTATTTTGGCAAGTGTTGAAGAAATATTTGGTAAAGACGTTATTGACACCAAAGGTTACAATTTAGGTGAAGTTAAGGGTGCAGAAGCTGACCTTGTTAGATGGAACATTACTCATCTACATGTAAAGCTTTCTAGCAAGGCAGCTGACGAGTTAGGTTTTAAGAAAAGATTTAGAAGCTCAACAATATGTTTGCCTGTTTCGTATGTCTCATCAGTCGGAGACGTAGTAACATTAAATCATGCTGTTGACGAGCTAGCCAATGATGTTTTGATTACTGAATGTAAAAAGATTACCATGGCATAAAACGTTGCTCCTTTAGCACGATGCATAATTTTCTTCTAAGTATGTTCTAGGTGATCTAATTTATTAGTGCTAACTGTAAATTAGGGCATGATGCTTTGATTAATTATTAATAAGTAGCAAACTTTTCACAGTTTGGATTCAAGGTACCTAAGTAGGCAGGTGGTGTGCGGCAAGCTTTTTTAGTATAGCATTACATGTTTGTTTCTGCTAATGGTGTATAGTATAAGTTATAATTCTTAGGTAGGGTCTTTTGTGGCTTTATCAGAGCAGGTAAAATCTGAGCTTAGACAAATTCTTAGCGTTTTGGTAAATCCTGTTAGGCTGGTCTTTTTTACTCAAAAAAATGCCTGCATTTTTTGTAATGAGCAAGAAAAATTACTAAAAGAGTTGACAAGCTTATCAGAAAAGCTTAAGCTTGAGGTTTATGATTTTGTCCTAAATGGCGAGCAAGCCTTAGACTACAAGATTGATAAAATACCTGCAACAGTACCCATTGGAGAGACTGATTTCGGTATACGATTTTATGGCTTAACTGCAGGCTATGAATTCACCTCGTTAATAGAAACTATCATAATGATCTCTACTGGGCAAACAGGCTTAGATCCTGAGTTTGAAATGATAGTCAAAGATGTTGATAAGCCAGTCCATTTGCAAGTGATGGCAACTCTGACGTGCCCTTACTGTCCACGTATTGTTCGCACTGCGAATCAATTTGCTTACATTAACCCTAATATTCGTGCCGACATGGTCGAGATAAGCGAATTTAACTATCTTGTACAAAAATACAATATTACCGGCGTGCCAAAGACAATAATCAACGAGCAATACTCTTTTGATGGGGCACTTTCTGCACCTGCAGTATATTTAGAAATCCTTAAAGCAGTAGACCCAGAAAAATACAATCTAATCCAAGCGCAAATCAGCCGATCACAAGAGGTAACTAAGGAAGCTAAAATCGAAGAATCACATGAATACGAGGTCGCTATTGTCGGGGCTGGTCCGGCGGCTATGTCAGCGGCCGTTTATGCAGCACGTAAAGGCTTAGATGTTGCTTTAATAGCAAAAGATTTGGGCGGGCAAATTAATAATACTGCATCTATTGAAAACTATCTGGGGTTTCCAAATGTATCCGGTGCAGGTATGGCTGAACTATTTAGCGCGCATCTAAATCAACATCAAGTTGCTAAGGCTATAGGTGTGAATGTAGTTAAAGTCGAAAAGGACCCTGATAATTTCAGATTGTTAACTGAAGATAACCGCATCTTTAGGGCTAAATCGGTTATTTATTGTGCAGGCAAAGAGTATCGTCGACTTGGCGTGCCTGGCGAGGAGCGCTTTATTGGCAGAGGCGTTGGGTTTTGCGCTACATGCGATGCGCCGCTCTATAGAGGTAAGCGGGTTGCCGTTGTCGGGGGTGGAAACTCGGCATTTACCAGTGTGCGCGATTTACTTTACTTTGCTTCTGAAGTCCATTTAATACACAGAAGAAACGAATTTAGCGCAGACGAGACGTTAATGCGGGAGGTTAGGCAGGCAAAAAATGTATTTTTCCATACCCGAACAGAAGTGCGTGAATTTTTAGGTACCGATAAGTTAACTGGTGTTAGACTTGAATCAGTGGATAAAAAAGAGCAATTTGATTTGCAGGTTGAGGGCGTGTTTCTAGAGATTGGTCTAACGCCAAATAGTGCTCCAGTTAAAGACTTAGTTATGTTAAATGAGCGTAGCGAGATTATTGTAAGTCGTGACCAATCTACTTATTTGAAGGGTTTTTTTGCAGCTGGGGATGTTACCGACGTAGAAGAAAAGCAAATTGCCATAGCTGTAGGGCAAGGCGCTTTGGCAGCACTCAGCGCATACAAGTACCTTACCGAAAATAAGTTTGTTAAAAATAAAAATTTAATCGAAGATTGGCAATAGACGCTATTATGATATATGTTTGCTTAACTAGCTGAAAGTTAAGATGTCATGTAGCTGTATGTGTTTTTAATTATAGGCTTAAGGCAATCACATAAATTATTTAGTCTCTAAAAATAAGTATCATACGCCAATGCATGCTAAGCAGGCATAGTTGCTTGATTAGCAAAACGCACATTCTTAATTAACAGTTTAAAGCAGTTTAAGCAAAATACGAGGCTGTTTTTATGGGCGAAAAGAAATCTGACGAGCAAAAACAAGCAAAACCTCCTGATCAAGAAAAGTCTAAAGCCATAGAGCCAAAAGTAGCCGAGCGTTCTGACGTACTTGCGCCTTATTCTTTTAGAGATATGGAGCGCGAGTTTGAAAGGATGATGGAGCGTTTTGAGCGCGACTTTTCGGATTTAATGAAAATGCCACGTTGGCTTGAGCGCTCAACGATGCGTCCGCTTGAAAAAATAAGAAGGTTGCCTGCTGTAGATTTAGAAGATAAAGGTGTAGAGTACGTGTTAACTGCTGATATGCCAGGATTTAGTAAAGATGATATTGAAATTAACCTGACTGATGATTCAATTGAACTTCAGGCAGTAAGGCGCCAATCAAGAGAAGAGCAAGACAAAGAGCGTAAATATATTCGTCGTGAAAGAGCATCTGAAATTTACTATCGCCAAATTGGCTTGCCTGAGCAAATACGTTCAAATGAGGCAAAGGCAACCCTAAAAGATGGCATATTGCAAGTTATCCTGCCAAAAAAAGCGCCTAAAAGGAAAACTAAACTGGAAATAATCTAAGCAAAAACTACTTTCCTTTAACATGTTAAAGAGCATTTTTGTTTTAATGGAGGTGTAGTTTTGAGTAACGTGGAATCCTCTGAGCCTAAGCATATAGAAGGTCATAGTACCTCTGTGAGCCAAAACCAGCAAGGCCAATTCCTTTGTCCTGAATGCGGCAAAACTTTTGCGAGCAAAGACTTAGCAGAAAAACATCTTCACCAAGAGCACTGGCAACATCTGCGAGCTGTACATGGCGAATACCACAGTACAGATCATAACCTACAGCACTACGAGCCAACTTAACCTTAATCTTCATCTATGGCTAAATTGGCGTTCTCTGCATTTTTTCTTTGGTCTAAAAAGGTATAGCTTGTTTTTGGCGTTAAGTTGTTCGAGTCTAAAACTACTTTAGGTTTAATTTGGACTTTAATACTATTTATGTTGTTTTGCGTATTCGTAGAGGTGCCTTTTTACGTGGTTTGCTAGAAACGCCTGCGGGACAGTTTATTTTCTTGTTGTTCTTTGTATCAGTGTGTTGCCAACAAATATTCTAATCTACCAAAGCCCTATCGGTAGGCAATATTGGGGGCTAAATGTTGCCTGTTTGTCCTAACTGTGGTACAAATAATTCTATACCTGAAAAGAGCCTAAAAAATGCATACTTCCACATAGTAGCTTACAAATGCAGACAATGCAAAAAACAATTCAAAATCATCGATTAATAGCTCTCTAACAATGGATGAGGCAATTCGTCCAGTATGGTAAATTGAGGTATGTTTTTTATGAACGTTTTAAATTGAATTTTTTATATGGGCGCAAAGCTAAGATAACTTGACATGCTAGTTAGTATACTTGCTTCAAGGGCAAAACCGCGAGAAAAGGGAAGAGCTGCTGGCTGCAGTTGCCGATAGAATAAGTCGTATGCTTTTTTGTTTTTTTATAGGAATTTTCTTTAATGTGGGTATAGGAATTTTCTTTAATGTGGGGTAGCTTTAATTTATAAGGGCAACTGACAAGGTTACTAATTAGCGGTCGTGTCCCCTCATTACGTTAATTAGCGACCTTGCTAGTTGCCTATCGCATAGCGAAACATAAAGGTGCAAACATACTATTTAGCTATTCACCTAATTTCCCCTCTGCTGTATATAGCTCTCTTGAACAGTTGGCTCTTAAGCATGTTAGCATCTGATATTCATATCTGCTAAGCGCTTATAACCTAAGTTCATCTTCTTCTGTGTATGCTCTCACATAAAATGCGTCGAGTTGAGCGTGAAATCAGTCATTTCTTATGTAGTGTAGGCAAGATACGGTTAAGAACGTCTGAACTGGGGCAGTCAGAAGTATTAGGAATTACAGTTGTAGCCTTATTGGGCAGCAGAAAAAGGTTTATGCGTCCTAGGATTTTTGTAAGACGCCATTAAAATTTTAGGCTAGTAACTGTGTTTTTGATTTAAAAGTATTAATTACTTAAAATAAGCAAGCTCCAGCGTCAAATAGTCTGTTATGGTTTTATCTTGCTAATTGCTACTTTTAGGCAGACTTATTAAGAATTTGGTGCCTTTGCCTTGTTGGCTTTCAAAGCTGATTGTTCCACGCATCGCTT
>CAYRSV010000085.1:0-5158 GCA_964427115.1 uncultured Candidatus Bathyarchaeia archaeon | reverse complement strand
TCTCATTGATTTAAAAATGTCTGTGGCCGGCTTGTTTGGGTCGTTTAGTTTTATTTCTCTTCGTCCTGCCATTGTGTGCATGCAGTTAGAATTCAAATAGGCTATCAGAGTGCTTTAGTTTGAGGCTATGGCTACTGTTATCCCATTTTGCTGTGTCTTTCTTAGTATAAGATGGGCATTTGTTCCTGCTGCAATTAGTGCAGCTCTTTCGCTTACACTGATGATCCCGTTTTCTTGCTTATCATTGGTTTCAGAGGATATGTCTGGGTGCTTGAATTCTTTAAGTGCATCTGTGCTGATGAGTTTGAGCTCAAACCCCAGTGTCAATGCGGCATTTATCATGCTTTGTATATCCTGAATTGCGCCAACCGAGGCTATGCTGGTAACGTTTTCGATGGGGACTTTCGCTGTCTTCAATGCAGATGTCACGGCTCTTAGAATCTGGTCGGTGGTCACTTCACTTGTTGCGCCAAGACCTATTGTGTACTGTTGAAGTTTGAGGATGGTGACAGGCTTTACAAATCTTGCTACCGGAAGCGCTTCTTTTGTGACTATGACTCCGGCTTCATAGCTATTAACTATTGTCAATGCCTGCTCAGCAGTTTCAGCCTTCTTGATTTCGTAACCTGTGATCTGCTCAGAGGAGATGTTTAGGTCACCAATTAGCACCATAGCTACACGGTCACCGTTTGCGATCGCTGCATTGACTTGCGTCGCTCTCTCAGGGTTAGCTATCGACAAGTGTAGCGCTCTAGCAACGTCTTCTACACTTTGCTTGCCTGCAGTGTCTGAAGCGGTGGTGATTACTGGCGTAGCGCCTATACCTTGCGCTATTAGTGTTGCTAACTCGTTTGCTCCTCCGCAGTGTCCTGCGAGCATGCTAATAACGAATTTTCCTGAGGCGTCCACACTGATAATTGCGGGACCAAGCTTATCTTGAAGGTGCGGGGCGATTGCTCGTATGATTATACCTGTTGCCATGACGGCTACGATTGCGCTGGTGTTTTGATAATTGTCTTTGACAAAATCATCTAATTTGTCATGAAAAGGACTAACGCCGTTCTGTAGGTATTTTTTGGGGGCATACACAGTAGAGTTTAAGTTAAGTTTGGTTAGAGCGTCTTTGATTTTTAGTGCGGTCTCTACTCCGTTTCGGGTTATGGCAACTACAGCTATACCTTTTGTGTACATGGTGCTACGCCTCTTACGGAAGTTAGTAGTAATTCTCAGTCATAAAGTTTAAAGTAATCGTAAGGTGCGGGATTAAAGAAACACAATTATCAGAACCAAGTCTATTTAAATTAATGAAAATGTGATAACCTTTGGATTTAGAGTCTGAATCTAATTGGCAGTTAACAGCTTACTATATCAATATCGTCAGCATATGGTCTACAGCTATAAGGCAATGCTGCTCAGGTGAAGGGGACATACTTGAAAATTAGCAACATTAAGATGCCAAGTGCCGCTGTTAAAGCAGATGCGGCAGTGCTGTTTGATATGGATGGTGTACTTGTAGATGTGACTTTGTCGTATCGTAAGGCTATTCAAGAGACGGTGGGCTTTTTTACGGGTGAAAAAGTGCAGCTTAAAGAAATTCAGGATTTCAAGGAGAAGGGCGGCTACAATAACGATTGGGATTTGACTGGAGCCATCATTAAAGATAGGGGCAGAATTGTTCCTAGAGAAGAAGTTATTTGTAAATTTCAAGAATATTATTTGGGCTGTGGGGGAAGGAAAGGGTTTATTGAAAATGAGGAATGGCTTTTATCTATCGAGGTATTAAAGCGGCTTGCTAGTAGATATGTGCTGGGTATTGTGACTGGAAGGCCTAGGCAGGAGGCGTTTTATGTTTTAAGGAAGTTTAATGTTGAGTCTTTTTTTGAGGTTGTTGTAGCTATGGAAGATTATCCGTCAGATAAGGCTAAGCCTGATCCTTATCCGATTGAGCTTGCGCTTGGGAAGCTTGGTAATCCGGTTGCCTTCTATATCGGTGATAGTGTTGATGATATGGTTGCTGCGAGACGTGCTCATGTAAGAGCTATAGGGTGTGTTCCTCCGGGCGCTTCTGCGGATCGGTTAAAGGGTTTGCTCTTGAAGGTCGGTGCGGAAAAGGTCCTTGACGACATCAACAAGATTGGAGATATTTTGCTGTAAATCGTAATTTTTTTGTTTGTTGCAATGGGTGTGTGGGTGGGGGTGTTGTTGTTTCTTTGGGGTTTAGCGCTTGTTTTGGGTTGGTTTGCTGTTTTGGGCTTGTTTTGGGGGTTTTGTTTGTTGCAACTTTGGTTTGCTGTGTTGCATCTTTGATTCGCGTGTGTTGAGCTTTTGGGGCTTGTTTTGGTTGCTTTGCTGATTTGGACTGTGCGTTGCGCTGGTTGTGGTTGTGGTGTGGTGGATGTGGGGGTCATATTTGTTTTGCGGGTTTGTCGGTGTGGGCGGTTAGCTGGTCGCGTATGTCCATGCTTCCGTTTACAGGCGAACGTTGCCTTGCTGGTAAACACATCCTGTAGTGAAAATTAACGATTAAGCTAAGTGCGCTGTCTTCTTATATAAGCTGCAGCGACCAAGACTGCGGCTACCATAAACAGAGGTATAGCTATCCAGGTTGGAAATTCTGGTACTGTAGCTGTTGGTTCTATGCTTGGTGTTGGCTGCTGTGTTGGTGAGCTTGATGTATTTTTAGGTGAAGGAGTTGAAGTTGTGTTTATTGTTGGTTTTGGGCTTGTTGAGGGTGTTAGGCTTTGAGTTGGCGTTAGGGTAGGCGAATTTGGTGAAGTTGTTGGTGGATTATCTTGATAGTCTAAGGGAAAATATTGTTCGTTTGCTGTTGTTTGACTTATGCCATCATAACCACCAATGGCGTATATGGTATTATTTACAACTGCTAATGATGCTCCAGATATGCGCGTAGTTGGTGATGAGGCACCAACTGTCCAGTTTCCTGTTTGTAAGTCGTAAATTTGTGTTGGGCTATCGTAAGTGTAATCCCAACTCCAGCTATCGGAATATTCGTAATATTTTAGGACCAGTTCATTGCCAATATAATATATCTTTGAATCTACACCATCTGTAATGGCAGCAGCAGTACCACCACTTGTAGTAATGGGCATAGGTGTGCCATATGACCACGTGTCTGTTTGAGTGTCATAGATTTGGGTCTTGTTGCTTGGGTCAAGTTGTGAGGTAATTAGCCCACCTAATATATAGATTTTAGTTCCAATTGCTACCATGCCAAAATTATAGACTGGAAGAGGCATAGGCGTTAAAGATTGCCAAGAGTCAGTTTCTGGATTATAACGTTCATTAATACCGTAAACATTCATTTTCATCGATGTGACGGTCGTGCCACCCATAACATATATCATTCCCTCAACCGTTACTGCCTTCAAATTAGCATACCCCATTGACATAGGCGTTTTGCTTGTCCAAGTGTCTGTGGTTGGGTCATACATGGTATTTGCTCCTGTCTGGTAGGTAGTAATATCAGGGGTAATTCCTTGTCCACCACCAATCACATATATCTTATTTTGATAGGTAGCTATTGCACCGCCCATCTGTACTGTGGGCATAGGTGTCTTTGAAAGCCATGAATCGGTTGATGGATTATACAAATAATTGTAGTTTGAATTTGCTGTATTATTTGAACCTATAACATATATTTCTCCATCAATAACGGCTGTAGATACAAAATCTCCAGAATTAGGCATAGGCGCTCTTTTAACCCAGTAATCGCCAAAAGCAGCAACATAACCAATATTGATAACACACAGAGCAACTAAGCTGATAATCATTAATAGTGCAAAAATGATAACTACTGGCAAGTGTGCCCTTTTCATATGCCTTCATGACTTTAGCATATTTAGTAAGATATAAATCTTCCCAAAGAACGCAATATTCTGGCAAAAGAACACCCTAAAGCAAACCAGCAGCTTCACTTTCAACAAGCAGTATAGCAAATATAACATTGTCAGAGAAACCAACCTGTGTCAAAAAGTCATCCTGAAAACAGAGCTACCTTCCAAGCGCGCGAGCGTTTTCAGATACTTGTTCACATAAGAGCGTGCATGGAAAAACATGATTTGGCGCGTTTTATTTTTCACGCCTTGTTTTTATAGAAGTCTAGCCAGCTGGCTGTGCAGTAAAGGTCTAAAGTTATGTGTAGCTTACACTCGTTTAGGGCATATCTTGTTGTATCCCAATCCAGTCCGAGCCTGTTTACCTGTGTCCTACTTGGCATATATCTGGCTTACTAAATAATTTAATCTAAAGTTAACGACGAACAAAGTGCTTAAAAGCAAATACTCCAAAAGAAAAACACTAAAACCAACACAATCACCAAAGCTCAAAATTAGTTGCCCTCACTAAAGTATCCACAAACACTTCAACGACTATACGGCCGCTATTTTTTCTGTCTACTTTTGCATAAATAAGCGACAAAAAAGACAGAACAATAAAAACAACGCATTAAAGAGGTAAACTTCATTTTTAAAAAGCAACTGAAAGTACTTCTACTGTTAATAAACCAAGCGCGCATGGGGTTCATTTTATTTTCTAAGTGTTAGTTTAAATATGTCAAACACTGTACTTGGCTGGATGATTATTGATGTCTAAAAAGTTATCTAAAGCTGAAGGGCTTGAGCAACATAAACAAATTCTTCGAGAAAAAGCACTTAAAAAGAAACAGAAAAAACAAGCAGGTTTACCAGCGGGCTATTTAAAAAATAAAAAATAACCTTTCTTTTTAAAGCAATTCAGCGCTAAAAGTTAGTCAAAAATTTTTAGTATATTGTTACATTTTTAACTAGTTAGATTTGTAATTATGCAAACAAGCTAACTTTTAATTGGAAGCTTGGTTTTATTAATGAGCACTTCTACGTACGTTTACCTAACTGCATAAAAATTGCTAAAACATACAATAAGTTTAAAGTGTAGTACACATAAATGTTCCTGTGTAAAACCCGATTTTTGCACTGAATATAACAGGAAGTGAAAAAGAAAATGTCCTATCCTAGAGAGTCTCACAAGGCAACCTGCTCTGACTGCGGAAAGGAATGTGAAGTTCCATTCAAGCCAGACGGCAACAGGCCAGTTTACTGCCGTGAGTGCTACGCAAAACGAAGACCACCACGCCAATACTAAGCAACTAAGCTAGAATCTT
>CAYRSV010000084.1:0-5292 GCA_964427115.1 uncultured Candidatus Bathyarchaeia archaeon | reverse complement strand
GAGTGGACCAATCGGTCCAATTAAAATTCTAGCCGATTAGCAGACGGCACCAAAAGTTTAATAAAAAGTTTAGATTATATACTTAAAGTTTCGACAATTAATAAAATAGTGTGCTGAAGGCTTGCTCTTGAGTTATGGGTCTTTATACAAATCTAGTAATCTCGCTTTTATGTTCTTATTGATTTAAAAGTGTCTAGGAGGGCTATTAATTAGATGACGCTATCTCATGAAGCTGTATGGAGTTTACAGAATGCTTTACGAAGAACATTTAAGCCATAGTTGAAATTTAAACTTTAAGTTACTAATCAGGCATATAGCGAAAATAGCTTTATTATTGATTCTTAATGTTATTCTTCTTAACGGTTTGATGGTTGTTTACTGTTCTGTTTGCAAAGTTTAGTCATGTTTATTTCTTTTATTCCTATAGTCGCGCTAGCATGTTTAATGCTAATACTTGCTGAGGTTTAAATAGGGGTATATTGGGGAAGGTGAGTATATGAAAAGCTGGTTTGTAAGGTTGTCTTGGCGCCCACGCTTATGGGCTTTGCATAGGTGATTAAGGTAGTTTATTTTATCAACATAATATTTTTGTTAATGTTTGTTTACTGTACTTGTTGTGTGCGCTCAGCTTAGAAAAATTAGGTGGTTAGAAAATGTCTATGAAATGTGAAAAGTGTAAAAGATATGTTGAGCCGCGATTTGAAATGGATGGCGACATTGATAATTATGTCTGTCCTGAATGTGGTTCTCCTCTTTATGCAAATACCGCTGGGATTCATGTACAAGGAAAAGATATGTAGCTGCACTTGAATAGGCTTTTCGTAGTAACGTCCGAACCTATGCTAACGTGTTAAACTATGTGATTTCAACTATATGTAATTTAAAAACAAGCGATATGAACAGTTGAAGTTCAGAAGGAAAGAGCTTGTAACATTAGTTCAAAACACTACATTTTAGCGCTACAATAAAAGTAAAAGGTACAATATTTTGTCTAATCCGTTCCTTGAGGGTTAAAATGAGCAAATGATTAGGTATACTAAATTAGCTTGAATAAAGATAACTGTTGCTTAAAGTGTTTTTGCATGCTTAAGAAAAATGGGTAGTGTTTGTCGCCTATGGGTAGATTCTAACCTTTGTTCCTTGGTGCCTAGTAGTGAGTATTGCTTGGTTGAAATTGCCTATAGAGTATTTGTTCTTTCAGCTGCCATTAATGCTTTTAGGTTGTATCTTCCGATGGTTTTAAAAAATATGGATAATGTGGGATCAGTCCCTGAGGCGCTTAACGAGATTCAACTTGCTTTTGTGCTATCTGTTTATGGCGTTGTTACAGAGGATAGTTAAAGCGTTTGGGTTCAATGTGGCGGAGGCTTTGGTACCTTAATTAGTAAGCGTATTCAGCTTTTTAGTGCCAATACTTGTAAATACCATCGCTTTAGATGGTTCCTGCAGGAATGTTCGTTTATCCAATGTTTTAATGCTTACCCTTTTATCAATCTCGTCTATACTTTCCGCTTTAGTTTATAAAATAAACATAAACTATTAATAAGGTTTAGTTATTAAACTATTTCCGGATGATTCAGTTAGTATCAAGCGGACGTGGTATAAAGTGGATAAAATACGAGCAAATCAATACATGTTTTCCTCCGAATCCGTGGCGGAAGGTCACCCAGATAAGGTTGCAGACCAAGTATCCGATAGTGTTGTAGACGCAATAATCAGCAAAGATCCTAATGCAAGGATAGATTGCGAAACACTAATTATGCAAGGCAACGTTATAGTCACAGGTCAAATCACAACATTTTGTCACGTATCAATTCCCACTGTTGTTAGGCAAACTTTAAGAGAAATAGGCTTTAACAATGCCAAATGCGGTCTCGACTGTGAAACCTGTGGTGTCCTAACCTCTTTCACAGAACAATCACCAGATATTGCTATGGGTGTCGACGAAGACGATGGACATGAGCAGGGTGCCGGAGACCAAGGCATGGTATTTGGTTACGCCTCAAATGAGACAGAAGAACTAATGCCTTTGCCAATTATGCTTGCACATAAGCTTGTTTCAAGACTTTCAGAATGCAGAAAGCAAGGTATACTGCCCTATTTGCGACCGGATGGCAAATCTCAGGCAACGGTCGAATATGCAAATGGTAAACCAAAGAGGGTTGATGCTGTCGTTATTGCTGCCCAGCATGCTCCTGATATTGACTCAGCTAAAATGCGGGAGGATATCATAAATCAAGTGATAAAGAAGGTAATCCCTGCTGATTTGCTGGACTCCCAAACTAAGTACATAATCAACGGGACAGGGCGTTTTGTGGTTGGCGGAACTTTGGCAGACTCAGGCCTAACAGGCAGAAAAATTATTGTTGACACCTACGGTGGTGTCGGTAGCCATGGCGGCGGTTGCTTTAGCGGCAAAGACCCGTCCAAAGTTGACCGAAGTGGTGCTTACATGGCCCGCTACATTGCCAAGAACATTGTTGCAGCCGGATTAGCTGACCAATGCGAGGTTCAAATATCTTATGCAATAGGTGTTGCAGAACCTGTCTCAGTGATGGTTAATACTTTTGGCACGGGCAAAATACCGGATGGGAAAATCCTTGAGTTAGTGAAGAAGCATTTTGACATGAGACCCAAAGCTATCATAGAGCATCTGGACCTTAGAAGACCGATATACAGAAAAACCGCAGTGTTTGGGCATTTTGGAAGAGAGGACCCAGACTTTAAGTGGGAACGAACCGATAAGGCGGAAATACTCAAAGACCGCTTGAAGCTTAGCTGCGGAAAAGAATCGGTTTAGTGAAGGGTATCCAAGCTTTTTTCTTCTTTTTAGGTGACGTTATTTGACAATATTTGATGCAAAGCATTGCCATAAATGGGCTGTTTTATTGGAAAAAAGGCAGCAGAAGCTGCAGAATGCGTTTGGGGCCAGAGAAGCTGGCAATCATGAGGTAGTGCAGAGACTGGTCTCAGAGATCTTTCATGGCGATTCGGAATGTAACAGAGGTAACGATCCAGGCATGGCGGGATCGTTACTCTATCATATGGCTATGATAACCAAAATGGAGGCAGAGCATAGGCTTGTTCTTTATGAATTGGGTCTCAAACAGCCTGATGTTAACACGCAACTGCGGGAATTTTTTGATGCGTTTGTAACTGATGTTAAAGAACTTATCGATATAGGTTTAGGCGTAGAAGTTAAGTCTGAAGTGGCAACAATTGAAGCTGTTCCTTCGGAAAAAGAAAGAATCGCATTGTTCAATCACTTAACCGAGAAGACAACCACAGTCGAAAATATGCTTAAGAAAGGTGGCTCTGAGGTTGAACGTGAGCTGAGAAACCTGTTTCTATCGTGGACTATGAGCATTGTTGATATGCGGATGAGGCAGGAGTACCAGACAATAAAGGGTTTCTTGGTTTTAGCTGATTTGATAAATGATTTTGGAATTGAATACATTAACAAGGTTATGGGCAGAGTTGAAGAAAAATTCGGAAAGGCGACCGCAACTGCTGCCCTCAATGTAACGCTAAAAACTGGAATCCCTAGGAAAAAACTACAGACAATCATGCAGAGCGACCATTATATTGAGAACAAAATGAATATGGCTGCATTAGAAGGCTCTATTCGATTTTTGAATTGCCCTATCTTTGGAAGTCACCAGTACATGTTAAACAAAATCAAGGCTAAGGCCGAAATCGCTGAACTTTTCTGCAATCATTTCTGTGTTGCCCATGCAAAGGCCATGTTTGAAGCCATATTGCCTTTCACGTTTGATATCTCGCGACCTCAGCAAATGTTTTCCAATGGACTGTGCGAATTTCATCTTAAATTAGCCCAAGCATCAGACGAAGTTAAGTCTCGATTTATTCCGTTAGTGGTTTCTTGGAATGTGACGGCAAAATGTAATTTAAAATGTGCGCATTGCTATCTAAATGCTGATGACCGAAAGCAAATTGATGAGCTAAGTACTGACGCTGGAAAATTGCTGATACATCAAATAGCGGAAGTCAGTAAACCCTTACTTATACTGAGTGGCGGAGAGCCTTTGCTTAGAGAGGACATTTTTGAGCTTATCAGGTATGGTACGGAGCGCGGTCTGAAGATGGGGGTGGGAAGCAACGGAATGCTAATTGATGACGCAGTAGTCCAAAAGCTGAAAGTTGCTGGGGCAAGCACAGTTTCAATTAGTCTTGACTCAAGTATGCCCGAGTTTCACGATCAATTTCGGGGGGTAAAGGGGTCTTGGCAAAAGGCTGTGGAAGCCATTAAAGCGCTCAAAAGAAGCGGGATAATTGTTCAGGTGAACACAACTGTAACCCAGCAGAACTATGGTCAAATTGGGGAAATCTTCGCTCTATCTGAGAGGTTGGGGGCTGAGAATTTCCATTTATTTTTCTTAGTTCCTACTGGGAGAGGCGTGAAAATTGAAGATATATCGCCAGATATGTATGAGAAGATGATTACTTCTTCTTTCTCTAAGAGTGCAGAGTATAATCTCAACATAAAACCTTCCTGTGCACCACAGTTCATGCGCATTGCAAAGCAAATTGGAGTTGACATGAGTCGCTGGGTTAGGGGATGTATGGCTGGAATGTATTACTGCCGTATCTATCCTAATGGGGAAGTTACGCCTTGCCCTTATCTGCCTATTGCATTAGGTAATATTCGACAGAGATCTTTCAAAGATATTTGGTTTAACTCAGAGGTTCTTAAAAACCTGCGAGATGTCAAAAAATTGGAAGGTAAATGTGGAAACTGTGAATATAATGAGGTTTGCGGTGGGTGCAGAGCTCGTGCTTACGGCTTGACAAGCGACTTTATTGATTTCTGCGGCGATTTGCATGAACCGACTGGACTACGTGGGGATTATTTAGCAGAAGAACCATGGTGCACCTACGAACCAAAAAAGAATCGTAGCTAATGATTATCAAATGTGAGATGCGGTTGCCGGTCAAGGACAAAGAAAACTTATGACTATCATGGAAAATCCTCTACGAAGTTGCCATATATATCACAAATCCGTTTAAAGCCTGCGGTCATGGCTCTGTCGGTCAGAAACTCTGGAGACAGTTGATGTTAAGCCTGAAGAGTCAGAGAGTCAATTGTATTTCTGGGTGCTGTGAAGTAATCTATACACTAAGTAAGAGGCAAGAGTTCTTTTTAACGAAATGTAGTTTGGAAAATCAAAAAACCGATTTGTAGCTCTTTGAAATACCGTTTGTTTACTTTATAAACAAAAAATATTAATAGACCTTAGTTTCAATTAGTGTTTTAGGGCTAAATCGAAGGTT
>CAYRSV010000083.1:0-5865 GCA_964427115.1 uncultured Candidatus Bathyarchaeia archaeon | reverse complement strand
TAGTATCGTTTATAGGGAGGCTGACAAGTTTCTTGTTAGCCTAATTTTAACGGTAAGTGGAGTGGTGCTCTTGTGTTTGGGGTTAATTACGTCTTTATTTTTACGCAAAAGAAAAAAGCTAGCAAAACAAATTAGAACTGGGAATCCATAAAACTCCACATGCATATTACAACTCAAGGCTGGCTTCCACGAGACCCCTATATTCCGAGCCACCTAAAACTTGCCTCTAACAGGATAGATGGATAAGTAAAGCAAAGATTGTTACTGGGTCAACTTTGGTGCTGATAGGCTTAATTGCGCTGTTGGTATCGATTATGGCTGCGCAGCAGATATACGAAATTTATAGTGACTCTTGTGTCTTCTTGGAGTCTAACCAGAAAAGCGTCGGGGTATCGACATCAGGCGGCGGACTTTTTTCTCATCCTTACTATAATCGCTGCTTTGAAGGGCAAATAATTGTTGAAGGCAAGAACGTGGAGTTTAGAGTCATCAATAGAGAGCCGACGGTGATAACGCGTGTTGTTAATGGAATAAAGGTAAACAGCACTGTTTTTTCACGGGATTCACCAACCCACGATGTGCTCAGCATAACCGTCGATGGCACATACAGGTTCAATCTTCCCGCGAATGGGGATTATTATGAATGCGCCCTCCAAAATACGGGCAGTCAGCAGGCAAAAGTAACCTTCCAGTTAAACGAGATACAAACAGATATCGGCAAGCTGATACCCGGCGCAATAGCACTGTTAGTTACTGCTCTTCCAGGAACAGCTCTAATTATAAGCGGGCGTAAAGGCAAAAAGCAACTTGCTTCGACACCGCTAAAATAGTGGTGCTATTTCTCCATTTCAGAACCAATCTGTAAGCCCGGAGAATATTTCCATAATGGTGACCATCCAACTACCTGATGCCAATGCTTTGACTAACTAAATAATCAAAAAACCTTATCTTCCAACCACCACTTTTTAGCCCTGCGCTTTAGATTAGCTTCACTCTAAAGGTATCTATCGAGCCATACTGCCCATTTTGGTTTTTGAAAGCCTTTCTTCTTACCTAAACAATAACCAGCTACTCCACCCATCATAGGCGCTATCACAAGAGAGAAGCCAAGATACCAGTCAGTCCAAAAAATAGTTTGCAAAAGCGGTTGTTTTGTAATTTCTTGGAGTGCTCTCATGATAAAGCCCGCAGCAAAGAAGAAAGTGACTAAGCCAAGAAATATGCCGCCAAGTGTGTATCCTATTCGCATGCGAGCTTTCTCTTCTTTTGAACCTGAAATCGGGATCGTACGTTGCATCCTGTAGCCAATGTACAACACTACAGTCGCCATGACAAAGTAGCTTATCGCTAAAATAACCCTGTAAAAATCAACTATGCTTAGTAAATATAGGGTTACTATGATAGTTAAGTAGAGTATTTGACTAGCAGTCAATATTATGAAAAGTCGCTTTTGCCATTTTTTCCGTTCAATTTGGTTGTTCTGAGGAAACTCTGTTAATAGTTTTAGTGCAAGCTTGCCCTTTTCAGATAGCCTATATTTTTCTGTCTGATCTTTTTCTAAAAGGTCGCCTAAAACCTTTAAGTGATAGTTAAGTGTGCCAGTGCTGGTAATTCCAAGGCTTTCCATTAAGTCAGTATAGCCTACGCTGCCTTTCTGGTTGAGTTCAAGAATGATTTTTCTGCGAGTTTCATCCTTAAGAATTTTGTGTAGTGAATCAATCGTTGATGTCATTATCTATCCCTATGTTACTTTAGGGGATTTTAGGTTTTTTGACGATAAAAATCGTCAAGCAAAAGAAAAGAAGAAATTAGGGTTTTGAGTATGCGACCAGAGTCTTCTCTGTGTACATGGTTGAAGTGCTGCCAATTCCGGGTGAGTTTGTCGTAGTTATTTGTGTTAAGTCTGCTTTAATTAAGCGGCAGGTACCCTGCTCTATGTAAGAGGTTCCGTTTAGCTGTAGAGTCATGCCGTCTGGGATTTTTATGATGGAACTGCCGTCTGAGTGAATGCTGAGAACATTGCTGGTTACTTCAATCTGCATCGTGTGGAATGTGCCTGCTGGAACTGTTAGGTCTTGGATTCCTGCGAATGTTAGAGTGACTTCACCTGTTAACCCTAAGCTTGCATTGCCCGTGTTGACTGGGATTTTCCATACATCGCCAACCTTAACTGACTGCTGAGCCAGGTATGCTGATATCGTTGGGTTACTGCTATAGTTATAGAAGATAAGTGGTCCTCCGGGCGCCATGAAATTGTCGTAATAGCGTGTTTTGCTGATGTTTAGGGTGATTGTTGGCAAGGGATGATTGAACAGGTTGGGGGAGGCGGTTATTGTTTCGTCTATTGTGTAGCCTTCGCTGCTAGCACTGATGATGTCGATAATTACGGTTGAATTGTAACTTTGAGAATTCGTGACGGCACCTATGGCGAGGGTTGTATTGACCATCTGGTTTGTTATGATGTTTGTGGTGTCATAGACCATGTGTTCTCCGACTTGATAATTTAGGCTTAACTCGATTGATGAAGCTGAAATTTGGGGAATCAACAGAGCAGCGCCAGCAATGATAACTATTGCTAATCCTGCAAGAACGGCATATAGGCTTCGGCGATGCTTCTTGCCATTTGCTGGCTGTTTGGATTCACTTGGCATCGAAGGGGGCAAATTTGAATCTTGTCTTAGCATCAAGACATCTCCAACAGGTAATCTGGCGGGCTGGGGATTTAAGGTATTTTGACTAAAAATCTCGTCAAGACTTGAATTAAGCGGTCTCCAAGTCATTCATAGAAATCTTGTCTACTTAGGCGGTTAAGAAAGGTTATAAGGATGCCTGCCAAAAAAGGTAAACCTTAGTCTGGGATAGCATTCCAACCAACTATCTGCCTCTTGAACAGACCTAACATAGTCTGAGGTTTTTCCAAAAGGTTGATAACGACTGACTGCGAACTCTTTTTTGAACCTTGGATGATTGTTTGCGGCCTTACTTGAGCATCGAAAAACCGTCAAACAAGTATGCGAAAGAAAGCCTTATATGGATTAATGCATAACGCTTACAATGTAAGCTGTTATTGGCTTACAGGATTGCAAAATGACCCTAAGCCTCGGATACCTAACGCCCAAACAAAGAGCCATCTGGGACCTCAAAACTAACGGACTCCAAGAAGTCCACATTGCGAGGAAATTAAACGTCACCCGCCAAACCGTCCACAAATCCCTCGACATAGCCAACCTCAAAATAGACGATGCCCTTCAAGAAGTAGCAAAAATAAACAAAATTGACATCGAAACAGTCAACGCCGAAAGGGGATTCCTCAAAGGATACAGCAACCACTTCAAAACCCCCGCTTTTGTAACCTTCACCGCCAAGAACGGCATCCAAGTCTGGTACAAACACGAAGGCGACTGCGAAAAATGCAAAAAACTAGAAACATGCAGAGACACCCTGCTCGCAGAAGCCAAAGACAGAAACTTCCTCCTTTTAGATGACACAAGCAAGATTTTGCCATCCAAACTTGCCGAAGCACTTTTCGTAAAAATAACAGGTGAACAAAATGAGTATACAAAAAAAGATTAAAAACCTCATAGATTATTGCCCACAACCCCCAATGCCCTTAACGATAAGACTGAAACGCCACTCTCTACCAATTGCTGCGGCAGTTACAGCCACGCTTATTCTGTCAGTAACGTTCTCCATATTTTACTTAGGTCTTGCATCATACGCATCCCCGCCTCCAATCATTAACGATCCGAACGTTTCATTCCATGAGTCGGCTTATGCTAGGGCAACAAGCGAGCAAAAGATAGAACTGGACAAAATTATTGCTGACAATAGTATTGGTTTGCCAGGGGAATGGAGACGACCAGTCCTTATCGTAATCGGAGACCTACCAAAAGACCAGCCCAGATTAACCGCTGAGCAGGCAGGGGAAATATATGACCGTATAGGTAAAGATGGGCCCTCAGACCTCGATGAAAACGAGCGTGCTTTAGAAAGAGAATTCAACAAAATTGCGGGTGCACCGGACTTTGTTGGCGGCAGTGGAATTGGACGGTCTATTTACTATCTAAACGAAAATAGAACAGACGCTATCTATGTAATGCTAGGCGATGCATTTCACTATGTATATAATGACGATGGAACTGAAACAAGATTACCATTAGGCAACCAGGAGCTTCCTGTCGACCCAGGTCCATCAACAGCACCGCAAGGCACCCCCACATCGCTTCCTATCCAGCCAACCCCAACAAAAGCTCCATCACCTCCATAGAACAATGATTACGGCGCAGCTTTGGAAGCAAAAAAACAATTTTGCCCGATGAGAGCGCCAAATCCACTCAACCCACCACCAACATCCTAATTATTTGCAATCCCAAAAGAGGTAAACCTTGGTTTGGGATAGCATTCCAACTATTTTTATTAGTTTGGCGATTTTCTCATTGTTGGCGTTTCTTATAGCTAGCGTGTAGTCAGATGTTTTTCCGAAGGGTTGGTGACGGTTGACGGTGAACTCTTTTTTGAATCTCGGATGGCTGTTTTTGGTGAAAGCCGTTTTGATTGCACTTAACTGTTGAGGATTTAGGCTTTGAAGTCTTTCTCTAACATAACGTTCGCTGCCTAAGAGCTGCAGGTTAAAACCTAGCTGTAAGAGTGTTTTTGTGATAGCGGAAACGCTTTCTACCGATTGTTGCTGTGCAATCTTTTGCATGCCTGCTTTCTCAGCGAATGGGCTATACTTTGCCATAACAGCTATGAGTTCAACGTATCGGGTGCCGACCAGCGGCATCGTCTCACGGATGAGTTTGGCGCCCAAACCTACAGTGCGATATTTTGGGTGAATAACCACTCGATTGATTATACTGAGTTGTTTATTCATTTCTTGAATAGTCATTCTCGGCAGCACAATGCGTCTTCCATAGCAGGCTGGTGGCGGGTAACTGTAGACTATGACGCCGCAGTGTTCATCGCCTCTTACTAGACGGAAGATTTTTCGGGGAACCGCAACCTTATGCCCTCGATAATGGAAACCGCTTAGTTTTTGCCAGTCCTCTTTAGTTCCCTCTTCAATTCGCATTTCTCGGATTAGGCTACACTCTGCTGCAGGCGTATTTGGGTAATAGTCGATTTTGATTTCTTCCCCAAACCGCTTGTGAACCAAAACGCTAGGTTTGAGGTCCTCTTGGAGGTCGCTGTGAGTTGTGGCTGCTATGACTGCTTTGCCCTGTTGCCGGGCGATTTTCTGTAGGTTGTAGGCGATGATTTTAGCGGTGTCTCGGTCTAAGCATGCGGCGAATTCATCCATGAGCCACCATTGCTTGCCGCTTTCGATTAGTTTGGCGATTCTGTAGCGATACCGTTGGCCGTCGCTGAGTTGGCTGTAAGTGCGCAGGAAAAGGAAAGCATCGTTTAAGCCTACTTTGCTCAGTAGTTCCAAGCCTTCTTCGACTGTGGCTCCGACGGTCTCGATCAACGGCTTCTCAGCGTCCACTGCAACATCTGTAAGGTCAATAGCTTCCTCGCCTAAATCCGCCTTAATTGCCCGTAACAGTACGCTTTTGCCGCTACCACTATCCCCGGTGATGTAAACAATGTCTCGTGGGCCAATTTTCAATTCTGCATCTAAAACCTTGAATCTTTGGGCATCGTCGATGCCTAACCCAAAGGCTTCAGCCACAACCAAACTTCTTGGCGTCGGCTTAGTGTGGGTTTCGTAGCTTATGTTGAACGTGAACTTGCCTTCCGTCCGGTCATAGACACGGCGGAATTGCCTTATGCGAAAGTCTCTTTGTCGTCTCATTTTGGTCACCTTGGAATAACTGCTAAGAATGGTTCGGGTTCCATCTGCACGGTTGCAAACACGGCTAGCGC
>CAYRSV010000082.1:0-5935 GCA_964427115.1 uncultured Candidatus Bathyarchaeia archaeon | reverse complement strand
TATCAACCCAGTTATGCTTGAACCTAATGCAGGTTCATATACGCCCGTACTTGTTGATGGCAAAATTGGCAAAGCCCTGCGCTTCAACGGTACTGATTATGCATACGTGTTAGCTTCACCCAGCCTAAATATTGTTGATGAACTTACTATTGAGGCTTGGATATACGTTGAGGAGTTCAAAAACGTAGCTTATAGTAATTTAGTAGTTGAATGCGAACGTACGCCCGACAAATATCCTAACAGGATTCTAGGTTTTGCATACAATGGTGAGCCCCCTCAAAATATCAGTTCACCACAGTTAGGTGCACTGCGGGGATTTATGTTGACTGATGACGGTGTATTCAATGAGGTAGTGACAACTAATGGAGTTATCGCTTTGAACCAGTGGTACCATGTAAAGTTTGTCCGCAACATTAACGATGGCATGCACATTTATGTCAACGGCGTAGAACAGGATATTGCAGTGAGTTCGGGGGTTCAGAATCCAGTAGGCACCATTAGTAAAGGCAGCGAATTCTACATTGGTCATGATGCAGTATGTATACTTGACGAGGTCTCTATTAGTACTACTGCAGCTGCGCCTAAAGAGTCCTTAGCAGCTCCAGCTTGGGCACAATATTGGCTCATAATAGTAATATGCGCAGTAGGTCTGCTATTAGGCATATTCCTTATAGCTAAACGCAAGATTGGCAGACAACCTGCACATGGCTCTTATTATGATAGACAAATGGACTCATGACCTGTAAAAATCTGACTGAAGATAGGCAATTGATAAAACTATAGATTCAAAAGATATACTAGCACACAAAAATGTCGCTTATGAGTATGTTTTTCGATTATGCTTCTATAAAGAGAATAAAGCCACCAGCAACTCAAGCATGCAGCCCTAATAATTTAACAGATGATCAAAAACATCACTAATGTTTTTAAATGCCCGATTCTTTTGGGGTTTGATGTGAATGACATGGCTTACTTGCGTGACGAAAAAGAGATAGTGGAAATGGATTTTCCCTTGAACACAGTATGGGAAGCCGTTAAAAGAACGGTGACTCGCCTTGAATGGACTATAGAGACATCTAATGAATCAACATATCAAATGCAGGCAAAAACTAAGAAGGCTTTCTTATCTTACGCCTCGACGTTATACATTGAAGCAAAAGCCATGTCTGAAAGTGTAACTCGCCTTATAATTAAAGCCGAAACTCCGGTTACAACCATAACGTCTGTACTTGACTTTGGAAAAAGCCAAGAACGCATTGATTTGTTTCTAAAGGCACTATCAATAGAATTAAATCAAGAAAAAGCATCCAAGGAGAAACAAGAAACAAAAGTATAGCTTAGCGGACCCAACGTTCTATGGGATATGAGCGCCGAAGAGGTCTACAAGAAGAGGGGTGATTTTATCGTTCATATCCAAACAGGCGTTGATCCGCCAAGCGCTTGCTCCTTTCTTCGATGGCTGCCCTTGCTCGTCGCTTAATCATTTTTTAAGGATTAAATATTAAAAATAATGTGACTGTGCCTATACAATAACAAGAACTAACAATACTAAAATTTTGTTAGTACTACATAGGAAATTAATAACTAATTCTTATATGTAAAAAGCGTAAAAGGTGGATTCTCTCTACTTCAGGAACCATATGAGGATAAGACTAGCCTTTAGGAGGGACTGCTATTTGCTCATGACTTGCCATGAGTTGATTTCAAAATCGGCAAGCTACTGCAGTAAAGCAAAAAATAAATAATCATTCAATTTGCGCATATTCAATTTAATGTGATTGCAGCATGTATTAAGTTAGTATTTGCATGTTTGGATTAGGTCAATTTATCTAAAGATCTTTTTATTGCGAACTTTCCAAAAAGTTAGATCTTGACGAGTTCTACGTTGTTGGCGTGAATAAATTAGAAATTAGTGATCTGAAGATTTACCCCTTTTTTGTGCCTCGTTTAACGTTAACTCGTCAAGTCATGGTTTTGGTTGTTGCTTTCTCTCGCTCCTAAGCTTCGTTTATTGTGCTCTTGTTATAAATAAAATTGTGACTGTACCGTAGCAACAACAAACTTCTGCAGTGGAAACATGGGTCGCTGGGGACGTTATGGATTTCAAGGAACATTTAAATCAAACAGCCGTTATGTTTAATCAAACATAACGGTCGACTCCTCAAATGAACAAAAAACGCTTGCCCATAATATTAGTTGTAGTAATTATTTGTGCCTCAGTACTAAGTTACAGCTACTATGCAGGCATCTTGATAACGCCATCAATATCATATTCTCCATCAGAAACCGAATCCTCTCCTTCCCATCTACTCACAACATCCCAACCTGAGTTGCGCGTATTTATAGCGGCAAGTCTAACAGAAGCCATAAAAAATGTAACCCAAGTATTCGAAGAAGTAAACAACTGCAAAATAATCTTGAACTCCGCCGGATCCAATAACCTCTATCAGCAAATCATATCAGGTTCACCATGTGACGTTTTCATGTCCGCTGACTCAAAATGGATCAAGCAATTAAATGACGCAGGTTTCCTTTATGACAATAATTACTATAACTTTACAACCAACACTTTAATTTTAATGATGCCTAAGGACAACCCAAAAAACATTACTTCCTTGTTAGATTTAGCTAAGCCTGGAGTAAGACTTGTCTTAGCCGCTCCAGCAGTGCCAGCAGGCTCATATGCTAATAAGACTCTGGCAAAAATTGACCAGACTTGGGGGAATGTGACTAGCCCTCAATACAAAGGACTTGAATGGCAAAATTATTATTCTAACGTAATAGCGAATGTAGTCTCTTATGAGAATACTATCGAAGATGTCGTTAGTAAAGTTGCGCTTAATTTAGGAACAGTTGATGCCGGCATAGCATTTGTCTCCGATGCATCAACGCAAGGTGAGAACCTTGCTTATATTGAAATCCCAATGGAAGTAAACACCCGGGGTACATATGGAATAGCAGTAATAAAGTCTACCACCCAACCGAGTTTAGCCATTAAGTTCATGAATTTCTGGTTATCAAGTGAGGGACAAAACTTGCTAAATGCATATGGATTCGGAACATAAGGAGCTCCTCTTTAACCTTCAAGGATACTTGATTAAACAGATGGTATGGTGCTGATTAACGGAATTAAAAAAGTTAGCTGACATAGAAAATAGGTTTTTACTAGCGTGCTTAGGCGTAATTGTGCTAATCTTTCTTCTATTTATCTCAGTTCCAGTAGTGGCGGTATTTCTTAGAATTGATTTTGAACAACTTGTATTGCAGTTACAGGATTCACAAGTTTTTAGTGCAATTTTTTTAGGTATAGTAACTTCAGTAGCAGCCACAATAGTCTCGTGCTTTTTTGCCATACCCACTGCTTATTTACTTGCTACAAGAAGATTTCCAGGTAAATCGATAATTGACACAATAATTGATTTGCCAATTGTTCTTCCACCAGCTGTTGCAGGTGTTGCGTTACTACTAGCTTTTGCTCCTCGCGGACTCCTAGGTCCGTTGACAAATAGCATTGGCTTAATAATACCCGGAAGTACTTTAGCTGTAGTTCTAGCCCAAACATTTGTAGCATCTCCTTTCATTTTACGATCTGCAAAAATCGCTTTTGAACGCCTTAACCCCGATATAATCAATAGCGCGAAAATCTTAACTGATTCCCGCCTTCGGGTCTTTTTCACAATAATTTTACCACTTTCAATAAGGCCAATTCTATCCGGTATAATGATGACTTGGGCGCGCTCGATAGGTGAATTCGGTGCAACAATAATGTTTGCTGGAAATCTTCCAGGTGTTACTCAAACCATGCCTTTGGCAATTTATCAGCTTATGTCACAGGATCCCAATGCAGCTATTGTTCTATCAGCTATTATGATTGCTTTCTCTTTTACCATACTAATTGCAGTAAAACTCTTGGAACAAAAAAAGTACGGTGCAAGACATGATTAAGATAGAATCGGTAACTAAAGCCTTCAGAAACAGGTTGATTTTGCGTGATCTTAATTTGGAAGTAAAACAAAACGAAATTTTAGCATTGTTAGGTCCGAATGGTTGTGGGAAAACAACCCTATTAAATATAATCTCTGGGTTAGCTCTGCCTGATGCTGGCAATATCACCATTGCCGGGGTTCTTGTTGACGGAACACTAAACAGTAAGCTTATTCATTTGCCGCCTTATGCACGCAAAGTAGGATATGTGTTCCAAACAGCATCACTATTTCCTCATATGCGAGTACGTGACAATGTATCGTTTGGATTAAAAGCGAAGCATCTATCTAAGCGGGAGATTGAATTACGTACACGTTTACTACTTGACTTCGTTAATATGCGTGAGTATGCAGAATATTACCCTCACCAGCTTAGTGGTGGACAAAAACAGCGAATTGCTTTAGCTAGGTCTCTGGCTACTGACCCTCAAGTTCTGCTTCTTGATGAGCCTATGTCTGCGGTCGATGCTAAATCACGGGAATCTTTACGAGTAGAATTTAGAAAGCTGCTTAGAAGCCTTAAAATTACGGCAATTTATGTTACCCATAATCTCACAGAAGCCCTTATGATGTCTGATAAAATAGCAGTAATGGGTAATGGAAAAATCGAGCAAATAGGTACCCGAGCTGAAATTTTAGACAAGCCGAATTCAATGTACGTAGCTGAATTCCTTGGAATTAATGCCTATATTGCAAAAGTAGTTACAGATGTATCTGGTAATTTCCAAGTTAAAATAGGCGACGTAGCTATCTCGTTCCCTCAGCTTACGACCTTTACTGAGCAATCACTAATGGTCACGTTAAAACCTGAAGACGTCCAATTGATGCCTATGCAAGAAAAAGAAAAATTATGCAGCAGCAATGCTGAGTCTATTAGACTTAAGGGTGTAGTAACAGAAATCAATTTAATGCGATCAATTGCCAAAATCACAGTCGACGTCGGATTTCCCATAAAATCCGAATTAACGCTTAGCGCCCTTGAGGGCTTGGCGCTCTCGGAAGGAGATAACATCTGTGTGCAGTTAAAAACTGAAGCCCTAAACATTTCTCCAGTAAGCTAAGCTATTGATATGTTACTTTTTTATTTTTTATTATGCAGAAGCATAATATTTTTTGTACTATTAAAAGTAAGAAATGTTTGTTTAATTCAAACATGCTATTGATAGAATCAAAAAAGTAGCTCATTCGCCTGAAGACTTGAAAACTTAAAAGGTAGTAAAGAAAGGCAAGAGGTGGAAAAGTTCCTGAAGCAAAGCAGCCGTAATTAAGCATTTGCGTTTTTTATTTTGCTATTTCTTAATGCGATACCCTTATGTATTTTTATCAGCTTACTAGAAGACGCTTATTAGCTTTTATACTGACTTTTTCGGGGTCTCCTATGTCTGATATTGAAAAAGACGAATTAATCAAGGGTTTACGTGAGGATTTGGAAGCGCTTGTAAATGAATTTGATTGTAAACCCCAAGCGGAAGCTACCACTGAAAAAGATGAACGCTGCGACAAATTACGAAAAACAATACGTGATGCATTCCGATCAACAATTCAAACATATCGGCTATACTTCATCATTAGATCAGCTTCCATATCTATTATAGGTGCATTGCCCTTCTTCATAATTGTCCTTATCCTAGGCTCCATAAATGTTGTCCAAACAATCCTGCTAGGCATATTCGTTTTTGTCTTTTCTCTTGTTATAACTAGATTATTTGAAAAGGCAATCGTTAAATTGGCTCAAAAAATTATCGCAATACTTCAAAAACATAAACGGGTTAGGGACTTTATCTTAAAAAACATCTAACCCTGTAATTACTTTATTCTTGCATTTTTGATAAAAAGATTCAAACTGTTGACGAAAAGTGAAAAGAAAACGCCTTACTATAAAAAGTAATTATACAAACCTTTGCATGCCAATATGATGTATTATCACGTATTATTTGCCACTTTTGACATTA
>CAYRSV010000081.1:0-5978 GCA_964427115.1 uncultured Candidatus Bathyarchaeia archaeon | reverse complement strand
AGAATACGTTGCCTACAAGGATTGGCTACAGAAAAACGTTGGCGTAAGCCGCTATGAGCTGGCAACGCGCGTCGGGGCAGTGCGTAAAAACCAACGAACCGCTGGCTTCGTCGGCACCGTAACCTACGAGCTATCCGAAAAAGAAAACCCATACAACAAAACCACCCACATGCTCGCAAAATACGCCGAATACGCCAACGTAGGCGGAAACAAAACAGCAGCATACGGACAAACCAAATTAGTTGATAGTGCCTCCCAAAACATCAGGTGACCTATTTGTTAGTTCATGAATCAAAGCCAAAGCCTTCTGAGTTAGGTATTCCTAATTTTCCTTATGCTAAACCGTTTGTTCATCAATACAAATTCTTTGAAAATCGAAATAGCGATATACTATTGAAAAGTCCTACCGCCTCAGGAAAGACGTTATCTTTTGTCTTCAGTTTTATAAATGAATATATTCAAGCAAAACAAAATGGCAAACGAACGAAATGTATCTATCTTGTACCCACTCGGTTGCTTATTCAATCGCAATTCGACAATTTAATTAGTTATCTGACCCAGTTTAAGGTTCCGAGTACTATTCTGGAGGGCGGCTATACTTATGCAGAGCTATTTACACGTCTTGTCCAAAACGATTTTATAATCGCTTCGCCCGACATAATATTTTTCTTACTGCTTAGAAAAAGAAAAACACAACACATCCAGTTTGAGTATTCTGAATTTATTAAAAGCGTGTATTGTGTAGTTTTTGACGAATTGCATCTTTTTGATACATACACCTTAATGAATATTAAGAATTTAATCGCCATTATGAAAAGTCAAAACCCCAATTTGCACACATATCTGGTCAGCGCAACCATGGATTTAGGTGGCGTAATAGACACCTCTTCCTATAACACCATTGATGGTGAAAGCAATACTGGTCCCGTGCAAATTTCTGCCATATCTGTTAATTATCAGAACTTAAACGAAATAACCGCTTTCTTAAAAGATAAGGATTATGAACGCGACACAGTTTACCTGTGCAATTCTGTAGATCGAGCGCTTAAGCTTCACGCAACTTTTCCCGAATCCGCACTTTTAATTGGAAAAGCTTGGTATGAAAATAACGAGATCCCCCGAGAGGACCAAATTAAAATAAACTTGGAAAAGTGCAAAAACGGCGCTCTCACTTTTGCGACTTCTGTTTTTCGGCAAGGCGTAGATATCGAAGTGAAACGCCTAATAGTAGAAGAACCAGCTAACTCCCAGGATGCCATCCAAACGTTTGGCAGATGCGGACGGCATGGTCAAAGCGAATTCATAATGCTTTCAAATAAAAGTCAAGTACTAACAGCGTTAAATTCTGAGCGCAACGTGAGCCGAGAGGGTTTTGAAAGTCTACTCTTGACGTTATTTAGGCCAAGAGAGTACGAAACGCAAAAACGCATGATGAATGCTATGTGGTATAAGCTGTATAAAATCACACGCCTTAAAGACCAAGTTGGGGCAATTGTTACCGAACAGATGTTCAAAGATTTTACAGAATTCGAAGATTTTCTTCCTGACGTTAGCTTCCGAGAGCCAGCGCCCTCAATAAAATACGAAGACATAGCTTTTTCATTGTTTGAGATACTGCAATTCAAGGACGCTTACAAGAATATACGACCAATTGACGACCCTTTTTTTAAGGGCGAACTGTTTGACGGCGGCAGATTAATTCGACGAGAATATAGACGGGCCAAAAAGGATGATCAGCCTTCCTTTACCCTCTTAAGTAAAAGAAGATATAAAGACACCAACTACTATAATTTGAAATTAAAGTTACAAGACATTGTTTTCTGGGTTAATGCTCGAGTTGGGCAATCAAAGGATTATCTTTATAAATTCACCGATAAAAATAGCATAATACCTTGGCGAGGGTCATTTGAACCTTGCACATTCTTTGAGTGATGGGCATGAATGAAAAATGGCTGATGAAAAAGGTAAAATATGGAAATGCTGCATCTCAAGAAACATTCATTGAGCACGCTATCAAGACGTTTCATGTAGGAAAATATCTCTATGACCAAATTAAGCCAAGTTTTGACCGCACTGAATTCCTCTACTGCTGCACTTTTCATGACGTGGGCAAGATTTTAGCAAATCCCGGCACCCCTCATACACCAAGAAGCAGGGAAAGTATAACCCAAATAGCAAAAACAGAAGAATATGCCGTCCTTCTTAGGGCACTTCATCTTGAGGATTTTTCAGAGAATAATCGTGTTATTCGTGCAATTGAAAAACATCATGATGCAGATGAAAGCTTGAGTGCGTTCACATCGATTGCCGATCAAATCGCTTCATCTGAAAGCGACGAACAACTCAAAAATCGCTTGAATTCATCGCCGATATCAACTCTTATCACATACTTGAACGAAATGCACGGCTTTTCTGAAACCCATTTTTATCACGTCCGCTTTTATTCTTTCTCAAAAAACGAGCTTAATGCGGTAGGCAGACTATTTTTGCTCAAGTTACTATACGAAACAGTTGAGCAAATCCCCAATACAACACTTCTATATGAAACTCTTGACGGTTGCCGTGTTGTAACAAAGCTTGGTGCTAATGAATTAAAGACCTTGCTTGCCACTACATTCAACAAGAATCTTGCAACATTCATAGAAAATCAAAATCTTACGGATATTTTAGGCGGCGCACCAGATAATTATGCCCAATTTACTAATCTTCCTAGAGAAATAAGACCCCGCTTACTTGAATTGACTGTCCAGAAATATACCGATGACATAGTTCAATCGCTTAGAAAGAAAGGAATTAATAAAATAGAAGATATTGGTTTAAGTCTTGAAATTTTGACAAGATTTGTAAACCTGCCAGAAGTGGCTAATCTTGCAAAGAATGGAATTAAAGGAATAAGCAAAACCAAATATTATCTTTTTGGAGACGAAACCGGAGCATTTTCGAAGTGGGTAGTTGAAAGCTTTTTTTCTGAATCTAAATTTAATGGTAAGATTGTCCAACATAGCATTCCTCTTCTTGAACAATTTCTATCTCAAGCCGGCGTAGATACAAGTAAGATAACGTGCAAGAAAGAAGTATATAGTAAGTTATTCCCCTTAGTAGTGGCCGTTAATTCTCTCAACAACTCAAATATTGATTTTTGCTTTGACATAGGTGACTACCTCGCCATCGATGACGAAATATCGCTTGGAAAAATTGCTAAAAAGAACGTTTGTGCCAATTGTGGGCTGTTTGAAGGCGAGGTAGAACTAACTCCGTTTGTTTTCGAGTACAAACAACACGCAAAAGAAACTTTATTCAAAGAAACAGAAGACGAATTTCGGCATCGGGAAAAAGTTGTGTGCGGTCTTTGTCAAGTTGAAGCGACCATTAATGTATTGCTTTGTGGAACAGTGCTTGAAAGAATGCAAGCCCGAGTTGATACAAGTACACACATAATTTTCAGTAGCTTAGGGATAACCGAGAAAGATTTTGAAGATATCGTACCGTTTCAGGATAGACCCATACAAAAGCTCATGGAAAGATTCAAGATAACTAAGCAATCAGTGTATCTCAAAAAAAGCGATGATCTTCAATACCTCATTATGTCAATACGGAATACTGAAAGTGGAATAGATAATGTTACCTTTCAGCAACTACTATTTTCATCTATTGCTACAAACCTGAAACAAAGATACCTAGTTCTTGCTATTGGGGTAAACAAAATTCCGACATATTTTGATTCTACTCATATTCAGTTTTGTCAGGGTGAAATGCCCATAATTAATGACATCAGGATAGATTTCTTTAAGTTCATATATGTAGATTCGAGTTTGCCAGTGCGAGAGCAGAAGAACATTCTTTTAAAATATGTTGACAGGCCATTTATAGGCATAGCACAAATATTTAAAAAGACTAACCAAAAATACACTGAAGACATCAAAGAGTTGGTTGACAGGATGTCAAAAAATGATAAACTGCTTACCATAACTGATGATATATGGGAAATGGCAAAGATCAGCGGTTCTCTTGAAACTAGGAAAAATGTTGGTTCTTTTCTTGTAGGGTTTAACGGTTCTCCAAGAACTTTAGATACATTAGTTAATAGGCTGTTAAAAAATCCTCTGTTAAGCGCTGAAAAAAGAAAACAGATTATTGAGATTCATGGAAAACTACGACTGGAACTTGAAGGCATGACTGATAAGCAAAGGGCTCAACTGAAGAGCTATATGCAAAAAACTAAATACCTCTTTAACTCAAAGAAATTCTATGAAATTGGTCGTGAAGGAGAAAAGAGACCATGAGCTCTCCAGACGAACTGAAAATATTCAATAGCTTACCAGAATTCACAAATCTACGGGAAGAACTTACCCTCGCAAGCAAGAAAAGACTAAAAAAAGTGTACGTCCAGAAAAATGATTACATTGCTATTATTGGCTACAAAAGCCTCAAAGATTTTGCACGCTTTACAAGTCATGAAGATTTGACTAATGATAAAATCGATTATGCTGGAAAAACCCGAATCTACTTGACGGGTTTGAAACGTCGGGGTGTATACCGGCGTGCCAGCGAGGCTATATTAAGGCAGTATAATGAAAATTATAACTGCGCTACACCCGACCATCAATGTATGGATTGCTATAACTGTTTTACCTATGGTGGGGTAATCGCCGTAAGGGGTGAAACAGAAGCAATAAAATCACGGTTAAAGGCTATTACCGCTTTTTCTGTCCAAAGTGATGATGAAGCTCTTATTGATGAGGAAGAATTTCACAACATAGTCCATACTGACTTCCGTATGGAACAAGCGGAACAAGGTCAGCAAAAAAAGCCCAGTATATATAACCTTTTACTGATAAAACCAGGCGTTGTTTTTCCTTTTATCGACATAATTTTTAATCCCAGCAAATTTGACTTAGCGATGTATTTAGAAATGTTGAGACGCGCAGATGCAATGGGGTTTGGTTCACGTAGCTCTTTGCTTGGAACAATGGAGACAAAAGTAATTGCAATAACAGACAACTTAACAATATCTCACAAAGACTTGCTAACTAAGATTGAACTAAATGAAACAGGCGATATATCTTACGAGGGATTAGCTCAGCAATTCTCTAAAGGAGAACTTGTTACCGATAGTCAGCTAGAGGCAATCAGAAAAACACTACCCAAATTAATTGATATACATAAAAACGAAATCTATAGCTCTGCGCTTTCAGAAAACCCAACTGTAAAAAGTTGAGGTTAGTTACGTGTCCACAAACAGAAAAACTACATCATCGCTGTATGCGATAAAATTTGAACTTGAAGAATTTGGACAGAATGTTTCTCATCTTACCAGAAAGACATACTATACTCATGACTTTTTTACGGATAGACAAGTGTTCGCTGGAATTACCCACTCGTTCCTTTTTCGTGGAATAGATAAATATGAAGCAGAACGGGTGCCATGTACCTTTGCAATTCCGTTGGAAGTTAAAAAACATAGAACTTTATTTTCTATCACTAATTCAAACTTGCGAAAAGAGCAGATGACTGCTAAACTTAGAATTATTACAGAGGGGCATCATGAATTCATATCTCCTGGATCAAAGTTTATAGCCTTCTCCTTTGTTGAACCATTATATGCTGCTCTTTTCATCGGCAAAAAGAGTGCTTTAGCTCATATCGAAAAGAAAGAAAAAGTTACTTTTGCAGAGAAAACGGATGACTGGACAACTGAAGACTTGATTTCTCTTGAAGAATATGAAGAAGAAAAAAATAGAACAATATTTGGCATGCGTCTAAAAGATGCATCAACTAGGTATTTAGTCGGGCAATTCAAAGTCTCCAATTTGTTAGAAACGGAGTTTGAAGGTCGCAAATACAAATTTTACTCTCTTTGGAAAAGACATATTGAAATGACAGCAAATCAGCCAAATTGATGCTTTCTTGCTATCACTTTTGGTGGCATGTTTGTTTGTGTCCGCATCCGCCTTGGCATTTATAGGCTGCTACTCGTA
>CAYRSV010000080.1:0-6351 GCA_964427115.1 uncultured Candidatus Bathyarchaeia archaeon | reverse complement strand
TTTGCACCCGAACAACAACTTCTAACCTTGAAATAATTATGCTTTGAAAGAAGAATTGTTGCTTACTTCTTCTTTTAGCTTGATTGATTTCTTTGGATTTCTAAACAACTCGAAAAGCTGGCTGATTTTACTCCAAATAAGTTATGCTGATCTTCCATGAACCCTCGCATTAATTTTTGCGAAACAAAAAACATTTAAGTTTTACTTATTTAATTAATGGTCAACAAGAAGACGTTAAATTTGCAACCGAGGTTGTATGTGCATGTCCTCGCGTGAAGAATCTTTGGCTCAATATCTTCTGTTATCAGTAAGAAAACCTACAACAGCAGAATATGAAACAGACCTTGAATGGCTCTGTCGAACTTTCGGTTTTTTGGAATCTAGAGACAAACAAAAAACTGCGTACTTAATTTTTAAGGCTCTTGTTGAGGCAACCGCACACAATAATGGGTTAACTAGTGATGAACTAGCTGAAAAACTCAGCTTAACTAGAGGGACAATGATTCACCACCTTAACAAAATGATGAAAAGTGGGTTAGTTATTTTTCATGAAAGCAAATTCAAACTTAGAGAAAGAAGCCTGAAGAATACGATGGAAGAAATCCGCAGGGATATTAATCGATTATTTGAAAACATATTCGAAATTTCCGAGTCTATTGACCGCTCTTTAGGCTTAGTTTCACGATAAATAATCGAGCTGGATGTTATACAATTTGATTGATAAGTGAAACGATTGTATGCTTGCTCTGGGGCTTCGCTTAGGTGTCCCCAAAGGGGCACATAAACTGTTATGCGAGCGCCCTCGCGATAATCATCCAATAGGTGCCTTGCCCAAGAATATACTAAATATTTTTTTATTAATTACCGTTTTTATATTAATTGCCGATCAACAAAAGGCTTATCTGTATAACATTTCTAATAAAAGACAGCACGTTAGATAGCTATCAAACTTAGGTGAGCATAAGTTTGGTATATCCTTCAGGAACTAGAAATAGCCGGTTATCTCTTATCTTTACAGTTGGCATCGTAATAATCTGCTTTCTCACAGGTGGGTTATTCGGATACTTAATAAGTCCCTACTCAAATTCTGAAAAAATACTTGACCTAGAAGAACAATTGGAAAATATTCAAAATCAGCTATCGATTGCTCAAGAACGTTTGGAGAATCTCCAAAATAGACCTCAAGAGGCAATAATTGCAAATTATAACAATCCAAGTGAGAATTATCAAAATATCACTGATGTAGTCAATGAATTAACAAGCCAACTTTTTAATTTGCAGGCTCAGCTTAACCAGCTTCAGGCGAAACCTGCTACACAGGAACAAAATATGACCGAGTTCCAAGTTCAACTTGCCTCTATGCAAAGTCAACTATCGGTCCTGCAGCAACAAATCAATCATTTAAAAGAAAACGTTAATTCAATTCAAACAACTCCACTCTACATACAGCCAAATGCGACCTCTGGATCTGAAAATGCATTCTCTCTAAGCAAATTGTTTGAACAGGTCAAAGAATCCGTTGTTGTGGTCCAAGGCTTAGTACGGCAAGTTGACTTTTTTGGTCGTATTTATTATTCAAGCGTTCAAGGTTCAGGATTTATCTATAGCTATTCTGGACGTATGCTAATTCTTACAAACAATCATGTGATAAGCGGTGCAGTAAACATTACAGTTACTATGACGACTGGAGAAGTATGTGATGCCACTTTGCTTGGTGCAAATCCAAATAATGATTTTGCTGTTCTATCTATAAATGATCCAAAAGGTAATTACAAGTCTCTTGAAATTATTAGCTCATCAACATTAAAAGTTGGTGAACCCGTTATAGTTGTGGGCACACCTTATGGTTTAGCTGGCTCAATGAGTAATGGGATAATTAGTGCTTTAAATCGAACATTAACTACATCCTCCCAAAGTACCATAACAGGCGTTATTCAAACAACTGCGCCTCTAAACCCGGGCAACTCAGGAGGACCACTTATGAACTATCAAGGTCAAGTAATAGGTATAGCAACTGCAATCGTTCAAGAATCACAGGGCATTGGTTTTGCTATTCCTTCAGATAATATCCTGAAGGACTTGAAGCAACTGATTCTTGCATAAAAATATGTCAATTGTATGGTCGCTGCGATTTGCGGTCGTTAAAAATTTTGAAAGCGATGTTTTTCTATTGTATTTTGAAATAATGGACTGAATTTTCGGGGGCGTGGAATGGGCGTAGTATAGCTTTTGAACTTCGTTGACGTGCACCATGGATGTATCAATTCAGCATTCGCCAGCCTGCGTTCTAGCGAAGTTGCTGATGAGGCTATGTTAAGGCACTATTTACACCCATTCCACTTGGCTCGAAAGAGCTTCACTGGGGAAATTTACTTAATGTTGAAATATCTTTTAAAGCTTATTGGTCAGATAAATATTAAATATGTCAATGATTAGTCAACAAGAAGACTTATATTTTTGAACTTATGATTAATTAAAACTGCTATGTTTAGCAACTCTTAACTAAAAATGAGGGTGATTTAACATGGCAGCAATACCAACAGGAAATGTACCTATACTTGTGTTAAAAGAAGGAACTGGAAGAACAACAGGAAAAGATGCACAAAAAAATAACATTCAGGCAGCCAAAATTGTGGCTGAAACTGTAAAAACAACCCTTGGACCGCGCGGCATGGATAAAATGCTAGTAAGCAGTATAGGCGACGTGACTATAACCAACGACGGCGCCACAGTTCTCAAAGAGCTTGACGTACAGCACCCTGCCGCCAAAATGCTCGTTGAAGTAGCCAAAACCCAAGATAATGAAGTCGGAGATGGCACAACATCATCTGTAATATTGGCCGGAGAACTACTGTCAAAGGCAGAAAAACTCCTCGATGAGTCCATACATCCGACTGTAATCATTGATGGCTATAAAAAAGCTAGTGATAAAGCCCAAGAAGTCCTAAACAGCATGGCAACTACAGTAAGCGACAAAGACGATGAGATGTTGCTTAATGTTGCTATGACTTCTCTTGGAAGTAAAGGAATCACAGGCGCTAAACCACTCTTTGCTCGACTCGCAGTTGACGCCGTCAAGCAGGTTGCTGAAACAAGAGATGGAAAACTTAGAGCCGACATAGACCTTATCAAAATCGTCAAGAAACATGGCAAGAGCCTAGAAGATACTGAACTAGTCAAAGGCATGGTCATAGACAAAGAAGTTGCAAGCAGCGAAATGCCCAAACACATACATAATGCAAAAATTGCTTTACTCAACGCCAAACTAGAAATCGAAAAAACTGAATTCGACGCCAAAATTAATATTGAAAGACCAGAACAGATGCGACTTTTCATCGACGAAGAAGAACGCATGCTTAAAGATATGACCGACCAAGTGCGTACCACATGTGCAAACGTGTTATTCTGCGAAAAAGGCATCGATGATATAGCACTGCATTATCTATCAAAAAATGGCATACTCGCAGTAAAAAACGTCAGCAGCAGTGACATGGAAAAACTCGCAAGAGCCACCGGTGCAAAAATCATCTCCCGCATCAAAGACCTCTCAGCTGATGCACTTGGAGAAGCAAAAACAGTCGAAGAAGTCAAAATCGGTGAAGACAAGCTCATCTATGTCCGCGAATGTAAGAATCCCAAAGCCGTAACTATTGTAATCAGAGGCGGAAGCGACCATGTAATAGGTGAAGCAGAACGTTCACTGCGTGATGCCTTATGTGTGGTCAGAAACGCAATTGAAGATGGCAAAATTGTTCCCGGTGGGGGCGCAGCCGAAGCCGAATTATCAAAACAACTACGTAGCTACGCTGTCAAGGTTGGCGGACGCGAGCAACTAGCAATAGAAGCTTATGCTGATGCTGTGGAAGCTATTCCTTTGATGCTAGCTGAAAACGCAGGCTTAGACCCCATCGACATCATGGTAGCCCTTCGAGCCGAGCATGAAAGCGAGCATAGTCCATACTATGGCGTTGATGTTTTCTCAGGTAAAATCAGAAATATGCTTGAGCTTAACATCATTGAGCCAATCCGGGTAAAACAACAAGTAATCAAGTCGGCTACCGAAGCGGCAAACATGATACTAAAAATCGATGACTTAATCGCAGCTAAAGGCATGGACAAAGAGCCTAAAATGCCCAAGTCCCCTGACATGCCAAGCTACGACTAACCCCTATTTTTTATTTAAAGAGGTCAAGTAAATGTATAGAGACGAAGATGATTGGATGCCCATCTGGGCTAGAAGACGGCGCTACCCTTACCCTGAAAGAAGCATATTTGATGACATTGAAGAACAGATTAGAGAAACGTTTGCATATATGCAACGTGAATTTCACGAACTAGCTAAAAGAGCACCAAAAGACCTCCACCAGACAAGAGTGTTATCTGACGGCTCGAAAGTGGAAGAATGGGGACCGTTCGTTTACGGCTACACAATAAAGATTGGCCCAAATGGCAAACCTCAAATCCAAGAATTTGGAAACATCAAAAGACAACTCCAACTTGGCAACAGGGCAGCTGTGGACGTTAAGAAAGAGCGAGAGCCACTAATTGATATGACAGTTACCGACTATGGTCTGGAAGTTATTGCTGAATTGCCCGGCGTTGACAAGAACGACATCAAAATTTACGGTACAGAAGATACGCTGACAATTTCAGTTGAGAACCCTGAGCGTAGCTACTACAAAGAAATCGAATTGCCAAGAAAAGTAGCTACTAAAGAGGCTCGGTCAACTTTTAAAAACGGTGTTCTTAAAGTTACTTTACCCCTGCAGAGAAATGATCAACCTAAAGGCGAATCAATAAGAATCGATTAAATCCTCATCAACGCCTTTTTTTATTTGCTCTATTGAAAATTTAGCTTAAAAATTCAACTCGCGCGTAAGCATATGAATGGAGTTGGCGATCTTTTTTCAATAGAGCAAAACGCTTTTAGAGCTTGATAAAAATAATACCTAGTGTTGAACAAGCAAAGAATTAAGCACTAACTGCATTACCAAGTTTATTGTTGAATTTCAATATTTAGCTGTCTTAATTACAATCTGAAAATTAGGTGATAACAGGATATTTTTTGACGGATAGGGATTAAGCAAAATGCCAGACAAAGAAAACTTAAAGCAGAAGCTAGAATGCGAAATTAGAGAAAGCCTTGAGCATAAGCTTGTTCTAAGGCGTGAGGCGCCATTTATTGGGTTAGTGTCTTTTATTGTGGCTCTTTGGGGGTCGAAATTGATTACTGCCCTGTCACCAGGGTCAAGCTTAGTTTTTCAACTCTGGGGCTTCAATATACATTATCACCATTTTAATTATGGTTTTATTTTATTAGTGCTTGGGTTGATGCTTACTTTTTTTGAGGGCCCTTGGTTTGTAAGGGTCCAACACATATTCTTTGGTATAGGCTTAGGATTAATTGTTGATGAATATTGGTTGCTTCTCACGTTTGACGAATATGCAGGCGCCTATTTCGGACCGCAATCGCAGTTCATATCTTTAATGATAAGCATAGTCATTACCATTGCATATGTAGCAATAGCGCTTGGAGTGTTTTTCAAAACTAGACGAGAAAGAGAGCTTTGGAAACAACTATATGAAGCAGTTAAATCAGGAAAGATAAATGTCCCAGACTAAATATTGACCCTAACGACGATTTCCAATACGTACTGGTTCATACCTAAATCGATAGGAACCTTTTTTGTTAAAGTGGGTTTTGGGCTCAATATTTTCATATGTTAGGCAAAAAGGATCATGACACTAAGTTAATTTTTTGAATTTCACTAAAAGGCAGCACGATTTTAGTTCATTGAAGAAACGTGTTATATCAAATATCCAAAGCTAAAACATATGGAATCATGCTTTGGTGTCAGTCTTATCGGGCTATCATGGCATTTTTTCAAATATTGCACATATGTCAGGAGAAGGTTGCAATTTGTCTGCTTAGCGAGGATTTTGTTTGATTTTTATTTTAGCTGTAGTGTGGCTGAGCCAACATAGAGTCTTATGGAATGCTGTGCATGTAGTATTTGCCAGTTGGGGAACACGCTCGGCATAGGCATTAGTACTTGAGCGGGCTACTATCAAATATGGCATCTTTTTGAGCAATCAAACTGGTGCTTCTTGGTAAGTACCTTTCTCAAGGAAGGTGACAAGTGTCGGGTTTAGACCCAACCTGGCAACCCAAATTTTCAAACAAAAAGGGCATTTTCTTTAAACATCTTTCATAGATGGTTCAGTGCATCAAGACAACAAAAGAGAACTCGCATGCTTTAGAACATTGACCTACACATCTTTTGTGGTAGATTAATAAAATTTTTAATCCCAAGATAAATATGCAAGAAAGCAGACTATAAACAAAGGGAT
>CAYRSV010000079.1:0-6406 GCA_964427115.1 uncultured Candidatus Bathyarchaeia archaeon | reverse complement strand
CAAGCTGAGCATACAATAATTGTAAAAGAAGATGGATGCACCGTCTTAACTTAGACGGTGACTAAGTCGGATGATATGCGTTTATGTATGGGTTTGTTTGTAGTGCTCTTTGTAGATGTCCCTTTCAAGAAAGGTTTGACCACAGTGCGGACACTCGAACGCATCGCCAGTAGGTCGAGGTTCAGGTATAATAATGGCTGCACTTCTACCATGCGTAAAATTATTTGCAGATTCTTTGGACATTAAAAATCCACCTAATAAACTGCTATAATTACTCTTTTATTAACTTATCAGGTTCCTAGCAACTTAAATTGTTACTAATAGAAAAATGGTCAAACCAGTAAAGAAGGATAGTGTTCTATACTAGCTGGGTTATTGAATCTTTTTTAGCAGATAATATACTGGAATTGCAATCAAACTAATAATTAATCCTAAGACAATAACAAACAGGTCAAGGTTTATGGCAAGAAGAATAGTTACAATAAGACCTACCAAGGGAAGTATTGGCATTTTTCCAATATTCAATGGCACTTTAAATTTTCGTTCAGTATGCGGTTGCTTAAACCTGAGAATAATTAATGAAAGATTAACAAACCCATAAACAATAAAAAGACTGAAATCAGCCAAACCTGCAACAAATTCTATACTTTCAAACAAGACAAATAACGATGTAAATATCAGAACTACAAAAATTGCAGCCCAAGGCGTTTGACGAGTTGAATGAAGACGCGAAAACTTTTGAGGCAGAGCCCCATCTTTGCTTAGTCCATACATTATTCTAGAGGTAGCAATGAGCATAATAAGCACTGTATTTGCAGTCGCAAAAAGCGCTATAGCAGACATTAAAGTATAAGCATTAGATCCAAACGCTTGTGAAACAGCAAACGATAAAGGCGCCGGAGAAGCTGCCAACTGCTCATAACTTGCCAAGTTAACTACAGAAATACTAACTAACACATAAATTATCGTAGTTACAGTCATTGCGATAAATAACGCTCGGGGAGCTGTTTTTTCAGGGTTTTTTGTTTCTTCTGCAACGTTAGCTATGCTTTCAAAGCCTGTAAAAGCAAAAAAGATGAGCGCACTTGCACTAATTACTCCAATTAAGCCAGTTGGCATCTCTAAAAGATTAACTGTACCCACATAAGGCAAGGCGGCAAAAATCACAATAAGCAGACCGCCGATTTCAACTAAAGAAAAAACAACATTAAGCTTTGTTGACTCAGAGATTCCCCAAAAATTAACCGCAGAAAGAACAAGCACCAATAGGATAGCCACTAAAACCACATAGCCACCAAATAATCCCACAAAATAATTAGCAAAACCGATAGCCACTGTGCTTGCTGAAACAATGCCGGCAACTAACATCATCCAGCCGGCAATAAAGGCAATAGACTTCTTCTGTAACGAATTTTTCACATAAACATACTCAGCTGCCGTTTGAGGATACATAGAAATCAGCTCCATATAGCTCAAACCGGTAAGTAAGCCCACCAAAGCAGCAATAAGAAAAGATAACCAAAGAGAACCGCCAGCTGTCCCAGCAGCTTTTCCGATAATTGCATAAACGCCTGCGCCAAGAATTACACCTACCCCATACATCGTTAAGGTGAAAAGGTTAACAGAACGCTTTAGCTTTGGCTCCATAAAATACGCCCAACCAGGTCATCAGGCACACGCCTTATTAGCTGGTATAAATAGACAATTAGTTTAAATATATTCTTAATCAGCCTAATGATAATACAACCATTTGTACCAAACCAATAAGCACGTTACTGCTGCTTAATCCAATTTAGCTCTCTTGGAATAAATGCCTCGTATGACTCTTTGGGCAATTGGGTGTTAATGTGTGTTTATTTTGGCTTGTTTCCATGATTTTAATGACTTAAAATTCTAGAATATACCTCTATGCATCACCTATGCTTAAGAGTATTTAGAGCAACTGAATGGATATTACCCGTTCACGTATCATGTTCCTATTCTTTTTGGTTGGGGACTTAAAATATGTATAAAGAATGAGAGTGGGCAACAATAGTTCATTCTTATCAAAAATCTCATGTTGTTCGCGCACAGCCTTGTCTTGATATTTTGGAAAATAGGGCAAGCCTGCAGTCTTATTTTGTTTTTCCTACAGGGGTGGGGGTGCTATGTTGATACAATATAATTATCATGCCTTTGTATTATGATATTGAGTAAGGGCTTTTTGGAAACGCGCACCGCTACTAGATAGACCCAACTCTAACATAAAGCCTAATTTGAGTTGGCATGCGAACCTTTTAACGTTAGTCTTAGCACTTTCGATTCATTAGAAGAATAGCAGTTTTGTAAATCGGCTATTGATTGTTTGATTATTTAATGTTTTGAATGTTTTCTTTGGTAGATTGCTACAATGCTCGTGAATGTTATCAACATGACAAGTGTAATTGTTGGTGTTAGTTCTGGAATTGTAGTCGTTGGTTGTGGCGTCGCTGTTTCTTGTTCTGATGCGATTGTTGGGTTAGCATACAACTCTGGTGGCAGAGTAGGGGTAATAGTTGGGCTCATTGAAGGCGCTTCAGTTGAAGGACTTGGCGTTCTTAATTGAGGAGTTGATTGCGTAGCTGTTGGAGCTACAGTTGACGTGGTAACGCTCGGCGATGCAGTAGGTATAGGAGTTAAACTTGGCATAGGAGTAGGTGTTGGAGCAGGCGTTGGCGAAATTATTGCTTGCGTTGCTGTCTGGGTTGGTGTTGCTATAGACGAAACATCAGAAGGCAAAGGTGGGTCACAGATTTCACATGACTCATAGCCCTTATTTACTGCATCTTGTGCATCAACAAAATAGATTATATTTTCAGAAAGTATTCTCTTAGCTGCAGAACTTGATGGATAATGGTAGACGTCACTCTTTTTACTTCCAACAAACTGACTCTGATCTTGAGCAAAAGCAGAAGACACCAGAATCGAAGCCAAGAACACTAAGAAAAGGACAAAAATGTTCTTTTCATAGAAGTTCCCAAAAGACTACTGATGACCGATTACATATATCCTTTTGCACCCTAACTAGCCAAATAAGAAAAAAGACAAAATCCTACAAAAAATAAAAAAGTAAAGAAGGGAAAAAGACGAATCCTTGATCAACAAAGCCCTTCAGCCCTTGTTTTTACGACTAAAGAAAAAAGGTTGGTTGTTTTATTTGGTTTTATTTTGTACGCCTTCTTAGCAGCAATGCTGCTGCGACGACTGCTGCTATGATTGCTGCGGCTGCTACTGCAATGTAGGTTGTAAATGACATATCGCTAGCTGGTTGTGGTGCTGGCGTGGGTGAGGCTGGGGTTGGCGAGGTATGTGGGGCTGTTGGCGAAGTTGAAGTTGTTGGGTTTATTGTCTGTGTAGGACTCGGCGTGGCGGGAGTAGGGGAAATTGATGCTTCTGATTTGCTTACTCCAAGATATGTTGTTGCATATGAGCTTCCATAGGATTCAGATCCTTCAAAGGTAGCAATTATTTGATAGGTTCCTTCTGTTGGCGGGGTCCATATTTTGCCGTAGCTGCCTCCTGTGTCACTTGTGGTTGTGCCTATGTTGTGCAGGTTTCCTTGTGAATCAATAGCAGTTAGCATGATTTGTACGCCTTTTGCATTTTGGGGTTTTGGCTTTTGCATGTGCAGATATTCCATCCACGCGCTCATGTCTTCATCAGATATAGCTGGGGTGTCTTTTTGTCCGGCTGATTGGTCAGTGATTGTTCCAGTTATCATTACTCCGTTTCCTTCAGGAATAAGTGTTTGTGGAGCAGAAACAGTAAGCTTGGTTGGTCCTTTTCCAAAGCTATACAAGCGGTTGTCATATACGTTATAGGATATTAGGTAGCCGTCTGCAATGGCGTCGATTGGGAACATGCCTTTTATGTTCCATATGTGCTCTCCAGTGTAAGCATCCATGGCAAATAGGCGTTCACCTCTGATTAAGGGCTGTGTAGGTGAATGTTCACCGTTACCAGCAAAAAGCACTCCACCAGCAACTATTGGACCATATTGGAAAGGATATGTACCATAGAAAGTTTCTGTGCCTGCATCGCCGCTATAGAATTTCCAGATTCGTTTTCCATTTGTGATGTCAAATGCATGAATGCACCCATCATATGCTGGAACGTATAACTTATTGTATGCCACTATTGGTTGAGCAGTGTAGGTTCCCCATGGATAGTCAAGTGGTTCACTTACCCAAAGTTTATCGCCGGTGGTAGCATCATAGGCAACCCAAGTCATTGCTACTGGATCCCATGAGAAGAAGCGCCCCTCTCCACTTACATGGTAGTATCCTGGCAGATAATCTATGCTCTCTATGAGCCATTTTTGCTGCCCTGTAGTCATATCGTATCCAACTTCTAGTTTGCTTTCCTGGTCAACACCTACTGTACATACGAGTGTGTTAGCAGTGATATCTCGAACGGTGGCGTAGCGAACTATACCATCTATTGTTGCGTTAACTTTTGGCACAGTCTGATTGAATTCGATTCCTTTCCTCCAATCAAAAGTTCCCACTACTGGACGCCATCTACCGACTCCTGTTCCAGATAATGAGATCATTGAAGGACTCTGATTTTCAAATGCTTTAGTTGAGTTCCATTTGCACACCCACCCACGTTGGCTGTCTACGATGTAGACATAGAGTGTGCCATCTTCGCCTAGAACTGGTACACCGTTGGTTGCGTTTGCGAATGTTGTTATTTCCTCGCCTGTAAAAGCATCAAACATTTTATATGTGCTGCCTAAGCTCCATAGGTATGGGATAACTCCCATTTGGTTACCTGAAATGTAATTGTAGAGCTGTCCAAGAGTTAGAGTATAACTTGATTTTTGGGTCCAAATTGTTTCACCAGTACGTAAGTCAACGCAGGTAAATCCGTTAAATCCTGAAGAGCCTAAGCGGGTGTTGTAATAAAGTCGTCCGTTCATGATAATTGGTGGCATGAGTTTGTTTTCATATGTCATTCCTCCATAGTAGCTTGTTGTGCCAAATTCCCCTCCAACTATGCCGCCAAAGTCTAATTCTTTTATCCAAGCAATGTGCGCTGTTCTTGGTGCTTCGCTGTAGGGGTTAAAGCCTCTAGAAGAGTCCCATGCTCTGTAAGTTCTGTTATAGCTTTCCATTAGCCAGTTTCCTGAGATTGTAGACCACTGCCTATTTTCTGGGCTTATAGGACGTGTCCAGTAATCTGCGGGCAGAGCATTTTCTGGGAAGTCTTCAACTCTCTCTTGCTGTACAATGAGTTCAGTTACTGGGGAAATAGCAGGCAAATAAGTATAGTTACCTACAGGGTTGCCAGATACAGTAGCGATAATAGTTTCTCCACCATAAAAGAACTGGAATTTATAGGTACCAACTTGGCTAGGCGTATAGGTGAAGTAGTATGCCGCAACTGGGTTAGAATCGTACGGTCCTCTTGTTTCAATGCTACCATCTGGCTTTGTGATCTTTATTGTTAGGTTATGAAGCAGGTAGTGGTCTCCTGGCGGAAAAGGTTGAATCATAGCAGTTACTCCAACCATTTGGTTGACTCCTGTAGGATTTGGTACGACATCAAGAAAAGCTCGACTTTGAACTACTGGCGGTAGGGTTGCATCGGTAGCAGGTATGTTTATCAGAAGAGTAGTAGTTGTTAAAAGCAGAATTACAACGATAGCAAATGACAAAAATTTTCTAAGATTTATGATATTCACTAACTTCTCTCCAAATTTTTTCGTGAAGCCACGTATGTTTGATTTTAATATTTATAATTTTTCATTGAGTGTATAGGCCTGTTCTAAAAATTCGCGTACAATGTAGACAAATATCTTGTTCAGAACGTTCTATGAAAAAAGTATGTTGAAAATATTCAGAATAACAACAGTATTTGACATAAGATCCGATTGGTTTAATTTGAAAAAATGAATGACGGTTAAGGGTTTAACCGTCTATTTTTGGTTGTTTTCTTATTCAGTACCGTGAGTTAATTTAGACGGTGACTGGTTTTTCTTTTTCTTTGACTTCGCGGTAGATGGCAGTTATTAGCTGTTTGTCGTCGCATTTGGTGCATTTATCGAGTTCTTTGTAGACGTAGTCGCCGCGTTGGAATTCTCGGGTGGTTTTTATAGCACATTTTCTGCATTCGATAGTGGTGATTATCTGTGGAGTCTCAAATTTGAGGCTGGCTACACGTTTGCGGGATTGGAACAAGATATACCCAGCTAGACCCATAGCAATGAAGCCTATTGCAAAGAAGAAAAGCGATACTTGTATAGCTTCAGGGTTTGGTTCAGGATTCTGATAAAGTGTACCTAAAGCGACTGCAATGGATATAGCTGCTAGTATGAAGACCGCATAGATAAGTATCTGCACGAATGATGTGCCCTTATTAGGAGCACTACTTCTTGTAACGTTTT
>CAYRSV010000078.1:0-6424 GCA_964427115.1 uncultured Candidatus Bathyarchaeia archaeon | reverse complement strand
ACACGCTCAGGGGCTAAGCGACTGTTAAAAGTGTTTGTTGACTGATGTTCTCTTGTGGGGTTACAAATAGCACAGGGTTAAGGTTAAAGTTAAAAGCGCAATTAACTTAAAGGTAATGGGGCAAGAATACGAAAATAAAGCGCCAGTTCGTCCTTAGCATAATTATTTTTACTATAGCACTCATAGTTCTGTCTTTATCAGTGCTTACTATTGAGGCGCAAATAGTTCAAAGCAATAGCGAAAAGGAGCTTGCTTGGAATGTACAGAACTGTGCAATCGAGCTTAACAAGGCATCAGATACTTATTTTCTCTATCAAGAAAATTCTCAACTAGAAGCATGGAAGAAAAATTTTTACTCACTTTCTAATAACCTAACAGAATTAAATTCACCAAATCCGAGACAGCAGACAATCATAGCCAGCATTGAAAATAATCTACAGCAGCTAAATACTACTTTTACTAGCATAGTTTTACTTCTTCAAAATGCGCCCAGAAACCAAAGCATAAGAACTTTGCCTGAATTTCAGACCTCATGGAGCCAACAGTCTGATGAAAATAGCCAGCTTATCTTTAACTCAGCCCAATTAACCCAAGCTATCGACACCCGATCTGACCAGCTTCAGCTATATGATATGTGGCTTATAGTTGTGCTGGTAGGCTTGTTTGGAGCATATTTTTTGGTAAACTATTTTATTTTATTTCGCCGTACGCTTAGATCAATTTCTAGCCTTCAGGCTGGAATTGCAGTTATTGGCTCAGGCAACCTTGACTACCATATAAAGAAGGAAAAGGATGATGAGATTGGCCAACTTTCTGATTCTTTTAACCAGATGACGGCTAACCTAAAAAGTATGACAGCTTCCAAAGCGGTCCTTGAAGAGGAAATAGCTAGGCGTAAAAAAGCGGAGCTGCAACTTGAGAAGTATAGCAAAGATTTGGAAAAAATAGTAGAAGAACGCACTTATCAACTTAGAGAGAAAGAGCGTATGGCAGCTATCGGTGCCACAGCTGGCATGGTCGGACATGATTTGCGGAACCCTTTGCAGTCAATTATTGGTGAGGTCTTTTTAGCAAAAGCTGAGATAGAAGAGCTACCTGATAGCGAGCAAAAAGTTAACCTGCAAGAAAACATTGAGGTCATAACTGAGCAAGCAGACTATATGAATAAAATTGTTAGCGACCTGCAGACCTTTGTTAAACCCGTTGAGCCCCAAACACAAATAGTTAAGCTTAAGCCATTAATCGCTACGCTTTTAGCACAAGTAAACATCCCAGCAGATATCCAAACAACAATGCAAGTTCCCAACGAATTAACTGTAAAAGCTGACCCACAGTTGCTAAAACGAGTGCTAATCAATCTATTAACCAATGCACTGCAAGCAATGCCACAGGGAGGAGAACTTACCATAGAAGTACAGACTAGTAAAAATAGGCAAGTTCAGATTGCCGTCAAAGATACCGGAGTAGGCATACCTGAAGAGATAAAGCCTAAAATTTTCACGCCGCTATTTACGACTAAACCCAAAGGTCAAGGCTTTGGGCTAGCAGTTTGCAAAAGGGTCATAGAAGCCCAAGGTGGAAAGATATACTTTGAAAGCCAACAAGGCAAAGGAACCACATTTACAATAAGCTTACCTGCATGAAAGGATAACTGAGATAGGCTCTGCTTGTTTACAAAAAGGCATCTTAAATGCAGTTGTTTTCAAGTTAAATGACCTACTTTAAGGTAGGTTAATATTTTTACGCCCTTGTGTAGCAAGATTGCAGGTTTTACCAGCTTTTTTAACCTTAGCGTCGGGTTCTAGGTAGCAACTACCTAAAAATTAATATTAACTAGCTCATTTTGTAAAAACAATGTAGGGACAAGACAGCGCGATAAAAAAGGTACGCTAGCTTTAATCGTGCTAATACAAAATGCTGGGGTCTACTTGGTTACCCGCCTTGGTTTTTTAATGTATACGCAGATGGCATGTTGCTAGCCACTAGTCCTTTTTCTTTACCTCTAAGTAAGCTTCATAGGGAAAGAATGGATGTTGAACCGAAGGGGTAACTTTTATTCCACCTGAACCATTCTTGAATACTAGTGGATATTCCTTAACAAGTATTTTGACAAATTCCTCAAGAGCACGCATGGCTTGATTTATCTGGGCTTGCTCGACTTCTGAAGGCACTCTCTATCACCGAGGTACGTTTCTCACTTTAATCTTTAAGCCTTTCTTTACACTTTGGCACATAACCATGTAATGGTACCACTCTAGAGCCTATGCATGTACACACCAACTAGCAGTTAATCTTTCACGTTCGTTTTAAACAAAATGCCATAAGGACGTTAATTAAGAACCGTGCGCTTGAAATAATAGTCTAACTTGTAACAGTGTTGTTTATGTCCGCTTTTGACGGTATGAGTGTTAAAGAGTTTTTCTTAATTCAAACAGGCGCACTTGACCAAATCAAAGACTTCATAATAGCAGTTGATAACCAAGACCGACTTATCTACTTAAACAAAGCAGCCGCAAAACACTACGGTGTAGATAAAGAACAAGCCATCGGCTCAAAAAGAAACAGTCTGTATCGCCAGCTCTGGTTTAACCCTGAAGATGAGCATAAAGCGTTTTTAGCTTTAGACCAAACAGGCTTCTGGGAAGGAGTAAACATACAACAGCAGCCTGATGGCTCAAAGATGGTTGTTGAAACTGTTATTAGCGTAATTAAAAACGAAAAAGGAAACAAAGCTGGCTTACTATCGATAACGCGTGATATAACAAGCAGGGTAGACATAGATCAATGGCTATTTGAAACCAACCAGCAGCTAAAATATGTTGTTGAAGCAGCAGGCATGATGGTCTACGAAATAACCCTAAAAACCAGACAAATCACTATCATAAGAGGCTTAGAAGAACTCTTAGGCTACAATGCTGGAGAAGTGCCTTCTACGGTGGACTGGTGGATTAGCCAAATACATCCAGATGACAAGTCTAAAGCTCAAGAACAATTCTACCCAACTAAATCCGTTGAAAAAACTGCGAATGAATATCGCATACGATCAAAAAGCGGCGATTATGTTTTTGTTCAAGGCATAGCAAAGGTGCTATTTGATAAGTCAGGAAATCCACAGCGAATTATTGGTGGCATGCAAAACATAACAGAGAAAAAACGTTTGGAAAGGCAGCTGGCAGAAAAAGAGCGTATGGCAGCTATTGGGCAGACGGCTGGCATGGTGGGTCATGATATACGCAACCCGTTGCAGGCTATAGTGAGTGATGTTTACCTGCTTGAAAACTATCTAGCTAGCATGCCACAGTGCCAAACAAAAGAGGAAGCTAAAGAGAGCCTAGAAAGCATTGAGAAAAACCTTGATTACATTAACAAGATTGTTGCCGACTTGCAAGACTTTGCCAAGCCGCTAAAGCCTGAACCTGTAAAAGTTGATGATTTGTGCAAAGTTATTGAGCAACTGCTTTCGACAATACAGATGCCAAGCACCATAGAAGCAGAACTAAGCTGCGATAGCAATCTGCCAGCATTAAGCTTAGATTTGACCTTCCTTAAACGCATTCTTGTTAACCTTGCCACCAACGCAATAGAGGCCATGCCAAAGGGAGGCAAACTGTGCATCAAAGTACTCAAGAGAGCTGGCATGGTGCAAATTGTTGTCCAAGATACAGGCATTGGCATCCCAGAAGAGCTCAAGCCCAAAATGTTTACCCCGCTGCTAACAACCAAAGCCAAAGGTCAAGGCTTTGGGCTAGCAGTAGTTAAGCGCTACACAGAAGCGTTAGGTGGAACCATAAGTTTTGAAAGCCAAGTAGGCAAAGGAACCAAATTTATTATAAATTTGCCTTCCATAGAAAGCTAAATGATACGTAAAATAAGCCTCTATGTAGAGCGCGGCTGCTTATTCTAACAATACCTTGAACGAAGTAGCTCTAAACCTCATCTCGCTTGTTCATCTTTAGAACTTAAGCTTCAATAATGTCAGGACCGCTTGCATGAAGAATAACTCATAACTGACATATACAGCTACTATGCGATAACGTTCAATAAAGACCAACTGCAAAACCAGCAACAATTTATTAGCACAAACGCGATATTACCTAAAAAGAAAACGTACAATAAGCTATTGGAGAACACGCAATAAGCCCAAATTATATATTGCCTCCTGTAGTTGTTATTTTTAGGTTGAATTGGGTGTTTACTCCTTCAAATAGCCTTGATAGCTCGACCAATGCTGACAAAGATGCTTCTAAGTCCCAAGAGTGCTATGTCAAACTGGTTAATGGTCTTGATGATGGATTTATTTTGGCTGAGTTAATCTGGGATCAAGGAGGTCAAGTCGCTGATGCTGTTATCCTTGAGGTTAACGCGGCTTATGAGAAGCAGACAGGCACCAAAGCATCAGACTCTGTTGGCAAGCACATAAGAGAAGTTGCACCTGCCATAGAGCAGTACTGGTTTAATTGTGCTTCAAAGGCAGCTAAAACAGGCAAAACACTTCATTATGAAGCCTACAACCAAGAGACTGATCGCTATTACGATGCTCAATTCATACCTTTATCGACAAACCAGATCGGCGTATTATTTAGAGATATAACTGAGCACAAGAAAGCAGACGAAAAATTAAACAAAACCCAGCAAGAACTCAATACTATTCTTGATTCCTCACCAACAATAATCTTTTACAAAGATAGAGAAGGAAAATTCATACAGGCAAATAGGGCATTTGCGCAGGCTCTTAAAGTAACCAAAGAGCAGCTATTGGGTAAAACAGTCTTTGACATATATTCAGCCAATATTGCCCAAGCTATGACAAAAGACGATTTAACAGTATTTGAGTCAAAGCAGCCTAAGATTGGCATAGTAGAACCGTATGAATCTCCAACTGGGCTAAGATGGATACGCACAGACAAGATTCCAAGCTTTGATGAGAATGGCAAAGTAACTGGGCTTATTGGCTTTTCAGAGGATATTACTGAGCGCAAGAATTTAGAAACACAACTAATAGAAAAAGAACGCATGGCAGCTATCGGTGCCACGGCTGGCATGGTTGGACATGACCTTCGTAACCCACTGCAGTCAATAATCGGCGAAGTGTACATGGCAAGAAATGAATTAGAAAAGCTTCCTGATAGTGAACATAAAGCTAGCTTGCAGGAAAACATCCGAGCCATAGCCGAGCAGATTAGCTATATGAATAAAATTGTTAGCGACCTGCAGACCTTTGTTAAACCCGTCGAACCAATTATGCAAATAGTTAAACTCAAGCCGCTTATTGCTGCACTTTTATCAAAAACAATTACTCCAAATAACATCCAAGCAAGCATACAAATAGATGATACGTTAACAGTAGAAGCTGACCCGCAGCTGCTCAAAAGAGTCCTAATTAACCTAGTAACTAATGCGATGCAGGCAATGCCAGAGGGCGGAGAAATTCGCATAATTGCACAAGCTGACAGTGCAGAGCAAGTGCAAATCACAGTTGAAGATACAGGCACAGGCATACCTGAAGAGATAAAGCCCAAGCTATTTACGCCGTTATTTACTACTAAATCGAAGGGTCAAGGTTTTGGGCTAGCTGTGTGCAAAAGGGTTATTGAAGCGATGCGTGGAACAATCAGCTTTGAAAGCCAACAAGGCAAAGGCACCAAATTTATTATAAATTTTCCCTTTACAATCGTAAATGGGAAATGGGTCTATCTGGGCAAAACTAGCTAACCAATAGCATTGGAATGGGTCTTAATTTGGGGCTTGGTAGGCGCATACCCGATCATAATTATTTAGGGCTCTGTCGGCTCTTTGATTGTTTGACAATTAATGAGGTTTGTTTGCTGTAAGAATTCAGTGGCTCGGGTTGGCTGTTAATGGAAGGGTTTGGCAATTTTAATACTTAGGTAGCTATATACGTAGCTGTGTAAGATGCAACCTGTGCATTAAATAAGGCAAAACCAGAGGTCGCAAGAAAAGGTTGCAGAAAATTAGCATTTTAGACTCTGCCTGTACGGGCTGCTGGCTAGCCTTCTAAAATTAAAAGATGTCAAGAAAACAAACCCCTAACTAGTGGGCTTGTTGTAACATTTTGCAGCCACACAACTTATAATTTTGTTATAGACATTGGCATCTCTTGTTCTCTACCTGTCTGGGGGGCTCAAGAGTATGACTATTTGTCCAAAATGTGGTACAGAAAATCCATCACCTATCCGTTACTTAAAAAACACAGCCTTTGAAATAGAATCTTACATGTGTCAGAAATGCAGCTATAAGTTCAAAGTGCTGCATTAACCTTTTTTTGATGTCATAACGTATATGCTAGTTACCTTTATTTTGTCAACCTTTTCCACTTTCAAGAGCTAAAAGTCGCCGGCTAAAAGACCTCTAAATAGAGGGCAAGAATTACTTGCATCAATAGTTGCTATCCTTAGGTTTGTAA
>CAYRSV010000077.1:0-6478 GCA_964427115.1 uncultured Candidatus Bathyarchaeia archaeon | reverse complement strand
CATTTAGGGTGGTGCCTGATGTAAGGTATAGCGTTGGTCCTGGCGAGCTTAAATTGCTTGCAGTTTCCCCAAAGGCACCATGAACTAACGTTTGATTTGCATCATATAATTCTCCAGCATATAATGTGCGGTTTATTGGAGTAGAGTTAGGTGGAGGTGTTGGAATGGTCATATTTGTTCTTATTGAAGTTACAAATATTGCTCTGCTTAGCATTGTTATAATCTGGTTTAGATCGCCCATGGCTGAAAAGTGCAGGAACGTCATTTTTGGCGTTTCACCAAGCATATGATTGTGTACGGCAGTTGTAGTAATATTAGAGACTAGCCACAGGTCCATAGTTTGACTGCGTAGAAGGATGTTTTCTACGGCGGCAACTTCATTGTCTAATAGCGCAAAATCGCCCATCACAAAAACATTTCTACTGCCTGGAAGAGTTGGCAAAGTAACGTTTGCAGGAAGGGGCGCAAACTCAAATGTTGTAGCCATTGATGCAAAATCGTTTAGAATTATGTTCTGGATGCCTGGTGCAGTTATATTTACATCTTGGCGTATTAGCATTACTTGTGCAGTTGGTCCATTAATAGCTATTCCGTTTAGCTCTGCAGCGATATCTGTTGTGTTAAGCGCAGTCTGCATGGGAGCTGGTGGAGGCATTCTAGTGGTAGTCATTTCAAGTGTGGAAGTTAAATTCGCAATTATCTGAGTTAGGTTACCCATGGTTTGCCAATGCAAGAACTGAAGCTTAGGTTGCTCTCCAATTGAATAGGGATGTAAATTAAGCAAGGTCCAATTGTTTGCCAATACTTGCCTTAACATCGGGTTTACTTCAGATTCAAGTAGGCTAAAAAAGCCCCTAGCATAGACTGTATTATTATTTGTAGCTGCAGGCGGTAGCTTAAATTCAACTATGGTGCTCATTAAAGTGAAGTTATTAAGTGCCATGCCGGTAGTATTTATGCTTACAATCGGGGTTTGCCTAGCAAAAACTAATGTTATGGTGCCAGTTTGATTGTTGATAACATAGGAAGTTGCGTTCAAAGTTCTAGCAAGATATGCACCATCTAATCTAGGTGCTGATGGCGGCAATGTTACTTGCGCTACTGAGTAATAGATTATTGCACTAGATGCAAGTAATATGATAGCCACTATAGCAGCAGTAGAGCTAAAGATTCGTTTTCGCCTAAACAAAATGTTCACCTTTCAAGACAGTTATCTAGAAAAGTTTGTATAAAGGTTTGTTGGCGTAGTGCTTCACTCACAAAATATTTAAGGTTAATTTTTTAATATTGAGCACGCATACCAGATTAAATAGTGTTTTTAATTTAATTGAACGCAAGTTCTGCTGCAAGTTTATAGTGTAACACTATTTTTATAATCACACATGCTGCTTGATCCAAAATTCTAATATGCAATTACAGATAGGCAGGTTACCAGAAAATCAGTTTAGCTGACAGAATGCATATTTGTTGCTACGTATCAACAGTCACATATTCTTAAATCAACAATAAAATTACCATATTTTGTAATGCTGTAGATGCAACTTTAGCTTTGTAATACAATTATTACTAGAGCTATATTCGAAGCAGTAATAATTATTTAGCCGAATGCAAAGCTAAAGCATGCAAGGTCAAATTAATTAGGGTCAAGAACTTTTGGCTTTGAATTCGATTCTCTAGTTAGCAAAGATGTGTAGAATAAAAGTTGGAGGATATGATTATGATTATGATTAATAATCCTGAGAAAATTCTAGACCGGCTAAGCCAAGTTATAGCGATTATCCCAACTCAGTATGTAGATGCATTATTAGCGCTACACAAAAAACTTGAAGGCAAAAATATTTGGTGGGCTATAGGCGGAGATTTGGCTGAAAAACTAAAAGTCATTAAAGTTGAGCCCGACTGTATAGAAATACTGACTTCAAAAAAAGGCACTAAACAAATTTTTCAGGCGGTTCAGGAGTACAATCCTGAAAAAATTAGCTTCAAGACTTGGCAGCTACCACGAAATGCTGTAATAGACGGCAAAGAATATCCTGTCTACAGCAGAAGTTACTATTTTGAATTTAACTTAAATTCAGTCAAAGTTAAGGTTCAAGGCGATATGCAATATAGAGTTGGCAAGTGGGATTGGGGAGATAAATTCGAATTTGAACCTGAACACGTTTATGTGATTGGTGAAAAAACCCCTATAATGCCTTTAGCCCTTAAATTTGACCTATATCAACGCTTAGGCTGGGTTGATCGCGCTGAAAAAGTGCGATGCGCAATCTCACCTCGACGTTCGCCACCAATTAGATAATAATATTTTTGCCGCAATTAACTTCCATATATAGGTAAATTAAATAGGGTATCAAATTTGCAGGATTTGTACTATTAGGCTCTTTTTTATTATTGTTATTGAGCTACTTGATGTAGTTGGTATAGCCCTACAACATATTGATTTAAGGTTTTAAGCATCCTGTAAATGGATAGAGGAAATTGGTATGATCAACGGCTGGGAATGGATAATAATAGGCGTAATTGCTATAGTCGTTATCATTTGGGGTCCTTCTAAAATTCCGGAGCTTGCAAAGGCGTTAGGGAAAGCAAGAGGCGAATTCAGCAAGGCATCTAAAGAATTTGAGAATGCCGCCAAGATTACAGAGAATGCACCAGATGCATCGCCTGCGCAGACAAGAATAATTAAGACTGACGAAGAAATGCTACTGGACACAGCGCGTTCTCTTGGAATTGAAACCAAGGGTAAGACTAAAGAGCAAATAGCAGCCGAAGTAAAGGCGAAAGTAAAACTTCTAAGCGAATAAACCGTTCTTCTTTTTCATTAGGAGAACAAGTGGTGAGCGTAGATGCTAACCTAATTGGAGCTTTGGTATGTCAAGAGAGTTCGCTGAGGTACCTTTTCAAGAGCATTTTACTGAATTCGTAAAACGTATGAAGACCGTCTTGATCACATTTATTATAGCTACGCTTATAGTGCTGGTTCTTCCGGCTAATTCTGATTTTCTAGCCACTACTGATAGTTATGCGCCTTTAGTGTCCGTATTTTTAAGTTACATTAGTCACATGTTTTTACCTTCAAGCATAAGGCTCTTCTCAGTTTCTATTTCTGACCCGATAACGTTGTACGTGTTAGCTGCAGTCGTTTTTTCGATAACCGCGACAATGCCCATCTTTGCCTATCAAACCTACAAATTTGTCAGTCCTGCACTTTTCCCCCACGAGAAAAGAATGGTTTACCCTTTTGTCGTCGCTGTTTCATCACTCTTCATAGGCGGCATAGTTTTTGGGTTCTTCTTCCTGTTTCCTGCATTTTTGCAAGGTCTTTTCCCGTTTTTTAGTGCTGTAGGTGCAGAGCCCTGGTTTTCAATCATGGATTTCTACAGCATGCTGTTCTTTACCGTCATAGTAAGCGGATTTTTGTTTACTATACCTGCCTTTTTTGTACTGCTAGTAAAATTTGGCGTAGTCCGAACAGATATGTTCACAAAGAAAAGAAAATTTCTTTATCTAGGATTAATCGTAGCTGCAATGGTTATCTCGCCGGGAGCAACCCCTCAAGGAAACCTTTACCTATTTATCATACTGGTGACTATGCTAGAGGTCAGCATTCTACTCGGTAAAAGATATGAACCAAAGCCATACATAGCAAGCAAACTAGTGGCGACAGATACCAAGCAAAACTTGACGTGCACCTATTGTGGTAATAAAACCAATCTCAGCGCAAAATACTGTCAAAAATGCAAAAGATATCTAATATAAACATAAACTGCAGTTAAGAAGGGTTTACTGGGCACACGATTGCAATATGTTACAGAATTAGCAACATTTAGTGTTCGCCTATTTTTTGTGGAACTTTACCAGTTCTTTTGATTTGATTTGATGATCTATGCGTAGCATTAGTGTAACTACCTCAAAGGCTCTCTGTATAACACTAATCTTGACTTCTGCAAGCTCAGTACAGGCATTGCTACAGATTCCTGATGAGGATATCCCATAATCTGCAAAGCCTGCCGTATGGAATTTATTTAGCTGTGCTAGAATCTCGTCTGCAGATAGCCCCGCGTTTGCGGCTAGATACCATGGTATCTCTAAGAGGGCTTTAGCGAAGCTATCAATGGCAAGCTGTTCGCGCCCGGAAAATTGCAGAGCAAATTTCTTCAACTGGGTAGCCACCTGCACCTCTATTGATCCTCCACCTGCCACTGTTCTGCCAGAGGCTGCGGCGATTTTAAGAAGGCTTAAAGAATTATTTATTAGCCTTTCAACTTCGTCGATTTCTTGACGAGTTGATCCTCTAATTGTAAAAGTTATGAAATCGCAGCCTTCCAATATAACTACATTTTCTAAGGCAATCTTTTCAGTTTCTAACCTATCAGCGCCACCTATGTCTAGCTCTGAAAGCTCGGCAAGATTACTCACCATTTTCGCGCCTGTCGCTTTAACAATTTGACATAGATCATTTCTGTCTACTGACTCAAAAGCTAAGATGCCCATCTGCTGTAGGCGATTTTTAGAGATTCCATCTATAGGTTGCTGACTGAACAGGACATTTACATCATATTCCTCTAACTTGCGCAGGGCTGCCGCCTTTTGTTGGGTTTCTGCTTCTTTACAGGCAATTCTATCTTCCGGTGTCTCTATTTCAACTTTTATTGGAAATGGCCCTTGGCCAGGCATTTTAAGTTCAATCCTATTTGGACCGATGCGTCCACTTGTGACTGCTATACGTGGTTTTAAAATTTCATCTGGCATATTAGGGTGACATTTATTTTTCTTTATTGTTAGACCTTTGGTTAATTTTGTTTCATAACTGTTGCCGCCTGCCTTTTTGATTATGCAGACTTTGTCTCTATCCAGCTTCCCAGATGTAGTTAGCATATTTGCGGCGTCAAGTAACATTGTTTCCATGTCTTTTGTTAGATAGCCTCGTCCGCAGTCAACTGTAGACAGAATATTTTTGGGTACGTCAGTATTTGGATCTTGAGCGCCACCTTTTATGAGTTCTATTGCCTTTTTTGCAGCTTCGTAGTAGCCATTGAGAATTATGGATGGATGAATCTTTTTACTTACGAGATTATTTGCGTTTTTTAAAAGTGCGGATGTAAAGATAATAAATGAGGTGACGCCATCACCGATTTCTTGTCTTTGCATTTTTGCTGCTTCTAGAAGAATTGTGACAATAGGATATTGAATTGATAGCTCCTCTAAAATGGGAATTGGGTCCTTAGTTATTTTTATTACTTGCTCTGGGCCGCGGTTATAAGTAACCATTTTATATGCACCATAAGGACCAAGGTTACTACGCAGCAGCTCAGCTGCCTGTACAACAACACGGAGGTTGTTGCTCCAGGAATCCTTTAGATATTCATATCTTGACGAAAATACATCTGACAAAGTAGGCATAGATTTAATTTTAATCACCTAACACTACAATACGATGGTTGCTTTCTTAGCCAATTCAACTTGGGCGCAAGTAAAGCCATTTAATTTAAATTGCTTTGCACAATTAGCCACCTACTAGCCACCTTGATTTTCGCTAATGAACAAACATAGAAGCCCAAGCCTAGCTACCAGCAGGATATTATTTTAAAACTGGCATAAATGATATTGTACGTTTTTAATTTAAATATGTGTTATTGCATCCGCTCAGTTACACTTTTACAGTAATGCAGCGCTGTTTTGTTCCCAGATTGCTTTTTGTCCTCGTATTCTGATGGAATTGGTAGTGCAGGCGCGAAGCACTGCGTGAATTTGATATGTTGTACTCGTCAGCTAAACTGGCGAAAGGGATCTAGGGACAGGGCATAGCGCCTGCCAGATGAGATTTTAGAGGGGCGAGACAGTACAATGCCCAGCCCATATATTGACTTTGGAACTGTAAATAATCATCCTGGTCAGCGCGGAAGAACTTGAAAACCTGCTCGCGATCAGGGTGCGTGGGATTTTCATCCAGCCAACGTATCAGCCCATACCAACCATCCGAAACGTACCTATCCCAGTCATCACGGCTGGAACGGATAATATATTCGAGCTCAAAGCCTTCGTTTCGGGCAAACTCTGCCAATTCTGATTCCGTATATGTAGTTATCTGTTTTTGGGCATACTGCGGATGCACTTGATTGCTAAGCCAGTGAGTTTCACCGATGCCAAGGCGCCCGTTCTGATGCACCGCACGCTTCATCGCCTGGACTGTCTGCTGAAAACCGCCAAAAGCAAAAGTTGACCCAATACAGGTAGCGGCATCAAACGAGCCCTCTTCGAACGCGTAGTCAGCCGCGGGGGAGCATACGATTTCGATTTGGTCCGACAACCCTCTCTTGACCAGCTTATCCCTAGCCCGGTCGCAGAAATCCCTCGATATGTCGATGCCAATACCGGTGATGCCGAATTCCTCAGCCCAGAGAGTAAGAGATTCAGCGGTGCCACAACCAAAGTCGATAACTCGACTACCTTTTTTCAGCTTGAGCAGTTTGCCGAG
>CAYRSV010000076.1:0-6767 GCA_964427115.1 uncultured Candidatus Bathyarchaeia archaeon | reverse complement strand
TTTATTAGCGGATTTGTGTGAAGTCAAGCTATCAAGTATTGATTTAGAGTCTGTTGATGTGGAAATTGGGGAAAATTAGCCTTTCCGGGGGTTCTTTACTGGCGCTGCTTAAGAATTCGCATGTGCAGGTTACATTGTTAAAATCTGCAGTTATCGTGTTAGCTGTGATGGCGGCGTATTTTCAGGATTTTAGGATTATCTTTAGCGATGCTTTGTATAATAGTGAAAGTAGTTATATCTTACTTATGCCGTTTTTGTTTGCTTACTTAATTTTTCGGAAAAGGAAGCTGCTTTTTGTTAATGCGGTTCCAACTGAAAGAGAGGTGCAGCGGAGAAATTTCTTGAATCTTTCTACCTTGGTTGGTTTTCTTCTCTGTTTATTGGCTTTTATTGTATATACTTATGGGTCCCAGACGTTTATGCCCCTTCAGTATCATCTGATTACTTTGCCGTTTTTTGTGGCTGGGCTTATCTTAATTGTGTTTAATCCTAGGGTTCTGCGGGAGTCGTTATTTTCTATTGCGTTTATTACATTTCTTACGCCTTTGCCTTCGGATTTTTTGAATAAAGCTGGCGCTACGTTAAGTGTGTTTGCCACGGAAGCTGGAAATAGTTTAGTGAATATCGTGGGTATATCTTCTTGGATTTCGAGTGAAAGCGGTGTGCCTACTATTAATTTGGTTCGTTCGGATGGTCTTCCAATGTCCTTTGCCGTCGATATTCCTTGCTCTGGCCTGTATAGCCTGATATCTTTCATAATTTTCGCTGCCTTCGTTGCATACGTAGTTCGCGGTACAATTCGGAAAAAAGTCGCCATATTCGGCATTGGCTTTCCGCTAATATATCTCCTTAACATACTTCGAATAACCAGCATAATACTAATTGGCTATCAGTGGGGCGCAGATATTGCAATGGAAGCATTCCACCTGTTAGGTGGTTGGGTACTTATTTTCATAGGCATGATTATACTTTTTACATTATCTGATAGAATCTCTAAAATCCGGTTCTTCAATAGTAAACCTGTTGACATGTTCCATGATGATAATGCTTTTTCATTTGTAGCTCAGGAATATCATAATTTGCTTGAAAGGGTTCTTAAAAGGTCAAAAATGAAATTTAAATCTGTAGGGACTGCTAAACTCGTTGGAGTAATAATTGTTGCGCTTCTTGTTGCGTATGTTCAGACTCCTGCGTTTGCCTTAACTCAGGGACCGGCACCGATCTTTGATTCAGCGTCCTCTGACGGTCAAAAGGGCAATGTTCGGCTTTTTCCACAAATCGAAAATTATGAAGTATCATTTTTATATCGTGATGTTGAGTTTGAGGAGCTTTCAGGGCAAGATTACTCCCTATCCTATGTTTATTCGCCTCAGTTAGAGGCTGATTCTGCTGTTTGGGTTTCGCTAGAGGTTGCTGAAACAACTAAACCTTTGCATCCGTGGGAGGTTTGCTTGGTTGAATGGCCTCAATCTCATGGTTATCAAGCTACAGTTACTCAGTTGGATTTACGGGATGTCGCAATTCTTGAAAATCCCCCTGTGGTCGCAAGGTATTTTGCTTTTCAGGACAAGAGAACTAATCAGATACAGCTTGTAATGTATTGGTTTGAAAGCACAATACTAGACATCAACGGTACAGCGCAACAAAAGAACGTTAAGCTGAGCCTGATTACGTTTTTGGATGACCCTGAGGATGTGAGTGATGCTGAAGAGCAGCTGTTTCCTTTTGCAAAAGCAATAGTTGAGTACTGGGAGCCAATTAAAACTTGGAATACTGCTATGCTCTTAATTTCAGCCTTGAGTCTGCCAATAGCCATCTTTATTGTTATGGCAATGGGCGCGCTTTTAGTCTCCTATCTACTCAAAACTAGAAATGAATATAAATTGAACACTTCTGCCTATCCGAAACTATCCAAGGCAAATAAACTGTTACTGCATGCGATTCAGGAAGCTGAAAAAACTGTTCCAACATTAGACAATATTGCTGAAGCTTACGAAAAAGCAACTAGCCAGCCGATTGCCAAAGATCAGCTCCTTAAAGACCTTGAAGAGTTAGAAAAAACAGGTTTCCTAAAGAGTTATGTATTAAATAGGCGAGATAATCCGATGCAGATTTGGAAAACAAAATTCTTAAAGAATAGTTCTTATATTACGAAACCAGATGTAACGGGCAGGATGGTAAATGATGGCAACTAAGACACCTACTAATTTTGGCACTAGTAAGCTTGTCATCCTAGCGCCTGCGCTTGCTGCGATTTTGACTACTGTTGCTTGTGTATTTTTGTTTATGCAAATTGATCATACTGTTCGCAGCGAACTCTACCAGTATGGTCTTCAGTTTAGTGACGAATGGGCCAGGCTTTATTGGGGCAACTCTACTCTTATAATCACATCCCTGGCTCTTAGTATAACCCTAATTGGTGTTTCTCTGTTCTCTTCCTTCGTTTACCATAAAACAGGCAATACTTTTGCGAAATTTTCCTCTTTCATACTTCCAATTATAGGCGCAGTATTTGCCATCTTTTCAGGCTATCTCTTAACGCAGGTAGATTATATTATACATAATACTCTCTATCAGTATGGCCTGCAGTTTAATTTAGAGTGGGCAAATAACTATTGGGCTAATCAACGATTATTGTTTGTATTATTGGCTCTGACAAGTATTTTGGCGCTGTCATCAACTGCGATGATTTTTCTTAAGCCTCATCAATTAAAAGCAAATGCTATGCGGATTGCTAATTTAACGTTAGTTATGCTTGGCGCTGTTACCCTTGCCTTTTCAATTGGTTTAGAATCTTCAATTCTTGCTTTCGTTGGTTTGGGTCTGCTCTTCTGGGGCATTACGTTTGCATATGTTCGAAAGGATGAGTATGTAAAGAAGGGTCTTTTTGAGTTAAGTTTGTCTTCTGTATCGTCGTCTCTGGATCAAGCATTGCAGGCAACCGGCTACGAAGGGGACGTCGTGTATCTGCCTCCCAAGTACTTTGAAGAACCTGCCGTTCAAAAAGTCTATGTAACCAAACTAAGGAAGGCGGCTCTTCCAACTCCTGAACAGATGGAGCAAGATTTGGATAAAAATAATCCTCAAGGCATACTGTTGACTCCGCCTGGCGCAGAATTAGTCCAGCTCTTTGAGAAAATTCTCAATACCAGCTTAATCACAACTGACATGCAATATCTTCAGGAGAATTTGCCGAGGCTCTTAATTGAAAACTTGGAAGTAGCTCAAAACTTTGAAATGGAAATCAAAGGAGATAGAATTCATGTTAAACTGGAAAATTCTGCTTTCAAGGTTTTCGGCAAAGAAAATAATCAGTTAAAACTTGCTTTGCGTTTGGGTTCTCCTCTTAGCAGTGCGCTTGCGGTTGCGTTGGCGAAGGCTTCTGGCAAGCCTGTCGTTATTGAGGATGAGCAGGGTACTGGCGCTAAGAGCGTATTGATTGTCTATCGTATGCTTGAAGAAGAGGGGCAGGCTTCACCTTGAATTTTCCCTTAAATTTATTGGATCTTGGTCTGCTGTTTAGCTTGACCGCGTTGATACTGCTAATTACTTCGGGGTTGATTGCGAGTCAGCATAGTACAAAGATCTTGATTAACACAAAGAAATTAAATAATGTTGCAATACTGTTTACTGTACTCTTTATGGTTACTGTGGTTCTGCAAATTTTTAGCACAATCATCCGTTAGAAGCAGTTCAGTATGTATGCGTCAATTTTCGGGTACTAGTTTTTGATGTTTGGGAATATTGGGGTTTGGTGTGGTTCAGTGGGTTTAGGGGCAGTTTTGCGTGTTGGCGTGTTTTTGGGTTTTGAAGTGTGGTAGGGTTTTTTTGCCTATGTGTTCTATTTTGTCGGGGTGTGAGTGTGTGACTAGTTCTATGTGTGTGGCGCCTGCTTGCTGGTATTGTTCTATTGTTTTGATGAGGTCTTCTGGTGAGGTGACGAAGTGCCAGTGCTTTGCGATTGTTTCGTCGCCCACAGTGCAAGACATGCTTTGGATTTTCCTGGGGTCTACTTCGTTGAAGGCGCCTTTGGCTAGAAAGCCTGCTTCTCCGGACTTTCGAATTTCTTTGATTCCTGTGCTTTTGTCTGCGAAGTAGAGGAGGACTTCTACCATTTTTTCCATCTTTGCTGGGTCCTTGCCGGCTTGTTTTGCTGCTTGCTCGAAAGCTGGGAAAATCTCGTCGCGGCATGTCTGAGGGCTGTTGATGGTTACCAGGTGGTCTCCTAGAGCTCCGGCTATGGCTGCGGCTTTTTTTCCCTGGGCAGCAAAATATACCGGTATTGCCGTCTTTGGTTTCGTATACAAAAAGAATCTGTCCACCTTGAAGTATTCGCCCTGAAAGGCGAAATATTCTTCGCTTTTCCACATTTTCCGCATTAGCTCTACGGATTCGGCTAGCCTGCCTATTCTTTTGGGCCATTTGGGCCAGCCTTCGGGGAAAAAATTGTTTTCGTTGACTGCTTCGCCTGAGCCGACTCCTAGCCGGAATCTTCCGGGGTACATGTTGTCTATGGTGGCTGCTGCTTGCCCGATTATCAGCGGGTGATATCGCCCTCCGATGGGTGAGGTTACAAGGACGCCGACGTTGACGCGTTTGGTCCTGTCGAGCGCTACTGGCATAACTGACCATACGAAGGCCGATCGGTTATGGCTGTGAATCCAGGGCAGCAAATGATCCCCAAACCAAACCGTATCAAACCCATACTTGTCCGCAACAACCGCGCATTTTACAAACCGTGCGGGGTCATTATATGCCTCGCCAAGGTTTATGCTGATTTTTAGATCAGGAGTTTTCATGTGCTCACGTGTGTTTGGCTGTGGATTAGAAGTCTGCTGTGTTAATTTATATGGTTTATTGGCTGAGTGCATAATTTACGCTGTTGCATGCTGTCTTGATAGTAGACTCTTCTTCTATAGTTGTACCCCAAAACTCTTAAATAGCCCCTAAGCTTACTAGCAACCATAAAATCGAGTTGAGAAAGGAGAATATTAATGCCAAAATCATCGATTATGTTAGCTGCGGCAATAGCGGTAATTGCAGCCCTTATTGTAAGCCTAGCTTTCGTATTCAGCCCCTCTGCAACAGACCTTAACTCTGAGATGACCAAACCCAGCCAGGAGCCCTCTGCCAGCCCATCGCCTTCCGCTACGCCTTCTGCTAGTCCTTCGTCTAGTCCGTTGCCTTCTGCCTCTGTTACTCCTGTAGCTTCGCCTTCTGCTTCTCCGGTGCCTTCTGCTAGTCCTTCGTCTAGTCCTTCTGCTTCTGTTTTGCCTTCTGCTTCTCCGGTGCCCTCTGCCAGCCCATCGCCTTCCGCTACGCCTTCTGCTAGTCCGTCTGCTAGTCCTTTGCCTTCTGCTTCGCCTTCGGTGAGTCCTTCGGATCCGTTTTTGCCTTTATCTGGTCCTATTGTAGTTCCGTCTGATGTTGCTTATGTTGCGTCCTGTAGTGCTGAGGGTTTGTTGAAGGATCGCTTCAGTGCTGGTGAAGCTCTATATGTGCAGGGCGCTGGGTTTAAGCCCCTTACCGCATACACCGTATATGTCGTAGAATCACTCAATAATGCGAAACTAGCCGATCTAACCTCCAGCATCGTAGTCGCGCAGACCTCTGTCACCACTAATGCCTCTGGCTGCTTTGAGCCAAGCCTAATCTGGGCTTCTGCTCAATACGGCAACTACGACCTCATCCTTGACGCTAACGCTGACAGCCAATACAACCAGGGCACCGACGCCATCGACCAAAACATCCTCGTAGGCACACCCACGCTACACGTAATCCCAGAAGTACCCTTCGGCACCATAGCCGCCCTATCCGCATGCTTTGCCGCACTAGCTTTCATTGCTCTTAAAAAGAATCGCGCTACGAAACTTAAATAGGCGCAGAATCTGCCGGTATAATCCGGTCCCCCATATCTTTTTCTTTTTATCTTCTTGGTTTTTTGTATTGTTGTTGCTGTGTTTTTTGTGTTGGGTTGTGTTGTTTGTGGTGTGTTCTTGTTTGGGAGGTTTGTTTATATGTGGCTGCTTTCTGTTTTTTGGTGTCTTTGATTGGTTGCTGGGTTGATATGTGCTCTGAAGGTGGAGGAAGGCTGCCTGTGGGTCGGCCCAAGTATGCTATGACTGTGCGGAGCTTGGGCAGTTTTAGTTCTTTGGAGCGGCGTGCTGAGCTAGAGCGCCTTAGGTTAGAGTCTGACGCGGGCGTCAAAGGTCGCTAGCGGGTTTAGGTAGCGCCCGGCGTGTTGCTTTTTGTTTTGGTTTTTTGCTGGGTTAGCGTGCGGGCGAGCCGAAAGTTTTATCAATCATCCTATGCGATGTGGTGTGGGAGAAAGTGAGATGTTAAACTCTTTAAGACGTGATAATCGTGCCATCTCAACCATGCTGATTGTTGCTGTTTTAGCCGTCATCTTGGTTGCCGGTGGAATAGGTGTATACTATGTACTTACCCAGAGCACCCCTGCTTCTGAGCTACAGCCCGGCGCCTCCACGCCCGCCGCTTCGGCGTCGGCCTCTGCTTCCGCTTCCCCTTCTGCTTCTGCTTCGGCTTCGGTTTCGGCTTCGGTTGCGCCTTCTTCGTCTGCGGTGAGTGTTGCTGGGGCAAGCAGCCTAAAATACAGTGTTAGCGTCACTGAGAATGGCGTAAACCAGGGTTCGTATACCTTCTGGGGCAAAAATGCGGACACCAACAGCTTTATGATGCGCATTGAGTTCAGCAGCCCTGATGGGGATGGAATCTATATCTTTAATGCTGCGAAGCGGGAAGCCTGG
>CAYRSV010000075.1:0-7001 GCA_964427115.1 uncultured Candidatus Bathyarchaeia archaeon | reverse complement strand
TAACTGCTAAGAATGGTTCGGGTTCCATCTGCACGGTTGCAAACACGGCTAGCGCGATACTCCAAAAGACATCGTCATGGGTGCCGTTTGGATGAGAGTATCCAATGGCGCCGTCTTTGCGTAGATCATAACGTTCCACGTTTAGCTCAGTGCAGAGGTCGCCTCTGTAAGGTCGTTCCCAATTGAGCAGTGGATAGTAGAACTGTTTGTTCATCATGCGCTGCTTTAGCAGGCTGGCCATCTCGCTTTTTCTGGGAACACTAAAGTTGACGCCTTCAGCGTTCTCAATGCCTGCAGTCTGCATGTCTGCTATGATGCTTGGGCCTTCGCGGGTGAAGTCCACTCGGATTTTTTGGAATCCACCCCATCTATCCTGCAGTGCCTTGAGGTAACCGAGAACTTGAGCGTAGAGTGTGGGCTGCTGGAAAATCTTCAGGTGCCGAAGAAACAGCTTATCATTTAGACGCTCAACCACCGAGAGCACACAGTAATCTCTGGTTTGCGCCAAGTCAAGTCCAGCAAAATAGTCGCCTTCACAGCTAGCTTCAGGATTAAACTCTTGAAGGTCTTCACCACAATTCTTCACCGTGCCCACGCAAGCAACAATCAAGCTCTGAGCCAGCCAAACGTCTTCATCCTCCGCCCATTCGGCTTCCATTTCTCGACGCCAACGCTGCGGATCATCCCCGAACTGACGCTTAATCTTCTCAACAATAGCAGGCTTAAGCGGACCATTAGGTTCAAGGGCATCACTCCACCGAACATGCGACCGTGCAAAATCGGAATAGTCTTTGTGGTTGCACATTTTCCAAAACAGCGAATCCGTATTCCAAGGCGTTGACGTCGCGATTAGTTTGCCGTTGGTTGTTCCAAGCGTAAACAGGATTGCATCATAGAGCTCCTCGTCGTTAGGAACGAAATTGGCTTCTTCGATCCAGATAACTTTGAAGGTTGGGCCTCTGATTGTATCGGGGTTGTTTGGGAAGGCTTCAATCATGCTGCCGTTTGGCAGAGTAATCCTTGTTTTTTGGACGTGTAGGCCTGGCTGCTGGGGAAGCTTTCGACAAAAGCCGCCCATGCGTCTTATGTTTAGTTTGGTTTGGCGCCAGCTTGGACCAACAATCGCTATGTAGCTGTCAGGATGCTCCCATGCATACTTGAGAAGCAAAGCAGACACAGAGAAGCTTTTTCCTGTTTGGCGTGCCCAACGCACAGCCGTAAATTGATTCTTTTCAAACATCTCCGCAAGCTCTAACTGATAGCGGTAAGGAGTAAACCCAAAGACCTGTTCAAAGAAACTCTTAACATCGCCCTGTAGGCTTTGGACTTTGCGCTCACCTAATTGTTCAGCCGCAGCTATATCTGAACGTAGTCCTGCCCGTTCCTCGAAGAGTCTTTCTTTATGCATTGCTCTGGGACTTTTTGAGAAGTTCCGCATACTTTTTTCTAGCCTCCATTAATTCCTCTTCCATTTCCCGATAGTGAACATACTCGGCAAACCGCTCCTGGTACACCTTAACCCCCGCGATTATGCCGCGTAAACGCAAAACCTCAGCCTTATCCAGCCCCGGCGTCTTTAGCGCCTCCAGTGCAGCTGCAAGAATCTTCAGTGTCTCCTCGATGCTAGGCAAATCTTGGGGAAGCGTCAGTTCGGTAGAACAACAACAATTGGAATTTTTTGGCTGTTGTTGTTCTTTCAGTAAGCCAAACTTTAGGAGCTTTTGTCGTATGGCTTCTTCAGTATAGCGTCCATCAAAACTAAACACTAAGACTCTAAGGTCTGTTGTCCCCGACTGGTACCAGTCTCGGAGTTTGCGCTCATCATCTGCCGGCCAAGGTTTGCCCTTAGTCAAGTTTTCTGCCCCACAAACAATCCTATCACAGTGCCGCTTAGTCCGGTGATGGAAGCGAAAATCTCAGCGTTCCAGGTGTGCAAGATGGCTAAGTGCGCTAACTCAAGAGCAGACATAAACGCAGTCATGCCGATAGCGAATTTGACACCCAACACCAACTTAGCAGTAGGTTCTTCGACGACGAGGCGGCCTCTCTCAAAGCGCCTCCTAGTTAGGGCACGCTTAATAGGGTCTGCCATCGATGCTCAACCTCCTCTGCGCAAGTGCTCTCCGAAAAGTTCTAGGCCGATTCATCGAGCGGTGCCCGCCCATCATGAAACTATTAACAAGCTTACTAGCCGATTCGCTTGGTATGTGCTCTTTTACCAAAACTGTTACTCCCAGCGCCCAACCGATAGGAATAGCGGTATAGTCTAAATCGAACAGGCCGTCGGCATAGCGGAAACTGTTCTGGGCAATCACAATGTGCTTAATTTTGTCGCCGATTAAACCGACAAATATTCCCCAGCTCTTCACTGGGACGTCGATGGTCATGCCTGAGCCGCTGCTTTTACCGACCGATGCGTCGCACCAGTCAACGGCGATTAAGTCGCCGGGTTTAATGTTTTCAAACTGTTTTAGGATTTGCTTACTCATGTTAGAGGTCACCATTACCGTCTTGCCTTGTAGTTGCTTAGGGCGTCCGTCCTAGCTCTCAAGGCATAAATCCAGTCAGCCATCAGCTGCTTCTGATAGCCAAGATTCAAAGTGACATCCAGCGTGTTGTTTTCCGCCAGAAGATGATAGTCCACACTTTTGACAAGGAAACTCACAGAGGCGATGCTTTCGTTTGGCAGAGTTACCGCAATCATATCGCCGGGCAGAATGGGCGAAGTACCATAATCGATTAAGGTGCTTTTTACGACCAGCGAAGTTTTGGCCTGTTTTTTGTAAGCCAGAATTGATTTGGCTCTAAGCATACATTCGTTGTCGCTGTAGAGGTCCTCGACGATGTCAACGTATTGGCGTTCGCCATAACTGGCAACGCTTGAGGCATCGGTTTGCATATTACTGTATCTTGCACCGGTGAAGTAGAGTTGACCATGCCACACCTGGCCGCTGACGCCTGGAGTAACCAGATAGGCCGTGACAGTTACGGTGCGGATGTTCTCCCAGTCAAAGTCACTAGGAGCCGCCCAATCCGTTGCATGGTTAATACCCACGTCTAGCTGGAACGTCGACCAATCGTTACTTGCAGATATGCTATTGACAGTTGAGAGGTTACGCCCACAGACCCGTGATGAGGAATCATGTAGGATCACTAAGAAGCCATCAGACTTAACAAGGTCATCACGCAATAGGGCCAAGAACAGCTTTGGGTACATGTTGCCGTTTACGGTTACGGTAAAATAGAAGACGCTCACGGCATTGTAAGCGGCGCCCGTGGTGTTCTTGACGCTTGAGGCAGCCGAACCATACCTTCGAGTTGCATCTAAGGAAAGAGAGCCGCCATATCCTGTCCAGTAACCACTGGCGGGGTTGAGGCTTTCGACCGTTTCGTCAACGTCTATTGGTGTACTTTTGGTGGCAGCCCCGTAAATTGTGACTTTGTTTCTAACCGAGAGAATATCCGATTCCGTTTCCGCCTCTTCAATCCGTTCACTGAGACTGACGGAGCTTGTTTTGGCGCCTCTATGGAAAAACTCAAACCGTCCATCCGGTGCAACCCTAAAATCGTATCCAATGGCACCAGCTTTATCGCTGTCCTTAGCAATTTGTTTGAGGATTTCCCAAGCCTGCTTATTCTCATAGTCTAAGCGGGTGAAGGTAGTGTCGGTGTTTTCGACAAGTTCAACGCTACTTCGTACATGTGGAAGGCCTGAATGATAGTCAAGGATGTGCTTGACGATGTCCTCGCCTTTCATGAGAGCGTAACCTTCGGTGACGTATTCACGGAATAACCGCTCTCCCCAGTCACGGCCAGAAACAGTAACATAATGCTCAGTGGCGTTTGATTGGAACTTCATGTTCTCGTTTCGCGTGGTGATGAGCTGAGGACAATTGACGCCTCGACCCATCATAATGTAGCCGTCCTCGCCAAGTGCGATCGGGGAGCCGCTTGGGCTGTATTTGCCGTTCCAATTTTGGAGGCGATATGCGAAACTGCTGACTTCCTCGGTTCCGCCTAAGTGCACGGTCAGCTCCTGAATATCGGCCTGATTAATCGGACCGCCTGTTACTCCAGAGTAGAGAGTGACGTATGGAGGCGCTGGTTCGCTCATGTGTCCTCTACTCCTTGGCGGTAGATCGCCATGTCACCAGATCGCACGATACCCCGAGTCGCAGTGGAGGTTTGGCTGGCTGTGGAGTTGAAGTTCTGCATGCTTGTAGTTGCCTTGTTCATACTGTTGGCGAAGGAGTACATTGCGACTGCAGCAGCCGCTATAACAGCGATACCCACGCCAGTCAAAGCCAAGAAAGTCCCATAACTGATGTTTAGGGCGTTCTGTGCAGCTGTGGCGACCCAACAAGCGGCAGAGTAAACTTTCTGGGCAACAGCGACGCCCATGCTGGTAGTCATAAACGTGCCCATGACCGAGACAACCATCATGGCGCTGTTGAACACCTTAGTTTGGGAGTCATTGAGCAGCCCAAATTGGTTGGCGATGTAGCCAATTGCCATGCCCGAAGCGCCGATGCCAGCTATGGTAGCGCCCAAACTCTTAATGCGGGCACTTAGGGCTTCGGCGTCAGTTTTAATTCTGCCAAACTCGTTGCTGGCACGATTAACTGCCCTTATAGTTACTGCGATTTCACGGAAACTCATAGCCCCGCCTCCGCTTTAGCTTGCTCAATAGCTGCAGTGACTACTGTTTCCAGTTGGGGAAGATACTTCTCGATTGCTGGGTAAAGGTAAGGATGCGCCTGCATGTACTTGGTACCCAACTCTACAAACAAGGCGTAGGTGGCGTCTGCGCCGATTTCCGCTACCCATTCCTGAATCTTCGCATAGATGGTACTTCGAAGATAACCTGTGCGGACTGAAACTTGGCGCATGGCTTCAGCTTTGACGTCGGCAGCCCAGCTAGCCAAAAAGCTATGAACCTGCCTCTGCATCCCTGAATCGAACCTTTGCATAGCCGTCTTGAATTCTTCTATGCCTTCGATGTCACAGGTTACTTCTAGTGCCGTTTTGCTTCACGCTCCGCTTTTTTCTTTTCTTCCTCAGCCATTTCATCCATCACGTTTAGGATGTGGCAGAACTCCTGCACTGTTCGGGCTGGCTGTTTTGCGAGTTGGGTTGGTGTCCATCCGAAGGTTTGGCATAGCCTAAACTCGACAAGAGTGCTGTGCGGCTTTCCTCGTCTAATTGCTCTAGTAAAAAACGCAAGTCCTCCCGTGACATGCCATTTAACTTGTTGACTACTTTAGAGAAGAATTCCCCAAGCTCGATGGGAATGCCGTCTTCTTCGCCCAGTAACTTTTCAATGGTTATTGGGTGGCTTTGGGGTTGTCCATGCATGCTTGCCAAGATGGTTTCAGCTTGTATGGAGATAAAATCGCTACTCTCCACGTCACCGGACAGCTTGTTGTATTTGGTGTGCTTTTGGATTATGCGGTTCCGCTTCGCCCATGTAATCTCAGCAAACGTGTATGTGCCTCTGTACTCTTCGCCGAATCGGCCATCAACCTCTAATTTTTCAGTTTTCAATGCTTGTCCTCCATAACTATGAAATGTTGAGCGGTCCTCTTGCCGTGAAAGGAACCTTGGCGTAGATCAAGTCCTCAGATTTACCGCTCAGCGAAAAATCGTTCCATTTAGAATGCTCTATGCTGACTTTGTTAACGCCGCCAAGACCAAACTCTAAGCTGGACTGCTCTATGTCGGCTAAAACGTCGTCGGCTTCCTGTTTGCTTTCAAACTCAAACGTAAGTTCACCAGTTAGAAGCCGCTTACCCCATGTAAGGTACTTAGCTAAGTGCCCGTTGACCGATCTTATGACCGGAACAGCCTTGCAAGAATTATCAATCTGAAGCTTCCAAGAAGTAACCCGCTCACAGGTTACACCGCCGATTTTGACATAACTTTCGCTGCCTAAAACAGCGCCTGCGTATTCGGTGTATGTGGCGTTTGCGATTTTCGCTGTGGCTATTTCGATGTCTTGTGCTGGAAACTCTGCTTCGCACTCTAAAATGCCGTCTATATCGCATGTTAGGGTGGCTTTGTTGAAGCGTGCGCCTTTGTAGAGTAGGCTTATGATGTCGGTGGCGAATGCGAATTGGTCTTTGTAGTAGAGTACCTGAAGTGATAGGCTAGTGTTTAGTTCTTGCTTGACGTACTGCAAGAGGTTTATCGGCGCGTCTGAGGGTATTGGGTATTTTAGCTTTAGAAGTGGTTGCCTTAAGCCACGCTTTAGAGAGACAACGTCGATTGAGCCTGTGCCTGCTATTTTGATGTTGTTTGGGTTCACGTCTGGGTCTAAATTGCTGCAGGAGTGACCAAGCATCGCTGGGCTAGCTGGAACTACGCCGAAGGTGCCTTCGGTAACGTAATAGAACTTTTCTTGGTCGCTATGATATGTGTCAACCATCTTTTTTTTCTCCTGTGACTATGAAATGGCTATGGACTCGAAGAGCCAGGCCACGATTTGGATTTCTTCTTTGTAGAGAAACGGTTTGACGTCGGTTACATCGACGTCTCGGTAAGTGTGGATGTCGCAGAAAGTTATGCCTCGCACGTCAACGGTTGCTTGGACAAAATCGCAGTGCAAAGTGGCAGGCGAAACCCCATCAGACGGGTTGGCTGTCCGTGCCATCAGATAGAGAAAACCGTCGGAATCGACATAGTTGGTTAAGTTTTCTATGAGGATGCTGCTTATGGTTTGGTCTGTTCCTGAACTGCCGCTTTGCGCATCTTCCCAAACGCCTGAGAGATTGTTCCAGACCTTGAGGGTTACACCGTTTCCCTGCGAGGCAACTCCGTAACCTTCAAACGACAATAAAACACGCTTAAGGCACTGCTTTCTCGGCTCATTACGGCTCTCGCCACCTTTGGAGCCTATTTTGAAGCGGAAAAGCATAAACGCAAACTCGCCGTTGCCATTTGCGCTTTCAGAATGCCTAACATCGTCACTGCCCCAAAGCGCTGAATACTCTACGTTTGGCAGT
>CAYRSV010000074.1:0-7752 GCA_964427115.1 uncultured Candidatus Bathyarchaeia archaeon | reverse complement strand
GTTGGTGTATAAGTTGCGTACATGCTGAATTTTGCTGTTCCCCATGGGATAAATTCACCATAGGTGGCTGCAAAATTAGCTGTTGGTTCAAATCCGTTACCTGCTGAGCCACCAAAGTCACAGTTCCAGTAAACCATTGAATTAGCTGTTATAGTAAGCCAGTAGTATTGACCTGCAACAACAGGCACTGAAAGAGGCGCACTTACCCAACTGTTTGCCGTTGTAGTAACCATATCGCTCTGGCCAAGTAACTTATCGGGTTTTCCATTGTTATCGCTGTAAACACCATATCGGATTTGAGCACCGTCAGTTTGAATGTACATTGATATCGAGTTGATTATTCCATTTTCAGGCGCTTGATATCTAGATGAATCTTTATGTCCAGCAGGTGTCCTGTCAGTGTATGCACCAATTGTTTCGTAACCAAAAGTCTTGGCTGTTGGAGCGGCGTGGACAAAGAGCGGCCCTATGCTAGCTACAGCAGAAAGCGTTGTCATTATTATTAGAGTCATCGCTATGATGCTAATAACGCGTTTTTTTATTGCCATTACTATTCACTGATTCGTACTTGATAGCCTACTTAGTAAACATCAATGTCTTTGTGTGCATCAAAAAAACACATGCAGGCAATCATAAGACAGCAACAAAGTAGGCTATAGAAGAAATGAAAATGACTTTAAAAGCCGTCAACTAAATTGATCAGGCTTTAAAAACATAGTCCAACTAAAAAAGTAGCATATTTTCATGGAATTTCTTGTCTTATTTTTACTATAGATATTCTTGATTTATTCTGATTATTTAATGACTAAATTTTAACCAAATTTTTAGGCTATCCTTTTGTATCCCTTAAATTGCTAAGTACATATTTTATCCAACCGAGCAATTAATTTTCACTGAAAGACAAGTTGACAAACTCTTTCTAATATACTATGCATACTTGTGTTAATGCTGTAAAAACCTAGTTGTTATTTTTTAGTTTTACAGCATCAATTTTTGTCTTCTTTTATTGTTCGTTTATCGCCTATTGGAAACCATATCCTTGAATTGCTTTGGTTTAAGTTTTGTTGCATTTGTGTTTGTTAGTACTTTATCTGAAATTGCACGGAAGTGTGTTACTTTTGAGACTCTGCGTTTATTTAGCCAGCCCATTCTTACGAGTTGATTTAGATAGTTGCTTTCTATTGCACGGCAGCGCCCAGTCAAATTAGAAGCTTCTATTGCGCTACATTCACCTTTGGACACTACAACCATATATGTTCTTCGAAGATGATCAGGCAAAGAGATAAGTTCTGACTCTGGTACTTCTATGGGCTTCGGGTTCCAGCTTGCCATACTATTTTCAAGGTCATCAAGTCGGCATCTAATGTTTTGCATTTCTTTGAATATCTTATCAAATATAGATCTTCTAACCATTTTATCATTCCCTCATTCCCGTATTCCACCCATAATGGTTTCTATAAAATTTAACACTTATTGTCAAAGGTGCTCTAATGGTTAGTAAACTCAAATGCACAAGAAGAGAAGGCTGCTTCACGCATTTAGCAAATACCAATTTGCCAATTAAGCACGCCCCTTCTGTAAAGAACACAATGTTACCACTATACAAAAGTAGCGATTTTGTAATCTTTTTTAGTTTTTTTATTTACACATTACATGCTAAATTCTGATTAAGCGTGGTTCAACGGCAAGACACTAATGTATACTAAGGCACGTTTGAGTACATTAATTTTGGTGTTTAAGTGATGCACACAAAAACAACAGAGCTAGGCAGGTCCCTAAAAATTCCATATTAACGTAAGTTGCATTGGCAAATGCATGAACTATTTTAAATTTGAGACCAACCCAGTCGATTGAGCTTCCCTTTTAAGTACCACTATATATCCTATAGGAATCAAGTCTAGCAATCCAATCTTAGTTAACAAACCATAGATTTTTCTTAACTGTGGCAATATAATTGATGATGGATAGCGAATTTTCTTTATAGCTATTTGTGTCTGAGGTTCAATACTTTGGATTGCTACAAGAACCTTCTTTAACGTAGGGGTTTCTCGATAATTTGTGCCCTCAAACAGTAATGCGTTAAGCACATAGTTTCTGAGCCATTTTGGTAGCAAAAAAATGAAAGGTACACCATTATGAGGATCAATTGGGAAAAAACGATTAGGCATTTGGATTATGACTATGCTATTGGGTTTTGCTACCCTGAAAACTTCTTTTAGCAACTGTTGCGGGTCAGGCACATACTCAATAACTGAGAATAAAGATACGACATCAAAAGTCATTCTATTCAGAGGCAATTTTGTGCCATCGCCTGATATTATATGCACTCCTTGGGCACTTTTTAAAATATTGTTAGCAGGTATTGTCAGATCAATACCTACGGTTTCTTTAGCAATAGAACTAAAGGCTAATGCATTGTGGCTGGTTCCGGTTCCGATATCCAGATATAAGGTCGCGTGAAGGTTTCCGATAATGTCTGAGCATAAATCCCAAAGATGTTTTGCCCTAATGGTAAGAATATCATCTTCACCATAAGATTTCCAAATCTGCTTAGCAAAACTTCGTAGCAAATTCTTCCAAACCCCAAAAAACAATTCTTAAAACAAGCAAGAAATTTCCTTATAATAAAAGTAGAAAAATTTACTATTAAGTCTTTAGCCCAACAAACTGCATAGAACTTACTTTACAGAGACAGACAAGAAACTTAATACTCAGCTACGGTGTTACGAAAAAGGGCAAATTATAACGCTCAGAGAATAGGTAATTCTGTAAAAAGTGTTTTGAATTTAAGCGGTTTGGGAAAGATGAGCCCGTCTTCGGCGCTTATGTGCGGATTATCTTATCAGGGTCAGCTGGAGGGATTCAATATTTGTAGGGTATTTTGGTGCTATTGGTAAGGTTAAGTGGGTCGGTTTATTGGTATACAATTTACAAATCATATTGGATTCTAAGAGAACTACGTAGAAAATGATGAGAGTTGTTATTGTTAAATTAGCAAGGCTTCAACGGCTATTATGGGCAAGACAATTAGAATGCCGAAGAGGACCGCCGTGAGCCCCATTATTCGCAATGCACGGGTAATATCTTTGGGTTCTATGTGAGTGCCATCGCCGAGGGTGTAGTGACCAACTTTCTCGAGCTGGGTGTTAAGCGCTCCAGCCATGGCGGATATGGTCCAGCCTGCGTTGGGGCTTGCGGTCTTGTTTTTATCGCGCATAAGAATCTTCCAAGAGTTACGCCAGTTGCTACCAAGAATCATAGCTGAAGCCACCATCAGTACCGCCGTGATCCTTGTAGGTATATAATTAGTTATTGTATCCATTTTTGCACTAAACCAGCCTATGTTCACGTTCTCTTTATCCTTGTAGCCTACCATGGAATCAAGCGTATTGATCACGCGAAAAGCGAAAGCACCGGGAACTCCAAACAACGCATAGAAGAAGAACGGCGAAGTCACTCCATCAGTGGTTGATTCAGCTATGGATTCAACGGCTGCAGATAGCACATGGTTTTGGTCAAGTGTTTTGGGGTCTCTACGTACGATGTAGTAGAGCCACTTGCGTGCGCCATCAAGGTCGCCGTTATTAAGCGCCTTTTCAATAGGTGACGTGTAACGCTTCATACATTTTAACGCAAAAGTTGTTTTTAGCAGGACTGCCGCAACTACAATGTAAACAAACCAGCCTACCACAGGAATCTGTCGAATACCCCAAAGCCCCAAACCTACAGGAACAGCAAAAAGCACAATGACGCCCACACATAGGAAGACACCATTTATCTTTTCGACCTTCGAGTTCGGATTCTTGAGCTTGGGTTTTAGCCATGCGATGACTTTACCGATCCAGACTGTTGGATGTGCGTTGTCAGGGATTTCACCGAAGACTACGTCAATCAAGAAGGCTATGGCGAATATGAGTACCGAATCAGCGAAGAACGAAATGTCAAATGTGAACATAGGATCGTCACAGAATCTTCTTGAGAGCGGTTAATAGCTTTTCGTTTTCCAAACGCGTCTTAACTGCAATGCGGATATAATATTCATCGAGACCTGCGAAAGAACTGCAGTCACGAATGAGGATGCCAAATTCAAGCAATTTAGCTTTAAGTTGTGCTGCAGTGAAGCCAGATTTGCGGATATCAATGAGGATAAAGTTTGCGTCAGGTGGATAAATCTTGAAAGCTTTAAACTGTGACAAGCCTTGTAGTAAAAACTCCTTTTCTACACGTATAAGCTCTAAGGTCTTTGCCAAGTGGGCTTTATCGCCCAAGGCAGCAATTGCAGCAGCTTGACCAAGACAGTTAACGTTCCAAGGAATTTTTGCGTTAGACAAAATTTGAATGATTTCTTCGGAGGCAATGCCATAGCCTACACGTAATCCTGTTAAGCCATAGAGCTTGGTGAATGAACGCAAAATAAACAGGTTAGGATATTTACCGATCTTTCCAATTAGTGAGTACTTTTCATCTTCACTGATAAATTCAAGAAAGTCCTCATCAAGAAACACCATTATGTTGCGTAGGAGGGCAGCTTCCACAATTTCCGTCAGGTTTTGAGGTGGTGCAAGGACACTTGTGGGGTTGTTTGGGTTGCACAGGAAAACTGCCTTGACTTGGTCGGTCATGGCGCGGATGAAATTTGCGGGAATATAATGGAAGTCTGTGTCCAGTTGAACGTGCTGGACGGTTGCACCTGCTTTTTTTACAGCGCATTCGTATTCGCCAAAAGATGGTGCGGGAAGCAGCACAATGTCGCCGCTTTGGCTGAAGGCCTCAGCGAATAGGTAGATGAGTTCGGTTGAGCCGTTGCCGACAATAATATTGCTTTTAGTAATGTTGCCGTAGTAGCATGCGAGGGCTTTGCGTAGTTCGGTTGAGTTGGAGTCAGGGTAGGTGGGAACGTGGATAAGGCTGTTTTTAAGTGCTTCAATGGCCTTCTGTGAGGGCCCAATAGGCGTTACGCTGCTGCTAAAGTCAATTATGTCTTCACGTTTGAAGCCTGAGTTATTTACCGCATCGAAGACATCTGCGCCATGCGTACATGGTTTAAGGTTCCTAAAGTTTTCTCGGACCAGATTCGAGGTAGGTTTCACCTTGCAACTCATCCTACTGACCCTTTAGGGATTGTCAAATAAATTCATTATCAAAGGCATGACAGCTTTCCCTTGAATGCGCCCCAAACCGCCTTTTTCAGCAGCCTTTTCGCTGTACGTAACAACCCCGTCTTTGACAATTCGACCTCCTGCTATAGCAATGGGCACCGGATCATCTGTATGTGATCGAAATTGCGTAGAAGTCACATGATCCGAAACCAGAATTATCACCGTATCAATAAGGTCTATATTATCTAAGATTTTTCCTACCATACTGTCGATTTTTTTTATGATAGAGATTTTGCTCTCTATGTTTCCATCGTGACTTGCTTCATCTGCAGCTTCAACGTGTACCAACACAAAATTATGGTTCTCGAGTGCTTTCAAAGCAGCATCTGCCTTTGCTAACGTATCAGTATCTAGCTCACCAGTTGCATTTTTAACATCAATTACAGTCATACCGCAAAGTTTTCCAATACCTTTAATCACGCTTGCAGCAGCTACGCATGCAGCGTTCAATCCATATTTTTTACTAAAAGGCTCAAGAATTGGTACGTTTGCGCCGCTCCAAGGAATCACTACGTTCGCAACGGGCTTACCTTCAAGTTTACGCTTTGCATTTACGGGGTGATTTTTAAGCAGTTCGTACGAGGTTTTGGTGAACTCGTTAAGCACATCGGCTGTATAGTTAGCTTCAAGACTGTTATCCAAGGGCTTAACTGAGGCTGCGATGTCCCCTTTTTTAGGCATAGGCGCCGCTACGTTAGCGGAGAGCTTATCGCCGCGAAACACCAAAGCACCCTTAAAACCTAAAGTCTGCCTGAAAACGATCTGAACATCAGGATACTTTTTGAGTTTTATTTTCTGTAGCATTTGCGCAAGTTCTGCTGCTTCGGTCCCGATCCTGCCAGCGCGCTCATCAATAACTACAAGCTCATCGTCAATGGTGGCAAAATTGCATCGAAATGCTAAATCACCGGCTTGAAGCGCTATATTTGCGCCTGCTGCTTCAAAGGGACCTCTACCACTTTGAGCCATTTGCGGGTCGTAACCAAGAATGGATAGGTGTGCGGCTTCTGTTCCAGGTGCAATGCCGGGAGCAATTGGGTCTAGCAGACCTGATGAACCGTTTGCGGCTAAACGGTTCATGTTCGTTGGGTTAGCTGATTCTAGTGGAGTTTTTCCATCTAGCTCGTTTAGGGGCAGATCTGCCATACCATCGCCGATAATGAGGATAACGCGCATATTATAGCCCTCGCAGCAGGTAAACTGCGGAATGTTGGTTTATCAATCATTCTGCCCCGTTTTTGTGAAGGTGTGTTTGTTGGGTGAAAGTTGATATAAACATTTAGCCGGGTTCTTTTGCTTGGGCTTTGATCGAATTCAGTAATGAAGTAGCTAGTATGTGGGCAAATTGGTTGGCGTACATTCTAAGGGCAAGCGTTAAATGTATTCACCAGGCAATACGTTTGTAGTGTGTGGTTAATTTGAAGGTCACCAACGTGCGACTCTCCGAGAATATTCTTGCAGACACTGATGAGCTTGCCAAGAAGCATGGACTTAACCGTTCAGAGATTATTCGCCAAGCACTCACAGTCTATTTGCATCTGGTTGATAATGTAGGTACAATGCTTCGCCCAATAGCGTTTCAGGTAAAACCTTCACAAATAGGCTACATGCGCAGAGGCGACGTTTCTATTCTGAAAGTTCCTACTGGCCACGCCATCGTGGTTGGCTCCACTTCATCAGGCGGTGTTGGCCCTAAAGCGATGGATTCACTTAAAGTGCAGGGCAGGGTAGTAGGCAAATTCATGGCTCGTGTTGCCTTGATGGATGTTGCCGCTACAGGCGCCTTTCCGCTTCTACTTTCTGCTACTCTAGGCGTGGAAAAAGAGCCGACGGGACGTGAAATTCTTGATGGCATACGTGCAGAAGCTATGGTGCTGGGGCTTGAGCCGAATCAGGTTTTGATGGAAAATACGGAAGACAATTTTGCGACGGTGCAGACAGGTGCAGGCTTAACGGTGATTGGGTTTGCAAACGAGGACGATTTACGTTTGGGCAAGACAATGCCAGGAGATGTTGTGATTGCAATTGGCAGACCCAAAGTCGGCGAGGAAGTGATCTCGGCGGAGGTACGTGGCGAGATTGCGGATTTGCGCAACATCACAATGCTGACTCAAAAGAAGTTTATCCATGATATAGTGGCTGTTGGCTCTTTCGGCATCGCTTACGAGGCTAGGATGATGGCTTACGCTGTTGGTCGCCAAGTGAAGCTATTTGAGGACTCAGGCTTGGATTTGATAAAAACTGCAGGTCCAGCAAGTGTGGTTCTTGCTACATTGAATCGTGAAAAAGTTGAAGACCTCAAAATACTTCTACAAAAGCCCGTTACAGTTGTAGGAGAAGTAATCTAAGCTCAAAGCAGAGCGTCAGGCCGCAGGGGGGTTATTTCTTTTCTATAGTTTTTTTCCATTCTTCGACCCATTTAGTATTGGTTTCATCCTTTAATTGTAGTTCCTCTGGGTCGTAATCTTTCTTCTTCCGCTGCTTTAGTTGAGTTTTCTTTGGCACAGGTTTCCCCTCGCGTTAAAGAATAACGTTACCCGGTTAGCATATAAATTTTTAGGAACAAGTAAACCAGCAAAAAATGAACCAAAAA
>CAYRSV010000073.1:0-7871 GCA_964427115.1 uncultured Candidatus Bathyarchaeia archaeon | reverse complement strand
GCATCATAGAGCTCCTCGTCGTTAGGAACGAAATTGGCTTCTTCGATCCAGATAATTTTGAAGGTTGGGCCTCTGATTGTATCAGGGTTGTTGGGGAAGGCTTCAATCATGCTGCCATTTGGCAACGTAATCCTTGTTTTCTGGATGTGCAAGCCCGGCTGCTGCGGAAGCTTTCGGCAGAAACCGCCCATGCGTCGTATGTTGAGTTTGGTTTGACGCCAGCTTGGACCAACAATCGCTATGTAACTGTCAGGATGCTCCCATGCATACTTGAGAAGCAAAGCAGACACAGAGAAGCTTTTTCCTGTTTGGCGTGCCCAACGTACAGCCGTAAATTGGTTTTTCTCAAACATCTCCGCAAGTTCCAATTGATAGCGATAAGGCGTAAAACCGAAAACTTGTTCAAAGAAGCTCTTAACATCGCTCCTTAGACTTTGGACTTTACGTTCACCTATCTCTTCAGCAGCCGCCTTAGCCTCAGAAGCCTTGTCGTATTTCTCATCGACAGTGGTATAGAAGCCCATGCCAACCGTCGAAGCTGCCAAGAGGTCTACACTGCTTTTGCAGGTCGGGTCTCTCTCGTAAAGCTTCATGACGTCTGTCAGTGGGATGCATGAGGTGTCAAAGAACACTCTTTCATTTGGCGAAGCCACGCCTGAAGCAGGCGCATAGGAGAGCACTTCACGGATTTTCTTCAAGACACCACTCATGCAGGTTAACCTCAAACGATTTTTTGGTACCCAAAAAAATGGGGAAAGAAATTGTTGGTTTAGAGCAGCCTAAGTCATAGTCTGCTTTACGTTCGTCATTCGGGCAATAGCTTTAGATCGCAGGATGCCAGCGCCAAACCTTGTGGTTCCACGTACACCGTAGGTTCCAGTTTTTACTTCCTCCCAATCTTCTACGGTAACGTCTCGACGCAGAAGCATAACTGAGGCGACACGAGTGTCAATCGCATACATCGTTCCATTGGGTACAAGAGTGCTAGACTGTACCTTCATGCCCAATACGCTACCGATAGTGCCCTGTACAATGTCAGTTTCACTACTCGGCAGATAGACAGCTTTCACAAACTTGTCATCGTTTAGCAGCTGATGCAATTGCATCTCGTTAACAGCCAACACCGTAGGACGCCATTTCTCTCTTCGGACAGCCTCATGCAAACTTAGAAGCGAAGCCCAGCTTGCAACAGCGCCGCCACCTGCTAACTCGGCACCTGTAGCCAAATCGCCTGCTTGAACCGCAGCGTATAATCCAAGAATAGTCTCCGTCTCATGTTGTCCAAGCGCCATACCGACGTTATCAACAGCTTTGCTCATCACGTTCCAAGTGGCGTCTTCTAGATACTCTCTGGTCCATTGATCGGATGCTTGTGCTAATTGGTTAGTGTAGATGTCAACTGTTGTGGGTTTTTTGGCGCTGATTCTTGCTATGGCGCCTTCTGCATAGCGGTAACCGACCGCTCCTTCGTCAATTGGGAAACGTTCCATCGCTTCATTTGTTGGCATGACGGTGATGATGTTTCTACCGATCAGTTCTGGCCATGCAGCATCAACCATTGTGTCGTGCATTCTGCCCAATGCGCCTGCCAGGTCACTGAAAAAGCTCTCTTTAACACCTGTCTGCACATAGCGCTTTACAAACGGATGTTCGGTTTTCTGCTTAAGCTTTTCATAGAGTTCATGTTGCTCGTTTGGCTTTGCCATCAATGCTTCGAAAAGTCTTGGTTTCACCGCTATCACTTCTCCACTTCGATGAAGATGAGGTCGCCGTCTGCGGTTGCGGATTCCAGAGCGGTTCCGAGTTTGCGGTTGTAGAATATGGTGTAGGTTGCTGCTCCACCTTCGTTGACAGGTTGGTCTACTAGCTGTGTTACTTTGTTGCTGCCTGCACTGCACACGCCATATCCACGGGCGATGGCGCCGTTTGCTGTGACTTTGATTCTGCCCTTTGTTAGCACCGAACATATGCCACCAACTGCAACAGTTTTTGTGGCTACGCCTATGGCCATGTCTCCACCTGGGCTAGACGACACCTTGTCATCGGAGCTCAGGTAAACGGGTGAACCTTTGGTGATGGCGGCTTCTGCCTCAAAAGACTCTATGACAGCATTGGGATCGTCGGTTTCTCCTACAGCCATCCAGCTTTTGCCAGTTTTATCAGCCATAAAAAGTCAAATCAAATCTTCTTGAATTTCCCAAAGTTCGTCCTTTGGTACTCTCCCTCATAGAAATGAGCATAAACACAACTAGCACCCTCCCGCTTTCTGCTCTAGCTGTTGAACTACTCTTCGAAGTTCTTGGCACATGCGCTGCGGTCCTAAGCTCCAACTGCGCTGAACCATGGTCGAGGGCAAAACAGCTTCAACCATCCTAACAGCTTCGGAGACCGCTATCATTTTAGGCGGATTCTTCAGCAAACCGCCACCCGAGACTTGTTTGCGCAGGTCCTCGATGGTCTTTTGCGCCTCAGTTAACCTTCCCTCTGTTTGAGTTAGCTTTTCCATAACCTGTACGTTAGTCTCGGGAATACCTGGCACTGCCACAAGGCTTAACTCGGCATTATGCAACCCATGAGGAACCTTGCCATCTACAAGGTCGACGGCTTCGTAGTCTGCTCCGACGCTGACGTGCTGGATTAGGCCTTTGCGGATTTTCTCAGCGGTTGCCTCGTCATAGATTTCCGCTTCATACCAGAGGTTGTGGCCATCCCAATCTGTCTTAGTGACCTTGCCGATAGCGTTGGGAACGGCAACGTGCTCAATGTAAACAGGTGCATTAGCCAGCTTGCTTGTGAATGCTTGCAGCTCCTCGCTGGTGTAGATGTTGTGGTTTCGACTCATGCCACTGCACATGGCCACGCCCCGAATACTCAAGGGTTTGCCTGACATAGCTTCAAGAACTGTGAAAGGCAAAAGAGAAGCTACATGCTCCCTAACACGCTTACAATCCTTACAGCCAACTCCATCCTCAGACATAGCACAATCGCAAAATAAGCCGTAACAATAGATTAATGCCTTGAGAGCCTAAACACGATAATATCACAAATAGGATAGGTTACATTATACTGATTCTTTCACTCTTTCACTCAGAATTGACTGTTTGATAGCCCACAACGTGGATATGGTATTTACGCAAACGCTTTATCGCTCTGAATTTTACTAAGGCAAAACTCGAACAAGTAATCTCCTTGAGGATAAATAGCCCTTACACGTCAGACAAACACACTCAATGATTCAAGGCAAGAGGCGCTGATGGTAATTTAGCTCCTTAACGGTGCGCTGGATATTTTAAACAATATGCAGAGTGAAAAATACTATTTTCTGACAATGAAGTGTCTGCTGGTCTGAGAAAAAACGCCTAAAACCGAAAGTCATGCATTTCTTCTTTTGCTAGTTTAGTGCAGACCTAGTATTACTAGCGCTTGGCATTCATTTAAAAGCTTTTGACAAAAAATATTGTCAAAGTTTGTCCTATAGTGTAGTATTAAGTACCTCTTGTTTAGTAAGAGATAACTTAGGAGATGAAAATTGAAAAACAATTCAATTGTTTGTCTAATCCTTGTCGGCCTTTTGTTGTCAACATCAACCTTTTTGTTAGTAAACCCAGTAGGAGCGAAAGATACAGACTATCAAAACCTTTCAGTTCACGATGCTAGAGCAATGATAACTCAGAACCCAGAAATCGTCATAATCGATGTCAGAAATCAGAGCGAGTATGATATGGGGCACTTAACCAATGCAATGTTCGTACCCTTATACGCCTTGGAAGATGCATCGTTCGGTTGGCTTCAGCCAATTAACGGTTCAGCGGTAAGACCCAATGTCAACGATACAATAATCGTCTATTGCTTAGCAGGATCAAGAAGCGCAGTAGCTTGTGAAATGTTAGCAAGCCAGGGATTTACTCATGTCTACAACATGTTAGGCGGTATTAACGCATGGATGAGCGCTGGTTACCCAATATCCACAACTTACCATGATGTTACATTCGACGTAGTAGATGATGAAACAGAAGTAACAATTAATCCCCGGTTACTAACGGATTGCGGATGCCCACAATCTGGTACCCCAAGCTGTCCAACCAACCCAGACATAAACACAACTAAGCTCATTCTTGAAGACACCGGAAACCACACAGTTATCGATATGGAACACGCCTATAACGGGACAACACGTCAATATACCATCGATAAGACTCTGCTATGGAATGACAGCAACGTCACCGATCAAATCAACAGAACCGTATCATTCACTTCAGTGATAATTACAAATGAAACTGGATCAGCTCAACTCTTTAGTCTCAGAGAAGATGTCCACAAATATGATAGCTTCAATATGACCATGCTTACGCTTCTGATACCCTTAGATTCTGAAACGTACAATGTTTCCTTTACCTATATCTCGTATACGCCTATTGGAGCCTCAAGAACTGAAACCATGGAAATGGTAGGCTCAAACTCAACAATGCGGCTTTCTCAACTCTACGATAGCTTAAGTACCGTTGCAGACCAACTCGGAAAAGCGTACGGCGAAAGCGAAGACATAAACCTGCACAAGTTTGAATCCCGCTATGCAGACATCGCTAATGAAGCTAAAATAGTGTCCCAATTAGTAAAGGAAAATCTTGGCGCCTATGATAAAAACATCCTTAGAAGTGGAGCAATCATAATAGACGATGCTTGGGCATGCTTCGTTTGCACAGCAGTATTGAGTATAATCATAACTGGCGTTGCTTGCGCTGTTGCTATATATGCATGTTTACCAGGATTCGGAAGCTGGATTTGCGACCAAATAATTTCATATGGGCTAGGATCATATCCTGCTAGCTATGTTTGCGAAGAAGTCTTTGACTGCTGGGGCACTAATCCGATTCCATACTATTACGGCAACACTGTCTACGATACTTATACTTACGGAACGGGCTACATTCAAAACGCAAACTACATTCTTGGTAATCCCGATAACAATGGCGCAATGATGTTCGCTGGTGGATCTGGTGACCAAGCCATGATCTACGTGCAGCCAAACTATGGCTCTGAATACGTACATGGCGACGTACAAGTGATGGCTCGATCATATACAGGAATTTACAGCGTTCTTTACGTCTACATTTGGAATGAAGGCACAAGCTCGTGGGTAAATGTAGGTCCGCCCAAAACCATCTATCCATCAGGTAGCTTCTCATGGTATGACTTTGGATATACTAACATCTGCTTCAGAAACATGGTATTCGTTGTCTACAATAGTGGCTCTGCATCTGTTGTCTATTTAGACGCAGTTCGCATCACACCTTAAGCTAAATGCGTTTCCTTTACACATCTTTCCCTTTTTTTAGAATTTCTTCGATAACTATTTTTGACTGCTATGCCCATGAAATCAACCGTTTGACGGTAAAATTAGTCAAAATATGATAAATATTCCTTCTTTAAGAACCTATAATGAGGAATTTGAATGAACAAACAGAATATACCAAAATTCTTAAAATGCTTAGGAGTAGGGAACAATGGAAACACGCAAACAATGGGCAGAAAGCCTAGAAAAAAGCTATACGCATTAATGGGAAGCCTAATAGTCATTGCGGTTATAGTCGCTGCTATAGTAATTCCTCAAGGCTCTGGCTTACCAAATGAACTAGGCCTAAAATATGCCGTAGGCGAGCACATGGTCTATAACATAACAAGTGTTAGCGTAGCCCAACAAGAGGGTCTCCTGAGTCTTAGCGGAACTCCGCAAACTAACAATTCAACCCTTAGCATAGATGTCTTAAGCTTTGACGATGAAAACTATGTACTAAAACAAACTATGACTACAACACTAGCAGGCCAATCACTAACGCTACCAGCTACGATAAATGTAAGCAAAATGGACTATTACAAGAATCTAATTAATGGCGCACCGGATATTTTCTATAACTATACCCGCGACCCAACGATTTCAGCATACTTAGCGCAGTCCTCAGTTAAGGTAGATGAGGTTTGGACGATTCCAGTGAACACAGGTAATGCAAGCCTCGGATTAACAGGCAGCTTAATATTAACGTTTAAAGGGGTAGAAGATATTACTGTGCCCGCCGGCACTTACAAGGCCTTCAAAATAGAGGTATCAAGCAGTGATCTAGTAGTGCATGCTGACCCTGACTACTTGGATGCTATCCACATTGCGGCTTTTGATAAGGCTAAGCTTAGCATGAGCGGCACTACATATCTTGAGCAAGGCACCTGTCGTTTAATTAAATCTGACTTGATCCAAGAAGGCATGGTCCAAAGAGGAGAGTCTATCGTTTCGTCGTCAGTAGAAACAGAGAAAATACTTACTGAATATGTTAAAAACTAAAGACCCCTTTTTTATTTTTAGCTTCACTTTTAAGGTGATAAGGGCTGGTTTGACGAGGTTTTTGGTCAAAAAACCTTAAAATGTAATTTATACTTTTATTAGTTAATGACGACCTCAACTCTTGAGTCCTTGCATAAAGTTCTCAAAGATAAAACAAGGAGAAAAATTGTTCATTTATTGAGTAATAGGGGCAGCTTAGGCTATACTGACTTAATGAATAACATGGACTTTGTTAGTACAGGGACGCTTAATTATCATTTGAAAATCTTAGGTGACCTCTTGGAGAAGGACGCAGAGGGCAAATATGTACTCTCAGAAAAGGGTAAGCTGGCTTCACGACTGCTAACAGAGTTCCCACAGCAAAACGGTCTCGATAAGAAGAGATTGAAAATTTACTGGCTTGTGGCTGCGGTAACTATGACTATGTTTTCTGTACTTACAGGATACATTATGAATTTTCCGTTGGAGAGGGTACTGCTCTTAATACTTGTTGCGCAGGTGTTGGCGGCGTTTACTTATTTTATTCGAGTTAAGCCTGTTAGTACAGGTAGAGTTTTCTACATTGCTGTAGGCGTAAGCGTATTAGGCGGTGTGTTTTGGTTAATTTTAATGACTGTGCTAGATAGGACTGGGTTAATAGTTTCTTTGGCTAAGTTGGGAGGTACTGATTTGTATCATTCTATTTCGCTGGTTGGTATCGCGGTTTGCTTTATTATTGGCGGCTTTATTGGCGACTTGATAGGCAAAAAAACAAAATATAAGACGAATCGATATGCAGATTATTGAGTTGGGACTTGCACAAGGTAGCTTATGCGGTTAAGCCAATGCTTACCCATCAACAACGACCGGGGGCTTGTCATGGATAACCCATAAACTTTTTTGTCCTTAACGCTATGTTTATGAAGCGAGGGAAATGCTATGGTCGATTTGAGTATTAAGAACGTTAGAGCTCAATTTTTAGTTATATTTATCATCGGTGTTATCTTGTTGGTTTTAGGCATATATGGACTCTACCACGCTGTTGTCACTGGTTTTACTGGCAGCATCTCATCCTCGCTTCTTCCTTATGCCTCGCTGGGGAGCATAGCCGTAGGATTTCTAATGATTGCGATTTCATATAAGATCTTTGTCCCCTTAAAGAGACACAAGCGCGTTGAGGAATAACATGGAGGATAAGGTCTCTATGGACAAAAACAAAAGAAACCAACTTTTGCTTTATAATAACCAGTTTATTCTTGCTTGCCTTTAGGCGTTATCTTTTATATTTACGCTGGAGGGTATCATTGCTTCGACCATTTCTCTTGCTGGTACAGTCTTTTTCATTTCTGATATTAGTACAAAATATGTCTGAAAGCTTCCAAACCATTTCTTTTTATATCTATGCCTTAAGTAGTGAGCTTAGCCGTGACAGCACCAGCTAAAGGCCCTTATCTAGCACCCCACTGATTAAGCAAAAAATGAATTAAAACTTGCTACAAAGCATGGTTATGGGAGTCTTTTTCTTGCCTAAAGAGGCGGTGCTCCTGGAGTTTAAGCG
>CAYRSV010000072.1:0-8411 GCA_964427115.1 uncultured Candidatus Bathyarchaeia archaeon | reverse complement strand
AAAATGTTAGAATATTCAAATGTGTGATTGTTAATGGAAAAAGCCAGCTTTGACATGACTATCTATGAATTACAGGCTGAAATTTCAAAGACTTTGGCTAACCCGACTAGGCTAGCAATTCTTCATCTCTTGAAAGATGGCGAAAAAACGGTCAATGAAATTACCCAAACGCTTAACGTAAGTCAATCAAATGTTTCTCAGCATTTGGCGATAATGCGACAAAGACAAATTGTGAAAACCCGCAAAGCAGGCTCAACTGTATACTACCGCGTCTCAAGCCCAAAAATCAGCCAAGCCTGCAACATGGTACGAGAAGTACTACTAGAGCAACTTAACCAAAAACATGAAATAGCAAAAACCTACACTCCCTAACACATATTCTCAATAACGCAAGAAAACTGCCAACGCTGCAATTTAACAACCACATAAGCAAAAAATTATACAATACATTTTTACAGGCAAAGGCTAAACCACCTGATATTCTCGCTATTTCTTAAAGGTTGATTGGAACGTTTAGAAGACAACATCGGTTTATATACAATCTTGTTGCTTGTCTTGGCGTGATTATTTTGTCGTTGAACCTAAATTTTGTTGCTCAAAATGTAATCCTATTTAGAGAGGGTAAGAGAGAGCAAGCCAATAAGATGATTGTTGAATTTTTATCCTTGCTTAGAGGCGAGGTGGATGGTTTTTATGGTTTTCTGGTTATGAATTCTCTGGTTAATAATCAAAGTGTTGTGCTGACCTTCTGGGAAACAGAGGCCTCCATGAACACCTTCTACCACCACAAGAATGCTATCCTTAATGATTTTGCTGAAAGGCTTATACCTTTGATAGAAAAAACAACCCTAATACAACACTACCAAACCGAAATAGCAGACCTTATACCTGGAAGACTGCCTATACTTATCCAGTAGAGCCTACTCTGCAGGCAACTTTACAACAAACTTTGTCCCTCTCCCTATTTCGCTTTCAAAGCTTATAGTGCCACCTAAAATCTCTATCATACGTTTTACAACAGCTAAACCAAAGCCTTGACCTTTAGCTTTAGTTGTAAAAAGCGGGATGAAAAGTTTAGGCTTAACTTCATCAGGTATACCTACACCTGTATCTTCTACCATAATAACAGCTTTATCATCTTTTTTATACGATTTTATAGACAATTTGCCACCATTAGGCATAGCCTGGATAGCGTTAGTAACCAAGTTTACGATAATACGCTTAAAGAGTACAGGATCAACCTTCAACTTATCTATTTGCCCATCAAACCATACAGAAGTTTCAATAATATCTGGTATAGTCAATGTCGACAAAGAGCTCGATATTAATTCATTGATTTTGACTTCAACGGGGACTGGATTAATAGGTCGGGCAAAATCCTGCAAATCTCTCACAATTTTATCCACATATAATATCTGTTCCCGAATAACTGCAAGTTCAGCAATTACATTCTTTTTTTCTTCGCTATCAGGCAAATTAGCCAATTCCTTTTCTGTTAAATATAGCGATGACATCATTGATTGCAGCGGATTGCGTATATCATGACCTACCATGCCAGCCGTTGCGCCAATCGTGGCCAAGCGCTCTGCATCCTTAAGCTGCTTAGTCCGCTCTTCAATGGTTCTTTCCAAATTCTTCATATATTCTTCGAGTTTTTCTTCTGCCACCTTACGCTGGGTAATATCTTCAAAGATTTGGACAAAATAACCTTTCTTTGGGCTATATAGCGAGATTTTAAGCCATTTCTGTGTAGCTAAAAAGTATCTTTCAAAGTTTAATGGTTCCCTACTAAGCGCGACCCGACCGTAAAGATTTATCCAGTTGGCGGGGTCTTTCTCTATGCCTGGAAATACTTCACTTGCCTTTTTGCCAATGACTTTTTCTTTACTGATATTTGTAATTCGTTCAAAAGCATCGTTAACATCAAGGTAAACATAATCAGCGGGTTTGCCTGTATTGTCCGCGATAATTTTACAGTAAGCAAACCCGTTTAACATATTAGAAAACAAAGTTGATAGTTGCTTGCGGTCAGCACCAAAAGCCTCAGCCCACTTCTCAGTAAAACCATTGTTAGGTGCTAAACTAACACGAAGTCGCACAATAGCCATCAAGAAATAAAAGCCTGCAATGTATTGCGCAATCCTGCCTAACCAGTTATATATATCGCCGTTTTGTATTTGGAAAATAAAACTAAACAAGCTTACAGCGAATAATGCCAGTGCTAAAGAGTACCAGTATAGCGATTCTGTCCTAATCTTTACATATAGCCATAAGAATAAGCTACCGCTTAAAGTTAAGAAAAAGATTGACATTATGAGAAATGCTTGACGAAGTAATGTTGGTCCTGAAGCCATAAAGAAAGGCGGTAGCAAATCAAAAAGGGCTATAGCTGTTAAAAATGCCAAAAAGGCAAGTGTAACAGTGTAGGCGGCGGCTAATGCAAGTTTACGGTTGGAAGACTGGCTTGAGCTTGTTGCTGTTAAAGTTACTATTGCACTCATAACCTGCAAGCCTGAAGCCATAAACAAGCTAATATCCTGGATAGCGACGCCATAATTTACTGAAACTATCCAAGCCCAACCATAAATTAGGGAAGCAAGTCCACTGATAACAAGAGCACTGCTGAGTAGAAGGACATTAAGTGCCCCATATTTTAGAAAACTTCTAGCAGAAATTACAGCGACAAGAATATTCGATATTGCTATAAAGAAAAAGTTCAGAACCAATAGTAGATAAGGCACATTTAAAACAGGCAAAGACAAATTCGAGATAAAAATAAGCAGGGGTAAGGCAACTAATACAATTATCGGCATTAAACCTAAACGCGTTAACCGCAAATTTCATGCCCCTAAGAATAGGTATCTTTCCTATATGAAATTATTAACATTTATCTAAATGGGTAATTAGGAACTTTAATCGATTATTCCTCTAATCAATAATAAGCAAAAACAAGGAGTTATTATTTTACTTAAAAAGCAGTCATCCGTAAAGCAGCCAATCCTACCAGTCATCTATTTATGAATTAAAAGCAGATAAGGCCGACACATGGAAAAATCATCAAGCGGTATCTGCCAAGTTTGCTCCTATATAAGCTGATAGTGCGCACACTTGCTTTCTCAGGTGTTTCAATTATTAGAACAAATGTTCTAATGCATGGGATTTTAGGTTTCATTAATGACATTCTATTATAGGTGTCGATATGTGTAGCAAACCGTTGCCTGATATTGATCTTGTCTCTTGGGTTGTAGAGCAAGCCTTAGTAAAAAGCACAAACATTAACGATCTAAAATCTGACTTTGAAGTCTAAAAATTGGTGGCTTGTAGTTTTCGAAAAAATGAAGTACCCGGTTGGGTCTAAACCCGGCAGTTGATATTAGCCTTACTTGGCATTTATCAAGTCCATCCTTTTGATGTTATCGCTGGTAATGTTCCTTGGTAGTTGCCATAGGTGTACTAATACCGCTGTCGAGCGTATTCCCCAACCAGGTAAATACTTCTTACTCAGCATTCCATAAAAGAATATGTTGGTGCTATATTGATACAGCAAAAATATACGTTCAACAATTAACTGGAATAGGGGCCGAATGTAAGCTGCGGTTGTACTGAATGTTGCTGGACGGAGGCAATCACATATCTTGAAATATTTTTGGAACTTAGTTACCGCTGCTCGTTTTACTCAAAGTGGAGGTGACCTTAGCTGTCCAATAAAGATAAAAATAAGGGCAAAATGACCGTCGACGAAGCAGGACGAAGGGGCGGAGAAAAAACTGCATCTACCTATGGAAAGGAATTTTACAGCAAAATAGGTAAAAAAGGCGGGCAAAGAGTACGTAAACTGATTCAAGAAGGCAAAGAGCACGAAGAAGAATGAGCTTCCATTTTTTGGAAAAAGTCTCCTTAGATAATTTTTACCTACCTTGGAGGTGATTATATGAGTAAAGCTGAAAACAAAGAGAAGATGACCGTAAAAGAAGCCGGACGCAAAGGAGGCGAAAGAACTGCTCAAACTCACAGTAGAGAGTTCTATCAAGAAATCGGTAGAAAAGGCGGTGAGGCTGTAGCGTCAGAAAAAGGACATGAATTTTACAAGGAGATAGGTAGGAAAGGCGGTGAAAAGGTAGCCGCAGAGAAGGGTCCAGAGTTCTATCGCGAAATTGGACGCAAAGGCGGTGAAGCCTCACATGGTGGCGGTCGCAAGAAAGAAACCGAATAGGATGATAGCCTCTTGTTTTTTGATGACTTATTTCTTTTCAGATTTTTGGAAATGAATTTTTGAGTCAACAAATGGGGTCCAGACAGGAAGGTATGCTCAGTAATGTTGTATATGATTTAATGGCGCATAATTTTTCTTACAATACTAATGCAATTGTTTTCATTCTATTACTGCATAGGCAGCTTAATAGTGCACAAAAAGGGTCTTTACACAAGCAACCTTGCGTGCTCAATGAATATTATATTACTAAAAAGAAGTAAGTTTAATAGCCTGCTTGGTTAACTCATGTTTCAGGACACAAAGTGACTGTAGTATGGTTAGCGAAGGAAGAGCACGTCTATTCAAAAACAGTCAAGGCAGATACCTTATTTACCTTCCAGTAGATTTAGCCCAAGATAGTATGTTTCCATTCAAAGTTTCAGACTCAATGTATATCAAAGTGGGCTTTAAGCAAGGCGACAACAAACTCACAATTGAAAATTGGCCCGAAGAAAATACCACAAAATAAAAATTATTTAGAAAATAGCTGGAAACGAAAGCTTGAGTCCAGCGTTTTCTTCCCAATTAATTATTACTTTCTCTTTAAATTTATTATTTGTGAGTAAAGGTTTTAGATGCTCTTTTATAGGTTCGGGTCTTGAGCAAAATATGACTTCTTCATCGTCGTTTGTCCAGACGGTTAAGCCGCGAGCTTTGCCTTTATAAATCAGGTGCAGTATTGCATTTTCACTATCTACTTGAAGCAGCGCAGCAGAGTTAGACCCAGCTAAATCACTTAAAAGGTCATATACTGCTTTATCTGAATCAGCTTGCGCACTAAATAATTCGGCAAAATAATGCGGGATAATTTCTGAATCGATAAAGCCTAATCGCTCGCTTTCAAATGTATGCGCTTTCAATTTAGCTTTAAGTTCCTGATAATTTTCTACTTGACCAGCATGAGCAGAAGCCACGGTTAAGTTAGGTTCAAAGCTCCCAATGTATGGTTGGGCGGTCTCCTTAGCTTCCACATTTTTCATGTTGCCCGGACTTGGATATCGTACATGACCAATCAGAACAGATGCTTTTGTTAGCCGTGCATTCATATACCTCTTTTTATCCATAATTCGAGCTACTTCATCCACTGGAGAACCTGCTGTTTTGCCGACTTTTTCGCTCAAAATATTGCCGTCCGGCAGCATTATGGCTACCCCTGCACCATATCCGCCTAGGGGTTGATTCTCGTTTGGATACTGACTGACTTCTAGTTCTTTAAGAACACGGAAAACCTTGACCAGTGGTAATGGTTTTTTAAGTATGAATCCAAAAATTCCACACATAATTGGAGTTGCCTCCATTAAAATACTTTGTTTGACCTCTTAATAGGTGTTCGTGAGATCGTTTTTGATGTAGCAACGGAGTGTAGTCACAATAGTATTTTTGCGTCAAAGTACAATATTCGGGTAGAATTTTAAGGAGGTTGAAATATGACTGAACTTGTTTCTAAAAGTTTGGTAATAAGGAGCTCAGCATTCGAAAATAACATGGCTATACCTAGCAAGTATACAGCAGACGGTGACAACATCAATCCACCTTTAACAATCGAAAATCTGCCGAATAATACACAATCTCTTGCGCTAACAATTGAAGACCCTGATTCGCCTTCAGGAAGTTTTATTCATTGGGTTATGTGGAATATTCCGCCATCAAATGAAATACAAGAACACTCTGCCCCTGGGGTTGAGGGTCTAAATAGTGACCGTAAAAACATATACACAGGACCTGACCCTGGTTCAGGAACTCACAGATACATCTTTAAGGTCTATGCCTTAGATTCGAAACTCGATCTACCAGCCAATTCAACTAAAGAAGACCTAGAAGCAGCAATGAAAGGGCATATACTTGCACGAGGAGAACTTATAGGCACTTATAGTCGCAGCGCATAATTCATTGGATTTCTCCTATTTACAAACAATCATAGCTGGTCTTATGTTGTAACGATAAGTGCCAGCTAACCTTTTTCTTCTAAGGCATTCAAGGGCATAGTGAGAATCGTTATGCCGACCAAATTAAGAGTTTTAAGCCCAGAATTTCTAAATGGCGAAGCCATTCCTGAAAAATACACCTGTGGAGGCAGTAGTACAAGTCCGCCTTTAGTTGTTGACGATATTCCTTCAGGAACCAAAACGTTAGCTTTGATTGTTGAAGATTTGGATTCTCCTTCGGGCATTTTTGATTACTGGATAGCTTGGAATATCCCGCCTACCGGCAGGATAAATGAGCGCAGTAATGTGGTTGAAGGCTTGAACAGCATGGCTGAACATAGTTTTATGCCACCCTGCCCTGCAGAAGGCACGCACGTTTACCGCTTCAAAGTATATGCTTTAGATACAATGCTCGATTTAGATGCCAACTCGGGCAAACGTGAACTTGCAAAAGCTATGCGTGGACATATACTAGCCCGAGGCGAACTTCGAGGTACTTACACTAGACCGGTGCCAACAGAAACTAAAGCCAAGACTGCACAATCAAAAGCAAGATCTCGAAAAACAACGAAAACCCAAACCGTAAGAACCAAAACAGAAAAAGCTAAGACATCAACAGCTAAAACAAAACGTGCCCGATCAAGAAAGATGCCTGCGAGCGCGACAGCCTAACGTTAGAAGCACCTTGTGGCAATTTGTTAGCAATTTTTCTTTTTATGGTAACAATTATTAGCTAATCTGCCGTTTGTGTAATAGTCGACGAGTAGGCTGTTGGGCAAATTGAAGCATAAACGGGCATTATTAGCTTTAGCATTAGTTATACTAATTTTTGTTTCCGCTTTAACTGTTTCAAGCATTTTTACTAAAAATGATCAATCAATATTATTTGGCGTAGAATTTGCATATGCATATGATGACGCCATTGGAATGCCAAGTCTACTTAATGATCTTAAGGCTATGGTGGATGAAGTCAAAGATTATACAAACCTCTTCGTTATTGGTACACCTGAAATTTCTAAAAACCAAACCGCGCTAGAAGAGGCTTGTAATTATATCTATAACGCAGGACTTAAATTTATTATACTATTTACCGACTCTACACAATACGACTTTGATAATGGACCTGCGCCGTTTAATTGGATAGCTGATGCTAGACAAAAATATGGCGATCAATTTATTGGAATTTATCGTTTTGATGAGCCTGGTGGTAACCAGTTAGACAACGGGCGTTCTAAGATGACATTTAACGCCGAAAACTATGCTGCTGCGACAGCAAACTACACTACCGCATATCATACTCACGTCGGTTTATGGAAAAATAAAACTAATGCTACACAGAATGGTCTACAATTTATAACAGCAGATTATGGTCTCTACTGGTTCGACTATCAAGGCGGCTTTGATGTAATATTAGCCGAATTTGGCGCAAATCAGACTCAGGAACTTACCATTGGACTTTGCAGGGGCGCCGCACAGGCTCAGAGTAAAGACTGGGGCATCATAATCACTTGGACATATACCCATGACCCGTACATTCAGTCCGCTGAACAAATTTATAACGATCTGATTCTCTCATACGAAGCCGGAGCCAAATACCTGGTGATCTTTAACTACCCCAAAACCGGGCAATACGGTTTACTGACGCAGGAACATCTAGACGCAATGCGCCGTTTCTGGGATTATGCTAATAGCAATCCACAGCGGTTCGGTATCAATAAAGGCACAGTTGCCTATGTCCTTCCACAGTATTATGGGTTCGGCTTTAGGAGCCCACAAGACAACATCTGGGGCCTCTGGAACGCAGACGAGCTATCCTCAAAAATCTGGACAGACACACAAAAACTAGTAACCCAATACAGATCAAAAATAGATATAGTCTATTATGACCCCAACAACATCAACGAAATAAAAACAAAATACAATCAGCTTTACTTCTGGAACCAAACAATACAGTAAAGAAAATGATCTTGCTGTGTAACTGATATCCCTTAGGGATTATAATGACTTTATTTTATCTTTTCACCGGCTATGTATAAACTTTGATAGGTACCTAAAATTTTTTAAAAAAGCTTCGTAAAAGAAAAAATTGTGTTTAGTAAGGTTCTGTCCAAACTTCAAAGTAGCTTCTCGGATGATTGCATGTTGGGCAAGTTTCAGGTGCTTCGATGCCTTCATGGACGTGACCGCAGTTCCTGCATTTCCATTTGATTGGCATGTCTTTCTTGAAGACTTTG
>CAYRSV010000071.1:0-8832 GCA_964427115.1 uncultured Candidatus Bathyarchaeia archaeon | reverse complement strand
TGGGTCTTTCGCTTACGAGTGCGCTTATGATGTAGTTGATTAAGCCTTTTTCTTTGGCTGCTAAGACTTTGTTTAGGCTTAAGGTGACTGGTTGCTGAAGTGGCCAGCCTCTTAAGCTGTGGTCGATTGTTATTGTGTCGCCTTGGATGTTTAGTGGAAGATTGAGTGTTTTTAGTTCTTCAACGGTTAGTTGGCGATTTCTGATTATGGGCTGTGCTAGTGTTTGCGTGGCTCTAGTAATCATTTGCCGTCTTTCCTTTTTCTTTGTTGAGTTTTTCGCTTCTTTGGCTGAAGCGCGAACTCGCCTTTACCTATGGTGCTTTGAGAATTTAAATTCCAGTCTAAAATCTTTGGTAGCGGTAGTCCACGCATTTCAAGAACACAACTCTTCAAAATTATGACTCCGCTGCCTTGACCGCTGGGAATTTGAGCATTAGGAATTGTGCGGTCATGTTCTATTAGCATTATTTCTTCGTTCTGCTTGGTTAGCCAGCCGATTGTTTCACGTTCAACTGCTTCTGCCATCGGCTGTTGTATGTTTTTGAAAAGCACGTGGTCCTTGTATCGGACGTAGACAAGCGATCCTGTATCGGTGGCCATTTTAGATGTCGCCTTTTTGTTTGAAGAATTTTTGGCTTGGTAGGCGTTCGCTGATTTGGATATAGTGATGTTTTCTGCAGAAATCCAAGATTCTATTTAGGCGTGGGTCGTCTGCTCTCTTGAATTGCTTTATGAAGCCTACTCTTCCGGTCTGCACTCGAACTTCGATTTTGCCTTCAACGCCGATGAGTTGGTAGAAGCCGCGTTTTTCTCCAGCGTATTCTTCAAGGACTGCCCAGTCCTCGACAAGATTAACCAATCCCTATTCACCTTGACCAACTCTCAGGCTCAGTTTAAAAACTGTCTGCCGTCTAAGTGTGATGATAACACTTCTGAGCTCGCAGAGTGATGAATCTTTAAAAGACATATTTTACGTCGCTGATTCTCCAAAAGAGTTTATAGCAGTTAGAACCATTTCAGACAGGAAAAAGAACAACTATGAAACTGCTTGATTACTCATACCTTGAGGACAATGCTAAGGCGAGTTTGTTCTTAGCGTGGCTCTCCTGCAAAAACTTTAACCTGCTGCTCAAAGAAGAAAACTATGCCTTAATAGAAGAGCATTGGAAGGAAACAAAAAAGAGCCTGCGACAATACTTTAAGAATCAGCCAGTTAACCTAGATACAATCATTAAAGATTTTGGCAAAGTCACCTTGACGATGAGACCGCAAATTTCTTTTGGCTATGACTACGGGCGAAACGTTCTGCTTTACCATTTATGGGCGTTTCTTTTTGATTTATGCGGTGATTTTGCTTCCTCGGTTTTCCCCGCAAAACTTGGCGGCGAACTAGTGTACCAACATGACATTTACTTGTTTTTAAAAGAGCACGACATAATTGGCAAGTCAAGCAAGGTTAAGGAAGCTTTTCGCGCACAATATGGTAATGAAATTGAAAAGCGGGCCTTAGATGCCCAAATAGATTTTTTGGAAAGATGCAAATCTAATGATTTGCTTCCTTTGATGGATGACCATATCAAGGTTACTGCTTGGAGTGGGGATGGGCTTCCAGTTTTGGGTCCTGAGTGCGAGGTGTACATGATTTCTAAGCCAACAATCGTTGCTTTGATAGATGATCTCATAGGGCAATACTCCGAGCCCCCATTGGAAGTTGAGAATGGTCAAAGGTTTTCTGAGGTCTATGAAGAAGTCGATTCCCAAAACATAACTGACTTGGCTAAGGCGTTATCGCTGCCGCTAAAGCATAGCAATAAATTAGCCTATCCTGAGTTAACGTTAAAGCTATAAAACAACTCTAATTCTTGCTTGCCTTGCGGGTGGATTCTCGGAACTCTGCAAGAAGCTTTTTCATCTGTAGCAGTAGGTCATCGTTGGCTTCTCTGAGAAATCTACTCCTGCTTGTTTTATCCATTTCTAGGGCGGTTTGGCCACGGAGGCTTAATTCGTAGAGTGGTGTGTCTGTGCCTGGTTTTGTCTTTTTTGTTCCGTTTTTAAGTATCCAGCGTTCTTCGTAGAGTCTTTTCAGACGTCGGTCAATAACCTGATACTTATAGTGCCTATGACCCTTCATTCGTCTAATTTAAAGATAAGCGTCATAGCTGGCTAGCGTCTTCACTCGGAGGACCTCGAATATGGCGCGGTTTAGCTTAGCCTTTGTACCCCGAAAGACAGGAAGGTCTGTGCCTTTGCTCTGCTCCCGCGTCATCGACGTTTAGTCCCCCGATGGGTAGGGAGCAAAAAAGGCGCTTTGTAAGCGTTCGCAAACAGGATTAATCCAGCTACGAATGGGGGATTGCCTGTGCTCCTTTCAAATTTCTAACTTGGCAGAGGCATGCCTTTGCTTTAGTCATTTTTCGATTTTTTCTTTTTTTAGCATTGAATTTATGAAATAGCCTGTTCCTACGATGGTGAATGCCACTAGAGCGGCTAAGCCTATCAAGAGTAGCGGTCCGAGTATTAGATCTAATATTGATTGTTCTGTTCCCCAGTAACCGTATATTTTCATAAGCGGATATCTATCAGCATTCTTAGCATCAAAGTTGAATGGCGTATCGCCTAAGCCGTCATTGTTTGCATCTATTCCATTGTAGGCGCTCCAGTAATTACCTTCTTTACCGTTATCCCAAAAGTTCACGTATTGAGGTGCGCCGACTAGAATATCCTGGGTATTGTTTACGAAATTGTTATGATAGAAGAAATTATTTTCTACTATCCATTCACCGCCACGACTTATCACTACGCCATATGTGCTATTCGTTAAATAATTCTGATAAATAGTGCTGTTGACAGATAGATTGATTGAAATTACTGCGTCTGTAAAGTTTTCCGCTCTGTTTTCAAAGATGCTACAGTAGGAACCGCCCGTATAGTTTGCATTATTGTCACTGTAGATTCCGCCAAGGCTTATTGCGTCAATTCCGTTTTTCATTACGTTTTTTGAGATTATGGTTGAGTTACTTGCTACATAAATGGGCGTATAGATGTTTTCAAAATTATTGTTGGAAACATTGTCTAGAGCGCCCGATTGAATCTGGATTCCTGTGACAGCGTTGGTTATGGTGTTATCTGTGATTGTATTGTTTGATGGATGGGTTAATTCATTCGATTTGCTGATGTCAATAGCGGTGGCCATGTTGTTTGCATTATTCTTAGCGATAATAGTGTTATTGCATGAACCAAGAGCGATACCTGTTGATCCAAGGTCTCTTAGGGTATTTTCGCTAATAGTAATGTCTGAAGAGCTTTGTGCTACTATGGCCTTCCAGAATTGTTCGATAACTATGTTTTTAATTGTCACGTTATTTCTGCCGCTAAGTTCGATGGCTTCACTACCATAGATGTTCCCTTGAACATATCCTCGAAGAGTGTGTTCCGCACCGTCAATAACGATATTATCTCTTTGGACTATGAGGGTGTAGTTTATGATGTCTCCAGTAAGCGTGTAAACATCTCCATTCCTTTGAATAGGAACTGTTGAAGGGTTAACGTTTCCAGCACTGTCGATATGAATGGATGATAAAGGTACTACTTGGAAAATGGCGAGTATTGGTTGAGGCCCAGATTGTACATCGGGAAAAAGAACATAGCTTACTCCGTATAGTAGAAATGCCGATAAGATGGCAAGAATTGCTGCCGCCGCCATTACTTTTTTTTGTCCTGTCACGGCTTGTATGCCTCAGAGGGTTCAGATTGATATCTTTTACAAGGAAAAATGGATATTTAACGTTATTTTTTCAAGAGAGTGTACTAAATTTTCGTACACGTGTCCTAAAGCATAGAGCTAAGTATCATATCGGTTAGACTGACACCAACGCTAAACATACAATGGGTGAAAGAAAAATGAAGAGACCTTTTGTAAAAATAAGTGCGATATTGTTTCTGTGTTTTTTTTTTTGCTTTTACGACAATCCCTCTAAGCGGTATAGACGTAGCTCAGGCAAGTAACATGTCTAGTGAGGCTGATGCTGTTTCTGAGCTGGGTCAGAAAATTACATTAACAAACGAGCAAATTAACGCTGCTTGGCCAAACCTTCCAAATGCAAAAGAAATCTACGGCAAGGATATTTGTCTAGTTATAGACCTCAACTATTGTGGAAAACAGGCGTCATCAATGAACTCACTTCCTGATGCAAACTCTCCAACAGTTATCGATTTGGCATCAACTATAGTCAACTGCACAACAACGGTTGTTGACCTGATGCATGGAAAAATACTCTACAATACACCGCAGATTTGGTTGCAATACAGCGACAGCGTGTGGATATTGGTTCCTTCAAAGTATGTACCCGCTGTAAGTCAGCCACTTTCAGAGCAACAAACCGATGCATCTGGCATATCGGTTGGTAATACATGGGCGATTGGTGCATCTGCTAACCCTGCTGATGTTGCTGGTTCGAATCCTGTGATGGGCGTTGTGACTTTTGGTCAGTGGACCACTAATACTTTCGGCTCGCCAAACACGTTTACAGCTACCGATTGCTTAACAATGAGCACTGATTCTGTTTGTTATCAAATCGCAATGGTTCAATCGCCCTCTGGAAGAAGCTTGGTTATGAACCTGTGGGATCCACATACGCTTCAGCTTTTTACTACACCACAGACTACTTGGCCATCATCTATTTCCAATGGACAACTCTACAATATGTACATAAAATACAACATATATCCAACTCGTTGGGAATTATGGTGGAATTTTACCCCAATCTGGTTAGTTACTGGCGACCCCTGCTCACAAATATTGACTGGAAACCAAGCTAACGCTGTAGTCGAATCAAGTAGTTTTAACCAATACGACTTTCAAGGATTCAGCACTAACATCGGAGGCTACATAAATGGTTATCCAGTGGCAGCTATCGGCTACCTGTTCAATGGTAATTGGGTTCCTGCCTATCAAGGAGACCCCACCATGACAGGTTACACATATATCGGCGGGAACAGCTGTCCTGCATGGGGTTTTGGAGTAGGCAGTCAGGCACCTCCACTTACTTGGGGTAGCTTAAATATTGGAGAGAGCAGCAGTTCAAGAGATAAACTAACGGTGGGCGCTGGTATTTCACGACCAGGTCATGGCACCATGCTTTGGAGTAGCGGAACCTTCTCTTAGAAGAAATTGGCAGAGCACCCTCAACATTTCCCTTTTTTCTTAAGTATCTTTACAAATTTTACTTGTCTTATTGCAGTTTAGTTACGATTTATGATAGCTCTTAAATTATTGGATAGCCTTACTTATCATCGCTGGGGTGGAAAGATTAACCGACGAGGATACAGGCATCCTGAAGGGAACCACTCTTGATGTCTATCGCCTGCTATTAACAAGCAGTAGACCTCTTGGAGTTAGAGAAATCCAGAGACAATTAAACCTTAGCAGTCCCTCCGTGGTCCAGTATCACCTTGAAAAGCTAGAGCGCGCGGGTCTTCTGCGACGGGAAAAGAGCAATTACGTCATAAGCAAAGCATTATTGGATAACTGTGTAAGAATTAGTCGCTTTCTCATTCCAAGATACCTCTTCTATACCATATTTGCCGTTGCACTCCTGCTAATTCAGTTAATCCTTCTCAAACCAGTCATCCCTAGTCGGGAATATTTCTTCTCTACCGCTGCAATAGCTCTGCTTGTTCTAGTCTTCTGTTATGAAACAGTAAGAGTATGGCTTAAACGAAAATTATAACCCAGCATTGAGAGGCTCATTGCATTAAATTATCTATAACTCTAATGCTAGTTGCGTTTAGGCCTTGAGAAGAAAGTGTCCTAAATTTTAGGACAAGTGTCCTAAAGTATAGAGCTAAATTTCTTGCATCCCTTAGGATAAACAGAGAAAAAAACAGTAAAGCGGAGATAAACAAATGAAGAAAGCAAAAATCCTCGTAAGTTTGTTGTTAATTAGCTTGCTCGCATTCTCAACAATGCAACTGATTTCAGGGAATTTCGCTTCTGCTAGTACTTGCGCAGCCAACTTTTTACCAACCTACTATGTTGCAGGTACTGATACGCCAAACGAAATAACTCTATCCCATTCCGTCGCCAATTACATAGTATCCGTACTAAACAGCAAGTATCCAATATACGATTATCGCGACTCTGCCTGTACAGGTAACAATTATAAAACAATTCTCAGCGCCCTGCAAAATTATGACAATGCCGTAATCTACTCTAAAGGACACAGAAACGCAAAGACTTGTGACTACGGCAATACGCATTATGGACTTATTATGAATGATAGCACCACTGTATGGGATTATGACATTTACCCTAGAACCTCATCAAAGAACGTTCACTCATTTATATGGCACTGCCAAACAGCAATTATGCCAACTGGTACAAACCCTGATGCATGCGGATATCGTGGATTGCCCATAGCCTTTACACACAATCTCAACATACCTCGATGGGGCAGTACTGGTAGTCAAGTTTACTTAGGCTGGACCGACAGCGTACCACCTTACCCATATCCCCAACCACTAGGCGGATCACCCCAATACGAATGGACCATCAACGCCAACTATAACTACGCCCAAGTTGCAGCTCTCTACTACTATTACATGGGTCAAAATTACCAAACATCAGCCGCCCTAATCGCAATGGCTAACACAATATATGGCACATCTTTCCAAAACACCTACCTAGCAAATTGGCTAGATGTTTATGGAAACATGTATGTAAGACTACCTTAGGAGGAAAAAATAGGTGAAAAAAGAAATAACAAAAATATTCGCACCATTGCTTGTTGTGCTAATTGCAACTTCCTTTTTTGGAGCTTTTTCGGCTTCAGTTGCAGGCCAAACAGCCGCTGCCCAAGATAACGTGCCGGCTCCTACACCGGCAACAGGGACAACTCCACCGTTGAATCCAAGCCAAACAGCTGCTGCCCAAGAGAAAGCTATGGACATCATAAAGAATGTAATGTCAGTGGATTTATCAAAATACACAATCGAACTCCAAATCAACTCAATAATGGATGGGTCACCACTATCCAAAGATAACCGAAAAATAACTAACCTGATGTATGCACTAACTCCAATAGAAAGTAAAGACGAAAATAGTGTCATAGAGGTCTATTTTGCTGTTGAAAAAGACGTAGTAACGAACTATTTCATTACACCAGTGACCTCGCAAGTTATCACGACCTCGCAAGTTATCACAACCACGCAATTTGCTAACCAACAGGAGGCAGTGAAGGGCTTTCTTGAAAAATACCAAACATACACCACTATTGATTCAGGCAATCTGATAGCAATGCTGGATAATGCCGATCTATCAAAGAATTCCGCAGCAACCCAAGGAAATACAAAACTTGTACTGTCTAATTCTTTATTTGGAACAACAGAGCAGGCAACATTAAGATGGACACACACAGTTAACGGTGCAGACTATACCGCATTAGAAATTGGCGTTAATGCAAATGGCTCTGTAATTTCAGTGTATGATACTCGAGCGCTGTACACAATTGGGGACACGTCGATAAACATCTCAAAAGAGCAAGCAATTGACATAGCTTTAGAAAATCTGAAGGATTACTCTTATGACATGTTTGATGGTGTGTTAGTGAGTGACTTTAAGGTGTCCAGAGAAAACGTTGTAGCCACATTAGTCACTGGTCCAGTTGATTATGAACTTCGGCCTTACTGGGACCTCAGAATGATGCTAGATGAAGTTTATCCTGGCGGTGTACAGGGTATTACGGCATTCATATGGGCTAATACTGGCGAAGTCATATCATACAGCAACATGGCATTTGGCGGCGATTACGCTGATAACACAAACTACACTGACTCTGAGCTAACATCACCTAACTATACTTTAACGGCTGTAATGGTGGCAGTTATAGTAGCAGCAATTGCAATAGTGACAATTGGATTGATGACTAAAAGAAAACGTATATAACCCTCTTTCTTTTTTTGTTAAGCATTAAAAATTTGTTACTCATAAAAAAGAACTAAAAAATGACGTAATGGCGAATGTAATATGAAAAAACCAATAATCCACAGCCTCCTATTGTGCCAAATACTGAAGTTTAAGTTGGCTAAGTCACAGGTCGAGCTTATTAAGAGAACGGGTACATCTTTACTAATTATTGCGTTGTTATTTTCAACAGTGATAGCAGGTTTGGCCATTAATTTGGCAGGTGCTCAGACATATTCAACTATTGCTATTATGTCTGATGGAAGTGTGGAAGGAACTGACCAGATTCAGCGGGAAGGAAATGTTTACACTTTTACAGGCGACATTTCTGGGACTCTAAAAGTTGAAAAAGACGACATTACAATTGATGGTGCCGGATACGCAATTAAAGGTAATGGCGCCGGAATAGATTTGAGAAAAGATTCTACTGCTATTCCGCCTGCTTATGGGGCTGTTGTGGTGAAGAATGTGCGATTTTGCGATAAGGGCCGCATATTTGCTTCCTCTTATGGTAACAGTTTTCTCAACAACACCTTTGAAGGAGGCGGAATAGAGATCAGAGGAAATGATGGTGACGGTAAAGGAAATGTAATCAAATATAACGTTTTCATTGATGGTAGACCGTCAATATCTGCGGATTATTCTGGCGAAAATGTTGTAACTGAAAATGATTTCATTAATTGTAGAATATTTCTTGCTTTGTATGGTAGGCTTAATTTTGATAGGAATTATTGGAGTGACTATGAAACTTTGTATCCTGATGCTAAAGAAATAGGGCACACAGGTATTTGGGACACACCATACAACTATAATAAAACCGATTGGTCTGATTTCCCCTTCGTTGATTCTAACCCCTTAGTTCACCCTACAAA
>CAYRSV010000070.1:0-8984 GCA_964427115.1 uncultured Candidatus Bathyarchaeia archaeon | reverse complement strand
GATTTAAAAAGGCAAGTGCCATAGTGGTTATCATATAAGCGAGCGTCAATGAAAGTAGATATCTTTCAAAAATTCTCAGAGCTTAACCCACCACTTTTAACTCTATGATATGCTTGACAAATTTAGGTTCCTCGCGGATAATCAAAACAGCTTTATCTAGAACCTGAGTAGTTATCGAAGCCACCATAGATGCCAGTGGCGTTCCAATTAAATCATAAATCCACATTTTCTTGTACTCAAAATGGGGACCAACTAGCTCAACAGTAATCTTCGCATCTTCTAAAGTGACGCGGGCAGCATCAACTAGATTCATAGACCCAGCAAGAATCAACGTCAAAGACGCTTCTATATCACCAGACGTTGCATCAGGCTTAGAAACTACCGTAGCCGATGCTGAAGAGCCTGGAGTACTAAACATTAAACCTAAATCGTCCGCATTAGGACCAAACTTTACTATCAACCGTTTAGGAATACTCTTTACAGTGCTTGGCAAAACTGAATCTGGATTCAAAGGTATAAACGCTTTAGAGCTACCGTTTGCTCGGGAGGACGGCAAGTAAATAGCTTTTGACTTTAATCCAATCTCTTCAATTAGCGCGGAAATATTCTCCAAACCTGCCTCAAATAAAATGGCGCTAGCCTCTGCAGATATGGTCGGCTGTCCATATGCTAAGGCAAAAGAGACCCCGCTTAAAATTAATGAAGAAAGACCTAAAGCTGTTAAAGGAACTGAGACTAAAACAAAATAAGCAACTACTGAAAGTGTAATACCTGCTAAACTTAATCCTAAGCCAAGAAGCCAATACGAACCTCTAACTGAAGCCACCATCGCGCATCATATCTTAAGTAGTATGAGTCTTCCTTGTTTTTGCGTCGGTCTCTTTTATCATTTGCTAAGTTGAACTCAATTTTTCAAACACGCCTATACCCTTCAGCCCTGACATAATAAGTTAAAAAGTAACTTATGCCATGACGCAATTAATGGCTACAACGTAAATCAAGGTTTAGCAAAAATACAATTTGAAAAAGTCTCTATTTTAGGCTCAGTGTATAGTAGTGATATTTTCTTACAAGTGCTGCGAACGCTAGACCTTCAGATAAGAATGCTAACGATATCATAATCGGCGTTAAGGTTATTCCCCAAGGCGTATAGTTGAGCAGTAAGCCCACAAGAGGAACAAGTGCAAGACTTAACCCTATAGACAACGCTACTCTTTCAAGGCTTTCCATTTCTTCCCCTTTTGGATAAAGCGCTGCCATGAGCATATAGCCAGGCAAAAACAATACAAAGACTCCACCTAGCGCATATCTAGCATAAAGTAACGGAGAACTAACAACAGAGAATGTAACCAGAACCGTTAGAGCAACAAATGCGCTTAATGCCCAAAACCAAAGACTATGCAAACTAGTTAGATAGCTTAGAAGCGTGGAAGCAGGCTTAGGCTCTGATAGACTCAAAGCACCTTTTTTCCACATTACGTAAACTGCTTCAGTAGCGTCATTAAACTTTAATCCGTTATCTTCAAGTTTCTTAACTAGCTCAGGAATCGTAGGGTTGCCTAAGGAGTTAGCCGTATCAACAACAAGCTTCTCTGCATTCTCATTCAAAGTTAGGTCCCCCGAGAGTTTTAGCCAGATACAGGTATAGCCTGTATAGTTTTTATATATGCCTTGTGCTTAACATGGGTGTTTCCGGAAATGAATTCACATATGAGGGCTTCAGTAAAACTAACGACTACACTATTGCTGTTCGCTTTTCTATTAGCAGCCAGCATTCCTTGCAGCCAAGCGCAGACTATAGAGTCCGCCCGAAATGTAACTCATGAAGCATATAAAGCACTTGCAGAAGCATACCAAACAGGCGCGAATATAACCGAATTAATAAACCAACTCAACCACGCCTTAGAGCTGATCGCCCAAGCTGAAAACATTACTAATACAAACCCTGAAGAAGCCCAAAGGCTTGTCTTAGAAGCCCAAACACAAGCCAACAACGTCATAGAACAAACAAAATTATCTAAAGAACAAGGTATACAACAAGGGCAAATAGCAACCACAATACTAATTGTCTTAGTTATCACGCTTGTACTATCTGGGGTTTTAATCTATGTTTTTGGTCAAAAAATTATCTGGAAAATCTGGCTCAGACTACGATATAACTATCGGGTAAGGACCAAAAATGTATCAACCCCAAGCAAAGACCTCATAATTACCAGCAAAAGAATATGCGCCTTAATACTTGGCGCTCTCATAGTCGTTGCCTTGTTTGCTGTAGCCTTAACTTATTTTCCATCTTGGGGCGGGGAACAATTTTCAGAGCTTGGCATTCTAGGACCTAGCATGAAATTAGGAGACTACCCTAGCCAGATTGTTGCAGGAGAAACCATAACCCTATACGCTTACATTGGCAACCACATGGGAAAACCTATCCACTATATCTTTATGATAAAACTTGGCGATAACTCAACAAGCGTTAACCCTGCACCTATAGAACCCATACAGCAATACGAAAAAATAGTAAACAACAACCAAACAGTAACCTTCCCCATTACTCTAACATTTGCAGAAGCTGCATCAAACCAAAGAATAATCTTTGAGCTATGGACATATAACGAAACCCTAAATCAAAACCAATACCACCAAAGATGGGGACAGCTCTGGATTAACATAACAGCCCCAGCAAAATAAGCAAAACATCCTGATAGTTAATTATGGGAATGAGGCGAAAAGATGCATACGATAGCCTTCAAGATGCTCTTCCGCAAAAAAGGAACAGCTTCCACAGTTTTAGCTATCGCACTTCTTATCGCCCTAATAACCTCTGTAAGCGCCCTAGTGAACAACATTAACTCACAAGCTACCGCACTTGGAACATTAGCCCGAATCGGAGAAACCTACCTAATAACCGACAAAAACAGCAACTCATTACTCGAAAGTAGGATAGATGTAAACATAGCTGATGCGATTCGCAATGTTTCTGAAGTTAAATATGTTCTGCCCCAAAAACTAATTCCAGCAACCTTAACTGCCACAACAGGCAACTACCCTATTCTAATCAGGGCAGTCGATGAACCTCAAACATTCTTCAACATGAAAAAAGCTCACATAAACGGCATAGCAAGCAAAAACCAATCCCACGCAAACGTGGGAAAAATACTGTCCAATCTTGCTTCAATCAACAAAAACGACAACATAACCCTAACCATCAATGACAGTTCTACCATTAAGGTTCAAATTGTCGGCATAACTACAACCAATGACCAAAGCGACACCGACATAATTCTCCCCATAATAACCTTAAACGAACTATTCCAGAAAAACGACAACATATCTTACATAGAACTTGCCCTCAAAGATACAAGCACAAGTGCTCGAAATAATGCAATTAATCAAATCACCCAAATCCTGCCATCAAATGCCCAAATCACCAAAGTCCAGCAGATTGACACTTTTGCCCAAGATATGAACAACCAAACTCTCTCTTTCCTAAACTTATGGTCCATTGTGATCTACACTGTAGTTGCAGCTGCCTCATATGTAATTGCCACCAAACTGATAACAGAATCAAAATACGAACTATCCATGCTCAAAATTATGGGTGCAAAAAGAAGCCTTACCTCAAAAACAATCCTTGCCTACACCATAATCTTAGCCACCGCCGGCGCAATCCTAGGAATAGCCATAGGTATCGTGGGCGCACAAGTTGCTTCAACTACCCTACGATGGGTATTTACAAACATTTCAGTAGCTCCTTTTATAGAAGTTAACCAAATTATCCAAATATTGCTGTTAAGCTTTGTTTCTTCTATTGTGGGCTGCATTTATCCTGCGCTAAAAGTTGTGCAAAAAGCTACAGTGGAGAACTTTTTATGAGCCTAAAAGGGTTTAGATATCTTCACAAGCAGCACATAATACCCTTAGTTCTCATACTTACCTTAACTTCAGTGCTCTTTTCTGTAACCGCTTTTAGCTTCCTAAGCTTCTATAACGGTTTTGCCAGCTATGTAGGCGAAGAAGAAAACGTCGTAGCAATATATGACCGACGAAGCAGTACACCCTTCACAGGGCTAATACCAACATACCTAACCGAGCAGGTTAACTCTATAGACGGCGTCTTAGCTAGCAGCCCAGAAACCATAACGCCATGCGTAGTAAATAATCAATCAATCTTTATACGCGGAATAGTACCCGAAGAATTCGTTAAACTAAACAATATAACGCTTATTGAAGGCAACATGCTAAACCTATCTAACATAAACACAGCAATCATCGGCAAAGGTCTCGCTGAAAAACTCAACCTAAAACTTAACGACGAAATTCTTGTCTTTAGCGTTCTATCAGAAAAGCACATTCAACTACAGGTCAAAGGTATATGCGAGTCAAACCCTATAATGGACGACGAAGCCCTAGTCCCATTGTATGTGGGACAGTGGCTCAGAGGCGCCGGCTATAGTTATGTCACACTTATACGGGCCAAAATAGACTTTGACCAGCTAAATGCAAACAGCCTATATGCAGAAATCATTAAAACATCACAACCAACAGCTACCCCACAACCTACCGCAACTAGCAGCACCAAAAACCAATTAGACCAACTCATCCCCTATGCACAGACTCACTTTGACATAGACCGCTTAAACATTGAGCAAACCCAGACATTTATGAAAAACTACCTTAACCGATATGGTGTAAGCAAAGATACCCTGCTTTCTATATCGGTTGTTGTTTTATTTTTCGCAAGCGGAACTGCAGCCTCTGCCCTGACAATGTTTCTCAACCAGCATAAACGCGAAATAGACATACTCCAATCTATAGGTGCCTCAAAAAGAAAAATCAAAATAGATCTCTTGTCCAAGGTGCTAACTTGGTCACTAATCTCCTCAACATTAGGAACCATAATCGCAGCAACGCTAATGCTGCTTTTCGAAAAAGTCGGGAACATACAAGTCCTATCTCACAGGCTCTTTTTCCAACTTGACCCCTTAATAGTAGCCCTCAACTTTACCCTCATCTTATCACTTACCGCTTTTATAGTAGCCCGCTCAGGAGGCAACCAATGAAAAAAGCAATCTATCTCCTACTGCCCTTGCTACTTGCTCTTGCCCTAAGACTTTACCCTACCGCTATAAGCGGAATGCCCTTCTCCACTGACGCTTGGCCTCCAATTAGAAACACTGAACTTCTCATACAAAACACGCCCATTGCACTTAACGCCCCAATTTTTGATGGCTATAACAACTACTGGCCAATTAACAGCATATTTGGCGCAATAATCTCACAAATAACCTCCCTGCCGCCAATCGAAGTCATGCCCATAGTCTTTCCCATAATCGGCGCAATAGCAGTTCTATTACTATTTACTATCACAAAAAGGCTCTATAACGCGAAAGTAGCATCCATAGCTGCAATAATTTTAGGCACAAACTTTGCCCATGCTTACTTCACTGCAGCAGTAACAAAAGAAACCTACGCTAACCCCTTATACCTTACACTTATCCTTCTTTTCCTGCTGCCAAATATAGGAAAACAAAAGCAGCTCCTTCTATTCACAATAACCTCAATAGTATTAGCCTTAACGCACCATGTCACAGCGCTTATCACCATATTCATACTGACCAGCATAATCATAGGTAACTTCATTAACAACACCAAAAAAGGCATAATCACCAAAAAAACAGACCTTTTGCTAATTATCATCCCTATAGCCTCAACTCTGCTGTATTACATGATTTTTGCACAAGCAGGTCTAACTAATCCTTTAACTTTCAATGAATGGCTCTCGGTTGCCGCATACCAGATTCTTGGTCTCGCAGCAATACTTTACATAACACGTAAACCTCAAACCTACCGAAAAATGGACCTGCTTATCATCGCCATAGCCGCAGTAGCCATAGCTTCCATCTGCATAATGCTAAGCCTAACCACAACTATACTGCCAGGCTTTAGCCCAACAGTTAACGCACAGCTAATCCTTTTTAACCTGCCCTACTTCATCGCCCTACCATTTCTCGCCTGTGGACATGACTATCAAGGAAGCTACAAAGGCACCCTAACCCCACTCCTCTGGACAGCACCCCTAATAGTCCTCATCGGGTACGCAATATTTAGCAACACTGCAGCTAGCAGTATACTACTGATTAGAACTCCCAACTTCCTATGGGCGCCGATGGCAATACTTTGCGCTGCAGGTCTTTACTGGCTATATCAAAAAACCAAAACTAAACATATCCAAAGACTAGCTCTCTCAGCAGTAATTGCAGTTGTAGTAATCATTGCAGCCATAAACGTCTATAGTATGTATGCCTCTGTTTCACTGCAAGATCGACAGATGGGCTACTATTGGCTATACACAAAGCCTGAATTCCAAACAGGAAGCTACCTAAACGCAACACTCGCTAACAGCAATCAGACCATAGCTGGAGACATAAAAATCATGTGCATAATGGACGATTACTATGGACTAAGTATTAATCCCTACCAAGGCTTTAACTACTTAAGCGGCGAAAGCAAAACTCCGCCTACATATCTGCTTACATATGAGCAGATGAACAAAAACGGCTACGCCTTAGGTCCACATGGCTTAGATTTGCCTGAAGATTGGACCAACAAGACCTCCCAAATGAACTACATATACTCAAACGGATACACAAACCTGTACGCCGGAGACAAGAACCCGTGATAGAACTAAACAATGTCTGGAAGACCTATAACACAACTGATATTCTAAAAGGGATAAGCCTCAGCATCAACGAGGCTGACTTTGTCGTCATTAGAGGCAAATCTGGCGCAGGAAAATCAACCCTGCTAAAAATAGCTGGCTTTCTAGAATCACCCGATGAAGGCCAAGTAAAACTAGATGGCAAAGAAATCCATAAACTAAATGACAGCCAAAGGTCGAAACTGCGATTAAACTCTGTAGGGTTTGTCTTCCAATTCTTCAACCTAATACCAACCTTAACAGTAACAGAAAATATTGAGTTGCCATTAGCGCTAGCCAAAGTTAACAAAATCGAACGTAAACAAAGAGTCAACCAACTTCTAACCTACTTTGGCCTAACGCACCTTAGCCAAAGATTCCCCGACACCCTAAGCGGAGGCGAAAAACAACGCATAGGCGTCATACGCGCATTGGCAAATAACCCTAAACTCATAATAGCAGACGAACCTACTGCAAGCCTTGACGATGAAAACTCGCAGCTTATGATGAACCTACTTAGCACCATCAACCGCGAAAAAAAGGTCACTATCCTGATATCTACAACTGACCTATACGAAAAACTCCCAGCCAACAAAAGCTACACACTAAAAAACGGCACCCTCCACACAGCCTAACCAAACCCCACCGCCCCACAAAAAAACAAAAGAACAAAACAAAAACCTGACCCAGCCATAGCCTCCTAACGTTTACTGCTTCGCTACTTGCCAATTTGTCAGAAAAAAATACTTCTGATTTAGTTTGCCTTTTAAATCGGCAACCTTAGCTGCAACCAAAGAAGGTCGTTTAATTTAATGATGTTTGCCAGTGTGAGTCCTGTATGGTTTTTAGCAGGTATGGGTGTATCCCTTCTGGTAGGCTTTTGGATAGCATGTATTCGGAGTGTTCGCTGTCTAGTGTTAGGGTGCCTTTAGTTTGGCATAGGTAGGCTAGGGTTATGTCGTGGCGTTCTGGGAATACTCTGGAGTAGGCGCCTATGAATTTGTGGGAAGTTATTTGTAGGCCTGTTTCTTCTTTGACTTCGCGGTGCAGGGTGTCTTCGAGGCTTTCGCCTCTGTGGATTCTGCCGCCTGCAAACCACCATTGCCCCTTAGCGGGCTCATTTTTACGCCGTAAAAACAGTAACGCGCCGTCTATAACTATGACTGCTTCAACAGAGACAATAGGTATGTACTTCTTAATCTGGTCATAAAGCGCGCCCGGAATAAACCCCTCATCTTCCTGTTCCACAGCAAACCCTCATACGTAACCTTACACGTTAACAAGGAAAACCCAGCGATATAGGCATTCTCTTCAAAAATTCCTTAACCTTCTATGACTTCGCAGTCTCGGCTCTACATAATCAGACTCGCCTGTTACAGTCAACGGCAAACACTGTTTAATTTACTTGGCTTTACCGCTAAGCGGCAAGCCTTAGGGGGGGAACGTAGGGGTCTGGTGCCCGCCGGGTAGCTCAGTTTTAGGAGTATTACCGGATGCGAAACTTGGCTTAAATTTTTGTCCCGCTGAACATTTGCTATGCGTTTGTTGACAATACTTCGGGCTTTATCTGGCCTCAAGAAATCATCGATATTGATAGTTGTAATTTTAGTCTTTTTTCGTTTTGATGTCTAGGGTGGATTTTATTGTTCATTCAACATTGTATGATTATGGTTTAGAGTTTTCTTATGCATGGGCTAATGATTACTGGTTAACTTATAATGCGCTTTTTGTGGTTTTTGCAGTTATGGCTGCAGTTTCTTACTGGTTGAGCTCTGCTAAGACTCGGCGTGACCTTAAACTTTCTGCTGCACTATTTGGCGCCATAGTGTTTCTTGCGTTAGGCGGGCTGCAGGATATTTTCTTTTTCCTCCTTTGGGAAGGGGCGTTGCCTTCAGTTGGCACGGTCTGGTGGTGGGCTCCATGGGCAAACATGGTGGGCACCTGGAATAGCCAAATGCAAATCTGCCTAACAGCAACAACGGTCCTCATCAGCCTAACAACAATAGCCATAGCCACAAAACAAAAAACCAACAACCCAACACAATAACCCGCCGCAGCACAAAAACTTCAGCGCTTGCCAACTCGCCCCCCTCAGGATAGCACACAACAGCAGACAACCAACAAACCACACAAAAACCACAGAAGAACCCACAAAAGCTACAACCCCCAAACCATCCAGCTGCTGTAACCCTGTAAGCGAAAAACCAAACCACCACAACTAAGCAAAAACATCCAAAACAGCAACACATGCAACTAAACAGCAGCACCCAAACTTCACAAGAAATTG
>CAYRSV010000069.1:0-9006 GCA_964427115.1 uncultured Candidatus Bathyarchaeia archaeon | reverse complement strand
ATAACAGGCAGCACAAGACTTTTCGAACTTAGAGTTAATCTCTCCATTGCAGCTGAAAACCTTGAAGAACTCAAAGCTAACACTAAGAAGCTCAAAGATACCCTCCAATCAAGATTCATCAGACTTGACTATCCGGCATATCTTCAGCAAGAATTAGCGCTTGGTGTTGTGGGCAAAAAGCTTGTGGTTGACACAACCACTGCTAGTACCTTTTTCCCTTTTGTTTCAGCCGACCTGATCGAATCGCCCGGAGGTGTTTTTCTTGGCGTAAACCGTCTTACAGGTGCGCCGGTGATGTTTGATCCGTATTTGCGTATGAACCAAAATATTGTAGTTATAGGAAAGAGCGGTAGCGGGAAAAGTTTTACCTCAAAAATTGTCCTAACTCGTCTTCTACAAAAGCACAAAAACTTAGCTTTCTTTATCGTTGACCCAGAAAATGAGTATGGTGAAGTTGGCAGAATTTTAGGTGCCGATGTTTTAGATATAACAACCGAAAAAAAGTTAGGGCTAGATCCTGTTCAAATATTTGCAGATAACAAAGATACAGCTGCTGGAATAATTGCTGATTTGTCGGGAATTGAGGATAACCGAAGTTATCAGGAACTGCGAACTATTGTAGGTGCAAGCCAGGACCTGCTTGAAGTTTACCAAAACAGCCCTGCAGACCTAAAGGATCGGTTAGCACCATTTGTTACCGGACCGGATAGTTTTCTGACTATGGGTCAACCGCAGAAATTTTCTGAGCGCATGGTCTTTAACTTAAGTGCTTTGCATCGTCAACTTGCACCCACTCAGAGAAGAAGTCTTACTTTTCAAGCTGCAAACGTTCTTGTCTTTAGTAAAATCTGGCAAATGCTAGATAACACAAAATTCCTACCCTTACATGTTCCCAAACTTGTAGTTGTAGATGAGCTTTGGCTTTACACCTCAATGCCAGCTTCAGCTAGCTTTCTTGAAGGGGTCTCTAGGAGAGGCAGAAAACGAAATGTGATATTGTTATTAAATTCGCAGCGTCTAGCTGATGTTATTGAAACTCAGTCAGGCAAGGCGGTCATTGAAAACTGTGCCACCAAAGCGATGCTTAGACAAGATGAATCAGCAATAAGGCTTGCAAGCAAAACAATCGGCTTATCGCCTGCAGAGATGGAAACACTACTAGAGTTAGATCAAGGACAAGGACTAATCGTTGCAGGCGATATCCACATTCCAGTTGACTTCATAGCAACCAAAGACGAATATTCTATGTTCACAACAAAACCTACTGAAAGAATTACTTAACAAAAGATAAACCAAATGTTCTGTCATATGCTTACAGATACAGCAAAACCCGAGTTGAACAATTCTGCCCTTACTGAAAGGTAGTATAACTGCATCATCCTTTTCTGTATTTTTGTTCCTATCCCTTTCTTAATGTCTGTCTTTTGCTTGTACAATTTTTGTGTGCCAACAGTCTCCCTTTTCATTTGGTCGATTGTTTTCTAGGTGTAGTCTTATTTTATTTCTTTACTTGGGTTTCCCATATCGCTTTTGGGGTGTTATTCCCAGCGGTGCAAGTTTATGTTTTTGTTTTATGGCTGCTTTTTTGGTTTCTTTCATAGTGTTACGCTTTTTTTTAACAGTAACACTAAAATATGTATTACGTTTTTGTTAAAAAGTAACACCAATTAGGTGACCTGAATGACAAAGATTCTAATATGTGGAAAAGGGGGCAGCGGAAAAAGTACCGTTGTCTCACTTTTAGCAAAAAACCTACAGACCAAAGGATACCGTATCCTAGTCGTGGATGCCGACGAATCAAACTATGGTCTTAGCGTACAACTGGGACTAAAAGCCCCAAAAGAACTCATGGACCAAATCGGCGGAAAAAAAGCGGTCCTAGACAAAATGTGGACTTCGCGCTCCGCAGGCGAAAAAGCACCCCTCTTCACAGAAACATGGCACATAGACAATATACCAGCTGACTGTATTTCAAAAAAAGACAACTTATACCTCTTGCAAATTGGAAAAGTCAAGCATTTCGAAGAAGGCTGCGCCTGCCCCATGGGTGGACTCTCACGAGACTTCCTAAAAAACCTCCAATTAGACACAAAAGACATTGCGCTCATAGACACTGAAGCAGGCGTAGAACACTTAGGACGAGGCATAGCCGGCAACGTCGACATAGTTTTAGCAGTTCTTGACCCATCATACGAATCCATCCAACTATCACAGAAAATATCTGCCATGACAAAAGAAGCCGGCAAACCAGTCTACTTCATCCTCAACAAAGTTGACGAAAACCTCGCAGACAAAATAGCCTCCAAAGTAGGCAAACAACAAGTCATCGGAACCATCCCCTTTAACGCTACAACCCAAGAAAAAGGCCTAAACGGCGAAGCTCTTGACATTGAACTCCCCCAAATTACCAATATCGCCAACTTTCTAACTCACCTTCAAAAAACAGAGCCTAACTAAGGAGGTGACATGCATGAATAAACCTGCAATTTATGCTATCATCTGCACCATTATAGTTGTTGTATCCGCTGTAGCTGTTATCTCCTATTATGGGCCCTCATCGCCTTCAGCGTCTTTACCGACAACTCAAGAGGTTACAGACATGACCGGACGCACCGTCACAGTCCCCAACAACGTCACACGCGTTATCGGATTAAATTATGGTGCCCTGCGCTTGATAACTTACATGGATGCAGTCTCAATGGTTTGCGGAATTGAACAAACTGAAACGGACCTTGCAGGGCGACCCTACGCAATGGCCCATCCAGAATATGCAACCCTACCCGTTATCGGTCCACAATTTGGCGGCGATCCCGAACTTATAGCAGCCCAAAAGCCTGATGTGGTCTTTAGCACTGATGCCATCATTTCAACCCTTGACTCACTACAAAGCCAACTTGGGATACCCGTTATCGGAATTGTCTATGGCGGCTTAGATACTGCTGAATCACGCCAAACCTTCTACGATAGCTTAACCCTTATAGGCAAAGTTTTGCACAAAGAAGACCGCGCCACCCAAGTTATAAACTATGTAAATGGTTTAATCGATGATCTTAACACTCGAACATCTAACATACCTGATGCAGACAAACCCACCGTATATGTCGGCGGTCTTTCCTCCCGTGGCAACCATGGCTTTACCTCAACAAGCGCCTCTTACGCGCCCTTCACTTTGACCAACTCAAAGAACATCATCACCATGGAAATGGCCAGCAACTCCACCCAAGTCGTTAACGTAGATGTCGAAGCCCTTCCTAGCCTAAACCCTGACATAATTTTCATCGACTACAACGGCTTAGACCTCAGTCAGCAGGATGTACGAACACATATGGATGTTTATGGTCAGCTTGACGCAATCAAAAATGATCGCACCTACGGCGTAATGGGCTACAATTGGTATGCCTTAAACTTTGATGTTGTCTTAACTGATGCATACTACATAGGAACCGCGCTCTACCCCGACCAATTCAGCGACATAGACCCCATAGCGAAAGCCGACGAAATCTACACCTTCCTATGCGGCGCACCACTCTACGACCAAATGGTTGACATCTATGGCCCATTCGGACCTGTAAATATTAAATGAGGCCCCTTAAGCATGCAACCTCTCTTTGGGCAACCTCTCATTCCTTATTTTCTTTCTTTAAACAAATTGACCTGCAAACGTAGCAGGATAATGCACACTAAAAATTACCAATAACCTGGAGAAAAACAAATGAAAACCCCAAAAGATTTACTCATTCCCCTGGTCCCAAGCTCTAATGATTTCTCTACCCTAATGGAGAATTCAACCGAAGGACTCAAAAAATACTATTTGATTATGACCGCATGGGAGACTGGCCTGTTTGAACACACAATCACCCCTAAAACTGCCCAGACCCTAGCCCAAGAACTAGGCAACCACCATGAAGCCATGATTCAAATGTTCTGCGAAGCCTTAACTGAAATAGGCTTGCTAACAAAACTAAACGATACATATACCAATTCATCTCTAACAAGCACCTACCTATGCCGCAACTCACCCCACTACATGGAACATACCCTCCAAAATACCAAGGCAAACATCAACCGCTGGACCCAACTACCAACAATCCTCAAAAACGGACCAATCACCCAAAACAGACAAGATTTCTTTGGCGAAGGCTGGCTGATTAGCATCGCTGAATGGGCACAAACAGGCTCAGTAGCCAACGCATTAAACATCATAACCGCTCATCTGGATCCTAAACCTTGGAAGCGTCTATTAGACTTAGGCGGCGGGCATGGCCTTTATGCCATAGCCTTCACTGCTCTTAACCCTCAGCTCGAAGCCTACGTTTTTGACCTCCCAAGAGTAGCGCCCCTTGCAAAAAAATATGTAAAAGAATATGATGCGACAAGAGTGCACATTTTGCCAGGCGATTTTTACAAAGACAGCATAGGACAGAACTATGATGTTATTTTTTCCTCTTTTAACCAGAGCTGCAACGACCCAGCGCTTATAAGTAAAATGGTTGAGGCATTAGTACCCGGTGGATTTGTTATTCTTCGCAGGTTTACAGACGCCTCAAGAGAAGGCGCTCTCAAAACCTTAGATTGGAACTTGCTAAGCTTTGAAGGAAAGAAAATTGGCAGCAAAGCGCACTCCTCTGATGCTATTGTAGACCAGAAGACTTACCTCAAGCAATTGGGGGATGCAGGTCTTACAATATTGGGGGCCTTTCCTGTGGATTATATGTCTGAAATTATCTTTGCACGCAAAACCGCCTGATAAAGGAAGCCGTAATCGATGGACAATCACAAACATAACACTGAACCTATCAAAGAAGAATCCAACTTGGGCTATAGCAAATATATTGGCAAAAAAGTCCTTTTCATAACTCTATGCATAACCGCTTTAGTAGCAATCACTATAGTCGCCTTATGCATAGGCTCTGCAAACCTCTCAATCCCTGAGGTTTTAAACCAGATTTTTAATCAAAGCGGTATTGCCTGGAGTATCCGGTTGCCTCGTGTGTTAGTTGCAGTGGTGGCAGGAGCGATGCTTGCGGTTGCAGGGGCAGTTATGCAGTGCCTTCTCAAAAACCCCCTAAGTGAACCATACACTCTTGGACTAAGCCAAGCATCTGCCTTTGGGGCAGCGTTTGCAATCGTAATTCTCGGTGCGGGGTCTATGTATAGCAATTCTAAGGATGCGGTAATTATTAGTAACCAGTATACGGTAACTATCTGTGCATTCTGTTTCTGCTTAATATCTACTGCTATCATTTTAGCGCTCAGTAGACTGACTAAAGTTGCGCCAGAATCTATAGTTTTAGCTGGAGTGGTTTTAGGGTCGATCTTTGCAGCGGGGCTAACTGCGGTGCAGTATTTTGCTAGCGATGTCCAAATAGCTTCGATTATTTATTGGACGTTTGGCGATTTGAGCCGTATAACCTGGGATAGTTTAATCCTGATTGGAGCAGTTTCTGCGCCTGTGCTTATCTATTTTGTGTACAATCGCTGGAACTACAATGCCCTTGACGCGGGAGTCGATACCGCAAACAGTTTAGGCGTAAACGTAACCCGACACATAACGGTAGGTATGGTGCTAGCCTCACTTATCGCAGCTTTGGTTGTTTCTTTGATGGGCATAATTGGCTTCGTGGGCTTGCTTGCTCCTCATATGGTTAGAAAAGTAATCGGTTCAGATAATCGCTTTGTGATCCCAGCTTCAGCTATAGTAGGCGCATTAATTTTGGTAGTCTCTGATACCTTAGCTAGGACAATAATTTCTCCGCTGGTTCTTCCGGTAGGCGTCATAACCGCATTTATGGGTGGACCTTTGTTTCTGTATGTTCTCATTAGGGGGTATAGGAAGTAATGCTGAAAATCCAAGACGTTGAATTCTCCTACAAAAACGGCACATCGGTCTTAAAAGGCATTGACATGAGCGTTGGTATCCATGATATCTTGGCTATTTTAGGACCTAACGGGGTCGGAAAATCCACCTTGCTTAAGTGCATCAATAGGTTACTTAAAACCAAAAAGGGCACCATACTTGTAGATGGAGATGATATTGATAAGTTGAAGCGTGTTGAGGTGGCAAAAAGGATGGGGTATGTGCCTCAGCGGGCGGATGTGTCTAAGATTACGGTTTTTGATTCCGTTTTGCTTGGCCGCAAGCCACATATCACTTGGGATGTCTCAAAAAAGGACGTTCAAATAACTCAAGAGGCTATAACGCGTTTTGGCATGGATACGCTTTCGCTTAAGTATATTGATGAAATAAGCGGTGGCGAACTGCAGAAGGTCCAGATTGCTAGGGCTTTAGTGCAAGAGCCAAAAGTTCTACTGCTAGATGAGCCTACCAGTAGCCTTGACTTATGTAATCAACACCGCATCTTAGCGACCCTGATGGATGTTGTGAAACATAATGATTTGACTGCAATTATGACTATGCATGACCTAAACCTTGCAGTGCGCTATGCAGATAAGTTCTTAATGCTTAAAGATGGCAAAATCTTTGCTGCTGGAAATAGCAGTGTCATAACACCTGAAAACATAGAAGCAGTATATGGGCTACCTGTTGATGTGGAAACGTATCGGGGTCGGCTTGTGATAGTGCCTCTCTGAGTGCAAATTGCATAAGAGACAATTAACCTAAACTAATCTTTTCCCTTATTATTTTATTTTTACAAAAGAGAAAATAGCAGTGTATTCCAGTGGCTCAAGAGGAATGCTTTTGCTACTGGGCTGGTTTGCTGCCATTGGCTAGTGTCTCTATGTCATGAATTTCTTTAGGGCTACTTTGAGGTCCTCGATGGCTTTTTCACCTTTGCCTTCTTTAGCGGCTTCTATAACGCAGCCTTCCATGTGATCTTCTAGTAGTATTCTGCCGACTTGGTTGAGTGCAGCTCGGACTGCGGCAACCTGTAACAAGACGTCTGGGCAGTCCTTGTCGTCTTCAACCATCTTTCGCAATCCGCGGACGTGCCCTTCTATTCTGGAGAGACGGTCTAGGACTTCCTTTTGCCTTTTATGTTGACCTTCTTGCGTGAGTATCCCTCGGGCTGATAAAAGCAAACGTTAGCGATAAATCTTTCCAACCAAAGCAAAACTAATCCAGTAATCGATAAAACATAGCACTTATAGCGATAAGCAGCCTACTAATAGAAGAAGCACGGGTAGCTCAATTTCAGGTATAATAATGGCTGCCTGTATAGGTGGTTGTGTGGGTAATAAGCCCACTGCAATTGCTAATCCTATGAGCGAATTTCTTGCTATTATGGTAAATTATGTGTTGCTTTTGGATTTATTTAGTGGTTAACTTGCAGATTAGCTCATAATGATAGGGTCCCACGTCAACTTGCTTTATAACTGTGAAGCCATTTTCTGAAAGAAGAAAAGATTTATAGCCAATTATGTACTTTGGTACATAATATTATGTACTTAGAACCGTTAACTAAGACTTCAGTCGAAATTCTTGCTTTCCTAAGTTCAAAAATCCGGGAAAGCTTCACTGTACGGCAAATAGCAGAAGCAATAGGAAAAGACTACAAAATTACATACACCATGACTATGCGATTAGCTAAACAACATCATGTAATTGCAGAGAAGAAACGCCCTGTAACTTATTGTAGGCTCAACCTCAAAGGCAACTCGTCACTTCTTGCCTACATAGAAGGAGTGCGTGCTAGCCGATTCTTTGAAAAACATAAAGACATAGAACTCCTCCTCAACGACCTAACTTCAAAAATTTCAGTACCCTTCTATACTCTCATACTCTTTGGTTCCCATGTGAAGGGCAAAGCCTCACCAATGTCGGATTTAGATGTGCTCTTAATAATTCCTGACCGCAGTTTTGAAAAAGAAATAGAGGCATCCGTAGGATCAGCACAGCATGTTAGTCCAATAGGCATCCACGAGACAATACTAACTAATAGCGAGTTTTTGGAGCTGCTTAAACAGAAAAAGCCTAATGTTGCTTGGGAAGCAATAGATAACAGAATAGTTCCATACGGGGCAGAGATGCTGTTTAAGACATTGGAGCAAGTACTATGATAGAAAAGGTGCGCTTAGAGGAAGCCAAAAGAAACGTTAAAACCTACACCGAAGATGGTCTATTAAAGACAGGCGATAAAGATGCAGCCAGATTTGTTGACTTCTTTATGGCTAACGCTGAATCCTCACTGCGAACGGCATCGATTCTGCAAGAAATATCCGACGACAGCTCCCTAAAAGTAATATTGAAAGTCAGCTCAGATTTTGAGTCCTATTTGTGGGTAATTGTTTCTTCATATTACTCCATGTTCTACGCTGCAACGGCAATTCTGGCAAAGCAGGGCATAAGAGCCACAGGCCAAATAGTGCATAAAGTCACGGCTGATGCTCTTATTCACTTCTTTGCTTCAAACGAGAAACTGGCAAAACTCCTCGAACAATATGAGGAAGCTCAAACTGTAGGCTTGGAGCTTGTCGGTCGAGAAGAACTTATGAAGCGGATGCAGAAAAAAGCAGACGAACTGATAATTTCTTATGAAGGTGAACGTAAGAAGAGAAGCAAGTTTCAGTATGATATTGGCGTTCAAGCAAAAAGAGGCTATGCGCAGACTTCCCTTCAAAGAGCAAAGGATTTTGTGTTCGAAATACGCAAGCTACTCAAACCCTGATTTGCATCAGAGACTAAGCACCCTTTAGGATACAGCCCCCTTTTTCTCAGGATTTTTCCATATCACGCCTCGTTAGGTTCTTGTACCACTCAGAAACAGACAAAAAAATGTCAATCGTGTTTTCAGAGTATAGACGAAAACTGCCAACCTCTGCCCCGACCCTCACAGCAAGGACAAAATAGAGGCGATTTAAGTTCCTTTCTGAGCTTATTTCTGAGTGGATGATCCTCAATTTAGGTGCTTTACATCGTCAACTTGCACCTTGACCAAAAATGAACTCTACTGAACACACAGAACAAACCCACGAATTCTCACAATGATCTATGTCAGGTTTTTAATTTTTCATCTGCAGCAGAAGAGCCAAGGGTAATTCTGAAAA
>CAYRSV010000068.1:0-9020 GCA_964427115.1 uncultured Candidatus Bathyarchaeia archaeon | reverse complement strand
ATGAAGTTATGCGTAATCTGCGGATTTTGGAGAAGGAGGGTATTATTATTTATAAGCGCCTTGGTTGCAAATGCTTTATTAGTCTTAATCGAGAAAGCCATAAAACAAGAATTTTAATAAAGGTTATTGGAATATTAGACACACCCATTGATTCAAGGCAACCCATCAGAGAAGATGAGGAGGATTTAGAACTGGTTAAATACTTTTACCCTAACGAGTTTGCTTCGAGAATTATATTTTAGAATCACATGATTGCCTAAAATCCCTGATATGCAAAATATTCGATTGAAAAACAAATAAACATTATTTTGAATTTCAGCTTCAAGTGACTCCAAGACTTTTTGCACGAACTTATAATTGCTCGATTGAGGATGCTTTTTAGAAAAAAAGAAAGAAAATTTAGCGCTTTTTATTGTCCAAACACAACCACGTTATCAAATGACCCTGTTGATAAAGGAGTGTAGAAGCCAACGTATCCTGCGAGATTTGCTAGGTTGCTGTTAGTTGTATCTATGTATAATGTTCCATCTACCCAGACTTTAGCGTTTGTTCCAATGATGCTGACAGCAAGTACATGTGTGCTATAGGGGTTCAGCGAAGAGGAAGCAGTCCACATGGTTTTTTGTCCTTGATAGAACATGGCAAGCTCAATAGTTCCGTTAGTATGGATGAGCGCATAAACATTGTTGTTTCCGTCTTGTTCTTTGACGTATAGCCATGGAACATCCCAAGAATTTCCACCGGCGGTAATTGTTTGAATGTCAGTTTTTACATGTCTATTTGCTGAGAACGTTATGTTCGCATGGATATGTGAGGTTTGAGCTGTTGAGCGCAATTTCTTGTCACTAGTGATTTCCCAAGAGCCACTATCAACTGTCCAGCCATTATAGTTACCATCGGTAAAGTCGTCTCTAAACGGTTGCGTTGGGTATAATGCATAGTTATCAAATCTATCTGTACCCACAGAAATAGCCCTGTCTGAGCTTGCGTATGGATAGACATAGCATCTTGCGGAGGGCAAAGCAAAAGGTTCAGCATACTTCAGTTGACCGTTTTCATAGAGAGCAATAGATCCTGTAGAAACGGAAATTCTTAACTGACCGGTTGAAGAAATCCATGGTATACTTAGCTTTGTTGATAAAGTACCATTTATTCTGTTTTGAACAACCAAAGCATTTCCTCGACGGGTTTTCATTATTCTATACCAATTGCTTTCGTTAACTGGGTCAGAGCTTGTTGCTTTTGTGTTACAGACCATTAGTAACATTTCATCAAGATAGCTGAGTTGCGTTACGTCTATTTTTGCTTCTAAACCCTGCTGATTGGCACCTATTTCACCCAGCATGTTGTATTGATATTTACTTACAAGACCTGCTTGAGCCCAGCCACTTCCGCTTGGCACTGTTACTTCCAATTGACCATTTACAGGCCAAACATAACCACTGTTTACAACGACTGGATCCCAGATTTTGCTGCTGAAATTTGCATCGCTGAAGTTGTCTTGCAGGTTGTTTGTTGTCTGATATACGCGGTAAATATCAATTTTACCCATTAAAGGGCGGCAATTGGTAGCATCATTGTAGCATGCGTCGCACTCTTGTCCGTCAGGAGTTCCGTCACATAGCAAGAGACTGACAGTGGAGTTGTTTTTGAACTCTACAACGTTGACAGAGTTGGGGCTATCATGGTAGTAGGACGAGAATGGGGCTGTATTTGCTAAGTCGACACTAGCGGCTGCGCTTGGATGTGCCTTTACTTTGCTCATGCGGTAATATGCTAGCGGACTACTGTTTACTGAGAGACCAAATTCGACATCATCGCCACTTGAAGGTTGCGTGTAAAGTTGGATATTGTTGAGATTGAAAAGGCATACCGAGGGACCAACATAGTTGTAGGGAGCGCCTGATGGGATAGGTGGATTTGTCCATGTCCAACTAACGGTTTGGCCAGGATCGATAATTTTTACGTGATTGTCTGGACCAAGTTTAGTGAAACTAAGGCGGTTACCAGGGCTCTCCAGGTTGCATGGGTAGTCTCGCCGCGACCAATCCAAGTTTCCCGCAATCCCAGTTGACTCTTCCACGCCGCAGTTGTTATCCCAGCATCCGGGGTCTTGTGGTTGTTTGCAACAGCCAGCAGCTTCTTTATCCATTCCGCATATTCCGTATACTCGAATGATACGAAAGTCGTTTATGTAAACACCCACAGAGGGGTCATTGTTTGTGAATGTGAGCGTATTAAGCTCGGCATCGTGGTACTCTGGTACTGCTCCTGAACCAATATCGATAGTCTCTGTTAGGTCGCGACCTGCTATTCTACTGTGATAGCGGTTTCCCATGCTACGGAGACGAGGTGGATTAGTGTATTTGTTCAGTTCACATGCTATAGGACCAACATCATTTTGAGCGCTTGTTTGGGTAGTGTGAATAGTGTAAGTAAAGTTACAATTGTCTCTCGATTGATAGCATTTTGGGTGAGTGCCAGTAAAAGCCCAGGTAACAGTACCGCCATTTGGAGCTAAATAGGCGCTAACTGGACCCCAGAGCGTTACTCCTCGACCACCATATCTATCAGCCACGTTAACACAGTTATAGTCACTTACATCCATTTTTTTCACCTCTTTTTTCATTATAGAAGCACTTTACTGCCTCAGGCTACTATATTCGTTAATAATCTTAAATGAGACGGGATGTTACTGAAATATGCCGTAAGGTATTCTAAGGCTTAAATTAATTTTTAAAAAAGGGGTATATTTTTAGATTAACTCAAAATTTAAGTAGGCTTGCTTTTCCACCTTTTGACAATTAAAGCTAGGACAATGGCAATTATAATTAATGAAACAAGCACCGCTATTATAAGGAGTTGGTTAGATGAATCGGCTGGGATTGTGTCGGACATAGTGACTAAGGCATAAAAAAAGCCGTCCGTAGAGCCTGTATATATTGTTCCGTCGACAACTATGGGAGAAGCGAATAAGTATCTATCAAACCCTCTTTCATCAAGTAAAGGCTGAATGGTAAAATTCCATATTTTATCGCCAGTTGTAGCATCGAAAGCATAGAGATTTCCATCACCCGATCCAATATAGACAACTGAATCTGCTACCGCTGGCGAGGAATCTACAACATATTCCGTGGTATAATTCCAGATTTTAGCGCCTGAAGAAGCGTCGAAAGCATAAATATTGCGGTCAAGAGAGCCTACAAAAACTCGACCATCCGCAACTGCTGGAGAGGACCGTATCTGACTGCCTGTTGTATAGTTCCATACTTTTTCGCCTGTCAAAGCATTAAAGGCATAAATGTTCCAGTCATTCGAACCTACATAAACAATATTATCTGATATAGCTGGTGATGACTCAATATTACCGCCAGTTTCGTATTCCCACATCTTGGTTCCAGTATAAGCGTTAAGGGCAAATACACGATTTGCTGCTCCAAAGTAAAGGTAATCGCCAAAAACTGCAGGAGAAGAAGATTGACCCATTGCATAACTCCAAATTTCAGTTCCTGTAGAAGCATTAAGTGCACGTATAAAGCCTGAATATCCTGTGTATAAGTAGCCATTGGCTACAGTTGGAGAAAGCGCAGACTCAGGCACTTGAGCACTCCACAATATTTCTCCTGTCGACGCATTGTATGCGGTGCCACCATTAAGACCGGTATATACGATACCGCCCGAGACAGCTGGCGAACCTACACCGCCGCTAGTTAAAGTCCAAATTGTAGTACCTGTTGACGTATTAAATGCATGTAGTCCTCCGGAAGAAACATAGACTATTCCGTCAACTAATGCTGGCGAAGTAGAGATAGATGTTTCAACCTCTTGGCTCCATGCTACAACAGGTGTAGTTTTTGGACCTATAGCGGTTGTATGGCCTGTGTGCGCTGAATCGTGATGGAACATTGGCCAATCTTCTTCTGAAGAAGCGTAGGCACTCGACTGTGTAGATATTTGATAAAATGAAACTAAAAGAAGTGGGATAAGAATGAGTAAAATACATTTTGGTTGTCCCATATTATTCCCCTGAAAAAGGTGCCTTAATCAATCATATATATTCTACTGTTTAATAGGGCATTTGTAGCTTTTTTGCGGTCAGTAGCAGTTTTTACCCCTTGTCTTTCAGGTGTGTCCATACTCTGGATTTGTAACATAGTTGCCGCAGTTTTGACATTTATAACTATGAATTTTCTTACGGCAACTTTGGCATTGACTTTGCTGTATTTTGCTTCCACATACAGGGCATGTCAAATTAGGGGAAGTCATCTAATCGCCTTTTTTAGATTTGTAAAAAAACGAAATTGTGGCTGAGAACCGATTGTGTGCTGGGAGAAACAAATTAACAAAATTATTTGGTTGAAAAACCTCAACACTCTCTACTTTTGTCGGTTGAGCCCAATTATACTCGTATGTCATTGCGAAGGCTCCCTCTTTTTTCTTTTTAGGTAACAAGAATTTTATTGGAATGTCTAAATCTATCAAAAGGTTGCAGTCTTCCGCATACAATTGATTTTTTTAGCTATTAAAAAAGACGTGATATTTCCGAAACATCCAGTAAGCTATTTATCACTTTATGGGCTAGAAATTTTCAGTGGATTGCGTTGTGTAGTGTGCACCGAGAGCGATACTGGGCCCTTGATCTTCTTGTAGCTCTTTTAGCGTTCTAAGTAATTTTTGTGTTCGAGGGTTTTCCTTGATTATTTTAATTATTCTAACCTTTGCACGTTTGACCTGCTTTCGATACTCACTTATTATAATACCCTCACCCTCTAAAATAGCAAGGTTTCTGTTCACCTCTGGATATCTACCACCAACCCGGCTTACCAGTTGCATAACATTTAACTCTCTATGCAATGACAGCACTTCTATGATTTTTTGTCTGCCCTTTGAAGCAAACAAGTCTCTAAGATCCAAAATAAACACACGCTTCGAAGACAACTTGTCTTCTATTAACGGTGATATCCTAGAGATTGAGAACCGTTCTTAAGTTAGCCGTGTAGTTTCAGAAACATCACGTCTAGCTAATAACCATAAGGTTACTAGGTAACTGAATGTGATAATTTCTTTTGGCACAAAGCAGTTATCCAAACATTGAGGAGGCGAAATAACTTTTGGTAAAACTTACCTTAACCATTAGAGGCAGACTCATAAATTGCTTAAAAAACATAAACCCAACGTTAACAGTCAGAGGGTTCCGAGTTTGCTGTATAAACAATAAGACCTCTGCGATAGAACAAAAATTTGATTGGGGAAACGCGCTCATAGATGCAATCATTACTAGCGGAATCACTTTTTTCAGTACTTTAGGAGGAACCGCTCTAGCAGGCGATATTAACACAGTACATATCCTAATATCTGCAACAGTGGCTGCTTTTTCGCAATTCTTTGTTTTCCTAGCTCTCAAACGAGGACTTGTAAAACCTGAAACGAATCAACTACAGAGTAATTAAAAACATGGGCTATCAAGTAAACATTTGCTAATTCAGGCACTTTATCAACTTAATTACTGGCTCTTTAACAAGCTTATTGCGAACGATAAATGGTTATGGTATCGTTTGTTTCTTTTAGGGTCAACTTGTGCTTTTCAAGTATGGGCTGTAAACATTGGCGAGAGTTGTCATTTAGGATGCCTCTAAGCGAAATTTTCGTTCCCCCCCCCGATTTGCTCGGAGGCTAAAAAGCTTGTGTCTAAAGAGACTGCTTGATTCATCAAATCAGGGCAAACCCGAAGAAGTTCTCTTAGAACCAAAACAGCTTCCTGCCGCTCCACCATCTACAACCTCAAAGCCAACTGTAATTGAAAGATAGTAATATTAAAGCGTTAACTCGATTATAACTGCCCAAGTTCTTCTATTATTTTACAGCTTTTTCCCAGAACAAGTAAACTTTAGTCTGCAAGAGCATTCCAGCCAGCTTGATAAGCTTCCCTATTTTTATATTATCTGCATTTTGTATGCTGTTTATGTAGTCATCAGTTTTCCCAAAAGGTTGATGGCGACTAACTGCAAACTCTTTCTTAAACCTTGTATGCTTACTTTTTATGAAAGCCTCCTTTAGCGGTCCTATTTGCACAGGATTTAAACTTTCAAGCTTTGCTCTAACATAGCGTTCGCTGCCCAAAAATTGCAAGTCAAAACCCAACGCTAAGAGCACTTTAGAAACAGCTAAAATGCTCTTAACGGCTTGCTGCTGAGCTATTCTTTGCATGCCTGCCTTTTCTGCAAACGGACTATACTTAGCCATAACAGCAATCATCTCAACGTAAGGAGTGCCCGCTACGGGCAGTGTCTCACGAATAAGTTTGGCACCTAAACCGATCGTTCGATATTTTGGATGAATAACCACTCGGTTAATAATGCTTAATTTTTTGTTTAGTTCTTGTATCGGCATTCTTGGAAGTACAAGACGCCTGCCATAGCATGCTGGCGGCGGGTAACTGTAAACGATAACTCCGCAGAGTTCATCTTTTCTTACGAGCCGATAGATTTTTCGGGGAACAGCAACCTTATGACCGCGATAATGGAAAGGACTGAGCTTTTCCCAATCATGTCTGTTTCCCTCTTCAATCCTCATTTCTTGGACAAGGCTGCATTCAGGCGCTGGCTCGTTTGGGTAATAGTTGATTTGGATTTCTTCTCCAAACCGCTTATGCACCAAAACGCTGGGCTTTAGGTCATCTTGCAGGTCGCTGTGGGTTGTGGCTGCTATGACTGCTTTTCCCTGTTGCCGAGCGATTTTTTGCAGGTTGTAGGCGATGATTTTGGCGGTGTCTCGGTCTAGGCATGCGGCGAATTCATCCATCAGCCACCACTGCTTGCCGCTCTCGATTAGTTTGGCGATTCTGTAACGGTATTTCTGACCATCACTGAGTTGGCTGTATGTGCGCAGGAAAAGGAAGGCATCGTTCAATCCAACTTTGCTTAGCAACTCTAAGCCCTCTTCAACCGTGGCACCGACTGTCTCAATCAAAGGCTTGTCCGGGTCCACTGCAACCTCTGACAAATCAATAGCCTCATCACCCAAGTCTGCTCTGATTGCCCGTAGCAGAACGCTTTTGCCGCTGCCACTATCACCCGTAATGTAAACAATGTCCCGCGGACCAATCTTTAACGAGGCATCTAAAACCTTGAATTTCTGGGCTTCGTCTATGCCTAAGCCGAAGGCTTCAGCGACAATTAGGCTTCTGGGTGTGATTTTGGTGTGGGTTTCGTAGCTGATGTTGAAGGTGAATTTGTCTTCTTCTCTGTTGTAGATTCTTCGGAACTGGGTTATGCGGAAGGGTTCATTTCTTCGTCTTGTCATTTCTTGGTCACCTTGGAATAACTGTCAAAAATGGTTCTGGCTCCATCTGCACGGTAGCAAACACGGCTAGCGCAATACTCCAAAACACGTCATCATGGGTACCGTTTGGATGCGAATAGCCTATAGCGCCGTCCTTGCGGAGGTCATAGCGTTCCACGTTTAGCTCGGTGCAGAGGTCGCCTCTGTAGGGTCGTTCCCAGTTGAGCAGTGGATAATAGAACTGTTTGTTCATCATACGCTGCTTTAGCAGGCTTGCCATCTCACTTTTGCGAGGCACACTAAAGTTGACGCCCTCAGCGTTCTCAATACCTGCAGTTTGCATGTCGGCTATGATGCTTGGGCCTTCACGAGTGAAGTCCACTCGAATTTTCTGGAAACCGCCCCATCTATCCTGCAGCGCTTTGAGGTAACCGAGAACTTGGGCGTAGAGCGTGGGCTGCTGGAAAATCTTCAGGTGCCGAAGGAACAGCTTATCATTCAACCGCTCAACCACTGAGAGCACACAGTAATCTCGGGTTTGGGCTAAGTCGAGTCCGGCAAAGAAGTCGCCTTCACAGCTAGCTTCAGGATTGAACTCTTGAAGGTCTTCGCCGCAATTCTTCACCGTGCCCACGCAGGCAACAATTAGGCTTTGAGCTAACCAGACGTCTTCATCCTCCGCCCACTCTGCCTCCATTTCCCGACGCCAACGCTGCGGATCATCCCCGAACTGGCGCTTAATCTTCTCAACAATAGCAGGCTTAAGCGGACCATTGGGTTCAAGGGCATCACTCCACCGAACGTGTGACCGTGCAAAATCAGAATAGTCTTTGTGGTTGCACATTTTCCAAAACAGCGAATCAGTATTCCAAGGCGTTGACGTAGCGATTAGTTTGCCGTTGGTTGTTCCAAGCGTAAATAGGATTGCATCATAGAGTTCCTCGTCGTTAGGAACGAAGTTGGCTTCTTCGATCCAGATAACTTTGAAGGTTGGGCCTCTGATTGTATCGGGGTTGTTTGGGAAGGCTTCAATCATGCTGCCGTTTGGCAATGTAATCCTTGTTTTTTGGATGTGCAAGCCCGGTTGTTGAGGAAGCTTTCGACAGAAACCGCCCATGCGGCGTATGTTGAGTTTGGTTTGGCGCCAGCTTGGACCAACAATCGCTATGTAACTGTCAGGATGCTCCCAGGCATACTTTAGAAGCAAAGCGGATACCGAAAAACTCTTGCCTGTTTGGCGTGCCCAACGTACAGCGGTGAATTGGTTTTTCTCGAACATCTCCGCAAGTTCCAGTTGGTAGCGGTAGGGAGTAAAGCCGAAGACTTGTTCAAAGAAGCTCTTAACGTCGCTCCTTAGGCTTTCGACCTTGCGTTCACCTAGCTCTTCAGCAGCAGCCATATCTGAGCGTAGGCCTGCCCGTTCCTCGAAGAGTCTTTCTTTATGCATTGCTCTGGGACTTTTTGAGAAGTTCCGCATACTTTTTTCTAGCCTCCATTAATTCCTCTTCCATTTCCCGATAGTGAACATACTCGGCAAACCGCTCCTGGTACACCTTAACCCCCGCGATTATGCCGCGTAAACGCAAAACCTCAGCCTTATCCAGCCCCGGCGTCTTTAGCGCCTCCAGTGCAGCTGCAAGAATCTTCAGTGTCTCCTCGATGCTAGGCAAATCTTGGGGAAGCGTCAGTTCGGTAGAACAACAACAATTGGAATTTTTTGGCTGTTGTTGTTCTTTCAG
>CAYRSV010000067.1:0-9063 GCA_964427115.1 uncultured Candidatus Bathyarchaeia archaeon | reverse complement strand
CCAAGAAAACCAAACTCAAAATCAAATAAATTCACGCCGAGGAAGTAATAGCCCGGAAGAGACTCGAACTCTTGTCAAGGGCTCCAGAGAACCTTCTTTTGCGAAAGAAGCTTCACCAAGAACCGGATTTTATAAATTGGCTCGAAATTAAGCCCCAATTTGCCCAGTGGATGGAAAGTGAAGGGTATAGTGAAGACTTCAAAGACGATGTTACAAGGTATCTAAGTCGATACATCACTGAGATACATGAACCGTTTGAAATAGTCTCAATGTTCGCTAATGTTAAGAAAGGCAAGCGACATCTGATTTTGGCACTTAGAACCATGTTCAACTTCTACGAAGCTATGGGTGTAGAAAAGGAATACCTTGATTGTTTCCGTAAAGCCCTACCAAAAGCTGTGTGTGGAGTAGACTTAAAGATTCCAACCGAAGAGCAAATACTCGAATCATTAAAGAAACTGCCAAATGCACCTGTGAAGTATCAAGCACTCTATAATGTTCTTCTCGATTCAGGTTTAAGACTTATCGAAGCACGCTACTTGATAAACAATTTCAAGGGCGCTGAACAGGTTAACGGCTTCTATCGTTGTGAGTTGGCTATGTTTAGGGGCGAAAAACAAGCTTACTATGGACATTTTTCAGAATATACCTTGAACCTCATTAAGCAAGCCAAAGGCGATTTCATTACTGAAGGCTGCTCACAGTACTATGACGTTAACGGTTATGTTATGCCAAAATACCTACGGAAATTTGCTTTCGACAAAATGATAGACCTTGAGATTCCTGAAAGCGTAGCTGACTTCATTGAGGGACGGGTCCCTAAGCGTGTTGGGGCTAAACATTATATGGCTTTAGCAAGGCAAGCAAGCAAGTTCTACCCTCGATACTGCGAATACATCAAACAATTGAGGCAATAGAATTACGTATCGTTTGATATAATCCTCGTTTACTACCCTTTAGGAAGCAGGTAATCTAACTATGAATTTAGTGCCTTTGCCTTCTTGGCTTTCAAAGCTTATAGTTCCGCCCTGTGCCTCAATGACGCGCTTGCATACAGCTAAGCCAAAGCCTTGTCCTCTCGATTTGGTGGTAAATAGTGGCGTAAAGAGTTTAGGTTTAACTTGTTCAGATATGCCTATGCCAGTGTCTTCAACAATTATGTCTATATGACCTTCATCATCACTGCATGCTTGAATTGAAAGTTCTCCGCCTTGGGGCATAGCCTGCACCGAATTAGTTACAAGGTTGATTAGCACTCTTTTTAGTAGCTGTGGGTCTGCTTCTAAAGTTATAGTCTCATCAAAACACATGCTTGTTTGGATATTGCTTGGGATGCTAATTTGCGCTAATAATCCAGTTATTAAGTCTTTAAGGTCAACTTTTTGCTTGTGCACCTCAACTGGCTTAGTAAAGCTTTGCAAATCACTAACGATTTTATCCATATAGCTAACTTGCTCACTTATGCTATGGATAGCTTCAAGCATGTTAGTTTTCTTCTCGCTCTCAGGCATAGAATGCAGTTCGCTTTCTGCTAAGTAAAGCTCACTAACCATTGCTTGCAAAGGATTACGAAGGTCATGTCCTACCATGCCAGCAGTTTCACCTACTGCTCTTAGGCGCTCGTTTTCTTTAAGCTGGCTTTCCAAACGTTTTTTCTCTGTTATATTTTGCATGCTGCCAATAATTCGCTCTAAATTTCCCAACCTATCTTTTAGAACCTTTGCTATGCCGTGGACAAAAATATAATTGCCGTCTTTAGAGCGTATGCGATACGTATTTACTATTTTTTCCACAGGCTTTGTTGGGCAGAACTGTTCTTGGGCTCTAAACCTATCGTCTGGGTGTATTTGGCTAATCCACCATTCCACCGTAGAGGGCACCTCTCCAGCACCGTAGCCTAAAAGCTCTTCTAAGCCTCTTATGATGATGATTTGCCTATCTTCTAGGTTAATTTCGTAGACCATCATTTCTGCTGCTTCAACAACATATCTTAGCCGCTGGTTACTTTCAAAGAGCCATTGGTCTATCTCTACCCTGCTTGTTATATCGCGCGTTATCGACAGTAAGCCAGCTTTGTTTCCTTTTTCGTCTTTAATTACGCTAATAACTGTTTCAACAGCTATCTTTGAGCCATCAGGCTGCACTTGTATATTTACTCCTTCCCAAAAGCCATTTTGTTCTAAAGCTAAAAGCGCTTTATGCTCATCATCAGCTTTAAACCAGAGTTGGCGATATAGGCTGTTTTTTTTTGAGCCGAGGGCTTGTTCTTTATCTACATCGTAGTGTTTTGCGGCTGCTTTGTTTAGGTAGATAAGTTGGTCTTGGTTATCAACAGCTACTATGAGGTCTTTGATTTGGTCAAGAGCACCTGTCTTAATTAAGAAAAACTCTTTAACGCCTAAACCATCAGTAGCAGACATAACTAAACTATAGTTTAAACGCTATTTAAAATTTATAAAAAATTAATCCAGCTTGGTGCACATATACCATAATGTGTGCTTTGTTTTTAGAAATAGCTGCTTAGTCGTGTGTATTATATCGGTAAGGACAAGCGAATTTGAAACAAACGTTAGGTTAAGCACATGCCAATATGGATTGGAACAAAACATTATTGACGTTAGCAAGGCAAGCAAGCAAATTCTATTCGCAGTACTATAACTACATCGAACAACTGAGAACTAAATGCGCCCCTGACAATGCAAAACTAATATTACTGGATGCTAAAAAATTGAGTTGAAGTCTCTTTAGACCCGCGAACGGTTTGGTGAACAAATATCACTTACAAAAAATATGACATTAATAAAATAGATGAAAACCGCGAGGAACAACAAAACAAACTATTTAAACACGATAAACATTTTCGCCAATGTACCATTTGCCAAAACAAACAACACTGCAATAAACCGCTTTCGTGTGTGCAGTGCTCAAATTTTAAAACCGAGGATAATAAAAATGAAAACAACCAGAAAATTAAAAACGAATATTCTACAATAAGGCTACCTCAGAAGATACAAGATAGACTTCAGGTTTATAGCCTGATTACAAAAAATCCAACCTTGGGATTTACAAAATTAGAGAAGCTTTCAAGTATGCCACACAGTACATTTGCATCAGCTTTTTCTTGGTTAAAAAAGCAAAAAATTGTTGAAAAAAATCCTGATAAGTATGCCCAACAAAAATATTGTTTAGACCACAAAGCAGCAATATTCAAATTACTCGCAGACGCATTCTGGGAGTTCCATTACCCAACCGAGTCTTTTCAATACACAGCTAAATTCAAAGATATTTCAATGGAAAATCGACCTACCCCGAAAGAATGGCGAAACCTCCGAAAAGGAATCAAACAAGCCCAACTTTACTTGGGGATGGACAAATTTTCCTCTTACGCGGACTTTGCAATGACTTTATCAAAGTTTCTGGAACCAACCAACGATGTAAAATCCTTGGAAACTAAACGTTTACTCATTAAAGCATATCCAGATTGGGAACGTCTAATACCCCTTACAGAGATAAATGAACAAATTAAGCGTTTAAAAGCATGGGAATTAACTGATGCAGACAGGACACTTCTTGAACAAATACGTCATAAGACTCAAAATTAGACTCTGATTTTAAGGTGTGTCTAATCAACCATGTAACATTTCCATTTTTTGATGTTCAGGTTAGTCCAAGTTTTCAGAATTTCCACTCGAACCGGCTCCATTGAGGGCACTTGTCCTCGAATCACAAAAGAAGATGAAAAAATGGAAAAACAAACAGTTTGCAAAGAGAAAATCGACCCCGCAGAGACCTTATTCTTTGCTGGATTTATAATCCAAACAACGTCAAAAGAGTTTGAACGAGTTAAAAAGTTCATTCTTGAAGAAACAACGGCACGTCTAATCTACCAACACCGCGACGAAAGATACCTTAGAATTAATGTTGGCGGAACCAACGAAAACTAAGCGCGCGGAGAAATTCTTATGAGTACACAAACTACCGTTCAATACACCAACATAGTTTACCCACCTAAAGAGCAAGAAAATAAAGACGTTAAGCAACTACGCAGTTTTAGGTATCTTTGCCCTAAATGCAAAGAACCCGTAAAAGAACACCACGAAGACGACGTCCAAACATGGTACATCTGCACCAACAACCCAGAGCATTTAACAGCAGCACCCATTAAGAAAGAACTCGATGAAATAGAGCAATACCAAGAATATTTCTGTGCAAATATTGGAAAAGCATTAGCAGAAAAGAAAGCCAAAGAAACAGCCTTCAAAGAAGAACTCAAACAATTAGCCCTTAACCCAGACATTGAACAATTCATACTCAACGAGATTCACCGCACCGTTTCAAGCCACGATGACCACATAATAAAAGCAATCTTTTATGCAGGCATATCCGCCTATATCTCACCGTTAAACGTTGCATTAAAATGTGAAAGCGGCTCAGGTAAAACCTACAGCACCACCCAAACCATAAAATTCCTACCCCCCGAAAACGTTCTACTGATAGGCAGTCAAAGCCCAAAAGTCATAAGCCACGAAAACGGCATAAGAAAAACCCCAGACGGAAGAAACTTTGATGACATACCTGAACCGCAAAAACCACGCCGAGAATACGAACCCGACCTCGAAGTCTACCGACAACTACAGCGCAACTATGAAGAAGAGAAGAAAGCCTACGACAAACTCAAAGAAGAAAGCATCTACGAAGTAGACCTGCATAACAAAATCTTGGTCTTTCTCGAATCAGTAAACCTTGAAACCTTCAAAATGCTCAAGCCCACAATGAGCCACGACGACGAATACATAAACCACAAATACGTAGATGACAAAGGCAAGGTCCACACCACACGCCTATATGGGTTCCCAACAGCCATATTCAACAGCCTTGACAATGAATATGTCTCAGAATTTGCCACCCGAACCTTAACCTTAACACCAACAACCACGCCCTCAAAAATAACAGCCTCAATGCAAATAAGCAATAACAAAAGCAGCTTCCCATGGGAATATCAAAACATAACCCACAACAAACACCTAATCCACAAATACACCTGCCAAATACGAGACACACTCACCGAACAAAAACTATGCGCTGTCAACCCGTTCCCGCATATAAGAGAGCTCTTTAGCCAAAATGCAGTCAGGGATATGAGGGATTTTAACAAATTCCTCGAACTCTTACCCGCCCATGCCGCGTTTAAACTCTACCAGCATCCGATAATAACTGTTGAAAACCAAAAATACATAGTCGCCACTGTACAGGACGTTTTAGACGCAAAAACACTGTTTGATAGCGTTTCTGAGACCACAAAAACTGGCACTGAACAGCGAATCATTAACTTCTATAATCAGTTTGTCAAGCGAAAAGTCAACGGGGCTATACCGTAAATACGCTAACCGATGAATACAACAAAGCAAACCGAGAACACAAAACTACCCGCACGATACAGCGATGGCTTAACCGTTTAGCAGAAATTGAATATGTTGACCCAAGAGAAGGCGTAACAGAAGGCAGTCGCGCAATAACATACTATCCCCTAAAAGCAACAACAAACGAGGCAGGACAATTAGACATCGGACAATCATGTGACAACACCGAAATGGCAAAAGAATTGCGCCGTTTCTGTGAAAAGGACTTTGAATTATGGCTTAATCAGCTTCAGACGACACAACCTGCTATTCGCTGCGAAGTTCTAAATATTGACGGCACAAATAGAGAAATCACCATTGAAGAATTTAAGCAAAAAGTCTTAGAGATAATAGACCTTTCATGTCGTCAAATCGAAAATAAGCCTAATTCTGCCCCTGTTGAGCAAAATGCCCCTGAATCAGACGACAATACGAAATGTCCAGTGGATGTCAAATGTCAGATTGCATCCTCGGAGGTTGTTCAATGAAGCAGCAAAGCTTAGTTTCGCCCTACACCCAAAACGGAACCCACTTCTACATTGCTAATCGACTCGCAGGCTGGTTAACCCACAACGATAGCGCGCGCAGCTTATGAGACGCCAACGTTCCTCCGGGGTCTTGGCAGCCTCGGCAACGCTAACAACTTTACGCAGATTTAATTTATGCAAAATCGATTCACCTAAATTACTAAAAAGCCCAGATAATTGCGGTTAGTAGAAATTTGTAAACTCACGTAGTTAGGTTGTTTCGATAATTTGGTTGCCTAAATAGAATTGGGGTTTAGTCCGGGACCACTGTTAAATGCAAAAGAGCGCCGCCTATACCCGTTACTTTCCATTCGCCTAACTCAACCATTAGAGTATAGGTTCCGAGTTGAGCATCATCTAACACAGTTATTGTTAGCGTTGTAGATGTTTTTTGACTTGGTTTTAAGTTAATGGGGTTATGGCTAAAGCTTGCTTCAAACGGTTTTGCCATGTCGGGTGAGTCTTCATGACCCTCCCAAGGCAGAAACGGGTAAGGTGATGGAGCCGAAGTGATGATTTTTGAGACTGGTTTGCTTTCAAAAGCGGCTACTGCGAGATACAATGGCACATTTACCTCGGTTCGTTTGGTGCCAAGAAGCAAGTCTACGTTTATTGATAAACTATCTCCTCTAGTTATGTTTGCACTTTTTAGAGTGTTGCTCGAATTTGAGGTATGTGAGAGACTTATCGTTAATGGTAGGGTTGAAGTCTCAGTTATGTTTCTGTCTGTGGTATTATCCGCTTGGGGTAAAGGTATTGGTACTCTGGGCTCTTCTTCTGGGGAAACGGATTGGTAGAAAATTACGCCAAATATAACTACCATAGTTATAACAATCGCTGCAAGGATGAATTTTTTCTTTGGGCGATTCATTCGTTAATCAAACTATGTTATCTAGGTAACTTACCTATATGTTTTGGTTTATCAAATGGTTTTAGCTATTTTCCTCTGTCTCGTCCGGCTTATTGCAACACCTAACACTACCGTACTGAATGAAATAAGTGCTACCAAGCCTACCACGAGGAAACTGGTAAAAAATTGATTTGCCGCTGAAGGTACAGGCATTGGAATGTCTCCCGTGTTTAAAACGTAAGGAGCAAAAAGGTAGCCTATTCCAAGTAGCAACAAACTTGACAGTATAGCTGCAACAGTAGACAACACCATTCCAACTTTTAGGCTTAACATATTTCAAGCTTTTTAAACGTAGTATCGGTATTTAACGCTATCCTTTGTAACCAAATTATTAATTAAACAACCAATCCCTTGCCCTTTTCTTAAGATACGAGAGCTTTAAATCTGTTAACCACGTATTTTTGTTTTAAATGGGAGAGAGGACCCCGGTTGCCTGGCCAGGAATTGACCAAAGCAAATGATTTGACAGGAAAAACGCTTATCGTTTATCGTTTTATACTTCAATTAGATAAACCCATCGGAGCTAGGGCTTTATCAAGAGCTCTTGAAATTGACCTCTCAACACTTCGTCATCATCTTACTAAATTGGAAAGAGCAGACCTAATCAAACGGGAAAGCGGCAACTATGTTGTTAATAAGGTTCTCTTGAAGAATTGTGTCAAAATCAACCGATTCCTAATTCCTAGATATTTCTTTTTTCTGCAATTTTCCATTGGAGTCCTATTCGTAGAACTTTTTCTCTATCCTGATATTCTTTTTCTAGCGTATCCCGTGGCTCTCGTCGCTCAAGTAGTGACAATTACGTTCTTTGCCTATGAAACTATAAGAATTCACCGTGAAGGTAGTCTATAAAAATTGGCAAGAAGCTAAAACAGTGGTCTAGGAACTAGGACAGACTGTGCTAGTGTCTAGACATTAATATTGTGTTTTAGATAGCAAGTGGCATAAAATGTTTAGCGAGAGAGGTAAAATGTCAAAAAATAAGAGTGTTTATTGCAGTATTGGTGGTTGTTAATCATTTTAGTGTTTTCTTCTATGATTTTTCCGGTGGCAGGACAAATTTTCCAAAAAGGCGGTCCAGAAACTTGGAGTCCGCCTGAAAATTTTGTTGACCCTGTTACTTTGAAGGTGCAGGAATTTAGGGCACAGGGGCTTAGTGATGACGAGATTATTGTTGCGCTTGAAAAGTTGAATATGGGTTGGTACCCGGAAACCGGCGCAACGTGGATTGGAAAAGCGTTGACCTCCGAAGACGAAGAATATGCTAAATTACCAAATCGAATATCTGCTGATGAACAATTAACTAATTCCTCGATACAGCGGGATGCAGCGTTAGCTATGGTTGAAAGGATTGGCAGGATGCAGACAGGCGGGTCTTCTTGGAGAGGTGTTAGTTCTGAGATGTCTTGTGGTTCTATGAGTGTTAGTTCAGGGCAGACTCTGCGTAGCTTTCTATGCCTGCAAATCGGTGATATAACCGGTGTAACTAGTTGGGCTGAGGTTGTAGTTACCCATAACCTCGGTGAAACTTACAAATGGTATACGTTTGATGCCAATGAAGGCAATTGGATATTCTGCGGAGACAAGGACACTGCTTCAACCGCAACAGATACTTACGTTATGCTGTTAGATGGTACCAGCGATGGCGATGGCTATCATTATGATGTGTGGATAAACTATCAATGGGTAAAACGAGCGCATTTATCAATCCAAAATGTTCAGGCTTGCTTGCAAAAAGAAGCCTACAGTGACAGCGGACAATACACAAACGATGCATCACATTCTGTCTTCTCTACTAACTGGCTCCATAACGGTCAGGCGTGGTCTTACTGGACAAACAGCGTTAATACCCAATGGAGTACAGTTATGCCAATGCGAGAGTCACACACGATGGGTTCCTCAAGCTACAACTGGCAAGCATGGGTACAAAATTAATCCACAATTTTTTTCTTTTATCCAAAGCAAGAAAGGTTATGTATATTAGATATAACTAGTCTTTGTATAATGGTATCGCTTAGTAGAGGGGTTTCGCTAATGCCTGAACACGCTTGTTTAAAAAAGTCTGAGCACCAAGCTGTTTACTCTCATAGGAGGCTATATTGTGCTATTAATATTTACAGTCTATACCCGGCTGGTCTAGGTTCTAGACCATTTTGTGCTAGAGCATCGAATTAAATATTATAACCAATAAATAACCAATTGTGCCTAAGCGCAAAAAAGGCGAAAA
>CAYRSV010000066.1:0-9133 GCA_964427115.1 uncultured Candidatus Bathyarchaeia archaeon | reverse complement strand
AGCAAATCTCCCAACTCAATACGGTTGGCGGCAATAGAGACTAAGGTCTAATATTATTTAGTTTATAAACTATGGGAGCACCAGACGGTGAGAAAAATGACAAGCATCACTGAGCAAGCAAAAGCCGCAGAAGTAAGTGATGGAAAACGCATTATTGCTCTACACCAGATAATTGCAAGGTCAAAAAAGCAACAGTTTGGGAAATAAGCGATTTCTCAAGAACTACGGCGGCGACTAAATGAAAATCGGTATTGTAATCGGAACTAACGACCCTGAAGTGGTCTGGAATGCTTTCAGGCTTGGAAACGTAGCTCTAAAAGAGAACCACTCAGTGAAGGTCTTTTTGATCAACAAGGGAGTAGAAGCTGAGTGTATAAAGGACGAAAAGTTCAACGTGACAGAGCAGCTTCGCTCCTTCATTGAGAGCAAAGGTGATCTCTTAGCTTGTGGAACTTGCCTTAAAGCCAGACAAAAACAGGGCTCAGAAGTTTGCCCTATTTCAACAATGAAAGACCTGCTAAAACTTGTTGGAGAATCAGATAAACTCCTCACTTTTGGTTGATGTCTCATGGCAAATAAGAAAAAATATCCTATTAGGAGAAACAAAAGATGAAAATATGTGTAAGTGCAACAGGAAATAATTTAGAAGCCACCCTAGACCCACGCTTCGGGAGATGTTTCCATCTTGTCAGTGGATTCTGAAACCATGCAGTTCGAAGCCATCCCAAACATGGCCGCAGGCTCAACAGACGGTACAGGAATACAAGCAGCGCAAACAATAGCAAACAAAGACGTAAAAGTAGTCATAACTGGAAATATTGGACCTAACGCCTTCGAAGCACTATCAACTGTAGGCATAGAAATAATTACAGGGGCATCAGGAACCGTCAAAGAAGTCATCGGCCAATACAGAAATGGCAAATTACATAAAACTGGCTCGGCTACTGTGAGCGAACACTCAGGAATGGGTAGCGAAAGGGGCGTTGGAAGATGAAGCGCTTACTAAAGTGGTCATTGACCAACAGACGTTATTTGCATTCACTGGAGGTGAGATAGAGTGAATAGAATAGTAATTCCATCAGAGGACCAAAACGGCCTAAATGCTTGCTTAGCAGAACATTTTGGGCGTGCTCCATACTTTACGATTGTCGATATTGATGACAATAATAATATCTCAAACGTTAATCCAGTCTTAAACGTTAGCGAACACCGAGGTGGAGTAGGTGTTGCACCCGACCACATTTTGAAGTTACAACCGAACGCGGTAATAGTTTACGATATGGGAATGAGGGCTATTGATATTTTTAGGAACGCAAACGTGGCGGTGCTTAGAGCTAACGCAGACAAGGTCAGTGAAGTTGTTACTGCCTATAAAGAAAACAAGCTCAAAGAATTAACAGAAGGGTGCGGACATTACCCTGGACATGAATACCAACAATAGTATATCAGGTTCTGGGCTAAAAAATGCCAAAGAAATTATCAGATGAAGAACTGAAACTGATGGCAGAATCAGGCTATTCCAAAAAAGCTATCGACCTGTACGTGAACGAAGTTAACATGGGGGCGCTTGAGAATCCCAGCGTCATCACGACTTTTCTTGGTCAATGCGGCGACCTCATAAGACTGTACCTGCAGATCAGCAATAGAGAGAAAATAGAAAACGCCAGCTTCTACTACTTGGGCTGTCCCGGCGCGGCTGCCTCGGCATCGGCAATGACAACGCTCTTGAAGGGCATGACTGTTAAGCAAGCTAAGCAACTCACGGAAGATGACATCGTAAAGGAGCTTGGTGGCTTACCAAAATCAAAGAGTGACTGTGCAACGCTCTCCATAAAGACCCTGCGAAAAGCTATCGCTGAGTTTGAGAGACAAAAAGGTCGTTCAGAGATATAATTAACTCCCATTTTTTCTTAATCAACTTTAGGAGAATAGTCAAATGATTGTATCTGTTGCCAGTGGAAAAGGTGGAACAGGCAAAACTTCAGTAGCTGTGAATATGGCTCTCTCAGTAGGCACAATCCAACTCTTAGACTGTGATGTTGAAGAACCTAATGCGCATCTACTTCTACACTCCGAATCAATAAAAAAGAACCAGTTTACACGTTAACCCCCCGATCGATAGAAAGTTTTGTGCCGCTTGTGGGGAATGCGCTATATTTTGCCAGTACAACGCTATATTTGTAGCCCCTGAAAAGACTCTTGTTTTCCAGAGCTTTGCCATAACTGCGGTGGATGTGATATAGTTGCCCTAAAAAAGCGATCACTTAGGCGAAGCATAAAATTCGGAACGCTAAACTTTGGCGCAATCGATGGAATAACTATTGTTTATAGTAAACTTGAGGTACGTAAACCTCTTGCTGTTCCAGTAATAAAAGCCGTTAAAAACCAAATCTGAGACGACGAAAACATAATTTGATTCTCCGCCTGAAACCTCATGCCCCTTTGTAGAGACAGTAAGTGGCAGCGACTTCTGCCTCCTTATTACAGAGCCCACTCTCTTCGATTTACATGATTTAAGAATGGCTGTTGAGGTTTTACGAAAATTTCAGTTCCTTTTGGCGTAGTAGTTAACCGTGCAGACATAGGCGACAGAAAACTATACGATTACTATAAGGAAGAGAACATTCGCATAATGCTTGAAATTCCTTATGACAGAAAAGATAGCCGAACTGTATTCTAAAGGCGTCTCATTCAGTTTGGAAATGCCTGAGTGGGAAGAAAAATTCCAAGCGTTATATGAAATGATCAAGGAGTTAATTAGAAAATGAAGCAACTTACTATTCTTAGCGGTAAAAGCGGTACCGGCAAGACATCAATAACCGCTTCTTTTGCTACTTTGGCTAAAAACGTTGTTGTGGCAGACTGCGATGTGGACGCACCCGACCTACACTTGCTTTTGCATCCTAAAGTGATTAAAGGGCAAGAATTTATCGGTTCAAAATTAGCAATAGACGAAACAAAATGTGCCAAATGCGTTGTATGCAGAAATAATTGCCATTTCGATGCCGTAACCAATAATTTGAAAATTAACGCTATTGTTGTGAAGGCTGTGGTGTATGTAAAGTTGTGCGTCTAGTTGGAGCCATATCCTTAGTTCCAAGGGTCTCAGGCAAAGCCTTCCTTTCAAGGGCAAAATATAATTTACTGTCACATGCCATGCTTAACCCCGGCGAGTCAAATTTAGGAAAACTAGTCATGTTGGTTAGGCAAAACGCAAAAATCGCCGCTGAAAAGAAAAACTTGATTTAATCGTTATTGATGGTTCACCGGGGATGGGCTGTCCTGTAATAGCTTGCATTACGGGGTAGACGCTGCTTTAGTAGCTGTTGAGCTAACAATATCAGGACTACATGACCTTGAAAGAGTCCTACGTCTGCTGATCACTTTCACATTGTTCTTTTTGTTTGTATTTATGTATAATGTAAACGCAAGCAATACCACCAAGAAAGATTTTGGGTTTCTGTAAGAAAAACAGTGTTGATGTTGTCGGTATTTCCCCTTTAGTCCTGAAGTTACCTATGCAATGGTTGCCGAAAAACAATTATCGAATACTCCTCTACGAGTGGAATGTCAAACGAAATAAGAAACATGTGAAATAAGCTAACGCAATTTTTAGGTGCTGAAACAAAATGATGCTTGGATTCTTTTTTCTAACAAAAGGCGTCGGTAAGCGCAGAGAGCAGCTGCAGTCTTTTGAGCTTACGCTAAGAGATGCTGGCATTCAGTATTGCAACCTTGTTAACGTTTCAAGCATAATGCCACTAGGATGTAAAATGATCTCGAGAGAGCAGGGCTTGAAAATGTTACAGCCAGGAGATATTACTTACGTAGTTTAGACTAGAAACTCTAGAGAACCTCACCGATTGCTCGCATCATCAATAGGTGTTGCCATTTCATCGGGTAAAAACCAGTACGGCTACAAATCTAAGCACCACTCTTTCGTGCAAACTGACGAGGCAGCGGGAGATTACAAAGAAGATTTGACCGCAACTATGCTTGCAACAACCATGGGCATACAGTTCGACCCTGAGACAGCATGGGACGAACGAAAACAGCTCTTCAAAACCACTGGGTTAATTATTAAAACAACCAATATTACGCAGTCGGCAAAGGGAGACAAGAATGGGTGTTGACAACCACCATTGCAACAGCTATTTTTGTAAATGTAAACAACGATAATACAAAAATTTAATATATGATAGGGTGAACGTGTAAACGTCATGCTTTAGTTTCATTTTTTATGTAATGCAAAATATTCTTAAATATGAAGCCGCCTATCCGCTTTTCTCAGTTGGTGAAAGCATTTTTTCTAAAGAGCCCTGACTAAGATAATGTACCGCCTCCTGAATTTTAGTTGACTTTAGAAGATTGTAAATCTGTATTAAATTATCACTTAATATGTGAAAAGGGGCTTCTCCAACACTGGAAGCCAATAGCATATCCACTTTTTGCTCTACTAGCTGTTGAGAGGCTTTTATGCCCTTTTTATGCGGCAATTTAGCTCCTTGGTTTGCCATAACCTGAAAATCCAATATTTGTTCCCCTTCAACATCAAGAATGGCAAAATAAGATGCACTGCCGAAATGTAAACTAGAAGACGAATCTAAGCCCTTGTCTGTGTCTATTGGTATGGCAATTCGCTTTCTTTTTTTGTGAGCGAGCCCCGCATGAACGGTTAAGGATTCCAAGTTCTTTATTTGATTCTTCACCTTTACCTCAACTATATCTGAGATTACATGTGCTTTTTCTAAAGACATCTTTTCTTGCAATTCAATATGTATCTCACCGAAGAATACCGGCCCAGATTTTCGCACCCTTACAGCATGAGTTCCCTTCACTCCACTTATGCTCTCAGCAATCTCTTTCATCTCCTTAACGATTTGCGGGTTCGGGGAAACATCCATTAAAACCAGCGCCGCATCTTTTCCGAATAGCAATCCTCTTACTAAAACATATATGCTAATGGCAAATCCGACAAACACCTCAACAAATTGATAGCCAAAAACAGCAAAGAAAACACCGCCAAAAACTACGATGGATGTGTAAACATCTGTCATTGAATGCAATCCTTCACTTACTAGTGCTTGAGAGCCAATCTGGCGACCAATCCTTTCTTTATACTTGGCCAACAAATAGTAGATAACTGCTGATATTGCGGCAGTGATAAGAGCTATACTCGAGAAAGAAATGGTGGCCGTTTCAAACAATTTCTGCCATGATTCTAACATTATCAGAATGCTTGATGCTATTATTATCATAGACACAATTAGTAGAGCAAACGTTTCTGCCTTAAAATAGCCATAAGGAAACCTCTCAGTTGACTTCTTATTGGCTATTCTAAGTCCAACCCAAACAGCAACTGATGAAAAGACATCTGAAAACGTATCAATTGTGCCTGCTATGAGAGCTGTGCTGCCACTCACAAACGCAACACTTGCCTTGATAATGCCGAGGACTATTAAAGTCAAAGCGGAGCGGCTTGCGGCTTTTTCTCCTTTATTAAACGTATTCTTTTCAGCCATTACGAACCGCCTATTTTCGGCTATTCATTATAATACCTTATTATTCCATTTATTTTCTTTTGAAAGCAAGAGTGTGTTTGAGACCTACTTACATCTTATACGTAACTTTATTAGCTTAACACAAGAGTCTACTTTTGGTTGTGGTTCAAAAGTGGATGGAATTTCAAATGTATTACTATTAAGTCTGTTAGCTGGCTTAGCCACAGGCCTGGGGGGCGTAATTGCTTTAATCAAGCGACCTTCTAAAAAAATGATGAACTTTTTTCTGGGTTTAGCAGCAGGCGTTATGATTATCCTTTCTTTTATGGAATTATTGGTTGAGGCCTTTAACATTGCAGGTTTGATGATAGCAGCTGCTGGTTTTCTGGCCGGATCGTTTTGTATTCTTGTCCTTGATGCTGTGCTGCCTCATATGCATTTTGGCGTAAGGGAGAAAGGTTTGGTTGACGTTAAGCTCTATAAGTATAGTACCCTAATCGCCGTAGGTATCGCCCTGCATAATTTTCCAGAAGGCGTAGCTTTAGGCTCAAGCTATGCCTATCTGCCCGAGCTAGGCATTACGGTAGCAGTGGCTATGGCTATCCATAATATCCCTGAAGGCATGGCTATTGCAATTCCAGCTTGTTTAAGCGGTTGTTCTAAGAAATCCGCTTTTCGCCTTGCATTATTTTCAGGTCTAGCCGAGCCAGCTGGTGCTATAGTTTCACTTTTATTGCTGGATGTTTTCAGTGGTTTTGTGCCTTTCGGATTAGCTTTTGCCGCTGGCATTATGGTTTTTATTACGCTTGATGAAATAATTCCTGCCGCGAGTCAAAACGAGCATGAACATCTCACTTCGTTTGGTATAATTGCAGGTAGTTTGCTTACGTTTGTTTTGCTCGGATTGATGTAAGCCCAGTTGTTAGAAAGGACAATAGATTACGTCATCTCTCCAGCCAGAGTTCCTGCTCATTTTTTCCTCATGCTCTACTTTTTCTGGCAACAATGATTTCACCAAAGCAGTACAAGTAGATGGTTTGATCTAAACTGATTGGTTGGTGATGCAAAAAATCTACAAATAGCTCATGGGACTGGTTTATAACCATATTTTTACTTTGGAATTCTCATTTATCATTGCTATCTCGTATGCCCGGATGCCTGCTATATTGTTATAGAATTCTCCCTGTGTGAATCTTTTGGGTATTTGCGGTTCAGTATCTGTAATACTTTCTACCTCAAGGGACCTTGTAGCTGGATTAAAATTTGCCATAAAAATCATTGAGGTATTTTTTAGAGATGAACCAAATGTAGCCCTAATAGTAATATAATCGCCTATAGTTATGCTTAGAAATTTATTGAAAAAAATTTTCCGAAAAAACAGTAACAGGATTTAAGTATTCTCTCTTTGATGTTTAACTAATGCTTCTTTGTACACAATGCATACGGCTTTTTTGAATGATGGCTTTCGAGTCAATGGGTTTAACTAATGTACTTGAGTAAGCAAGAGAGTTGCCGTATATTCATTTTTGCTTTTTTACCGCAACACTAATTTTGTGCTATTACACATAATTTTGTACGTGGTCGTTAAAGGTGACCTCTTGCTAAAAGCAACCAACTATGAGAGCAAAAAACGATAAAGGAAATGAACGTTTTGGTTAATCAATTGTCTCTTACTTTTGGTCCTGTTCCATCAAGACGTTTGGGTAAAAGTATAGGGATAAACAACATTCCGCCTAAAGCATGCACCTATTCCTGCGTGTATTGCCAGCTCGTAAGAACGAGTGAGTTTGCTGTTAATCGGCAAGTTTTCTATCAACCATATGATATTTTAAAAGAAGTCCAGAGAAAAGTCTCCGATGCACGCATGCGAAACGAAGGAATTAATTATCTAACTTTTGTGGCGGATGGAGAACCAACGTTAGATATTAACCTAGGTATAGAGATTTCACTTCTAAAACAGATCGGTGTTCCCATTGCTGTTTTAACTAACGCTTCAATGCTTTGGTCAAAGGATGTCAGACAAGATTTACTAAAGGCTGATTATGTTTCTTTGAAGATGGATGCTGTTAGCAATTATTTATGGCAAAAAATCGATAGACCTCACAAAAATTTAGAATTGAGCTTCATTCTGGGTGGTATTCTAGCGTTCGCAGAAGCTTTTGAGGGAACGATTGTAACTGAAACCATGCTAATAGATGGCATAGATTATACAACCGAGTTATCCAAAATAGCAACGTTTCTAACCGAACTGAAAAAATTAAACCGAGCATACATTGCAGTTCCGACAAGACCGCCAATTGAGGCTTGGGTAAAACCTGCAAAAGAAGAAACCCTAAATGATGCCTTTCAGGTATTCTCTGAAAAGCTTGGTCTTGATAGGGTTGAATACTTGACTGGTTATGAAGGAAATACCTTTGCGTATACTGGAAATGTTGAAAAGGATTTATTGAGTATGCTGTCTGTGCATCCTATGCGTGAAGAAGCAGTCAAAGCGTTCTTAGGAAAAGCCAACGCAGGTTGGCAAATTATTGAAGAACTTTTAGCTGATGATAAGCTTGTGAAGTTAGAGTATGAAGGAAACAGGTACTATATGCGAAAACTGCAGAGGGGATTGATGAAACTTGAAAGTGCATATTGAGTGTATTCCTTGCTTGCTTAGGCAAGCGTTAGAGGCAACCAAAATGAGTTCCACTGATGTGGCTATAAGAGAGCGTGCTCTTAGAGAAGTAATGAATTACCTTTCAAATTCCTACTGGGATAGGTCTACGCCTGAACTTGCCACATATGTGCACAGACTCATAAAAAGGATTACGGGTAATCCTGATCCTTATGCTCAGTTAAAAGAGAAATACACTCATGCAGCCCTAGCGGTTTACCCAAAACTTGTCGCTATTGTTGAGTCTTCGAAAGACCCATTGTTAACTGCGGCCAAGATAGCTATTGCTGGCAATATAATAGATTTCGGTCTAAAGATTGATATTGACTTAGAAAAAGAAATAGGTGATGTACTTAGTAATGATCTTGCAATAAATGGGGTAGAAAAACTGAAGAAGTCCCTTCTTGAATCTAAGAAGGTGTTGTATCTTGCAGATAACGCTGGAGAAACAGTCTTTGATAAACTGCTGATTAAAGAGTTATTGAAGCAAAAGGTCGAGGTAACTTATGCCGTTAAGGATGCACCTATCTTGAACGATGCCACATTTCAAGACGCTGAAAAAGCAGGGATCACAAAAATAGTCAACGTTATATCAATTGGAACTGATTGCACAGGAGTACTTCTTAGTGAGTGCTCACCAAAATTTCTCAAGGAGTTTGAAAGCTGCAGCTTCATAATTAGTAAAGGACAAGGCAATTATGAATCTTTGAACGATATTAGGCATAAGGATATTTTTTTCCTTCTAAAGGTGAAATGTCCTATTATAGCGGAAGATATTGATATTAAAATGGGATCGGCGATTCTAAAAGGGCTTCAAACTTGTTATCCTCGAGTTAAAAGTAGAAAAATCAAAAAGATGCGGTAAAGAAATTGTTGAGAATAAGCCGGGAAAAAGCAAGAAGAGACGTGCTCGGTCAAATTAATTGGTTGTGTCTTCTAATCGGCTAGCTTTCCTATGTAACCGCTATTCTAACGA
>CAYRSV010000065.1:0-9478 GCA_964427115.1 uncultured Candidatus Bathyarchaeia archaeon | reverse complement strand
AGAGGCATTCAATGTCTAGTTGCAGAAGCCAAGCATCGCCAATAGTCACAGCTCTAGCGAAGCCGCCGTAGGACTGCTGGTCCTGCATGGTCTTGAGGAAAGTTCCAGCGGCTAACTTTGCAGCCTCTAAGTATCGGCTATCATTTGTGAGTTCATAGGCTCTTAGAAGAGACGGAATGACTCTGCAAGCGTCTACACTGTAATAGTAGGTGCTTTCTTCTGCGCTTTTGAAGCCGCTATAAGCTTTACGTGCTGGGTCGGTGCATTGCTGTGTTAGAACCCAATCGGCTAGGCTTATGATTTTGCTATAGATGTCTGCTTTTCTGTCCTCGAATTGTGGGGCAGAGTAGGCTTCATAGAGAAAGTCAATGGCAAAGCTAGCCGCCAATACGCCTTTGCCAAAGGCGGGGTCAGGTGTGCTAGGTGGAATAACGTAAACGTTAGGCGCATAGTCCATGACAAATTGGAAGTATGCCTCTGGAACCGTCCCCATGGTCAGGCGCTCCCCACGTAAGGCGTTTTTAGGCTGTCAAGAATCCGTCCAAACTCTGACTGTAGCACGTCTAAGCTTGGCAAAGATGAAGATGCTGAGATGGTTAGGTCGCCTACGCTGAAGTTTAATCCGACTGCTGAGCCGCCAGTCAAATAACAAACCGCATAAATGGCAGCCAGAAGCGTTATTGCTTCTTTTAAGGCATCCGTGCAGTCGGAGGCGTCTATGGTTTGGGAAAGCTCTAGCGATAAAGTGACTTGGGCACGCTTAACCATCTTTAGAATTTTGGCATCGGCAATATCTGCGTCGCTTAGATGCAAAACGTCTTTTACGTCTTCGGTGGTTACGCTTGTCACTTTGGTGCCTCCTTGGTTGCGGTAGATGTGTCCCATAGTTCCCAGCCGAATTTGACGGCGTTTTTGCGGAATTCTTCTGAACGAATCAGCCCCAACTCAGCGGCTTTAATGAGATCGGCAGGGTTAAGCTCCGGGGTTTCGGGACTGCCAAAATTCAACCTCACCTTAGCCTTCGCCGCATCAAAGCCAGCCTGAGTAACAACGGGCAAGAAGATTTCTCGTTCAACTTGCCGCTTGACGTAGCGTTGGACGGGTTTTATGAGCATGTCTTGAAGGTCTAAGGCTGCTCTTGCCGATGCTTCAGTGAAGCCTGGAGTGCTAAACAAGCGTGGCAGAGGCGTTTCGCATCCGAGGTAGAACTGGTTTACCATGTGGTCGATGTAATACTCGAAACGTGCTCTCGGGTCAATGGATACTGGGTAGACGCCGACGGATTTGGCGCCACTGAAAAGCCATTGCCCTTCTTCCGGACGGTTCTTGATTGCGCTCTCATACTTCTTGATTGTGTCTTCCTTTTGACCTTCAAGCTGCACAACGACGTCTGGCCCAGCGTACTTCTTGAAGATGTTTGGCAGAATTTTCTCAATCTTGGCCTTCATCCAAGCATACGATGGACGCTTATCCGTGTCAACAGTCAAAGTGTGAAGTAGAACCTGCAGCAGGCCTACGCCGAAACCAGAAGAAACATCACCGTTTAAGCGCCAGTGGATGACGGCTTCGGGTTTTAGCTCGTTTCCAGCGTTCCCGCTATAGCTGGCACTAAGCTGGTAACCTGTGACTTTGTAGGGAATTTTCAGGTTAGGAACAGAGCTCAGTCCTATGCGTTGAACCGAATCAATCGGCATACGCAAAGTATCCGCTAGCCGTTCCGGTGTGAGTTTTAGCCAGAAATCGTTGCCGCAAGCAATCAGCGGCTTGGCCATATCGTTTAGAAGCCCATCAAGATTGATGTCTTCGCAGAACCTATCTACAGCTGCCTTAGCCTCGGAAGCCTTGTCGTATTTTTCGTCAACTGTGGTATAGAAGCCCATGCCAACCGTCGAAGCTGCCAAGAGGTCCACGCTGCTTTTGCAGGTTGGGTCTCGGTCGTAAAGCTTCATGACGTCTGCCAGTGGGATGCATGAGGTGTCAAAGAACACTCTTTCATTTGGCGAAGCCACACCTGAAGCAGGCGCATAGGATAGCACTTCACGGATTTTCTTTAAGACACCACTCATACAGGTTAACCTCAAACGGTTTTTTGGTACCCAAAAAAATGGGGAAAGAAATTGTTGGTTTAGAGCAGCCTAAGTCATAGTCTGCTTTACGTTCGTCATTCGGGCAATAGCTTTAGATCGCAGGATGCCAGCGCCAAACCTTGTGGTTCCACGTACACCGTAGGTTCCAGTTTTTACTTCTTCCCAATCTTCTACGGTAACGTCTCGACGCAGAAGCATAACTGAGGCAACTCGGGTATCAATCGCATACATCGTACCATTGGGCACAAGAGTGCTTGATTGCACCGTCATACCCAATACGCTACCTATAGTGCCCTGAGCAATGTCGGTCTCACTACTCGGCAAGTACACGGACTTCACGAATTTGTCATCGTTGAGAAGTTGGTGCAGTTGCATCTCGTTTACCGCTAGAACAGTGGGACGCCAATGTTCCCTCTTGACTGCCTCATGTAGACTAAGCAATGAAGTCCAGCTTGCGACAGTGCCGCCGCCCGCTAATTCTGCCCCAGTAGCCAAATCGCCTGCTTGGACTGCGGCATACAAGGCAAGTATAGCCTCGGTTTCATGTTGTCCAAGCGCCATGCCAATGTTGTCTACAGCTTTAGTCATGACGTTCCAAGTGGCGTCTTCTAGGTACTCTCTGGTCCATTGGTCGGATGCTTCTGCTAATTGGTTTGTGTAGATGTCAACTGTTGTGGGTTTTTTGGCGCTTATTCTTGTAACTGCACCTTCAGCGTAACGGTAGCCTACTGCGCCTGCGTCTATTGGGAAGCGTTCCATCGCTTCGTTTGTGGGCATGACGGTGATAATGTTTCTGCCAATCAATTCAGGCCATGCAGCGTCAACCATGGTGTCGTGCATTCTGCCCAAGGCGCCTGCCATGTCACTGAAAAAGTTCTCTTTAACGCCCATCTGTACATAGCGCTTAAGGAATGGGTGCTCGGCTTTCTGCTTAAGCTTCTCGTAGATTTCCCGCTGCTCGTTCGGCTTTGCCATTAGGGCTTCGAAAAGTCGTGGTTTCAAAGTTATCACTTTTCCACTTCGATGAAAATGAGGTCGCCATCTGCAGTTGCGGATTCTAATGCGGTTCCGAGTTTGCGGTTGTAGAATACGGTGTAGGTTGCTGCTCCGCCTTCGTTGACGGGTTGGTCTACATGCTGTGTTACTTTGTTGCTGCCAGCACTGCACACACCGTATCCACGGGCGATTGCGCCATTTGCCACAACTTTGATTCTGCCTTTTGTGAGAACAGAACACATGTCGCCAACTGCAACGGTTTTTGTTGCTACACCTATGGCCATGTCTCCACCTGGGCTTGGCGAGACTTTGTCATCAGAGCTAAGGTAGACCGGTGAGCCTTTGGTGATTGCAGCTTCGGCTTCGAAGGACTCTATGTCGGCGTCGGGGTCGTCGGTTTCTCCTGCAGCCATCCAGCTTTTGCCTGTTTTATCAGCCATAAAAAGTCAAATCGATTTTTCTTGAATTTCCCAAAGTTCGTCCTTTGGTACTCTTCCTCATAGAAATGAGCGTAAACACGGCTAGCTGTCTCCTGATCGCTGCTCTAGCTGCTGAACTACTCTTCTCAGTTCTTGACACATACGCTGTGGACCTAAACTCCAGCTTCTCTGAACCATAGTTGAGGGCAGAACAGCTTCAATCATTTTAACTGCTTCAGAAACCGTTATCGTCTTAGGTGGATTCTTTAGCAAGCCTCCACCCGGCACTTGTTTGCGTAGGTCCTCGATGGTTTTTTGTGCCTCAGTTAACCTGCCTTCTGTTTGAGTGAGTTTTTCTAAAACTTGCACGTTAGTCTCGGGGACACCTGGAACTGCTACAAGGCTTAACTCGGCGTTGTGCAGTCCATGGGGAACCTTGCCATCTACAAGATCGACGGCTTCATAGTCTGCGCCGACGCTGACGTGTTGGATTAGGCCTTTGCGGATTTTCTCAGCGGTTGCCTCGTCATAGATTTCCGCTTCATACCAGAGGTTGTGGCCATCCCAATCTGTCTTAGTGACCTTGCCGATAGCGTTGGGAACGGCAACGTGCTCAATGTAAACAGGTGCATTAGCCAGCTTGCTTGTGAATGCTTGCAGCTCCTCGCTGGTGTAGATGTTGTGGTTTCGACTCATGCCACTGCACATGGCCACGCCCCGAATACTCAAGGGTTTGCCTGACATAGCTTCAAGAACTGTGAAAGGCAAAAGAGAAGCTACATGCTCCCTAACACGCTTACAATCCTTACAGCCAACTCCATCCTCAGACATAGCACAATCGCAAAATAAGCCGTAACAATAGATTAATGCCTTGAGAGCCTAAACACGATAATATCACAAATAGGATAGGTTACATTATACTGATTCTTTCACTCTTTCACTCAGAATTGACTGTTTGATAGCCCACAACGTGGATATGGTATTTACGCAAACGCTTTATCGCTCTGAATTTTACTAAGGCAAAACTCGAACAAGTAATCTCCTTGAGGATAAATAGCCCTTACACGTCAGACAAACACACTCAATGATTCAAGGCAAGAGGCGCTGATGGTAATTTAGCTCCTTAACGGTGCGCTGGATATTTTAAACAATATGCAGAGTGAAAAATACTATTTTCTGACAATGAAGTGTCTGCTGGTCTGAGAAAAAACGCCTAAAACCGAAAGTCATGCATTTCTTCTTTTGCTAGTTTAGTGCAGACCTAGTATTACTAGCGCTTGGCATTCATTTAAAAGCTTTTGACAAAAAATATTGTCAAAGTTTGTCCTAAAGTGTAGTATTAAGTATCTCTTGTTTAGTAAGAGATAACTTGGTCAGGAGGTGAAAGATTGAAAAAGAATTCAATTGTTTGCCTAATCCTTGTCGGCCTTTTACTATCAACTTTTCTGGTAGTCAACCCAGTAGGAGCGGAAGATACAGACTATCAAAACATCTCAGTTCACGATGCTAGAGCAATGATAACTCAGAACCCAGAAATTGTCATTCTTGACGTTAGAAACCAGAGCGAGTATGATATGGGGTACTTAACCAACGCAATGTTCGTACCCTTATACGCCTTGGAGGATGCATCGTTCGGTTGGCTTCAGCCAATTAACGGCTCAGCGGTAAGACCCAATGTCAACGATACAATAATCGTCTATTGCTTAGCCGGATCTAGAAGCGCGGTAGCTTGTGAAATGTTAGCAAGCCAGGGATTTGCTCATGTCTACAACATGTTAGGCGGCATTAACGCATGGATGAGTGCTGGTTACCCAATATCCACAACTTACCATGAGGTTGCATTCGACGTAGTAGGTAATGAAACAGAAGTGACAATTAATCCGCGGTTACTAACGGATTGCGGATGCCCACAATCTGGTACCACAAGCTGTTCAGACAACCCAGACGTAAACACTACTAAGCTCATTCTTGAAGACACCGGAAACCACACAGTTATCGATATGGAACACTCCTATAACGGGACAACACGTCAATATACCATCGATAAGACACTGCTTTGGAATTATAGCCACGTCACCGATCAAATCAACAGAACCGTATCATTCACTTCAGTGATAGTTACAAATGAAACAGGGTCCGCTCAACTCTTTAGTCTCAGAGAAGATGTCCACAAATATGATAGCTTCAATATGACCATGCTTACGCTTCTGATACCCTTAGATTCTGAAACGTACAATGTTTCCTTTACCTATATCTCGTATACGCCTATTGGAGCCTCAAGAACTGAAACCATGGAAATGGTAGGCTCAAACTCAACAATGCGGCTTTCTCAACTCTACGATAGCTTAAGTACCGTTGCAGACCAACTCGGAAAAGCGTACGGCGAAAGCGAAGACATAAACCTGCACAAGTTTGAATCCCGCTATGCAGACATCGCTAATGAAGCTAAAATAGTGTCCCAGTTAGTAAAGGAACATCTTGGCCCCTATGATAAAAACATCCTTAGAAGTGGAGCAATCATAGTGGATGACGCTTGGGCATGCTTCGTTTGCACATTAGTAATGAGTATACTCATATCTGGCGCTGCTTGCGCTGCGGTAATTGCATGCTTACCGGGATTCGGAAGCTGGATTTGCGAGCAAATAGTTTCATATGGGCTAGGAGGATATCCTGCTAGCTATGTTTGCGAAGAAGTCTTTGGCTGCTGGACCTTTGGTGAGATTCCATACTATTACGGCAACACTGTCTACGATACCTATACTTATGGGACAGGCTACATTCAAAACGCAAACTACATTCTTGGTAATCCCGATAACAATGGCGCAATGATGTTCGCTGGTGGATCTGGTGACCAAGCCATGATCTACGTGCAGCCAAACTATGGCTCTGAATACGTACATGGCGACGTACAAGTGATGGCTCGATCATATACAGGAATTTACAGCGTTCTTTACGTCTACATTTGGAATGAAGGCACAAGCTCGTGGGTAAATGTAGGTCCGCCCAAAACCATCTATCCATCAGGTAGCTTCTCATGGTATGACTTTGGATATACTAACATCTGCTTCAGAAACATGGTATTCGTTGTCTACAATAGTGGCTCTGTATCTGTTGTCTATTTAGACGCAGTTCGTATTACACCTTAAGCTGAGTGCGTTTCTTTACTCTCATCTTCCCTTTTTTAAAGTTTCTCCGAAAATTATTTTTTGATTGCTATGCCCGTGAAATCAACCGTTTGACGAGGAAATTAGTCAAAATATGATAAATATGCCTTTCTTTAAGAGCCTATATTGAGGAATTTGAATGGACAAACAGAATATACCAAAATTTTTGAAACGCTTAGACGTAGGAAACAACGGAAACACGCAAACGACGGGTAGAAAGCCTAGAAAAAAGCTATACGCATTAATGGGAAGCCTAATAGTGATTGCGGTTATAGTTGCCGCTATAGTAATTCCTCAAGGCTCTGGCTCACCAAATGAACTAGGCCTAAAATATGCCGTAGGCGAGCACATGGTCTATAACATAACAAGTGTTAGCGTAGCCCAACAAGAGGGTCTCCTGAGTCTTAGCGGAACTCCGCAAACTAACAATTCAACCCTTAGCATAGATGTCTTAAGCTTTGACGATGAAAACTATGTACTAAAACAAACTATGACTACAACACTAGCAGGCCAATCACTAACGCTACCAGCTACGATAAATGTAAGCAAAATGGACTATTACAAGAATCTAATTAATGGCGCACCGGATATTTTCTATAACTATACCCGCGACCCAACGATTTCAGCATACTTAGCGCAGTCCTCAGTTAAGGTAGATGAGGTTTGGACGATTCCAGTGAACACAGGTAATGCAAGCCTCGGATTAACAGGCAGCTTAATATTAACGTTTAAAGGGGTAGAAGATATTGCTGTGCCCGCCGGCACTTACAAGGCCTTCAAAATAGAGATATCAAGCAGTGACCTAGTAGTGCATGCTGACCCTGACTACTTGGATGCTATCCACATTGCGACTTTTGACAAGGCTACGCTTAGCATGAGCGGCACCACATATCTTGAGCAAGGCACCTGTCGTTTAATTAAATCTGACTTAATCCAAGAAGGCATGGTCCAAAGAGGAGCGTCTATCGTTTCATCGTCAGTAAAAACAGAGAAAATACTTACTGAATATGTTAAAAACTAAGACCCCTTTTTTTATTTTTAGCTTCACTTTTAAGGTAACAAAGGCGCTGGTTTGACGAGGTTTTTAGTCAAAAAACCTTAAAATGTAATTTATATTTCTATTAATTAATGACCTCTACTCTTGAGTCCTTGCATAAAATTCTCAAAGATAAGACAAGGAGAAAAATTGTTCGTTTATTGAGTGATACGGGCAGCTTAGGCTACACTGACTTAATGAATAACATGGACTTTGTTAGCACAGGGACACTTAATTACCATTTGAAAGTTTTAGGTGACCTCTTAGAGAAGGACAAAGAGGGCAAATATTTACTCTCAGAAAAGGGTAAGCTGGCTTCACGACTGCTAACAGAGTTCCCACAGCAAAACGGTCCCGATAAGCAGCGATTGAAAATTTACTGGCTTGTGGCTGCGGTAACCATGACTATGTTTTCTGTACTTACCGGATACATTATGAATTTTCCGATCGAAAGGGTACTGCTCTTAATACTTGTTGCACAGGTATTGGCGGCGTTTACTTATTTTATTCGGGTTAAGCCAACTATTACAGGCAGAGTTTTCTACATTGCTGTTGGCGTAAGCGTAATAGGCAGTGCTTTTTGGATAATTCTAATAAATGTGCTACATAGAACGGGGGTACTAGTTACTTTGGTTAAGCTGGGAGGTACTGATTTGTATCATAATATTTCGCTGGTTGGTCTCGCAGTTTGCTTTATTATTGGCGGCTTTATTGGCGACTTGATAGGCAAAAAAACAAAATATAAGACGAATCGATATTTAGATTATTGAGTCTGGACTTGCACAGGATAGCTTATGCGGTTAAGCCGATGCTTGCCCATCACCAACGACCGGGCATGTCATGGACAACCCATAAACCTTTTTTGTCCTTAACCCCATATTTATGACGCGGGGGAATTGCTGTGGTCGATTTGAGTATTAAGAACGTTAGGGCTCAATTTTTGGTTTTATTTATCCTCGGGGTTTTCTTATTGGCTTTAGGATTATATGGATTCTACCACGCAGTTGTCACTGGTTTTACTGGCAGCATCTCATCCTCACTTCTTCCTTATGCTTCGCTGGGGAGCATAGCCGTAGGATTTCTAATGATTGCGATTTCATATAAGATCTTTGTCCCCTTAAAGAGACACGAGCGCGTTGAGGTATAACATGGAGGATAAGGTCTCTATGGACAAAAACAAAAGAAACCAACTTTGCTTTATAATAACCAGTTTATTCTTGCTTGCCTTTTAGGCGTTTATCTTTTATATTTACGCCTGGAATCACTGCTTCGACCGTTTCTATTGCTGGTACAGTCTTTTTCATTTCTGGTATTAGGTACAAAGAAAAGCTCAAAAGAAAGGTGTTAAAAGGGAGGAACGAACTGCATATGCCCAATCTGGCTACTTTATAACTACGATAACTGGTGCAGTTATTCTTCTTGGCGGGCTTAATTGGCGATTGGATAGGCAAAAGAGAAAGTATAAAGCGAATTTAAACAGATTGTTGATGTATAAAGCAAATAGTTCAGACTTATGCATAAATGGTAGCAACATCTTGGGTTGTAAACCAAAAGGGGTTTATTACCAAAAAGTTAAGCTTGTATAATGAAGCGGCTTGTTGACTATGTTAATACTACAAATTAGACAAGCGACTAAGGAACAGCCATCTTCTTTATTTAGCCATTAAATGTATGTGCTTCTAGCCATTTGCCCCATTTGGTTTGTCTGAAGGATTGCCTTTTGCCGATATAATATCCTACAAGGCAGCCGATAACAACAGCACTACTGAGGTAACT
>CAYRSV010000064.1:0-10036 GCA_964427115.1 uncultured Candidatus Bathyarchaeia archaeon | reverse complement strand
CGCCAAATTAGCTGAATTCAAAATTGCCCGGCATCAAGTGACTCGCAGAATTATTCGCATGAATAAGCGGCTTGCTAAAGAACTGGATTCGGCGGTTGTTGAGCGTCGCGGTTGGTGCTGGGCAATGACAAGCTTCGGCGTAGACGCCTACAAAGCATCAGAGAAGGACCTGATAGCTGAAGGCGTGAACCTACATAGCACTTCTAAAGAGGAGACTAATTATGGCGTTGACTGAACGTGAGCGTCAGATTTTACGTTTGAAAGCTGCTGGAGCCTCCGATTACATGATTGCTAGAAAGCTCAGAATGGAAACACCGAATGTTACCCGTTCTAGGAAGAACGCCCTAAAAAAACTTGAGCGTGCGAGAGCCGATTTAGACTTTGCTGGTACGCTGAAATCGGAGCGATACCACCCGTAGCCTATATAGATAGAATAGGCATAAAGAAGGCAAGGGTAGAGGTTAAATGGAAGAATGAAAAACTGAAGTCATACATATCGGTTGCCAAAGACGGAGTCATAGTACATAACCCAGTCTTTGATTGACACCCTTAAAGACAATACGGGCCTACGGACCGAGAATAGAATATACAAGGAAAATACGTCATTTTATCTGAAAAATTTCCACTTTAAACCTTTCTCGCAAAAACTCCATAGGATTCAGACCCTTCGCAGAGGGGATCACCCTTTAGATTCTTAAAGATACTTTCCACTCCAAAACCGCACTCATTCAATAGCTCTGTGAGCTCTGTTTGGCTGAAGAGTCGAGTGTATAACCGCGTAACTTCTATGTTGCCGTCTTCTGTTATGACAGTATACTGCTGACCAAGAATCTTTGGTTTTTCATACACGTAAGTGTTTGCAATTTCAATATAGGGTTCGGGGCTCCAAAAACCTTCACCCTCGGAGATTGAGATGTGGGTTGCTTCTTGGATTTTGTAGTTCTCAGAAATTACATCGAAAACTAGGATGCCGCCAGTTTTCAGTGCACGATTGATTCTCTCTAGCAGTTGCTTTTGTTCATCGGGTGAAAGCACGCAGAAGTCATAGAAAATCAGCGTAATAATGTCAAACAAACCCTCATAAGCCAAATCCAGATAGTTCATACGCTTGAAATCAACATTACTAAAAAAGGGCTTAATGTTTTCGTTGGCATAACTGATTGAACGGTCTGACAGGTCTATGCCAGTAACGTTTGCGCCAGTTTTAGCAAACTCTCTGACATACAAGCCTGGACCGCAGCCTAAGTCAAGTACTACCTTTCCATTGGTTATACCGGTTTTTCGTATTATGAATGCTGCTTCTGCTTCAACGGTTGCTTTTTTCCGGCTGGCTGAGTCCCCCTCGGTGTTCAAATGGAGGTTTAGCATCTGCGCTGAAATGTATGGGTCATCCCAGAATTTTTTGGTGCTTTTCTCATATAGCTGGGGTTTAGCGAGGCACTGTTTGAAAATTTTTAACGATAGTTTGTGATGATCGATTCCTTGCAAACGTATCCACGAGCAACTAAGTAATAGGCGGTTAGATAAAGCGATCTACTCGTACAACATAGGTGCTTAGAGCAAAATAATTCCTTGGAGGTTAAGGTAATATGCTGATAGCATATGTTTGCAAGCGCAATCGTGTATGTCATGTTTGTGATATTATTGTGTTTAGGCTCTCAAGACATTAATCTGTTGTTACGGCTTGTTTTAGCGGTTTAGCTATGTCCCAAGATAGCGTTGGATGTAAAGATTGTAAACGGGTTAGGGAGCATGTTGCTTCTCTGTTGCCTTTCAAAGGGATAGAATCGACAAAGGGTAAACCGCTAAGAATAGGCGGGGGGTTGCTATGCTGCTTGAATGTCTCGCAACTTTAACGTTTACACGCCCGTACTCAAAACGCAAAAACCTAGAGACTATCCAACAACGCAGGCATCAGCTTTCAACATACCTACCCATCCCCACAAAAAACAAAACCCGCGACAAGTTTTGCCCATTTTGTCAAATACTAGAGATAAAGAGAAGCGTATGCTCAATTCAACCCTGAGACTTTTTAGGTATCGGCACACTATCGATTACTTGGCTATAATCAAGAGGCATAAGTATGCAGGGCATAGAAATAATCGTTGGAGGGTTTATGAGTGTAGACGGCAAGATAGCGCCAGCCGACCGTAACGGTAAAGAATTTACCCAATTCATGACGCAAACACATAAAAGAATGCTGCATAACATCCGCGCCTCTGTCGACGCGGTCATTGTCGGCGTAGACACAGTCATAGCCGATAACCCATCACTAACAGTCAGAGAGGTCAACGGAAAAAACCCCCTCAGAATCATACTAGACAGCCATGCCCGAACACCACTAACAGCAAAAATCTTAGACACAAATTACGCACCGACACTGATAGCGGTATCAAAAAGTGCGCCAAAAGAAAAAATCGCAGCACTCATAAACAAAAAAGTCGAAGTGTTCACTTCAAACGCGGAACAAACAGTCAACCTTCGAGAATTAATGCTGGCACTCAGAAGTCGGGGCATCAAGAAGGTGCTTGTTGAAGGCGGTGCAGAGGTCCGCTGGAGCTTCTTTAAAGAAGACCTTGCGGATGAATTGTTTGTTTGGATTATGCCCTATATCTGGGGCGGCAAAGAAGCACCCAGCTTAGTAGGCGGCGCAGGGTTCCTAAAAGCAGACGACGCAAAAAAATTAAAGTTAACAAGCGAAGAGCGGATTGAGGAACTGATAATTCTTTGGTTTAAAGTTGAGCATTAGGGTTTGTCAGCGAGTTTTTGGAGCAGATTACTCTCATGCGCACCACGTAGATTACGATAAGAGAGAAAAGTTTCCACCAGCAAATCAACAAACGCATCTAACTCTATACTCTGCTTAGTGTCACCTTCAAACAATGCACGCGCATTCTTGAGGCGTACCATCCGCTCAGCCGAAAAAGCAACAGTCAATTCACCATTAGACATTTCGGTTTCCCTCCATTAAAGATGAGTTTAGAATTAATTCAAGTTTATCTCCACGACCACCGCTTAACGCAACCAACTGCCTCAATTTTACCATAGCAGACCCATCGTCGACAGCTTGCTTAGCAAGTTCATAACCATCTTTGAAGTCAACAACCTTATCCGCCAAGTACAGAATCGAAGCGGCATTTAACAAAATCAAATCCCGACGTGCACTTCGGTCTTTACCAGCTAATACATTAGCTACAACCTGCGCATTTAAAATATGGCTTCCCGGATAAACCACATCCCGTACATCACCCAACCGCAAACCAATGTCTTGAGGATAAAAATCAAACGTAATAACCGAACCATCAGCCTTTACCTCAGAAACTACGTTTCGACCCAGATTTGAGAATTCATCGATTCGAGTACCCTCATTTGCTCCATAACCCAACACCACCAAAGCTCGCTCGTAACCGCTTTTAGCCAAAACCTCTGCGATTGTTTCCGTAAACGGTTGACTAACCCCCCTTACTTGGCGTCTAAGCGAGAAAGGATTGAGTCCCGTAGCAATCATAAGCCGCAACGAGTAAAGCAACGGCATAACTTCAGCAGCTGACTCACAGGCACCTAACTCAATAAGCGGACGCATCCACGGGTATATGCCTTGAGAGGCCCAAACTGAAGTTCCAATACTACGCAAACATTTCTGCACTACCTCAGGGGCGGCATAGACATTGACGCCTAATTCCTCAGCTAAATCTATGCAACCGCTTTTAGATGAGAAAGATTTAGTACCACTTTTTATTACATATGCGCCGGCTGCAGCAGCTATGATCACTGCAGGCGTTGTGATATTTATTGTTTGGAGAGTATCACCGCCAGTGCCTCCAGCAGTCACAATAGGTGCATCAACGTTGAAGTTAAAAGTGAAGGCGCGGGTCACATCCATAGCCTTTACCATGCCAGCTAATTCATCTACGGTGGCTTGTTTTTTCGTCAAACCACCAAAAAATGCAACTAACAACGCAAGAGTACCAGAATCATTGTTGGTAAGACTATCAAAGACAGCTGTCGCTGCATACTCCGCTTCGTAAATACTTAAATTTTCTCCAGCAGATAACTTGGCGATTATTATATCTACATTTTGCTTTGAGCAACGTTGATTATACACCATATATCATCTCAGGTCAGGACTTTGGAGCGTTTAAGGGCTCTAACAAGCATATATGAAAGAATCGTAGATGGAACAAGCTGCAACACTATATACATTGGCAGAGCCGCAAGGTAAACCACGAACGGTAAACCAAGCGCCAGTACAATCACAACGTAAACTGCGGGGATATTTAGAAACGCGCAGGCAGCACTCATACTAAAGAGTTTAAGGCTGAGTTTTGTTTGGGGACGGAAACGGGTAAACCCATAAGCAATAGCACCCACTACGATGGCAAATACCAAGTTAATTATAGGCCATAACCACGAGAGCGGATTTGACATTGTTATGAGTCCAATTAGGGCTTGGATTTCTGTTGTTATGATGGCACCTGCGAAGCCAAATAGGGCAGCTGAGACTAGAATCCACGTGTAGGTGTTTATGTAGCCTAAGGGTGTGGCGTTGCCTCCTGTTGCTAGGGCGTCAGCTCTTTCTGCGAAATTAGCTATGACTCCGGCGACGACGCCTAAAAGTAGGGCTGCCATGTTGTTTCGGTTTTTCTGGGTTTTTAGGTTGCCATACATAAAACTCACCAAATATGAGTAACAACTCAAAAATGAGTATTACTGATATATGTGTTCTTATCCAAAAATGAGTAACACCACAACTTAGTAGACAATAGCACCTCAAACTTAACTGACTTCGCCCATAACCTGTTTGTCTTTCTTCACAGGTAATAAAAGGGGGGGTGCAATTCAAATCATAAGGGCATGCCATAAGATGCCCACGGACGTAGGAATAGAAATTGCCATGCTTCTTAGTCTTGATCTTTAGAAACCCCTGCTATTGTCTACAGCGGTGAATGTATTTTTGGTTTGGAACTAGTTGAAAAACGAGAAATTGTTCATATTACCGCTTCTAAGATAATTGCAGGATTAATGATTCTGCTGGGGTAATGATGGCAGATTCTGATGCGACAGGCTGTTGCTGGACTATGATACGCTTCAAGCGTAGACGCTTACAAAGCATCCAAGAAGGATTTACTAACCGAAGACGTGACCCTACACAACGCTTTTGAAGAGGTCGACCGGCAGGCCGCCACCGTCGGGCATAATGCAAACTTTACGATTTCTTGACGATTAAGCTTTTTGCTGCGCTTCCCATTCTTTTTTTAGCAACGCATATTGAAACGTATTTTCGTATTTAGGAACCCCATTACTATAAGTGGTAAATGAAATAAATTCCAAAAAGCAACCCTCTTTACGCATACCCAGTTTTTCACACAGATTTTGAGAGCGATAGTTATCTTCCTCAACGTATGCATATAATCTTCTGGCTTTTTTTCTGTAAAAAGATATTGTATAAATGCATTTACGCTTTCTTTTGCGTACCCTTTTCCTTCATATTGTGCATTAAAGTTGTATCCTATAGAATAAGTATCTGGGGCTTCAAATAAATAAAATAGTTCGCCAATTAGAAACTTTTCTTCTTTCAGAGAAACAGCGATATGTGCATCATCTTTGCTTTTCTTTTCAACTTCAGATAAAGCCTCCTGTTGTGTCGTAATCTTGTCACCAAGAAAACAATTAACTCGGGGAGTTGATAATAACTCTAATAAGCCTTGAGCATCAGTTGCTGTGAAATTTCTTAGTTCTAATCGGTTAGTAATAATAATTTGTATTGTTTATACCACCAGTATAGGGGTCATATCACCCGAGATAATGCTTCTTTTTAGAAAACTAAATAAATATACCGCCAGAAAATATAGTTGATTATAATCCCTCATCCACTGCTCTTTATGAGCAGATTGACTTCGGTTTAGGTCACCCCTTTTTAGGCATAATGAAAAATCTACAGGGACCTGAAGCGCTGATGTCTTCTATTCCACACTATCCTAAATAAAAGCCAGTTGCTTATGCGTCGTGTTTACGATATTATCCTATTTAGGCTCTCAAGCCATTAATGAGTAGTTAGCGGATATTTCTTTGGCGATTTAGCTATGTCTCAGGAGGGCGTTGGCTGTAAGGATTGTAAGCGTGTTCGGGAGCATGTAGCTTCGCTTTTGCCTTTTACGGTTCTTGAGGCTATGTCAGATAAGCCCTTGCGTATTCGGGGCGTAGCCATGTGCACGGGTATGAGCCGAAACCTCAACATTTACACCGCTGAGGAGCTGCAAAACTTCTCAAGCAAGCTCACTAACGCGCCCGTTTACATCGAGCATGTCGCTGTCCCTAATGCGGTAGGGAAGGTAACTAAGACCGACTGGGATGGACACAACCTCTGGTATGAGGCTGAAATTTACGATGGGGAAACTGCCGAGAAAATCCGCAAAGGCTTAGTCCAGCATGTGAGTGTTGGCGCAGATTACGAGGCGGTTGATGTTGTGGATGGCAAGGTTCCACATGGATTGCATAATGCCGAATTAAGCTTGGTGGCGGTTCCCGGTATCCCCGAAACCAACGTGCAAGTTTTAGAAAAACTCGAAGAAAAGTCGCTTCAAGAAAAGCTCTCTCAAACAGAGGGTAAGCTAACTGAAGCGCAAAAAACCATTGAAGATTTGCGTAAGCAAGTGCCCGGTGCGGGATTGCTAAAGAATCCTCCTAAGATGATAGCAGTTTCTGAAGCTGCCAAAATGGTTGAAGCCGTTTTGCCTTCATCGATGGTTCAGCGGAGTTGGAGTCTTGGACCGCAACGAATGTGCCAAGAACTACGCCGAGTAGTTCAACAGCTAGAGCAGAAAACTGGAGGCAGCTAGCTGTGTTTACGCTCATTTCTATGAGGGAGAGTACCAAAGGACGAACTTTGGGAAATTCAAAGTTAAGAACTGATTTGATTTTGAATGGTCGATAGAACAGACAATGCTTCGATAGCCGCAGGAGAAACCGACGACCCAACAGTTCTTGTAGAATCTTTTGAAGCCGCAGCTGGCATCACCAAAGGGTCACCCGTCTATCTGAGCGCTGACGACAAGGTTTCGCCAAGCCCAGGCGGAGATGACGCCATAGGCATCGCAACCAAAACCGTTCTTGCCACCCAAATGTGCCCCGTTCTCAGAAAAGGCAAAGTCAAAGTCGTAGCAAACGGAGCCATAACAAGGGGCAAAGCAGTATGCAGCGCAGCAGACGGCAAAGTCACCCAGCTAGTGGACCAAGCGCGCGCTAAAAGACTACGACGCCCAAATCACCGTTTCAAAGACCTCGGAGCCCTGCCAAGCGCAGAAACACACGTTGGATGGCAAGCTAAGAAGGCGCATTTACTCCCTCCGAGCAACCGTAACTACGGTTGACAAGCCATCAAGCTCAGACGCTGGCAGAGTCATGCGGGATAAAGTCCTTGAGCAGCTTCTGGTGATTGTTCCCGAAAACCGCAACCTACCCGGCAGAACAGTCTACAACTTTTACCCAAAAGACTCGACGTCCACAACTCACAAGGTCTATAATGCGGCAGCCACAACCGAACCCGTGCCGTCTAACCCAGTCTGGACAGAACTGTTAAATGCTGAGTATGCAAACCTTTGGGCAAGCGACGATTTAAGACACTCAAAAAGCGCAACTGGCAACGGCGAGTTTGCGTTTATGCTTTTCCGCTTTAAAATAGGCTCTAAAATGGGAGAGAGCCGAAATGAACCCCGAAAGCAGTGCTTAAAGCGCGCAGTTTTGGCGTTTGAAGGTTTTGGGCTATCTCCAACGGGAAACGGAGTTACCCTAAAAGTCTGGGATAACTTAGCAGGCGCTTGGAGCAACCCACAAACCGGCGTTTCAGGAACAGACGAAACCCTGACTATCACTCTAACGTCAAACATCCCAAATTACGTCAACGATGATGGCTTCCTATACCTGATGGCAAGGACAACCAACCCGTCAAATGGGGTTTCGCCTGCCGTTTTGTACTGTGATTTCGTGCAAGCAACCGTGGATGTGCGGGGCATAACGTTCTGCGATGTGCACAGCTATCGAGACGTCGATGTAGTTGACGTCAAACCGTTCCTCTACAAAGAAGAAATCGTTATCGTGGCATGGCTCTTCGAGTCAGTAGCCATCTCATAGTAACAGGTGAAAAAAGATGGTAGACACCTATCATAGCGACCAAGAAAAATTCTACTACGTTACCGAAGGCTCTTTCGGAGTAGTTCCAGCTAGCCCAGCGATGCTTGGGCACTCCTGCAGCAACCTAGATCCCGACATAAACCCAAACAACATCAAAGTCTCAGGCACAGGCTCAATTGACATCGTTGCTCTCAAACGTGGACTCAGACAGCCAATCCTAAAAGTAAAGTATCCGATTCCGTCAGACGCTCCCATTAACTTGCTCCAGTACGTCAAGCAAGAACTAAACAACAGCCTGTCTTTGCAAGTGCTCTACTACAAAGACCAGTTCGCCTTTGCAACCGACATAATAAGCCTACTCTACAAGGGAGCACGATTCAACAAAGCAGCGCTAACATGCGACATAGATGGCCTACTTGAATGTGAAGCAGAGTTTCCAGCACAGGACATAGAGGTAACAACAGCCAAGATTGCAAACGCCACCTACACTGAATATGCGGGCGCTGTTTTAGGCAGCGAGAGTTATGTCAAAATCGGCGGCGTAACCTGCGAGCGGGTTACTTCTTGGAAGCTTCAAATCGACAATTCCTGCAAGCCTGTGCCGGTCATAAGGTCGGTTAACGGGCACTTGGCTAAGTATCTTACTTGGGGTAAACGGCTGCTGACTGGCGAGCTCAATTTTGAGTTTGAGAGCAAACAGGAAGCCGACGAAGTTTTAGCCGACACGGAACAGTCCAGCTTGGAATTTGGGTTGGGGGGCGTCAACAAAGTTAGCGTAGAGTACACCAAATGGGATGACTTTTCGCTAAGTGGTAGAGCTGAGGACTTGATCTATGCTAAGGTGCCCTTCACGGCTAGAGGACCGCTCAATATTTCATAGTAATAGGAGGAGAGAAAAATGGAAGAAATGAACGTTAAGGAAGAATCCCTTCGAGAAGCTGCCTTACATAGTGAATGGCTCAAAGTGTGGGAAACAATTGGTGTTCGAATTCTCAAGCTTCCAGAGTGGATGCAAGACATCGTGCTTGAAGACATCAACACAGCCGTTAGAAATCGAGTTGCAACAATGGAGATGATTGAAAACGCACATCGAAAAAATAGAGATTGATGAGCGCTTCGGCGAAGAATACAGGGGCACATACACGTTTGCCGAAATCACTTGGGCTAAACGTAACCGCATCATCCAAAAACACACCAAGTACAACAAGCTGTCTGGTGACGTGGAGAGCAGCGACTTCATAGCCATACAAGCGGAAACCATTATGGCTAGCATGCATGGTCAACCCGAAAGCCACCCCATAACAATTGAAAAGCTGCTAGGCGAGGAAGACGGTGTCCCGATTGAGCTTGGGGAACTCTTCTCGAAGGTAGTCAACAAGTTAAACTGCATGTCGCGGGAGGATTTGCGTTTTTTACTAGAGCAGTTAGACGAGGAAAGCCGCATGGCGCTCTTGTCGAGTTTAGGCTATGTCAAACCTTCGGCTGGACACCAACAGAGCTTGCCAAACAGCCAGCGCGAACAGTCCAGGAGTTCTGCCACATCTTGAACGTAATGGACGAAATGGCTGAGGAAGAAAAACGGAAGGCGGAGCGTGAAGCAAAACGGCAGTAGAAGTAACCTGCGACATACAAGGCGTTGAAGAGTTCAAGGCTGCAATGCAGCGGCTTGATAGTGGCACGCAACGTCAGGTTCATCGCCAGTTAGCTAGCTGGGCTTCTGATGTAAAAGCTCAAGCCCGAAAGCTTGTCCCAGTCCGATCAGGGTATTTGCAGAGCACTATTTACGCTAAGATTAGCGAGTGGGTGGCTGAAATCGGGGCGGACGCCACGTATGCCTTGTTTGTTGAATTGGGCACCAAGTACATGCAGGCGCAGCCCTACCTGTACCCTGCAGTCCAGCAGTATT
>CAYRSV010000063.1:0-10325 GCA_964427115.1 uncultured Candidatus Bathyarchaeia archaeon | reverse complement strand
GTCTATCATTAATATAAAAACTTTAGGGGTCACCCTTGTGCCGTACGGTCAACAAGGGTAGCTATACATAAATATTGATTGGAAAAAATTTGGTTTAGAAAGGATTAGTAGCTGACGGGAAGGGATTTTTCCGCTCTATTACAACTTAGATGGTCTATTGCTTGCACCTATTTATTTCTGTAAAATTTGAGTTGACCTCTGCAGCTTTCTTGTATCCAAAGGTTTTGCAAGCAATCAAAGACCTATCCTTGCCATCATTTTGTTTGCTGCAATTGTGGCAGTTACCGTTTTTATGTTAGATATAAGCGCGGCAACAAGCTGGAGAACCAAACTCAGCTGGCTTTAGAAAGGGCTTAAGGTTAATCCGTAAGCGCTTTTCTTTAATTGGTGATTATTTTGAAGCCAGTTTGATTGTCGCAACAAATTCAGGTGCAATGTGGCGCTCTTGGTCGAGCAATGGGTTATAGATTGTAACCTCGATACCTACAACTCTGTTAGATGAGAGCGCTACCTGCAAAATGGTTACTAACTCTTCCCAAAAGAGCCCATCAGGTAAACGATAATCAACCGCTGGCATAATGGAGTCAGATAACACGTCGGCATCAAGCACTTTGCTTATTGCATCAGCAAGTTCTTTGGAGTATTAAGCAATAGCTTGTGCGTTAATAAATCCGGTCTGTTGTTCACGTGATGGGCTATGCTTGGGGGGAGTTACTGTTCCAGCATCTATAGCGAAAAATTGATCGGCAAGACCTGCAGAAAGTAAGGCATCAGCAAGACCCTCAACACCGGTTTTTGTTAATCCTAGCGCAGAAGGTGCTTTGATAATCGCTATCTTTTCCGAAAACCTGAACCCTAGTTTTTCCATACTATCAAACCCACAATAAAATTGGCAAGAAACAATAAACCGCTATACTAGAAGTTGTCTCCTATTAATTGTTTTAATAACTAACGGAATAGAAGGCGGGGCAGAACTTGAGCCTCCTTCAAGGCGCTATATAAGTCATGGTCTTGTGTGATTTATTTGTTAGGCAACATTATTGGTAGCTTTTCTAATTTCGCTTAATCGGCTCAGGTTGTTTACTACTACTTTCATTCTATATGGGCTCTTTAAGGTGCTAATGGCTTGTTTTATTAGAAAGCTTGGGCGGCGGATATGCTGGAAGAAGGCATTATGGATTATCTGCAGGATTTCGTCATGAGTGACCTTTGCATAAGGGTACACGTCACATACTGGAACGCCTTTTTCCCAAAACGCCTCAGAGTCTATAAAGCCTTTAGCCACAAACTCGGTCCATATATTATTTCCTGGGTGTGCTCCAAGAATGTTGAACTGCGGAATATCTATAGGAATTCGCTGGGCAAATTTTATCGTATTTAAAATCTCTTCTTTAGTTTCGTCAGGCGCTCCCACAATAAAAGAGCCAGCAACAACATCCATACCTGCTTTCTTGGCCGTTTTAACGGCAGTCTCTGATTGCGCAGGCGTAATTCTCTTATTATAATATCTTAAAATTCGTTCATTTGCGCTTTCTATCCCAAAGTAAAGAACCTTACAACCTGCTTGGACCATCTCACGAGCCATATCATAAGAAAAATTATCAACCCTGCCTTCACAAATCCACTCTAAATCAAGTTTTTCCTTTCTTATCCCTTTGCAAATCTCTACTACCCTTTTGGGGTTAATAGTGAACGCGTCATCCACAATAATTAACTGCTTATAGCCTTCACTAGCTAGAAATGAGAGTTCCTCTAGCGTGTTTTCAGCTGACCTTGCTCGCCACTTGTTCCTAGCAAGTTCTGTGCAACTACAAAAACGACAGCCATAGACGCAGCCACGAGAAGTTACAATACTTGTAAACTTCTTTGGGGCAACATTTGCTCCAGCAATGACGCAGTGATACTTTACATCGATTAATTTACGGTTTGGAAAAGGCAACGAATCTAAATCTTCTATTAATTGCTGATCTGGAGTGCTGATTATTGTATTATTTTTTCTAAAGCTAATTCCTCGAACTTGAATGTCTCTTGTAGTTTTTAGAGAATTTACCAGTTCAATGATAGTTTTCTCTCCTTCTCCTCGGACAACAATGTCAATAGAGTGGTATTTTCTAAGTATACGCTCTGCATTGAACGTGGCGTGATGATTGCCTAACACCGTAACGATGTTAGGGTTTCTCTCCTTCACTTTGTTGCTTATCGAAATAGCAGTCTGACCTGAACTTGTTAATGTTGAAAAGCCCAATATGTCAGGTTTTTCTTTTTCTACCCAGCGAACAGTTTCAGCCACTGTTAGCCCCAACGAAGGCTGATCCAACACCGAGACCTCAACGCCTGCTTCTTCAAGGACTGCAGCCAAGTAAAGCACACTCAACGGTGGGAATGCTGCTATCGACTTTTTCCCCTCACGATCATCAAGCCCTTCATTAGGACTTGCATTGATAAAAGAAACCTTCATACACACTATTTCTCCCGCTACCTACTCGCATGTGCCTACAGGTCAAAAAAACTCGCTAACTGGCCTGTATTGAATAATAAATTCAGCAGTTAATATCTACTTCTGTTTACACAAGACCGGCTATAATGCGTTTATATATAAAATTGTAGATCAAATTATTTTGCGCTACTATTCAAAGCGTCAAAATATGCTTGCACTTTAGGAAAAATCGCCAACTTGCAGTTTAAAATTATTAAAAATGCCAGTATCTAAATGTAAAAGTGTCCAAGTCTTTGTCCTTCTGCAAAGCAGCAACGTTTTTCATATAAAAATTTCAAGTTGCGTCCCTTACTCCAAGTTATCTGCCCAAAATGTTATAAGACAAATTATTTTTAAAAAAGCAAACAGGTAGGCACCATGGTCAATTTCAAGAAACATCTAACCAAGGCTTTGTCTGTTCTTGCAATAGTAGGGTTTGCGCTGTCACTTGTCTGGGTATACATAAGTCTACAAGGCAGCCAGCCCAGTCAAGCACCAACTCTCTTTATCACTAGATGAAAAGTCGGAGGTTAACCAATGAACGAAGAAAGCAGCCAGCCCAGTCAAGCACCAACTCTCATTATTACTCCTCAAAAAACACTTGCTGGCGACCCCTGGAGCATCAAAGTAACAGGATTAGCTCCTAACAGCGTGGTTAAGCTTACAGTAGAGTTTAAAGATGCATTCGGAGTAGACTGGGAATCATCAGCCGTTTTCACAGCAACTGACCGTGGAACCGTAGAACCTGACATTCAAGCGCCAAACTCCGGAAGCTATCAAGGCGTAGACCCTTCAGGTCTCTTCTGGTCAACTCGTCCACTCAATACAAACCAGACAAGCGGAGCTTTCTCAAAGAGCATAGACGCTCAACAGCTCACGGTGTCTGTAGAAGTTGGCGGTAAAAAAATCCTGTCACAAAATATAGAGAGACTTTTCTTGTTGCCTGGCGTTGAGAGGCAAGTGGTAGAGGAAGCAGAAGTTAAAGGTACTCTTTTTCTTCCCACCCAGCAGGGAAAGCGCCCCGCAATAATAGTATTGAGCGGCTCGGAAGGCGGAATCTATGAACCTCCAGCAGCAATTTATGCCTCACAGGGCTTTGTAACACTTGCACTAGCCTACTTTGGTCAAAAAGGATTGCCAGATGAGCTGGTACACATACCGGTGGAAACAGTAGACAAAGCCGTCGAGTGGCTAGAAAATCATCCTAGAGTAAACAAAGACGCCATTGGAATCTGGGGTGCATCTAAAGGAGCTGAATTGGCCCTTCTGGCGGCAGCTCATAATCCAAAAATCAAGGCAGTAGTAGCTAAATCGCCGAGTGCAGTCGCATTTGAAGGAGTCAGCAAAGACATGGGAATAAATCACAAATCATCATGGACACTCAATGGGGAGGAAGTGCCCTTTGTGCCTATTGTATTCAATCAGCAATTAAGCGACAGCTTCTTTTCATCAAAAATCGCCAATGCGCCTTGGTCTACAGCGCCAATGTATGAATATGCCCTAGAAAACAAAGAGGCTGTGAATGCTGCAACCATCCAAGTAGAGAAGATAAATGGCCCCATCTTGCTAGTTTCTGGCTCTGAAGATGGTGTGTGGCCAGCTGAAATGATGGCAAAGGCAATCATGGACCGGCTAAAAGACAAAGGTCATGCATTCCCTGACGCGCAGCTTAATTATGAAGGGGCTGGGCATCAAATAGGTACCCCCTACTCTCCAACTACCATAAACTGGCTGATAGTTTCTGGAGGATTAATCGAAGATCTTGGTGGCTCGCCTGAGCGAAATGCATTGGCTGCATTAGATTCGTGGACGAAAATTAGCGCTTTTTTACAGGAACACCTTAGATGAAAATTAGGAAAATTAAGCGCTGGAGAAAGATTTGAACCGAAATCCGAAACCAAAATTTTTTTATAAAAAACATTACACCGCTTGCTTAAAGAGGTTCAGAATTATGGACACTCTCTATCTCTGGATAATAATCACGATATTAACCGCCTGCTTGAATCTTGTCTTCACCAAAAAACCGCGAACAAAAAACCGTATTATCGAGATTTTCCTGCTCCATCTTTTAGTAGTACAGGTTGGCGCTGCTTCAATTTGGAGCTTCATGGGGCACACATTTATGGCTGACTATATCGCGGAATACATTGGTTGGCTCCCCGGAAGCCCCTTCCAGTTTGAAGTTGCTGTAGCTAATCTCTCATACGGTGTTCTTGGAATATTATGTGCTAAATATCGTGGCAATTTCTGGGCAGCAACTATTATTGCGTTTTCAATATTCTATTTGGGCGCAGCCTATGGACACATAGTTGACATTATCCAAAATGCTAACGTTGCTCCAGGAAACGCAGGTGCCCCACTATACCTTGATATCGCCTTACCTGCAATACTATTAAGCCTCTTTGCTGCCTACAAAATAACTGGTCAACCGACTAAACAATGTTAAGCAATAGTTGGAGCTGGAGATGAGAATTGATTCTCATCACTCGCTACAGCTTTCTCTCTAATGTCAGCATAAGCTCATTTAATTTGGATGCCTGGGCCATCTTTCTGCCTTTTCCAATAGTGTATAAAAAGGTCTTGAATCCATCTACGGAATTTTTCATCGGTTCCAAAAAAATCCTGCGTAATCAATTTCCCCATTGAGTCGACGCATAAAAAAGCAGATTCTCTTTAGGTAATTAGAAGTGAAAAATGAATTTTGTCAACGTGTTTCCTTTCACAATAACGACAATGCCTGCTATTGAAGGCTTTTACATCTCTTATCATTGCCTCTTTACAGTGAAGGCAAAGCAACATTTCAAGATAAACCCCACCTGTATTTGCTAAATCTGATGGCATAATGAAGGATAAACCAACTTTTATTTACCTTGTCCATTTAGCTCACGCGCCTTTTAATAGCATCTTATCCGCCTTTTAAGTTATGTTTTAGAACAGCCTTAAGCAGATTCACCGAACATAGGGGGTAGGTACACCCAACAGTGGGAAAAGTTATCTAACCTGATTGTTTATGCTGTCTTCTCCTTACTATTATAGCTGTCATTAATGCAATTATTAACTCCATAACCCACTAACCATGCAGGCGCATGCATCAGCCGAGCTGTTGTGCGTTAAAGGTGCCCTGTGTAGTCTGTACCGATGGCATACACCCATGAGAGTCTGCCGGCAGCGCGAACACTTCAAATTTACGGGTTCAACTGCTGGGTGCTCGAATATTTTAAAAGAACTTATGGCTACTATACTGTGGAGGGAGCTAACGGGTTTGGATAGAGGAAGGCGGCTTTTGCTTGTGGTAAGTGTTTGTTTGCTGGCGCTAGGCATAGCCTTGGCGATTTACGGTAACACACTGCCTAAGGATCTGGGCATATACGGCAGATACATAAGCGGCGGTCCTAAAAGAGGCGAGACCAACCTGACTACCACCATCGGTCTGATTCTTATCTTATATAACATCGGGCTCATCAACCTAGCGCTGTTTAGCAAAGACAAAAAAGATAAGCAAAGCAGCAAACAAAAGCCTCAGAGCTCCCAAGAGCATCAAGCGCTGCTTTAAGCTAATGCATGCGCAAGGATGTACGTGAGGTCTTAGCCAGAAAGAGTGGGTACACCTAGCGTATCGCCTATGCCGTTGCCGTCAGCGCCCGCGAAAGGACTCGGCGATATCGGAAACATGTAGTTTCTGTTGCTGTTTTAGCCATTCATCATTTTTTTTGCAAGATTGCCACCTTACATTTTGTCTATTAACTCTATTATTTTGGCGTAGGTTTCCACGTTACATCGCCAACCGATAGTAACCATGTCCTTAACAGCCGCCTTAGCCTGCTCTTTTGACAAGAATTCTTCAAAAACTGCCCTTGCCAAAACATATGGTGTACCGACGTAACTAATTTTGTAGACTTTAGCAGTTTTTCTTGTCACTTCATCATCAATGACCGCCAGCGCTGCTTGTTCTTTGGCTAGCGCTAAAATCTCAGCGTCCGCAACATGAAGCCCGCGTGTCTTAGACAATCGCGAAAGCAGCAGTTTGTCTTTGGGATTGTAGAGCTTAAAAACTCCGTTTTCAAACAGTTTTTCCAGCATAATCGCGTCTGGGACGCCTTTTTGTTTACCTTTATCGACAACTTCAACTTTTACGAGCGGCGAAGTCAATTTTTCCTCTCGCAGATTTTCAATGATTCCGCTTAACCCCACTTTAGACAAGTAGATTAATGGGGTAGAATTGAAAACTAACCGGTTCAATTATGCTTCGCCGCTGATGCCTGCTTAAAAGTCTTTCTCGACATCTTCAGGTTCAAACCTGACCCATTCAACGTTGCATTGCTTTACTAAATCGGCAAATTCCCAAAGAGAAAGCTTTGCAACCTCTGCTGCCTCAGCAAACGTGACTTTCCCTTTGCCTAAGAGTTCTAGAGCTGTTTGTTTTCTCCACTCGGTGATGCCTGTTTCAAGAAGATTTCGGACAACTGTAGCTTTATCTAGTTTTTCTGTTTTTATGATTTCAGAAATTTCTTCATCTAATTCAACTGGGACGCGAACAGCTAATGGTTTGAGCGTCAATATGCATCGCCGTATACAATAGATATCTTCTGCATACAAAAACATTGTGCTCAAAAATGCTTGTATCTCAAATAGGACTCAGCAAACCAACATATGCATTTAACCTCTCTTGTACAAACTAAACTAAGGCATAACGGGTACACTTGGCAGTGGGAATAGGTGTCATTTGTTAGCTATACCATTTTTCCTCATCCTCTCCAAGCATTCTTTTGATTATCTCATCAAGCCTTCTCTTGTACCAGTACTCATTGGCTTCTTTGTAATGTGCATCATCGATTTTTGCCATGCTTCATCTTGGTCAATGCCTAATTTCTTGGCTGGGTGTTTTGGTATGGAGTTCAGCTTTGGATGTCTGGAAAAAGCCGCTGGTTACTGGGCATCATTATGGGTTTGGTTGGCGTTTCGTACCTTGTTATGTCACATGTATGGGCGTGAAAAGTTACATGACGGTTGTTCCAGCGATTCCTGCTGCTATACTATCGATGCCAATCAAAAGGAACGATATGGAAACAAAGAACGCGTAAGTATAAACGCCAACCACTGGGAAGAATATGACAATTAATGCGAAGACAACAACCAAAAGACCCAGCACGATAAAGGCTGCCCTCAATCCGCCACTCAGAACGCGACCTGCAACGCCGACTGCCATTCGTCCTATACCATAGATTAGCAAGCCAATACCTATCAGTATAACCAGTACTTCAGTAGCAAAGAATGGAGCAAACAGGATAATTAGCCCAATGATTATCGCTATAATGCCGATTATTGCGTTTGTTGTACGCGTTGTACCCGTCGACCAGTTCGAAGAAGCCGCGGTTGCCAGTCGAAGTACACCGATGAGAAGCAGAGCTATGCCGAAGAAAACGATTATCGTCACAACGGTAGCAATAGGATAGACTAAAGCTAAGATACCAATCGCTAAGGCAATCAATCCCAGAATGATCTCTAAGGCTCGGTAAGCTCCAGACCCGCGCGGTTTAGAAGCTGTCATACAAAAAATCTCCGATTTTTCTTTAAAAAGAACTTTAAGAATAAAAGGTTGAATCAATTATAAAAAGCAATGCTGCACACGGAAGACTACACCATTAAAGGCAGCAGCACTTGAGTGTTCACCATAAAACTGCTGTTTGCTTGATAGCTTCGATTATAGGTGATATTACTTATGTTTGGCGAATAAACTGGGCGCTAGTTTTTTCCAATTATATTTTTCAAAAGGTTCTTAATTCATGTAAATATGTATTTTATGGAGGATTACATGACAGCAGTCATGAAGTCTGAATTGACGGGCAGTGGAGACACCGTTGTTCTTGTCCCTGGTGGATTAACAGGTTGGCTGAGTTGGGAACCACACACCAAACAGCTAGCCGCCAACTATCAGGTTGTCCGTGTACAACTTCTTTCAGTTGAGTACGGGTTGAAAAATGAGCCTCTTCCGAAGGGCTATTCAGTAAATTATGAGGTAAATGCGTTAACTCATACACTTGATCAGAACAAAGTAAAAGATGCCCATTTTGCGGGATGGTCCTATGGAGCAGCGATTTTGTTGAGCTTTGCACTTAATAATCCAGACAAGGTGCGAACACTCACACTGATAGAGCCGCCAGCCTTCTGGGTACTGCGAAGCAAAGGACCTTTATCCAAAGAAGTGCTTGAGGATCAGAAGATTATGCAATCTCTTGGTCTTGGTGAAGTAAGTGAGTCGCAGCTTGAATGGTTCACTCATTATGCAGCCTTTGTTCCACCAACTATTGATCCAAAAAGGTTGCCTCAGTGGTCCGTCTGGGTTAAGCATCGGCAGTCTTTGCGCATAGGTGATTCTCCGTATCGTCATGAGGAGGGCATCGAGAAAGTTAGAACCTTTGAAAAGCCTGTATTATTGTTCAAGGGAGATGGCTCTGCAAAGTACTATCATCAGATAATAGATGTTTTGGCAAGTGAGTTTCCTAGTGCCCAAGTTAAGCTATTGCCAGGTGGTCACGCACTCCATATAGTTTCTATGAACGAGTTCATGAACATTTTCACTTCTTTCATTAAATAAAGACAACAAAACATCTCCAGAATTACTCATTCAGAACAAGAAGTATACCTGCTCATAGAATTTGACTTTGAATATCTGCGATTTCTCGGGAAACAAAATCTTCAGGAAACGAAAGTAATTCGCTCCCCATACTTTTTATCGCCAAAACGGCGGAAGCATTTGTGGCGGACCGGGGATTTGAACCCTCGTCCCCCAACTAAGAATGTTGATGCCTGTTGCCCAAAGTTATTGACAGACGGTCTGAAGATTTTACTTACATCATCTAGAGGCTTGTTAAAGAGGCGCCGAAGGTTTTGGATGAACTTTACCCTAGTATTAGCGCACATAAACGGCAATTAGAAACGGTTCTATGTGGTGGGCATCCGTTTAAAGCTGATGGTAGCTACTGATCAGTAGTCTAAATCAAAAAATTTAGCGCTATATCGGCTGCTTGGCATGGAAATGCTCGTCTGAAAGGTAAAAGACAAGATAGAAGGGGTTGTTAACAGCTTTTAGTGCGATTTGGGCTTATTTTGGGTAGAATGTTGCGGACATAAAGATACTGCTTAGTTCAGTCTGCGTATTTGGAGCGCCCCATGCGTGGGAAATAGCGTAGAATGTATAGGTTTGCCCTGCTGTAACATTATAAACGCCCTGTATTGTGGCACTGGAATACATCAAGGAGTCTATTGTAGTGGTCAAATATGTATCCATGGGTCCTGCTGCAGTTATAAAATCGTACTCAATGGAATCACCTAAACCAAAGGTAAAGCCTGAGTAGTTTCCATAAGATTTACCGAGAGCTGAGGTCAGAAGATGGATGGATCCGTTTGCCGGCGCAGTTACTTTAAGGGTACATACGCTCTTTGGTGAAGAACTCAGCTGGATAGAACTCGGGTAAGGGTATGAACTGTTGTAATATAGGAATCCTGAACCGGGTATTCCTTGAGGTCCAGCTGGTCCGGTTGCTCCAGTAGCTCCTGCGGGTCCCTCTGGGCCAGTTGCGCCTGTGTCACCTTTGGGTCCAGCTATCCCTTGAGCGCCTGTAGCTCCGGTATCGCCCTTTGGTCCCTGCAACCCAGTTGCCCCTCCGGCTACATTAACTGCATAGGTTGAAACGCCTGCAGAAACTCCGCCAGCAACTAAAGCCGTAATCAAAACAACGATTATTAGAGTGCTTTTTTCTATTGCAACTTTTGCCATGTTATCCCTTGTATCATTAAGTCAACCTCAACTTGCTTAAAAACCTTAGAGGCGATGGGTGAATTCTACGCT
>CAYRSV010000062.1:0-10764 GCA_964427115.1 uncultured Candidatus Bathyarchaeia archaeon | reverse complement strand
ACTTGGTAACGCTCTCTAAGTATTGGTTTAAGACTTTCCAGCTTGCTCTTTACATTGGAATTTTTCATTGTACTCTTATATTCATTATTTGTGGTTCTCGCCTTAAGTCTTTTGGGTAAATAACTCACCAAGCAATCAAGTTAAAAATATGCGATTTTATCTTTGCCTTCTTTGTACTCGTACTTTTTGGGTTTACCCACCATCTTCTTGCCCTTCAAGCAGCTATCGCACATAGGAAATATCTGCACGTTTTCTACCAAATCCTTAATCAGGTTCTTCAGGTCCACAAGCAAGCTGTTTAGTTGGTCACGTCGGAGGTCACCCATGAAACCGCTGTACTGTATCCGCTGCAACCCATAATCCTTAAGCGTTTCAGCGACAAGCGTTCGCAAGTTGTCGTCGGAAACATCATAAATTACCACGTAACGCAACAGTACTCACCAGCCTAAACAGAAAGGCACATAATCTGCTTCCTTTAACAAAAACCGAACCATACACCTAGGCTGCAAATAAATAAAATTCTTTAAAGACCCCTTCCGGCCGTTAAACATAACTTCGTTATCCAACCGCTCCTGCAAGCTAACCAACAGAACTTTTATGACGGCTTTGCTCAAGATCCGTCCCTCCTCAACTGAGTCGGTGGCGATGATTTCATTTGGTTTTATAACGTTCTTGGTGATAAGTCCAATTAATGTTCTATCTACGAGTTGCTGACGGAACTCCTCCATCATATCCAATACAAGGGAGGGCTTTCCCGAACGGTCAGCATGCAAATACCCAGCATAAAAATCCAGCCCAGCATAACTGACGGCTTTCCAGACCTCAGGGAATAGAACGGTCTGATAACCAAAATTTAGCATAGCATTAAACGGGTCGGTGGCGCCTCGTGTGATTCGCCCTGTAAACCCCAATTCGGCGGGCAAAATCTGACGCACACAGTCCCAGTAGTACCGTGCAGCCTCTGCTTCCAAGTTCATAATTTGCTGACGCTTCTCGTCTATGTTGCTGCCTTGTTCTCTGCTAATTCGGTCGTTTGCGTCATCAATCAGCTTGCTTGATTCATACAGTTTCTCGGACAGCTTTGGGTCGATTTGCCGTCGGTTTTTAGCCATTAGCTTTAGAAAATTCGCCTGGTTAACTAGTTTTCCTGCAATGAATTTCTTTGCAAGAACAACGCTACGCTCATCGTTGTAGGCAAGGAATTGTTCTCTTCTTGCTCGTACAGAGCCAGTTAAAGATGCGGGCATCAAAACAGCGTATGGCCAGCCGCGATATCTAGCAAAAACCACTTGAATATTATTCTCAATCGCCAACTCCAGAGCGCTCGATGAGAAAGCGACGCCTGAGGAGCAACAAATTATTGAGTCAACATCGTCTGCCACAATTTCTTTCACTTCCCCATCTTTTTTAACATTAAAGCGATTTCTTTTTCGTCCCAAGAAAATCCCAAAATCATCCAAGAATACATTCATAACCAGCACCTAGCCATAGCAGACATTGTAGTATTGGCAGTACTCTTTGCACTGTGAACGTTCAGGTTTGCCGGGGTCTCTTTGCTGTGCAACGATTTCTAGCTTTTTGTCTCTTTCTTCAAGCCACCATTGCCTCAGCTCATCGTTAGCAAAAAACAGGTCCTTCTGAACACTGATTTTCCCGTTTTCAATACTCAAGTAGACTGTGCAGCAAATATCTACGGGCACTTCATGGATACTTTCAAAAACAAGTGCATAACCCAACGAATAGAGCCTATGCCAATCTTCCTTGACACTCGTTACCTTGAGGTCAAACATAATTGTTCTAAGATAATCAAAGCAGTCCACACTAAGGATATCACTTAAACCGAGTAATTCTCCTGAGAGCTTGTGCTCAATCAAAAAAGGAACCGCAGTACTCAGCAAATCCATTTCTGAAGCATACGGTTGGTTGCACGAGAGCTCTGCTAGTTGTGCATCACACATTTTATACATGAACTCCCAAGCTTGCTTGCACTTATCAAGCACATTTTCGGGCTTTTCAGCGATTTCATGCCAACGTATCTTTTGCCACCAAGCTTCAAAACTCAAATTTTGCCGTTGCCGAAAACTCTGTAAGCAGTCACTAACTATGCCATGGAACAATTTGCCTAAAGCCATTCGTGAGTTTGGTGCACAGAACTTTTTTTCGATATTGCGTAAGTAGATGTCACGGTTTGTGGGACAGTACTTTGAACTAATCTGATACATAGGCAATTTGACGTTATCAAAATAAGGCTTTAGGGGTGGCTGATGCCAGTTCCAGCCGCGCAGCTCTTTACTCACGCCTACTTCACGTGCTGTTGGTAGAAGATGATAAAGTAACCGCTTCTGTTCGATGTCTGATAGAAAGTACAAGACAAATCTACCGCTAAGTGACTGGTTTATTCGATTATCTTTATAAATTTAATTACATTCCAATAATAATCGAAGCTCTATATTAGAACTATATAACAAAATAGTCTTCAATCAATAAAATAAGCCAAAATCGGCTCGGATTCAACAGAAAATCCCAAGTAACGGGAATTGAAAGTACAAAGTCGCTTTATCATTGCTTGTAGATGAAACAACGATTCAACAGAAAATCCCAAGTAACGGGAATTGAAAGTCAGCAATATCGTCAGCACGCTTCTGAAGTTCATATTGATTCAACAGAAAATCCCAAGTAACGGGAATTGAAAGCCTTCATCGTAGCAGCTGTTACAAACTGCTTCGGGGTTGCGATTCAACAGAAAATCCCAAGTAACGGGAATTGAAAGTATCACCATACTGGTTTAGCAGGATGCAGCAACTAATCGATTCAACAGAAAATCCCAAGTAACGGGAATTGAAAGGGTAATGAAAATAACGGTACAGTTACAGGTACCACAGTTGGATTCAACAGAAAATCCCAAGTAACGGGAATTGAAAGACATCACGCAAGCCTCTTATGCTCTAAAGAATTAACCGTGGATTCAACAGAAAATCCCAAGTAACGGGAATTGAAAGAGACTCACACCCACGTGGATGTTGTAACGCTTAAACATCCGATTCAACAGAAAATCCCAAGTAACGGGAATTGAAAGTATTCGGGTTGATAGAGTTCATCAAAGATTTAATAAGTCTGATTCAACAGAAAATCCCAAGTAACGGGAATTGAAAGTTCCCTATTCTGCGGAACCCCGAAATATTTGCTGTTAAGATTCAACAGAAAATCCCAAGTAACGGGAATTGAAAGTACTGCTAGGGCTATGATGTAGTCTTGTCGGTCTTCAAAGATTCAACAGAAAATCCCAAGTAACGGGAATTGAAAGGTGTTCATGGTGATTTGTATTTTTTTGCTACTGACTGGTGATTCAACAGAAAATCCCAAGTAACGGGAATTGAAAGATCATACTGCCTAAAGCAGTTCTAACGTTTTCTGGTATGATTCAACAGAAAATCCCAAGTAACGGGAATTGAAAGGGGGCCATGTTCACGCTGCTAAACACTGAGGGGACCTATGATTCAACAGAAAATCCCAAGTAACGGGAATTGAAAGATAGCAGAATGTAGTTCTTTTGACTTTATGGTTTATTCCTGATTCAACAGAAAATCCCAAGTAACGGGAATTGAAAGTTTCAAGCAGTACCACATCTGGATGGCTGTGTTTTTTGGCGATTCAACAGAAAATCCCAAGTAACGGGAATTGAAAGTAGCTAAGGGCTTGTTTTCTGCATCTACTTTTAGGATGTCGCGGATTCAACAGAAAATCCCAAGTAACGGGAATTGAAAGTGTGGATGGCGTTGGGGTTTTTGGGGTTGACTTCGCCGGGTGATTCAACAGAAAATCCCAAGTAACGGGAATTGAAAGGGCATTACTCAGTCACCTGTTCTGCTTCATTTGCACCTGGGGATTCAACAGAAAATCCCAAGTAACGGGAATTGAAAGGATAGGCAAAGACGAAATGGTCTTCATCAAAAACCAAGAGTGCAAATAAATCTACTTTGCTGTCTGTTAAAGAATACATCTACATGCATTTTGCTGCAAAATTTTATCTGACCTTCTTCAAAAATTGCCCTACCTTTTTACTAAATCAACTCAGCAGCAAAAAGGTAATGGTTGCAATGAAAAGTTTTGCATTGTCGGTTATTTCCAACGCGCTGGTTTGTTCTGAAATTAGTTACCCTTTATTTTTAAAGCACAACTGATCGCGTTAACTTTAACATTATTTTGTTTTTGCGGGGTCTGTTATTGTTAAGCCATTGGTCTTGCGTGTCAATTTTGCTTAGGATATAATAACAGTATTAAGCATAGTTGGTGAAATCTTGCGTTAACACTGTAAAAGCCGAAGAGAAAACAACCTTGGAAAAGCAAAAATAAAAAATAAATTATATGCTCTTTAGTTATGAGTTCGTATTATTGAAAGCGATTGACAACGATTTCGTTTTTTGTTTTATAGGCTGGTGATATTTTTTAAATTCAGTAAGCAATCATTGATATTTGAGGCAGAAGATGGACGTTGAGTACCCCGAGGTTGGCGTTTGCGGTTTGTCTTGTAGGCTTTGCCCTATGTATAATACGGCGGCTGAAAGCAGATGTACAGGTTGTAAGTCTCCTGCGCGTATAGCTGTTGGGTGCCCCTTTATCACATGTGCAGTTAAGAAGAAGGGCATCGAGTTTTGCTGGCAATGCAAAGAAAGCAGTATATGTGAGAAGTGGCGCAACCATCGGGAAACAGGTAAAATGCATGATTCATTTAAATGCTACCAGAAACTCGAAGCCGATATCGCATTTATTCGCGAGCATGGTGTGATAGAGTTCGAACAGCAGCAGAAAACCCGGGAAGTCCTATTGAAAGAGATGCTAAAGGATTTTAATGATGGACGATCCAAGAGCTACTACTGCATCGCGGCTACAGTGCTAGAAATTGACGAGCTGAACGTTATCCTACATAAGTCGAAAGTACAATCAAAAGGTATGACGCTTAAAGATAAATCAAAAATCCTGCATTCCCTGCTGGATTCTATAGCCAGCGAGAAAGGCTACGTGCTTAAGCTTAGAAAATAGAAAATTAAGCAGCTTATAGAGGTTCTAAGGTTTAAATCTGCAGTCGTTTATCTGTTTTGAGGGCGTTTGTATGCATCATGAGCTTGGAGATTTTGCAGAAAACATCATTAAATTGAAGAGTGTGCACAGAAAAGGTTGGGTAAGCCAAGCTAGCATAGAGATGCCAGAGTCGGTAGCTGATCATAGTTTTGGTTGTGCAGTTTTGGCTATGTGTCTTAGTGATCTGCGAGGGCTGGATACTGAGAAGCTCATGCGGTTGGCGTTACTACATGATCTGCATGAGGCGCTAATTGGCGATTATGACTCGTTCGACAAACAACGTATCGGAGAAGTTCAGGCAAAAAAGAACCAGCAGCAAGCAATCAACGATGTCTTCGCCGCTTTGCCTGAGGCGATTCGTGAGAGTTACGTTAGTCTTGCCGAGGAGTATCTACGCCAAGAAACCCCTGAGGCTAAACTCGTCAAGCAGATTGATAAGCTTGAAATGATTATGCAAGCCCTCCAATACGAAAAGCAAGGCTACGATGGCAGTAAGCTACAGGTTTTTTGGGATAGCGTTGAAGGAACCTTAACCGACCCTGACTTAAAAATAGTCCTAGAGCTACTAAAAGAACAGCGAAAATAAGTGCATAATGCCATAAGAAGCGTGCCAATGCCGATAGTCCAACGTTAGAGTCTTTTGATGGCACTTTTCTTCACCTTACAAGTGTATATGTGCTGTTCTAAGGATACGCTTTTGTGTTGAGGCTTCATTTAGGGGTTATTTCTTGGGTTGACTTGACGGATCCGCGATTCTGCTCTGGGTCCAAATAGCATATGAAGGTGATAACTGGAAAATCTGGTACAGGGCTGGCTATATGCACTTTGCGGATGTCAGAAACCTCCATATGCCCTTCTCGAACAAAAGCCTGAATTGCCGAACCGACCCTTGGGCCTTTAATTCGGATCATAACCTGTGCCCTGCAAGGTATATCTATTCTCTCCTTAGTGTCCTCATCATATACAATAATTTGCTCTTTAGCTTGCGAGACCGGCGGACTGCGAAAGACTGGAAAATTGTAAGGCTTATCATAATGTGTTAATATTACGTAATATCGATATCGGCTGTTTCGGTTCCAGTTGTTATTGGAATAGTAAAAAGGTATTTTTTCAGCTAAGAAGTAAGCGCAAAGCTCTTTTAACTTCTCGGATTTCTCCGGTAAAAGGTTAAGTCCTTCGATATCCACCATCAAGTTCCACTAGCAAACAGTCTTGCTCAAAAATCGTATATAAGCCCATTGTACACTTGATATAGACAAGACAGAAAGTTGTGTACTTTTAGTTTTTAACTTGATATGTTGCCGGTTGAGTTTTGGGATAAGCTTTATTTTTTCCTTGCCGGTTTAAGACCCAATACAGTTTGGTGCGTACTGTTGGACGTAAAAAGGAAAATCACCGTTATCGCCACATTGCTTATTATCGTCACCATTGTTGGGTCTGCGTTTGCCATATATCAAATTGAAAACCCTGATAGGGCAGCTTATGAAGCGCAGGCGCAAAAAATCTTTGATGATGCTAAAGCGCAACTGGAACGCATCCGTAATGTAACTTTACCTTCAGACATTAAGCTTTTTGTCTACACTAGGCAGCAGGCGGTGGATCGTTGGGGCAAGGGCTATGCTGATGCAGACATAGTCAACATCCGTAGACAGGAAAACGTCTACAAAGGTCTGTTTATGATGGCTGAAAGCGATAGCCTTTATGATGCCGCTGTTGAATGGACCGCGAGTTGGAACGCAGCAACCCTTGGCAACGAGATTTATGTTATATACGAAAACTTCGACCCTTGGGACATGCCTAGCGCTGAAGCTACAATGATACATGAACTCACGCATGTCTGGGAACCGGACCTTATTCAACCTACAACCTATGATACTGATAAAGCCCACACAGCACTAGTCGAAGGCGATGCCTCCTATATGGGCGACTACTTCAAAGCCCAGTACAAAAGCAATGCTAGCCCCAAAGACCTATACGGTAATAGCAACGTGCTAGCTTTCCTCATAGATAATACCCCACTAAACGTTCCCCGCCCGAGCACTCCTGACACAGTTAATAAGCTCAACTGGTTCCCTTATATCCAAGGTAAAGACTTTGTTACTTCGCTAATTGATAGCGGCGGCTGGGCAAGACTGAACCTATGCTATGAGCCTGCTTATACTCCAAGTACCACGGAACAGATTCTGCACATCGACAAATACTTTGCCAACGAAACCGCCAAAAACGTAGATGCACCTACACTCGCAGACGACAGCTGGACAAGGATACAGAATAACCGTGGCTACTACTCAGACACCTACGGTGAATACTTTATACAAATTATGCTGGGCAACTGGCTTAAAGGTAAGGACGCACAGCAGGCGCTGGATGCGGCGACAGGTTGGGGTGGAGACAACTTTACTTACTACGAGAAAGGCAGTGACTTCCTATTTACTTGGAACATCCTATGGGACAGTGTGCAAGACGCAGCAGAATTCAACCAAGCCTTCATACGTATGCTAGAACTCGCTGGTGCAAACTCACAAGGTTCTAACCAGTGGTTTGCAAATGGCAGATTCCTCACCATAATTTGGGATCCGACCACAGCATCCACATTAATAGCCTGCTCAACCAACCAAACCGCCGTACAAACCTCCTTTTTCGTATAGATGCAACTCCCAAACGTTATATTAACAAACCAGGTAAACCCATAATAGAGACTATAAGGAACCAAGCTACTGTGAACATTAAAACTCTAATGCCAAAAATTCCCCGTTTCGTCCTGTTAGCAATATTAATTGTAGTGCTGACAAAGATCTTGGTTCTTTGCATCGGGTATGCAACAACTTATTTTAATGAAGGTCATGCTGAACCGCTTACTATTCTAGCCAACCAGTTTAACCGTTGGGATGCACCGCACTACCTCGATATTGCACGAAACTGGTACGTTAACACAGGCGATGCAGCTAACTTCATAGTTTTCTTCCCTTTGTACCCTATTTTAATTCGTTTGGCTACAATTGATTTTAGCACAATCGGGCTATCCGCGCTAATAGTGGCAAATATTTGCAGCCTGATTGCATTTCTTTATTTGTATAAGCTCGCTAGGCTCGAATTTGGCGACGGAGTGGCAGTGAAAGCGGTTCTTTTCCTGAGTATCTTTCCAACAGCTTATTTTCTTTCTGCGCCTTATACAGAGGGACTATTTTTCGCCTTGACTATAGCTAGTATATATTATGCGAGGATAGGCAAATGGCAACTTGCAGGTGTCCTTGCCTTTTTTGCTGCATTAACACGGCTTGCTGGATTGTTACTTTTGCCCGCGTTACTGGTTGAATATTTGCATCAGAGGAACTGGAAACCATGGAAAGCTGACTTAAGACTCCTTTGGGTGCTTTTACCCATCATGGGATTCCTGATTTATCTAAACATAAATAATCAGGTAACCGGCAGTCCATTCACCTTTATGGAAATAGAGCGTACCCACTGGTTTAACCAACTAGATCCCTTGCTGGGCTTGGAGCGGGCAATTGACTTTTCTTATAATCCCTTTCCTGATAATATTACAACAGGTATTGCGCCTATCTCATTCGGGGTTTTCGGTCTAATCATGGTTATAGGGGGTTTCCTGCTTAGACTGCGACCCTCATATAACACATACCTGCTACTAAGCTGGATGCTTGCTATGTCTACCTCTTTCTGGATTAGCGTACCACGTTACATCATGGCTGCATTTCCCTTGTTCTTTGTACTGGCTTTAGTATCCAAGAACAAGGTAATCACGCTGGGTATTTCGATTATTTTTCTAATATTGCTGAGCTTCTTTACTGTGATTTTTACCCTGCACTGGTGGGCATTTTAAGCTGAGACATTGATCAGTTGCTTGTTTAACTCTGGCTTTAAATGCTCTGATTGAGGCGGAGTTTCCGAAAACTCTTTTATCTATAATCGCACTGAATTGAAGCTTAATGAGAGTGTATACCCGCGTGAAGTTCTCCTTTGGAAAGCGCGAATTTATAATTATTATGGCATTGCTACTCTTCGCTTTCATTGTTAGGTTGCTTTTCTTTCCTCTCTCAGGATACAAGAATGATACTGGCGTTTTCATATACTGGTTTAATACTGCAGCAGAGCACGGACCGCGGCTTTTCTATAATGTAGTATATAGTGAGTTAGGCTGGATTGATTATCCGCCTTTCAACGCTTATATTTTCTGGGCATTTGGCTCATTAAGCAATGCCCTATCCTCGCTTTTGGGCACCAACGTAATTACATCCATAATCAAATTGCCACCAAACCTTTTTGACATGGCAACTGCTTTTCTAATATTTGCTATTGTTAGAAAACGGTTTACCTTTAAAATGGGTTTACTGGCAGCTGGGCTTTATGCTTTTAACCCTGCAGTAATCTTCAACGCAGCAGTCTGGGGACAATTTGACGCTATATACACATTCTTCCTTGTTCTTTCGCTATACCTGTTTTTTGAATCAAAACCCCAATGGGCTGTAGTTGCTTTTATGTTAGGCGTTCTAACCAAGCCACAAAGCATAGCATTAGCGCCCCTTGTTGTTTTCTTAGTATTTAAAGTGTACAAGTGGAACTGGAAGGGGCTTCTTATCTCATTTCTCGCAGCTGTAGGCACGATTTTTGCTGTGATACTACCTTTCGAGTGGAGTAATCCAGTCACTTTTCTAAGTAACATCTATTTTGGAGCTTACAATAATTACCAAGCTACCTCTATTAACGCATTTAACTTCTGGGCTTTCGGAGGCATGTGGGTAAGTGACACACAAACTTCTCTCTTGGGCTCTCCTTACATTATCGGCTGGGTACTGTTTGCGGCGTTATCCCTATTTGTACTGTATTTTGTACACAGACGCTTTGGCTTCAATTCTGAATTTATCATAATCTTTGCAGCGTTTGCGCTGTTCTTTGGCTTCTTTATGCTTCCAACCCGAATCCATGAGCGCTACCTCTTTCCTGCAATGGCTATGCTCGCGTTAGGTTTTCCTTTTCTTAAACGGTTACGTCCACTATACATCATTTTAACTGCGACCTGCTTCATTAATCAAGCATACGTCCTTCACTGGCTTAATGTTTATGCAGAAGCAGGGTATTCGTATGGACCAAACCTTTCGGGTGATCCAGTGGTTCTTATCGTAAGCTTGATTAATTCATTGGCATTCGTATACGTAATAATGTTGATGTTTGGCGAACTAAGGGGCAAACGGTGGCTTGGTTTAGCTCCAGTTAAGCCCTCAATGAATGTCATAGAGGAGGCTACCCAAGATGAGGCTAGATAAAAGAGACATAATTACAATTGTGATCCTTTCAACTGTATTTCTATCCATTGCTACATTGAACCTTGGCGAAACCCGCAGCCCTCAGACTACGGCGTATATTTCAGAAGAGCAAAGCTTCTATGTTGATCTTGGAACCGAAAATACCGTGTCAGTAGTTTATCTGTTGCTTAAGGACGGTTATATGAATATCACCGTTTCAGTTGGTTCGGTTAATAATTGGCAGCCCGTAGCCTCTAACGTGCTTAAGCCCTACAGTAATAACAACTGGGGTATAGATTATTATAAATACCATGAAATAGGCATCCACCAAGTTACACGGTACATACATTTTGCTCAAAATGATGTTCCCTCATATGGTGAGATCGCAGAGATAGTAGTCGTAGATAATAACAATCAGCAGATC
>CAYRSV010000061.1:0-11043 GCA_964427115.1 uncultured Candidatus Bathyarchaeia archaeon | reverse complement strand
GGTAGAAGGTTCGGATGTGTTTGGCGCAGCAGTGCACTCTTCCGGGGGATAAGCCCTCGTCCTGCAGTTGGGCAATATACTCGTCGAGGTAGCCTTGGTGGTTTTGGATTCTTTGGGAGTCAGCGATGTTGCCGACGGGTTTTAGGTCTGCTATTATGAGGTCGGGGCTGTACCCAAGCCAAGTTGAGTAGCGATGGGTGGTTGCGGTGTAGACTAGGCAGCTATGGATTGAAGCTGAGCAGTGCCGTAGGAAATGCCTTGCCATCTTTAGCAGGCTTTGATTGTCAAAGACGAAGGGTAGAAGTGCTGGGCGTTCGCTTAGGAAGGCGCTTAGGATGTAGGTGATGAGTCCTTTTTCGTGCGCGTCTAAGACTTTGCTGAGGCTTAAGGTGACTGGTTGCTGAAGTGGCCAGCCTTTTAGGCTGTGGTCGATGGTGACGACGTCGCCTTGAATGTCTAGTGGCAGGTTTAGGCTTTGTAGGTCTTCAACGGTGAGTTTTGGCGTGCGGATTATCGGTTTGCGGCTTATGGCATGTTGTATGGTTGCTGTCATGTTACCGTCTCTCTTTTTAGTTGACGGCGAGTTTTTCGCTTCTTTGGCTGAAGCGCATACTCACCCTCTTCTTTGTCGGGGTTGCAATTTAAATTCAACTCAAAACTGCTTGGTAGAGGCTTTGGATGCATCTTAACCAGCTTTAAGATGTCGGATTTCAGCAGCACAAGCCCTGAAGCCTTAGGATCGCCACCCCGCAATGTGGGGGCTTCATCATCAGAGTCCCAAACTAAAGTTATGTACTGCTCGCATTCGTAGACTAGCCAGCCCACGGCCTTTCGGACCTGCGGTCTCAAGGCTAAAGCTGACGCCCGATTATAGAGCACATGATCAACATAGCGAACGAATACAAGCTGCCTAGCCGCCATTTTTACTCAACCTCTCAGAGAGTTTCAGACCGCAGGGTCCACAGAGGAACCCCCAAGAATCATCAAACAATGTAACCTGCCAATCCGGACGCTCCTTAGTACCACAGGCTGCACAGGTTTCAATTCCAAAATCCATTGTTAAGCGAAATACGCTCTTAGCCTTTGAAGCCAAATCTTCAAAGCTACTGTTTGCGGACAAGCGGGATGAGCGGACAACCTCCAAAAGTGTATCCGCTAAATTTTCCTTTTGTTGCCTTTGTAAATTAGGCGTTTCTTCGGAAAAGAAGCTTTTTTCTTGGGCTTGATTTTCCTGTCTTGGCGTCTGCATACCTTCGGAACTTGTCCGCTTGTCCCGCTCATCCGCAGAGTTAACGGTACTCTCGGACGCAAAGCTTGTCAACTTGCTTGTTAAGGCGCACCCGTATTTCTTGGCTATGCGCTTGATCTTCTCAGCGTCAAAAAAGTAAACCCGCTCGTTCTCATGGCCTACGGCTTTGGCTTTCTTGCCGCTCAACACCTCACGCAGACGATAAGCAATCTTCTGCTTTGTAACTTCGCCAAACTCAGGCGTATCCATCTTGTTAGGCTTCTTATCATCGAGTTTCCCGTCTAAATCGATGACCAAAGCGTTCCACATATCTCCAAAGGAAAGCGGTTCACCCAGAACATAGAGTTCACATACCACTTTGACGATGTGTCCTTCTAAGGTGTTGATTTTCTCGTTGAGCCTCTCTTTTTGCAACTGCTCAAGCTGCATCCTTAGGTCCTGTTCAACGGTTAAGTCTGAGACAATTTGGATGATTGGTTTCCAGAGTTCTTTTAGTCTACCTTTAGTTGCCAACTCTACCTCTGGTAGTTCCCAGTCATGAGAGGCTAAGCGCCATTTAAGCAGGGCATTGCGAAGCTCCCTTAGGCGTTGTTCGTCTTGTTTGTTTATGTCTGCCCAATCCTTTCTTGGATAACCCTCAACCATTTGTATGAAGATGAAGCGTTCAAGCAGGCCTTTGACTCTGGGCATTTCTTCGCCTGCACAGGCTTTTAGGCAGAATACCCTGAAGTATTTGATGAAACGCTTGTTTTGCGTTATCATGGTTCGTGGGACGACTGCGCCTTGCTTGTAGCCTGCCTTGTAAATCTTGGCCTTATCCATGTCCCGCTGCAAACCTTGCGCTTCATCCTCTAAGATGGTTCCAGGTGCATCGGAATCATCCAAATAGCCGTAGATGTCTGCGGAGGGGATGGCTACACCAAGCATTGGTCTATAGCATAGCCAGTTTAGTAGGCTTAGGGCAACTGTTTTGCCGCTTTCATTATCCCCCACAAAGAATGGGTATGGGACCGTGCGCAGTTTTTCCTGTTGATAACTAAGCAAGACACAGGCTGCAAGGTAATCCTTCCAAATCGACTCAACGTCTAGAAAGAGGTCGAATTCTTCCCTTACTTTCCAAAACAACTCCTCACGGCTAGGTACCGGCGCTTCAGAGTAGCCATATGGTTCATAGGGGAACTCGTTGGGAAACTCTTTAGGCAGAAAACTGTCGCCTTCTACTGTTACCTCTTCAACGACTCGGAATTGGGCGTCTTTAATTGTGAGGAAGGCTGGTTTTGCCTTGTGATAGATTGCTTCGTACTGCCCCTGCTCTGCGTATCCGCTGGCTTTGTGTAGTTTGGGTTTCTCTTTACCTTTAGGGTAGAAGTCTTCGCATGCGGGGTCTGTTTTGAGGATGACTCCTTTTCTTATGTCATCTTGGTAGCTACACGGGCTGTCTTTTACTTTCCAGTTAGCGCAGTCACCGCATTTCTTGCCTTTTCCACGTTCAGCCAAAAGAAAAGTATGCCTCCGGCTAGCTTTGGGTTTTGGGCTTGAGTTTTTGGCGGTAAATTTTGTCTTCGCCATAGAGCCAGTAGCTATAAGCGTAAGTGTCGCCGTGGTAGCGGTCTTTTATGGTGGCGTTGCTATTGCGAAGGATATTGTAGACGGGTCGCCATTTGTCTTCTAGATTGCTTGCTTTGTAGGCTATTTCGTACTCGCCAAGTTTAGCGCCTTGTTGGGTTTCAAATTTTAGAGTGGTGAAATTTATTTCGTGGACTGCTACCGTTTTGTTGCTTGTTTCTTTGACTTCAGGCGGCGCTAAAGAGTCGATGTACTCGTTTGCCGCGTCAGCCAGCATCAAAGAGGCGTCTCGGAGTTTAACTAAGAATTCGACTTGTTTGTTCATGCTGTCTGCGTCTCCTTTGCAAAAACTTGGGGCTTAAACCCCATCTCCTCTAAACGTCGCCTTACGGCGTCTCGGACAAACTCGGCTTTAGAGCTGTGGCTGTCAGCGCCGACTGCCTGTTCAAGGGCGTCATCAAGCGTTTCAGTTACAGGTATGTTCCAGAATTTGAGTTTTCTAATCGGCATATTCTAATCACCTTATTGTTATGCTATTATTGCGCAAACCTTATATTATAACAGCTATTGTATATTGTAGCGTTAATAATAACAAAAAATGTTAAGGACAGGTTGGTCGAAAAAGTGTTGAGTAAATCAATGAAGCAGTATGTAACGAATCAAGAAAAGAATGGGTACAGTAGAGAAACGCAAAACGTCTACAACAACCGTCTCAAGAACTACGCTGTAGACGCTTTGAAGGACTTGGCCTTGTTGGCTGAGAAATTGCCAGAAGATGAATTAAAAGAAATCTTTAACGAGAAAAACATGTCACCGCTCATAAGAAAGGTTTTTCGAGCAAAAATAAAGGATAGCTACGATGAGAAAGAATTTGAGCAAAGACGTCAGCGAATTCTGCGCTTAAGCTGGGGCACTCTTACCGAAATAGGCTTTAGAGATAACGCTTGGAACTTGGCGCCTGACGTAATGAACATATTAATCAAAGCTGGCCTACACGAAAACTTCGATACATTCGTGGGGTTAAAAGCCATCTACATAAAAGGCTTCAACCAAACTGACGCCAGCACGGCAAAAGCGTCGCATGGAGGTGAATAGGTTTGTTTTTTAATTCAGCGCTTAAAGAATATTCTGCCTACGGTAGTGACCCCGAAAAGACGTTCAAACGCCGCCGCTTCTCCATCCACACGCATTTGCCGACGATGAGGGGTTTTGATGTCCAGAGGCGCATAGAAGACCTCAACGATGACTTGGAAATTCTAAAAAAAGAGGTTGAAGAGTGCAAAAAGGCTATCTTGGAAATTAGGCAGAAAAGGGACCCAGAAATTGTAAGAAGGAAATTCAATGTTTCTTGGCCTTTGAGCACACACTCGAACGATGTCATAGAACGCTTTAAAGATGTGATTGCTGACCGCAAACAGACTGCACGGTGGATTAGGCGGGAGAGGGCCATCTATTTGTGGGAGCTTCGCCTGCGGAAGGTTGCGGGGTTGAAGCTTCCGCTGACTATGCATAGGATTGGTACCCTACAAATGGAAGCCAAGGCCATCGTGGTTGATTTGAAGGGCCATATGGAGCAGGTGAATCAACTCTTGGAGAGGTATCATCAAGTTTCTTGTGAAACTGGTGGACTAGAGGCAAAAGTGCGCAAGCTCAGCCTTGAAAGACAGCCCCCTGCATTTTTGTTACCAAGGGTTCCGTCTTACATGCAAGAAACCGCCCAGAAACAACTAAAGGAGCTAAACGAGGTATGCGCTGGACTGAACTAGACGAAAAACAACTACAAGACCTTGTTGCCAACAACAGGAGCATCGACGAGATTGCAGTAGCCTTGAAGAGGAGTCCTGAAGCTATCTTTATGAAGCTAACACGGCTAGGTGTGGCGATTCCTCAAAAGTCTTCTGTGGAAAAAATGGCAAATAAAGTTACTGAATCAGCCACAACAACAACGCCAATGCCCAAACTCGAAATTGCAAAGCTTGAGGAGCTGCCGACTGGCAATGAGGCGATCGGATTATTGTGGGGTGCTCTGCGTCGACTTCAGGAGCCAGACGTCTCCAAAGATGAAGCTAAGAAGCTGCGGCTGGTAATTCAGGGCGTCAAAAGCTACATCCACCTAGAAGCGGATTACCTGTTGAGGATACGCCGGATAGAATCAGAAACGCTCTCAGAATGGAAGCACTTAGCCGCTTCTTGGAAGATACAGCTGAATAGAGCACAAACGCCAGAGGACAAAGCCAAATACGAACAGTTACTCAGCAGCGCCCAAGAGCACATCAAAGTGTTCATTGAAGCAGGTGTTAAAGAGGTTAAAGAGCTCAAGGAGGTTGATTGATTTGTCGATGACTAAAAAAGAAATAGATGCCCTCCTCGGCGAAGTTAAATCGTTAGCCAAAAAAGCTGAGTCTACATTATCAAGAAACGATAAAAAAAGGAGAGCTGAGAAGTCAACCAATAGCGACTAATGAAACATCGCATCTAATGCTTTTCTTGTCCTGCTTTGTCTTTTCGCCTTTCTATTGTCATGAACAATACCCTATCAGCTGAGCCGTATAACTCATCGTTGAAGGCATCAGAGCAGACATCTTGCCAGCTTGTCAAGACATCCATCTCTGTGTTGGTGAGCTTTATTTCCGGCTGCAAAGAAGCCTTTAGCATCATTGAACCCTCAAACGTTATGCCCCCGCTTATGAGACGCCAACGCTCTTCAGGAGTCTTGGCAGCCTCAGCAGCGCTAACGACTTTACGCAAATTTAACTTATGCAAAAAACGATTCACCTAAATTACTGAGAGCTCGAAAAGGCTGGGATTGCAACTTAGCTGATAAGATGAAGGAGCCTTCAAAGGTTAAGTCCCGTGCAATTGAGCCCCAACATTCCTTAAGCGTGTCAGCATCTTGCGTTTGGTCTGTAACCTTACGTAAGTAAAGTTTTTCATCTATAATTTTTTAGGGTTTTACTTATCGGTATTAGGCAGAGGGTTCAAACCACTATTTAGGTTGACGCTATGGCGTCCTTGTCTTTCTAATTCGGCTTATTAAGACTCCTATGGCAACTATACTAAATGAAATAAGAACAGCTAAGCCTACCCAGCAGAGAGCTACAAGAACCTGATTTAGAAATGATGCTTCAGAAATTGGAGGCATCCCAAGCAAATCTTTTGAATTATCGAGGCTAAGAAAGTAGCTAATTCCGGTCAGTAGTAGAGTTACCAGCATAGCGCCCACGGCGGCTAGTGCCATTCTTGCCTTTTGTGTTATCAATCTTCTCAGGCTCTAAACAATTACCTTTTTACATGGAGTAACCGTATTATTTAACGTTATTTTTGCCGATAAATGTACCAATGTTGTACCCATAGTTTAACCACGTTAGACTTAAATTCAATGGCTTACTTAATTGTTGATTGGTTGTTACTTTAAATTTGGGCAGAAGGTGAAGTGGGTTATCTGAGAAGGAATCCAACGATGTCCTGAAGGGAACTGCTCTTGATATTTATCGGCTCATATTAAAGTCCAATAAGCCTCTTGGAATAAGAGAAGTTCAAAGAGTGCTAAAGCTTAGTAGCCCTTCAGTGGCTCATTATCACCTCTCTAGACTTGAACATTTAGGGTTTGTCAAACGTGAAAATGGTAGCTATATCGTTAATAGAGTAATGCTGGAGAACTGCATAAAAATCAATCGCTTTTTAATCCCAAGATATTTCTTTTACACTCTATCTGCTGTATTTATTTTAGTTTTTCAGCTAACTATACTAAACCCAGGTGTTCTTTCACCTGTATATATTTTCTCCATTGGTGCAACTAGTCTTTTTTTGCTATTTTTTTGTTTTGAGACGGTTAAGATTTGGCTTAAAGGCGGGTTATAGCCAGTAAGAGAATACTAGCGTCCTAAGTTGTTTGTGTGTACTCAAGGAAAGGCAAACCTGTACGGTGGTTAGAACACGGTGTCCTAGTGCATGGAAATAAGTACTCTTGTTTACTAAGAGATACCTTGTTAGGGAGGTGAAAAAATTGAATAGAAAACACCTAACTTTTAGCATTACAATTCTATTAATAGCGTTACTTGCTTTCAATACACAAACTGCTTATTCAAGCTTAACCGCTTCTCTACCGCAACCTCCAGCACTTCCAAATTCATCTTCTAGTATGAACGGTAGTATAATCGATAATAGTACGCTGCCCGACGTTATGCACTCACAGCCTCAAACTTTTGAGGAACAGGACCTGTTTTGGAATTTCTTAAATAAAGTTGCAGGACTTGACACAAGCAATTATGACGTAACTCGCTTCCGTATCACTCAGGATGAAGTGCGGGGTTCTCAGAAAATCGAGACCTCGATAAGTGCAACATTAAGTAATAGTCAAGCAAATCTAAGCATTGCAATGGTTCTTATCGAAGGAAAAGTGAGATTTTACAGCTTAAATCTCATATCTGGTATGCTTGAGGGTAAAACGTTAGATATTACTGATAGTTTAGATGTAGGCAGAAATGCGATCACTCAATACCGGACTAGTTTTAATGCCGATTACTGCGCCGAGTTTAGTCAATCAATCCCCTCAACCTTACAAAAAGACAAATTTTCAACGGACAATGAAAACTCTTTATTGACGGTGGAACGCTCCAAGGAATTAAATAATCAAGGAAGATACGTTGAATTATGTTGGTACCAAAAAATAGATAATCTTACCGTTCCCGCCCTATCAATACAAGTAGCATTTTCAGATACAGGAATCCTTACTTCTTTTGCAGATAACATAGGCTTATACAAAGTAGCAACAACAAACGTTTCAGTACTTAAGGAAAATGCCCTTGACATAGCCATGCCCTTTATCAACTCGTATGCTACAGAAAATGACCGAACAATTAAAACCATAGACACACAATTGAGATATGTCACAGACCTAAACGGAACTAGAGGCGATAGTTTCCTATTGTATCCCCAATGGGAAATATCCGCTTACTTCGAACATGTCGAAAATAAATTGGATTATGGCTATAGCGTTTTGATATGGGCTGATTCTGGCAAGGTTCACTACAGCGATACACAGGCAGTTTTACCGCACACTACTCAGAGCACACAAACAAACCCTGGCTTAGGAATAATTGCCATCATGGGCGTGGGTTCAGCATTGGTAATAGCTATAGTCGTGAAGAAACAAAACACTAAAAAAACGCTTTTCAAAACCAGCGGGATAATACTTACAGTTGCTTTATGTTGTTCATTAATTGTAGCTCAGCCTGCCTTAGCTATACCCTCAACAATATACGGCTCCAGAGATCGCTTAAGCGACGCTGAGTTAGAGCTTGATGAAGATATTACAGATCAAATAGATGAATGGTCTACAGATGTTGGATATACTACGCATAACTGGTATGGTTCAGATACTACTGCGGAAAACCTGTATGTAGGTGCTTATGATCATGGGGAACAAGGTTCTCACGTCTTCTACATCGGTCATGGAGGACATGACCCGCTCGGCGTTTGGTGGTGGGGTTGGCCCCCATATTTTGAAAAGGATCGCGTAGTTATGACTGATAATGATGGCGGCTATGTATACGATGGAGACATCTATGAAAATTCAATCGCTCTAAGTTCAGGTCATCGTAAGGTTGCTGTTCTATGGTCATGTCATCTAGGTGATATGATAGGTGGATACGCTGATTACCCTGATGGAAGCTCCACACCTCAGGGTATGCCCTTTGCATGGTTACATACAAATTCCTTGAGTTCTGATGGCTATAGTAACCCAGATTATAGCGGTCAAGCATTCATAGGTTGGACAGGTGAGGGACCACAACTGCATCCTACTATCGAAGGCCAAGGTAACGCTGCCTACTGGTTCTTATACCATTTCTATGACCGCGCATTGATAAGGGGATTTAGCTTAAACGCTGCGTTAGACTATGCTGCACAGCAACTTTGGTCAGTAAATCTTGATGATTGTGTTTTTACATCAGGTCAATGGACTGCTGATTCTGTTACGTATTATGGGTCACTGGTTGTTTATGGTCAAGGAACAATGTATATCGGGGATGAGGCATACGTTTCAGATATAGACTACTGGGATTACGGCTCTAGCATTGCTTCTGGTGTCTTTGACCCCTACAACATGGTGGGCGGACAAAATGACGGCCAGTTTGCACGAATATACGCAGGAAACCCCGGTGACTACGCATATATCATAAGTTACCTCAATAGACAAGCAAGCGGCGAAATCCACCTTTGGGCACATACAGTCGCTGGATACTATAGTCACTTTATTGTTTATGTATCCAATGATTACTATAACTGGTACACTAAATACGACGGATATATCACCAATAGTAACCCTTACGATATCTACTGCGGTTCACACAACAACTTTAGGTATGTTTCAGTTTGCGTCTATGATGACGGTGGATTGAGCGCTAATGTGCGTATAGATGCTGTCCATGTGAGTGGCTAACAAAAACTGCTTAAACGCTTTAGCTCTTTTTCCCTTTTTTATTTTTTCTATTTTTCGAACACAGGTGTACATGAAATAGAACATAACAGTGGTTAAATAACAGATATTCTGAAGAATTGCAGAGAGAATTGAGTACAAGCGGTTAGTGATATAAGATGAACTTCGAGGTTAAAGGAACCGTGAGGCGTTTCTTTGAGATACTAGCTACCGCGTTATTGCTTGGTACGCAAACTATCTTGCACGCTGGTGCAGCGACGGGCATTATGACTATTCCGCTATTGCCTTATTTGTATCCTTTATTACAGGGTGATTTTAGCGGATTTGAACGCCAAGTTTGGGCAATGTTTTTTCTCAACACGTTTATTGTGGGTCGAATAATAATGGTAATAGGGATTGTTGTGCTTTTTATCGCTGTTGCTCAATGGCTTTGGAGTCACCATAAAAAGCTGTCTTTGTTTAAGACAGGCTTATACTCAAAACTTAGGCACCCACAGTTTACAGGTATAATAATCGTTACTTTAGGTTTAACCGTTATGGTGTTAACAAATGGCGGTGTATCTCTGTGGATGATGGTGGGGTTATGGTTTTTGCAGGTTTTAGGCTACATCGCAATCGCACGCTATGAAGAGTGGCGCTTAACCAAAAAATACAGCGAATATAAAGAGTACAAGCAAACAGTACCCTTTCTCTTTCCCGTAAAAAGCCCTAAAAAAATTCCAGAAACACTTTTCACCATACTAATAGTAACGGTAATTTGCATTATCCTCCTCTGCCTGCCATATCAGCTAATCAGGGTCTACAGTTCTATGTACCTTCCCACAATTTGGTCTCCTCCTTAATCTGCTGGAATCATTAGTTCGTGTAGTCAATATGTCCTATTCCGTTTATGCGTCTTAGTCTCGTTTGTTTGTGGGTTTTTGCGGTGTAACTAAGTACCCTTTTAGGGCATAAATAATCTGTTTTTCTGTTAGGTTGTGTGTTATTTTTAGTGGTCGTTCCAGCACGCTTGCTATGCGCTCGATGTAGTAGTCGTAGTCTATGCGGTAGCTTTTGTTAGCCAAAGCACAGTAATGGTTGTTGTTTAAGGGTGAGACTGTTCCTACTCGGCGGTTTCTACTTATGCCTCAAAATTTTGTTGATAAAAATTTGAGTGTGTGAGTATGAAAGAAACCGTTTTCACAGGCGCTCCTCACCCATATTACCTATCGGACAGATGCAATATTACGCTTTTAGATTCAATCCTGATTGCACTTTGGGTTATTGTTGGTCGATTAGTTTCCAATCTGAGAGGCTATTGAGAATGTTCATGTAGGTTAGCATACTCTTGTCCACTACTAAGCCTATGTTGTGCAGGACCACAAAAATTAGTGCTCTAACCCTGATGTCCTCTTCTGAGGCTTCGGGGTAATGTTCTCGCATCAGGTGCATGGCATCGTTTATCGCATTGATAGCTTTATTTGTTAGAACATATGCCTGCTGCCCCTCTTGCAGCCCTGCTTCTACGACTATTCCATGAAGCTTTAGCTCTCTCATGCAAGTGGAAGCTTGCATGACTTTTGACTTCATAGAATGTATGTGGGCTAACTGGCAATAAAAAATGCTAATTCTCACGAGTTGCCCCTCCAATTCTGCGCAGCATCGCTGGAAAAAAAATATTTTTTTCCAGCATTCTACCTATCGATAAAACAGAACACCCGACTGGGCTAAAAAAAGAGAAGGGGAAGGTTTGTTGTGCAGGATAAATTCGTTTGGGGGGTGGCGGGCCCGCTGGGATTTGAACCCAGGA
>CAYRSV010000060.1:0-11196 GCA_964427115.1 uncultured Candidatus Bathyarchaeia archaeon | reverse complement strand
ATAGCGGCTTACGCCAACGTTTTTCTGTAGCCAATCCTTGTAGGCAACGTATTCTTCCTTGCTGAAGCGGCGAGAGTCACTGAATTGGTTCCAGCGTCGCATGAGGCTGCAGAAGACTTTGACGGGGTCGGGGAACATCCAGTGGTAGTTGCTGTTTAGGCTTGCCAGATATGTTGGAGTCCTGAAATCCAGCGTAAATCTGTCAACCGCTTGAGCTTCCTTTTCTAAATCAGAATAGCTTTTGCAGTCTATGCTCATTGAGGCAATCTGGAAGGTGGTGTCAAAAATTAGTGCGCTGTTCTGTTTCTGAAAGAAACTAAGAAGGTACGTCGAGTATTCGTCTTTTAGGAAACGGAAGCCAACTTTGCAGGGAAACTGGGGGTCTAGGACATAGCCATTTTCGTTGCGGCTACTACTTTTAAAGCGCAAGGGGGTTACGCTGTAGGGTTTAGAAACATTGAGCTCATGCAGCAACCCCGAAGCAGCAGGATCAACCAGACGAATAAAATGCAATAACAAACCTCTGGCAACATGACCTGTAAAGAGCGGCAGAGTCACAGGCTTCTCAGCATACATATCCAACTGAATTTCAACAGGCAAGACTTTAACTCCTTCCTTGGATTAACAGACCTGAACATAATAATACATCATATCTAAATGTAGTTAAAACTTAGCATATAACCCACTAACAATTTTATTGCTTTTCCACCTTCTTCTCCTTTAATATGTTTTTACGAAAAACAGGTTAACTATTTGCCTATTTTAGTCTCTATACGTTCGCTTAATCGCTAGACTCTTGAAAGCTTGATATTTGCTGTAAAATATATCGAGCTATTTTTCCGCTCTTCTCAAGAATGTCATAATTAACTTTGCTCATTGTCTATTAGGGATACAGCGCCATGAATTTCTTGGCTTAATCATTGTGTCTTTAAACTTGAATATCGACATCTTATCCAACGCGGTAACTTTTGCTCTCCTGCCTGCCTGATGATTTTTAATATTGCCATTGTTTCTGCATTCAACTATTCTTAAAACCCAATTACTGCAAAAACGGATTTGCAGCATTCAAACAGTTAAAATTTGCTCAAACAAGCTCATTTTGATTTTTTGTTGGTGCAGCAGGCAGGATTTGAACCTGCGAACCCCTGCGGGAAAGGATTTCCCATCATTTGGGGCCTTGCCGGCCAAATGTTGATCTTGAGTCCTTCACCTTTGACCTGGCTTGGTGACTGCTGCATGCTTTTAGAACTACAGAATCTTGGTTTTCTGTCTTATTAATCATTTCCCATGTTGCAGACGGATTGGCTTTACTAAAAGGGAGGATTAGTGGACGATTTTTTCTAGTTCGTCGATGAAGTATTCAAAGCGTTTTAGACCTAAGTTCCAGAAGTTTGGGTCGGCGACGTTGAGGTCTACGAGTTTGCCTATTTCTAGTGGTGAGATGCTGCTGCCTGCTGAGAGTGCGGCTTTGAGTTTGGGCACGAATGCTTTTTCCTCTTGTAGGTACCGTTCGTATAGGGCGTAAACGAACATTTGTGCGTAGACATAGGGGTAGTTGTAGAAGCGGTAGTTTGCCATATAATAATGGGGCTTCATGGTCCATTCAGCTTCCATTTCAGGGAACCAAACAACGGCGTCACCGTAAATGCGATCCCGTGCCTGAGTCCAGCAGTTACACACAGTCTTATAGTCAAGGAATTTCTCTTGCTTGATACTGTCATATAGTGCCTGCTCGAACCAGACCCGTGCAGTAACCTGGAACGTGGTCATCCCTGCCTCATCGAGCACGAAACTTAAAACCGTCTTGCGCTCATCATCCGACTTCGCTTCCTCTAGCATTAAATCTGACAATAGCAGTTCGCCGAAAATTGAAGCTGTCTCCGCTACGATGGAGGGCATGCTCATATTTAGTAGAGTCTGATTGCGCGATGCATAATAGTCATGTGTAGCGTGTCCCAGCTCGTGGGCTAAAGTGAAGACATCACTGAGGTTGCCGTTGAAATTGCTCAAGATGAAGGCGGATTTGCCTTTGTACCAGCTAGCGCAAAAGGCTCCGTTACGCTTGCCAAACCGCGGGAGTGCATCAATGCGACGTTTCTCAAATGATTCTTTAACAGCATCAGCGTACGATTCATCAAAGCGGCTATACGCGCGAGAAACCAAATCTTGAGCTTCTACGAAAGTAAACTTTAGCTCTGGCGCGTCGGGCAATGGGGCTACAATATCGTGGTTGCCAAGTATGGGCAGGTTCATCATTTTTGCTTTAAGTTTGAGGTATCTACGATACAAACCTGTGTGATCCTCGATTGCACGCAATAAATTATCTATTATTGACTGCTGCGTATCGTTGCTGATTAGGCTTGACTCCATGGGCGAAGAGTACTTACGGCGTTCAGATATGGTGACCCAATCATTGCATATATTTCGGATAGCTGAAGCAAAGAGTTCTCCATCTTTACCTAATGTGCCGTAGATGACGCGGTTAGCGGATTCTCGTGTGGCGCGGTCAGGATGCGGCAGCAGACCGTTTGCTTGCCCGTAGCTGAGGGTTTTCTTCTCACCTTGGACCATGACCTCGAACATGCGTGTATTAAGCCATTTGCTCTGCAGTTCTTCCCAAGCGTTTACCCCGAACTGGTCTTTTTCGATGATGAGTTGCTCTTCTACTTCGCTAAGCAGATGCTTCACTCGACGCTGGACCCGTTCTAGCATATGCTTATAATTAGTCAGGGCAGGGTCGTTAATGATTTCAGGTTTATTCTTAACTAAAGCGCCTAATTCAAGCGAAAAGAAAGCTAATTGTTTTCCCAGTCGAGCATCCAACTTGTTGACTTTGTCATAAAGAGCCTGAGTTTCAGGTAGAGCCATATTAGCTGAGAAGGATAGGCTTGCATACAATGATAAGTCGCCTGTTTGAACATGAAATGCCTCATACTCTTGCAGGCATACTAGAAGTTGAGCTGGTGTAAGAGTTGTTATCTTTCCACGGTACTTTTTCTCAAACGCCTCAGCTAAGGCGGCTGCATCGCGGAAGGCTTGCTCCACCGATGGGTCACTTATGCTGGGAAACATCACCGTAAGATCCCAAGTAGCTTCCTGTTGCTGCGTCATATGATTCACCTGCATAGGTAAGTTATCCGAGTTTATTTTGCGTTTTGCCGCCTACAAAAAAGGTAGAATACGTTCACGATAAAATATAATACTTACAAAGACATAGAGGTTGATTATACCCTTAACTAAAAAATAGTGAGGTGAATTTGGGAAATGGTTATTCCTTTAAATTTTGTTAATGATCTGGTAAATTTCATCACAAACGGAACTATAGTCGGCTTGCCAACCATTGTTATAATGGCTATTCCCTTCATCGTCGGCCTAATCGTGGGTTTCCTTGTCAAGAAACTGCTAAAGATCGCCATAATAGTTGGCATTCTAGTGCTTATTTTGGCATACTTCGGCATTTGGGGACTGAGCATAGATAAGCTTTCTATGTGGGCAGAAACCTATGGCGTTTTAGCCGTCCAAGGAGCTATCCTCATGATTGGCATACTTCCGCTCAGCATAGGTTTCATTATAGGACTTATTCTAGGCTTCATCTTCGGATAAAGCCACAGCATTTTCTTTTGTCAGATTCTTCTTGTTGGATTAGTGAAACTACGGCATTGGTCGCGGCAACGAATAGCATACAACAGGGTTGATGTAAATACTACTATTAATACAGCCTCAATAGCGACTACAATCAATACAAATTGTGCTAACTCTGTTTCTTGTTGCTCTAAAAATATTCTAGCACGAGCAGCGCGCACGTTCATATCGTCAAATGTCTCGGGGCTACTTGCCTCCCAGTTAGGTTGTATAATTGTTGATTCAAATGCTCGGAGAGTACTGGTTGACTGTAAATAAAGAGCAATTATTGGGAATGCTAAGGCAATTGCTAAAAAAATAATAGAGAAAATGAGCCATTTCCGATATCGTTCCATTAAAAACCCCATATAGGACTTACTTTTAGGCTAATATAAACGTTAACAAGATGCTTAAAATTGGAAAAGGGTAAAAATTAGAGCGATTTAAAGCAGTAACGAGGCCACTGTGGCCAGGCTTGCCCTGTATTACATGCTTGAAAATCTATGGTTAGGTCCATGCCTATTTTTAGCTGCGTCTCAGAGACATTTGATATCATTCCAGGCAGTTTCAATCCATTTTCAAGCTGCACTATACCTATAGTATAAGGTGCTAATGCTTGGAATTGGATTGGCGCAATATGGATAGTAGTATAAGTGAGAAGTTTACCTTTACCGGAGACTTCTACCCATTCAAATTCTTGTCCGTAGCAGTTATCACATACGGGTCTTGGCGGAAGATGAAGTTTACCACATTTTTGACATCGTCCAGCCATAAGTTTGCTTTGTGAGAGGAACTTATAGAATTGCTCTATGGTGAAGGGCACTTGGTTGCTCATATTTAGTCACTCCTATAGATGTGCACGGCAGCGGACGCTCCTGAACCGCCTACGTTATGGGTCAAGCCTACCTTGGCATCCTTGACCTGACGTCTATCTGCTTGCCCAGTTAACTGCAGATAGATCTCGTATGCCTGCGCAATACCTGTAGCTCCGACCGGATGACCTTTAGCCTTTAAGCCACCGCTGACATTAACGGGTATTTTGCCGCCGAGACGGGTCTCGCCACTATCAATTAGTGATCCTCCTTTGCCAACAGGACAGAACCCAAGATCCTCATAAGACATGAGCTCTACGTAGCTAAAGCAATCATGAACTTCGGCAAGATGGATATCTTGAGGTGTAACCTTTGCCATTTCGTATGCAGCTTTTGATGCAAGCTTTGTAGATTGGAGGCTGGTTAGGCTTTTGCGTTCGTATAAACCTATAGAGTCGCTGGCTTGACCGGTACCAATAATATGCACAGGCTTATCAGTGAATTTACTTGCTAGCTCAGGCTTGGTCAATATGAGGCAGCTTGCCCCGTCGGTAATTAGAGAGCAATCATACATTTTCAGTGGCCACGCAACGACTTTGGATGTCATGACATTTTCTATTGTGATCTCTTTTTGCATGTGAGCTTTGGGGTTGAGGCTTGCATGGTAGTGATTTTTAACGGCTACTTTGGCCATTTGCTCTTGGGTAGTACCGTAGGTGTTCATGTGTGCTGTAGCCATAAGCGCGAATAAACCGGGGAAAGTTATACCGTGGAACTGTTCAAATGGGTAATCAGAAGCCATAGCAAGGTATTCGGTGACTTCAGCGGTAGTACGGTGGGTCATTTTTTCAACGCCGCCTACTAATACAACATCGGCTAAGCCTGAAAGTACAGTACAAATACCTGAACGCAATGCGACACCGCCTGAGGCACATGCCGCTTCGGTGCGAGTTGATGGGATGCCTAAAAGACCTGCCCAGTCTGCGGTTGCTGAGCCAGTATGACCTTGATGCTCATAGGCTTCACCCATATGCCCAATGTACATAGCTTTGATATCACGCTTAGGATCAAGGTTAGGACAGCGGTCTAAGGCTTCTTTTAGTGCATAGCTGAAAAGTTCTCGTGCATAGAGCCCCTCATGTTTGCCAAATTTTGACATTCCCGCGCTGACTATTGAAACCAATGGTTTTCCATTCAAGCTTGCAGTTCCCTCATTTCATCAATTGATAGGTTAAGCAACGTTTAAGGAATATGGAAAACACGACGGCAGCCTTTAAACTTTTACTTAACCTGAACAGATTATATAGACCCTGCTCGCTTGGAAGCGTAATTTTGAACGCAAGTTAGGAATGAACATTATTTTATTTACCGGCTCAACCATGCGAAAAGCTTAACAATACAGCATGTCCTCCCTTAATAGGTGCTTTCGAATGTACACTGAAGAATCACGCAGCTTTGGAGCAAACAAGATCCTAGGCGGGATAGGTTCTTTGCTTTCAGCTGTAGGTTCGCTGTCACTATTTTCTGGGCCAATTGGCGTTGTCGGCATTATAGGTTTAATTCTTGTCTTAATAGCCATTAAGGGCTTCTCCGAGGAGTACCGATCATATTCTACATATCATACTGCTCTACTCGCATTTTTCTGCGGCGCCATAGGAACAATCATTGCAATCATAGTTTTTGCCGCGTTTGATTTCTTTTCAGTAATATTTTATGCTCATCCTGTGGTAAGCGTAGTAGGCATTTTAGGGACCCTATTAGCGTGGGTAATCATGTTCTTGTTCCTGTTAATATCAGGCTTATTGTTTAAATTCACTTTTGGCATGCTAGCTCGGCTATCAAGACAGAGCTTACTTAGAACAGGATCCACTATATTACTTGTCGGCGCCGCCTTAACGATAGTAGTCGTCGGCTTTGTACTGCTCTTTGCGGCGTGGCTTGTAATTGCAATCGGGTTCTTTTCCATGAGAACAGCAACAGTTCATATTCCAAGTTATACTAAGTCAACATTCGGGCAAACTAAATATTGCGCCTATTGCGGTACACCAAACAGGCGAGACGCCGAATACTGCATACACTGCGGGCGAAAACTTCCCTAAACCCACACCCATGCCTGCAAAAACTGATTTCTTTTTAATAGCACCTAACTATTTAACTGCGGGGAGTCATGCATGTTTCAAGTCAGAAAAATGGAACCAGAAGATTTCCCATTTGCTCTGTCGCTTGCTAACACGATGAACTGGAACATGACAGCAGATGATTTTGCTTTCAACCTGCAGCTAGAACCAAACGGATGCCTACTGCTCGTCAAAGACAAAGAGCCCCTAGGCTTGGCGACCTGCATCAGCTACGGCAAAGTCGGCTGGTTTGGCAACCTCATAATCCAAGAGACCTACAGAAAACAAGGCGCTGGAACCCAACTTGTCAACCATGCAGTCACATACCTCAAAAGGAAAGGCGCAACCTCCATAGGACTTTATGGATATCCGCACCTGACGAACTTTTACGCTAAATTTGGCTTCAAATCTGACGTGGACTTTACAGTTTTAAAGGCACCTGCAGTTTGTAAAACAGCGCCAATATCTAAAGAAGACATCAAACCAATAGAGAAAAAACAGCTAAGTGATATCCTAAGCTTCGACGAACGCTACTTTGGAAGTTGCCGACAAAAGGTACTAAAGCCAATTCTGCAGAACCCCACAAATTTGTGTTTTGCAGCTTGGAAAAACAACCAAGTGACAGGGATTATTGCCGTAAAAGTGTTCGATGAAGCTGCAGAGATTGGCCCGTTAGTCTGCATGCCTGATCAGAATGCAACTGCCGCGAAGCTGCTCCAAACGGCTCTCGCAAATCTGGACGGTAAGGAAGCTTATCTTTACGTGCGAGCTTCTGAGGCGGCGCTGCTGGATGTAGCGAACCATGCTGAGTTCACTAAGACTTTCCAATTAGTAAGAATGTTTTTAGGAGCCGTTACCCCACAGGATGGAGTATACGTGGCTGAATCTTTGGAACGAGGATAAACTGATCATGTCAGAAGATTTATGTCGCATTTTAGTAGAAGACTTTTTGCAACACTCAATAGCTAGCGTGAACGCGTTAGTATTAGCGGCAAAGGCACATACGCCTGAGAACCGCAAGAAAGTTCAACTGTTTATGTTCAAAGGCAACAAAAGAGTAAATGAAACCTTTGATGGCGGACACTATTTTTTGCGTGGTTCCGTGGAGTATACTAACCCTCAATTAACAGTAGAAGAAATGCAGGGCATAATTGGCACTCGTCTCCTTGAAGTCTCGGCGAACTATTTCTACGAAAAGGGCTTGCACTCACCTGAACCCGATGATGCTGCGGCAATCTGTGAGTTAGCCAAAAAGCCTGCACGAGGCAAAATTGTTAGTTTTCTACTTAACACAGATGATGTCGAGCCTGATAGGTACAGTATGAACCCTCTCAAGGCATCTATTGTAACCAGCGGGCAAAGTGCGTTCCCAGCGTTTAGGGTTAAAACCGATGGGTTAAGCATAGATGAAGCATTTGCCAAGAAGTATGAAAAAATCATGATTTGTCCAAACGAAATTGAGCTTATACGTAACCAGCTTGACAGTGCAAATGGCTCCTACTTAGACTTCGTGGACTCTGTCAAGTATGCGCACATACAGGAGCTTTCTAAGGCTTTTGGCATTGATTTGGCACTTCCAACGCTACGTATGCCTCTTACAACCCTTAACGAGGAGCCAAAAGACGGCTTGCTACATCACATCATAAGTGAAGTTCATAAAGACTTCAACTCAGTAAAGCAGGCATACGATTGCATGGGCAGAAGCATGACCAAACGTACCACGTTACTTACCATTCCACACTCAGCTAAAGGCTACGGCTCCAAGCGCGCAGCCCGTGGCAAACTTCACTTCTCAAACTCTCATCTAGAAAATGTTACGGTCAAATACAAAGATACATTGCTATACCCAAATGCAATAGACCCTACCGATATCAGCGTAGCCAAATGTGAAGACAATTTTACTGTCCCCGCTAAGAAGCTTTCAGATTATAGCTTTATTGAGACACCCTCTTCACCTCAGTTCTTCTTGTACTCTTTAGGCTCTCCGGAAGATGCGGCGTTATGGCACGGCGTAGGGGCATTTGCAGCGCCTCAATTGTTATTAAGCTATGCAAGTGTGCGCCATGTCTGCCAGAGCGGGCAACTAATTAGTGATCTAAAAGAGAAATACGGTGCCCGAGTTGAGGTGCCTTTGCAGTTAAATCTGCGCCCAGATGCTATCTGGGTACACCCTAAACAGCGCAACATTGATGCAAGCATAGGTTGCGTGGAGGACCTTATGGATCTAGCGCGGATGGGCATGCAAATAGATCACCTTGCAAATTTGAAGTAGGGGGATATTTTGGTTAACCCGATGGAGTATGTTACCTTCAAGCTTATGCGACTTGCTAGGCAGCTACATCTATCGAGATTGGTATGGATGAGCACATCTACAAAGAACTTTTTAGATTACTTTAAGGGCTTCGAAAGAGTAGAAGCTGTTCGAAACCTTTTCGGAGACCAAACAGAGGAAGTATTACGTAATCTTAAGGTCGAATTCATCTGGTTTGGCTACATGGGCGTCGATAACAGTGATGGACATCTTCTAGTTAGTGGGCGCTACCTCAATACTGGCGACAGAGTAGATATCTACCTTGACGTTATTCATGAACTGTGCCATGTGAAACAATGGATGGAGGGCAAAGAACTTTTTGACCCAAATTACAGTTATGTCGATCGCCCCACCGAAATAGAAGCCTACCGTTACACCATCCAAGAAGCCAAACGCATCGGCTTAAGTAATACTCGCATACGTAACTACTTACAAGCCGAATGGATTAGCGATCAAGATCTACAAAAACTCATAAAAAATGTTAACATAAACCTAGATGAAGCCGATACACCACCAAACTAGCTAACTAATAATTAGAAGCTAAGGGAGGTGTTGTGCATAGTATTGTTGTATATGACTAATTTCTATGGTTACGTCCTGTGTAATTAACTCTAGCATGTGGCCGCCTGCGTTTTTGTCGTCAGTTATAAAGTGACAGTGATAGCCAGCAACATTAACGCCGTCCATGAAGCTGGGGCACCTGTATCCTGCCATTGTACCTGTTACACTATTAAATTCAAAGATGGTCTGGTTGGCCACTACATCAGTTAGCGCAGGATACGGTTGGGTCTGAATGGGTACACTTCGAGTTTTTGCATACTCGAATGTGCCATTGATCTTTACTGCATATGTGCCATCAAGTGTAGGCAAGTTACTATCGATGAAAGCCTTCAACTCGCTATAATTCATAGCATTGTGAAGATAAAGGACCTGGTCTGTCTCGAAAAAGGTAACCATAGCAAAGGGTGTTGTTGCATATGGTGCTACGGTTACGGGTATACCATCGACGGGTATCTGGTAGAAGGTTCCATTTAGGGCTATCATTTCACCGTTCATACCATCAAATGCGCCTATGCCGAAGTTACCATGTTTTGCGAGTTCATTATAGCTTATTTTTCCCTCATAGTCGCCTGCCGCCATGGTACTGTAGGCTGCAACTTGAAATAAGGTTTTTTCAGTAGATACAATATCCTGTTGACTAATTAATTGGAGTTGCCAAGTTTCATAAATTACCATAAAGGCAAGAATTAAAACTAAAGCTAAGACCAGTACATACATCAACTTACGCGTTAATGACACATTAGTAAACTCCAGTAAACTACTATGTGACTTGTTTAGTGTATATGTTAAGTAAATGTTTTACGAATCCTGGCTAAATTTATGAGCAGTTTATTCGATTAAAGCTGGAGCGTAAATACCATACTCGGGTAACCAGACGTAATACAGTTGTTTGTAGCCATAGAAGGTATTCTCCTTACGTACTGGCTCGACAAATAGGTTATTTTGGTCTGTATCTAATGAGAGAGAAATACGGAAGTAGCCTGATTTTTCGTCTATTTGGAAATACACAGGAATAGTTTGCTGTTCACCTACTTTGAGTGCGAATTCAAACTTTGCCGCGGTATTATTTATTTGCCAATATGGCGTTGGTGTACTAGTTGAGAACAAGGCGCCTTCAAAAGCTATAGTGATATTGAAGGTTGCGTCAGTAGCACCATTATTTTTACAATTTACAGGTACGAATAAAAACGGCATTGTATCATTGGTTTTGCTGTTATGAGTCACCCAAGAGCCATCAATTTTTTCATAACGGTAATAGGTATCCATCCAGGGATTGATATAAGCGATGGGGGTTACTGAGAATATACTGCTGCTCGCTGTTGCAACTATTGCGATTAAAATTATACTTAACAGAACCTTTTGACTTCTATCCAAAATACGTCCCTACACTTTGCGTCTTGATACTAAAAACGGCCACATAATACAACACAAGCAATAATATCATATAAGCAGTAAAAGTAAATAGCATTTTAGAGAATGCACCGATAACGAATTCTGTTATTGATTTGTTTAAACTGTTATGTTTAGATTTCGCTCGTTTCAATTTGCTGCCTTTGATTCAAAGAGACTTGAAGAAAGACAATGCTATAAAATGACTAATTAATAAAAATAAGCATTAAAAGGATTTTTGCTCAACTTTGGGCTTTGATGTTAATGCCCTGATATCCAGGACGTGTGTGCTAATTCTCCTTGCTCCTCCAGTAACAAGCTCGAAGCTTATTATTTACTTAGGAGGTGATCCGGCCGCAGGTTCCCCTACGGCCACCTTGTTACG
>CAYRSV010000059.1:0-11626 GCA_964427115.1 uncultured Candidatus Bathyarchaeia archaeon | reverse complement strand
TTAGAATCTGATTTCTCCTTTTTCTATTAGTTCTTTGGTTTTGATTACGGAGTATTGGATGGCGTGGCTTCGGTCTGCGAAGTGCCCTTTTTCGACTTCTTTGTCTATCCAGTGGATTAGTTCGGGGTTGATGCTTACGGTTAGTTTGACTTTTACCATCGGAATCAGAATTATTATGCCAGCGACATTTTTAGGACTTATCCGCAATTGTAAGCAAAACTAAGCAAATGTTATATTTAGAAGCCGCATAAAAGAACATATATGCACAGAAAATGCAGCAGGTGATAGACAGATGAAACTTAAGCTTAGACGTAAGGGTAAGTCTGCGGCGTGGGTGTGTTCTTGCGGTTGCATAGTGCCTAAGCGGGGTGCGGTTTTGGCTGGTGGTCCGCAGTATGCGCAGGATTTTCATGTGCATTGCCCAAAGTGTGGGAGGGTTGTGGCGGCGTTTGTTAAGCCATCGGAAAAGCGGTAGGTGAAGCAGGCGGGGATTGGTTGATGGCAAGGCGGAAGGTGTTTGACTGTACTCGGCAGCCAGCAGTTAAACGCATAGACGTAACCGACCTAAATCAAAAGCAGCGCCGCCAACTATTCCTCGACCACATCAATCAAGACGGCTTCACCGGCTTCACAAAAAACCAGCAAGCCAAACAAGCCCACTTCATTTCCACTTATGAAAACTAAAAGTCATGTTTTCTAGTAGCATCGGGGCGGCGCGGCTTCTGTCGACAAAGTGGTCTTCGCCAATTTCTTTGCCTATCTCGCGTGCGCCAAACAAGAAAGGTAATAGTGCACTTACATTAGCGCGCTACAAAGGATATGTAGTGGGTTTGGTTCTTGTTGGATTAGATGGTAGATAGCTTCTGTCTCTTTCTATTTTTTATCTTTGGGTGTGTGCTGTGTTTTTGGGTTAGTGCGAAAATCGTAGTATTAGTTCAAATAATGGTGTTATCTTGGGTTGTTGTATAATTGATTGGAGAAGGGAGATAGCTTTAGCCATGAAGGGTAAAATTTTTGGAACAATTGCTTTTGTTATGGTTATTCTTGCTTTGTTTGCAGGATTAGAAAACAACGGTGCACAAGCTGCCGTCGGTATGCAAGTTGTCGAAAGCCAGTTAACTTCAAACCCTGCAAGTCAACAGAACCCCGACATCTACCAATATGGCCTTAATAATTGGGCTGTTGTCTGGCAGGATAACAGGAACGGCAACTGGGACATATACCTGTACTACCAAAAATATCTCGGAAATAGCAACTGGGAAGTGCAGTGGGATAGCCGCATAACAGCAGGCTCTGGCAACAACGTGAACCCCAAGATTTACAATGACACAATAGTTTACCAAAGTGACAGAAACGGAAACTGGGACATATACATCTACAACTTGACCTCAAAGGTTGAAACCCAAATCACCACCGTTGCAGCAAGCCAACAGTCTCCTGTAATTGATGGCAACACCATAGTATGGCAAGACAATCGGCAAGGTCATTGGCGAATTTACAGCTACGACTTGACAACACAAGTCGAAAAACTCGCATACGATGAAACTTGGGATGTGTGTGATAATTATAGCCCGTCGATTGATGGTGACCTTGTTGTCTTTATATCGCACGTTGTGATCGGTACAAGCGAACATTATTGGGTAAAAAGTGTAAATCTTTTAACTGGTGTTAGCACAATAATCGATTCTCGCGGAAATTATACGCCCCCTGCTCACGAGGAGGGTTCATTGGCTATGCCCGCCATCTGTGGCAACCAAATAGCTTATATGGAAAGTTCTAGCCAATACGCGACAAGATATCCTGCAAGGTGGGATGTGTTTATGATTGATTCATCCACAGGTGCCACCATAGAAATGACCAACAATGTTTATGATGGCAACCCTGACATGGATGAAGGACCCTCAAGAACGTTTTTAGTTTTTGAACGCGCACTGCCAGCAGGAAATACAAATCTATACCTATACGACGGCGAAACAGAATACAGGACCACTAATAACATCGCCAGTCAGAGCAGACCTCAAATATCTGCCGAATATGCCAATTTCGTAGTCTACATGGACAATAGAAATGGCAACTGGGACATTTACCTATCTGCCTTCTGGTATGGCACTGGAGCGTTTGAAACCCCGCATCCACCGATCACACCCAGCAACGTCTTAGGCCAACTAGAAGAGGTCAAGAGCACGATTTTACAGCTTTCAACTGACGATTTTGCAGGAGCCAACAACAAGGTCAAAGAAAACAGAAGAAACACAATAATAAATCAGCTTAACTCAGCTATCGCAGATGTTCAAGATGCAGCATACACGCAAAACCTGAAGATGAGAACCAAATGCCTCCAAAACGCCATAGACCAATTGAGCGATTTAACTAACAAATTAGACGGCTGGTCCTTAAGAGGCGAAGCTGACGTAGCCGGCTCAGGACATACACCAGACTGGATAACAGCCCCAGCATACCTAGACCAGCTCATCAGAACCTGTCAAAACAATCTGCAAACCCTACTACAAGGAACAGCATAGCGTGCTACACACTTGAAATACAGCGCCAAGAAAGCACGCAACCCACACGACACCCCCATTTTCTTCCCACAAAAGCTAAAAAAATTTCAAAAAACCAGTTTTTTGATGTCGGGCTGAAGTTTATCTCTTTAGGTTCGCATGTAGGTGTTTTGGTGTTGGATTATTCGAGCCAGAGGGTTTTGGGTAGGTTTTTGAAGTGTTGGTCGCCTGTTAGGATTTTTGCCTCTAGGGCTTTGCCTGTGGCTAGCACTATGGCGTCAAATAGGCTTGGGCGGTTTAGCTTGGATCTTTTGGCGTTAGCTTCCATTTCTGTATAAGCTGTTGCTGCAATTAGTGCAAGTTTTGCGTCTAAACAGACGATGCTGGAAGCTTCGGCAATTTCTTCTAATCGTATGTTCACAGTTTCAGGTTCTACGCCTTCTCGTATGTATTTGCGGGCAATCTCTGCTAGCACTATGTCGGGGGTGTAAACTTCATCGGCATTTTCTAAAAGCTCATCTACTTTGCGACCCTTTGCGCTTCCAATAAAGTGTTCAACCCAAGCATACGAGTCAGTTACGATCTTCACCGCGATCAGCCTCCGAAAAAGGTTTAACCCGGTTGCGGTCTGCCCCAAACGTTCTTTCTAAAACTGCCTTGCGCTGCTTTTTAATAAGTACTTGGATTGCTTCATCAAGGCTCTCAGCACCTAGTTTTTCTCTTAGGCGTTCGAGTGTTTCGGCTGTTTTTTTTGAAACCCTTATAGTTGTAGTTTCAGCCACGCTAACCCCTAACCAATAACCAGCATACAAGTAGATAAATATACCAATACACAAGCGACAGATTCGGCTTCATTTAGCGCGCTGCCTAGAAAAGGAACAAACCAAATAATCAAAATCGAACTACAAAGAGCCACAATGTGAGCTATAGTTTTGCTGTATTTGTTCTATTGAAATTGCATTTTTACATCTTTTTAGCAGGCCTGTATCCTGTGTGACTAACTTTAGGTTTCCTCCTCTGCCAAATACACGTATGAGGCATCGTAGAAGGCAAGGCTTCTTTCTATGGCCAGGCACAAGACGTTGGCTAATGAATCGATTTCAAGCTTTCTTAAGGGGCGGATTGCCTCAGAAAAGATGGCTGCGACCTTTGCGGGGTCTTTGAGTTTTTTCTGCTGATTTTGCTTCCATAAAACATTGCCGATTTCATATTCAATTAAAGCATTTACCGCGCATTCTTCGGCGCTAAAGGCAATGCCGGCAATTAGCATCGGGTAAAGCGCAGAGGTGTCGATGAGGTACTTGCATTTCGCGCCTTGTCGCTTTGACATCATTTACCCACTCCTGAGGCGTAACATCCATCAGGCTGCTAAGCTCTTTAGCGATCTGCGCCGCTTTAGCTTTGCGCTCGGCTACTAGCTCTTCAAGAAGACCTTCTACAGCAGCCCTTAAATCAACACCTATCCGCTCAGCTTCACCCTTTAAGCCCGTTTTAACCCTGACAGATAAAGCACATAAGATTACCGCATCCAACAACCACCAAACAGCAAACAAAAAATCCGCCAACCCATCCCTTTCTCACCAACCAGCACAACAACGGACCACCAAAAATAATCGCATATCGAAATTTTTTGCCGCATCGACCATTACAGCCATCGCCAATAGTCAAAAAACAACAACACACAAAATCCTCAACCAGCTGTTCTTCTCATAACACCAGCCAACAGCCATCCTAGAACAGACTAAGCGGCACCCGGCTCAAACACTATTATTGAAAAAAGTCTACGAATTTTTATTTTAATAATCATAATAAAAATTTTTATATACTTTTTTTTATTATAACCATGCATGTTACGGGACATTATTCTTGGCCAGAAATCAGAACTTGAAAAGGTTTTCGGGCAAACTTACATCAAGCGGGATATCAAGCAGTTTTCGCTTGAGCATGATCTGGTAAAGGTGGTTATGGGTCCTAGGCGGGCTGGGAAATCTTTTTTTGTTCTACATTCGCTAAAGCAGAAGGGTAACTTTGGATATGTAAATTTTGACAATGAAGCTTTGGTTGGTCTGCAAAATTATGATGACCTTATTGCTGAGGTTAACCGGGTTTATGGAAAGCCAGCAATCATTTTCTTTGATGAAGTGCAGAATTTGCCAAATTGGGAATTATTTGTTAACAGGCTTCAGCGCCAGGGCTACAATATTGTGGTATCGGGGAGTAATTCTAAGCTACTAAGCAGGGAGCTTGCAACGCATCTAACTGGCAGGCACATCCCTACAACTGTGCTTACCTTTTCATTTGAAGAATACCTGCGAGCAAAAAACGCAGATACAGCCAAATTGACAACGCAACAACGAGAAGACCTACTGCTTAACTACATGCAATCAGGTGGCTATCCTGAAATTGTAATGAAAAAATTAGACGCTAGCCAGTATCTTGGGGTGCTCTTTGAATCCATACTCTACAAAGACATAATCAAGCGCCATAACATAAGAAAAGGAGCTGATATAGAGCGGCTAGCAATCTATCTGCTCTCCAACATAGCCTCAGAGCAATCTTACCTTGCCATGGCAAAAGCAGTAGGCATAAAAAGCAGCCTAACTGCCCAAAAATACTGCTCATACTTAGAAGAGGCCTACTTAATGTTTGCAGTCAACAGATTTTCCTATAAAACCAAGCAGATAGGCCAAAACAAAAAGATGTACTGCTATGACAACGGCCTTATCAGCGCAAAAGCATTCCAAGCCAGCCCCAATATAGGCAAACTATTCGAAAACACCATAGCGATACACCTTAAAAGAAAAGAGCTTGAAAAACAACTCGAAGTCTACTATTACAAAAACCCACAAGGCGAAGAAGTTGACTTCATCATAAAGAAAAAAACAAAAATCACAGAATTAATCCAGGCATGCTACACACTTGAAAACGCAAAGACGCGTGAAAGAGAAATTCGAGCGCTCTTAAAAGCAGGCAAAGAACTCAACTGTAGCAAGCTTACTATCCTAACGCTAAGAGAAGATAAAGAAGAGCAGCAAGAATGGTTCGGAATCAAAGGAACAATCACCTATACCCCACTGGAAAAATGGCTTCAAAACAGCAACAACTAAAAATCTTCCAACCAAACCCAAAAACCACCCAAGCCAAGACAGCTTCACCAATAGCAAGATGAGCAAACTTACCAAATTCACCAATAGCATAAAAGTGCGCACTTAGAGCTACACGGTTTGGATCTCTTTGATCTGCTGGAAATGTGGGCTGTCTGTGGTGCATACAGCTTTGAGGCTAGCTGTTGTGGCGGCAATCATACTGTCACCCATCAACAGGCCATGTTTTTGCATAGGTTCAGCGGAAGTCCGCGCTATCTGGCCATCACTGCTAGCTCGTGAAGGGCTCTTTTAGCTGCATCTTTCCAGCGCGTACCGTGCGTAGGTGGTCAGCTAATTTGGATATGTTTAAGTGTATGTTTAAACGTATGTTTAGGTGTGGTTGCCATGGTGAAGACTATTACTATCCGTGACGAGGTTTATGGGAAGCTGCTAAACCTGAAGGGTAAGGACGAAAGCTTTAGCGAACTGTTCGATAGGCTAGTAGAATGTGCATCGTCGCCTTTGGAGACGCTAAAAAAGCTGAGGGGCAAAGTCGAATTCGCCGATAAGGACAAGGAAGCTATGCTTGCAGAGATGTACGCTAAAAGGGTTGAAAGAAGAACTTGATAGTCATCGACTCAGATGTCCTAATTGAAATTTTAGACAAAAAATCCCAAAAAGGAGATCAAGCCCTTGAGCAGCTATCTGGAAGCGGAGAAGAGATAGCAACCACAGCCATTTGCCTGCATGAAGTGCTATACGGCTTGCATAAGTACGGCAAACCGGTCCAAGAAATTCTTAACCTTCCCGTCCTGAGTTTCACCAAGAAAGACGCCACGCTTTCAAGCAGGCTCGAATTTGAATTGGAGCAGAAAGGAAAGACCGCAGGCAGGACCGACACCATGATAGCAGCCATAACAATCAACAATAACGCAAAACTATACACCTTCAACCAAAAACACTACCAGAACCTGCAAAACCTTGGACTAAACCTCCACACACAACCCCGCTAAAAACACAACCCCCTAACCTAACACCTCTAGAAGACATGGCTGCCATCAAGCAGCCGAAGAAGGAAGCTAAGGCACGCAAAGTCCGACCATACAACGATTTTGCCGCTGGGCTAAAGCATAATGGTCTTTTATAGATAGGCTTGGTCGTGGTGTTTGTACTTTACAACCCTTACTGTTTTAGTGCTTTCAAATATTTCATAGATTAAAACAAATGGACCTATATGCACTCGTCTAAGCCCCTCCAAAGGATGCCTAAGCGGCTTAAACTGAAACGGATCTGACAAAATTTGCTCAATCTCTTTGTATACTGCTTCTAGCTGTGGCCTATCTTTCTTAGCTAGCTTTTTGAATTCCTTGTAGACCTCTTCCTCAAGCTCTAGCTCATACAAGCTATTCACTTTAGGTCAAATTCTTTTGCGAAATCTTTGACTTTTACGTATTTGCCAGTTTTGCGGGCATTTTCGATTTCTTCGATAAATTCTGGTCTAAGTTGAGGCTCAAGCTCGCATTCTTCATAGCGCTTAAGGATAAGGCTTAGGGCTTGGCTTTTATCTTTAAGACCATATTTAGCTTTCACGATATTGATTATGCGATTCTCCCGCTCAGAAAAATCTATAACACTTTTTACCACATAATCACCCCTTACGCCACATAACTCCATATAACTTATTGTTATATAAAATTATTCCAATACGCCTACAATAACGCGCATATACACCTTAAAACAAATAAAACCAAACTACAAAGAGCCACACTGAGAAAAGCAAGTTACATTAGCGTACCGAAAACTAACCATTAAGCAACCAGCCAAACCCATCCCTACGAGGACTGAATAACAGAGCTAAAAGGTGCAAGCCACAGGGCTCACCAATTAGCCGACCGCCAAAGCCGATTCCATGTAAAAATTTCATCAACTGTGTCCATCCTTATCCTGCTATGAGGCGCGCATTTCCACAGTTGTGTGGGGTTATTTGATTTCTGTGTATTTTTTGTAGTTGCCTTTGACTTTGTCAACTGGATATTTGCGTTTGTTTTCGTCTATTTTTTCTAAGAGGGCTTTTGTGATGTCTATGTTGAGCCTGCTGGATAGGTTTAGGCTGTAGAGAATTACGTCGGCGATTTCGGCTGCTACTTCGCGGACTTTTTTGGGATCCTGCAGATAATTTTCGACTTCTGCGTCATTTAGCCACTGGAAGTGCTCTAAGAGTTCTGCGGCTTCTATGCTGATGGATAGGGCGAGGTTTTTTGGCGTGTGATATTTTTGCCAGTCTCTTTCTTCATTAAATTTGGCGATTTCTTTTCTAAGCTCCTCTATAGTGATAGCGTTACCCAATTAGTTGGCGCTCCTATGCAGGATTTGCGTAGAAAAGGGCAAGGTAAATAGCTTTCGACCCAGAAGCGCACAGCAAAGACCATACCGGGGCGCGCCGAATATTCGCATGAGAATTAGCTAGCGCCAAGTTTTTAGGGCAAGAATTTTTTTGTATGCATGCATTATAAATAGTATGGGTTTTTATTATCAGTTGATTTGGCGCATGGTTAGCATTGAATTTCGAAAACAGCTCCACAGGCCCGTTGTTATAGCGTTGCTTTTAATTGTGGTGTCGTCGCCTTTGCTTGTTCCGGTACATAGCGCTAGGGCGGCAGGCGAGGTGTATGATAAGGAGTTTGTTTGGAGTTATGGGGGCTACAGATGGAGCTTTAATATGTCTATTCCTAAAGAGCTCTACGAGGCATACAGGGAAGTCTCTGTTATGCAGAGGGTTCTAAGCAGAACCTCAGGCTATGGGCTTTTAACAACCACAAAAGACCCCTTCCTTGTGCAGCTAACTGACGAGTTAAATCGGACCGCAGCCGAAGAAGGCTACTCGCACTATGAAACAGTAAGCTTTGTGCTAGCTTTCGTCCAGAGCCTGCCTTACACGTCAGATTCAAGCACCCAAGCGTACGATGAGTATCCAAGGTTCCCCATTGAAACGCTTGTGGACGGGGGCGGAGACTGTGAGGATACCTCATTTTTGTTTGCCACAGTCATGTCGATTTTAGGCTATGACGTAATATACATCAGCCCCCCAAGGCATCTGGCCGTGGGCATACTTGGAAGCAGCGACATACCAGGCATCTACTGGACATATAACGACAAAAGGTACTATTACTGTGAAACAACAGGCGACAACTTCCAGATCGGCGAACTGCCAACAGAATTCGAAGGCCAAAAAGCCCGACTATTCCCAATCGACCTCTCAAAGCAGTATATACCAAAGGTTTCAGCCACGCCAGCCCCACACCCCACACCCTTATACCCAGAACCAACACTGACCACGCAGCCACCCATGCCCACCTTCGCAGGACCCTCAGACCTAACCTCAACTTCAATACCAACATTTAACCAGAAACTGACCTCTACCGGGCGAGCTAGCATCACGCAGATTTTATCTGCCTACTGGCTACCGCTCCTTGGCCTACTAACAGTCCTGGTAGGCATAATCATGCTTTACTTTAGCCGCAAACCAACCAAAACCCCGCAAACTATGCCAGCCCCGCCAACGCCAGACCACACAGACCCGCCCTTCAAATTCTGCATATTCTGCGGCGCAAAAAACAAACCAATAGCAACATACTGCAAACAATGCGGCCAAAAAATCGAATAACACACACCAAGCAGTCACCCAGCACGCTAAATGTACAGATTTTTCAAAACGGGACGCAGATAGGAAAAATACGTCAAATTGGCAGCTCATCAGAAGCCCACTACATACGCAACCTGACGCTTGAAACCGGCAGCATAAAACAAAAAATTTGCGGCAGTTGATGCCAGCTTTTTGCGCTTTCTGAAAAAGAGAGAGGAGAGCGGGCTACCGTTAGGTGGTAGCTACTTCTTTTTTCTTCTGAGCAGTAGCGCAACTACTATTGCAGCTATTATTATTGCTGCTATGGCGGCAATTATGTAGGTTAGGGGTATGTTTAGGCCGGGTTGGGTTGTTGCTGTTCCGAAGGCGTAAACGTGGCTGTCCATGGAGCCTATGTACAGCACGCCGTTAGCCATGGCTGGGGAAGAATACATGGCGCCGCCGGTTGGGTAGCTCCAGATTTCGTTGCCGTCTGCTTTATTTAAAGCGTAGACGGTGCCGCGTAGGCCGGTGAATACAACTTGGAAGGCGTCCGGTGTGAGGTCTGTCGGGATCGGCCCCATGTATGATGATCCTACGTACAGGACGTCGCCTACAACTATTGGGGCACCAAACACTAAACCGTCAGTCTCATGCCGCCACACCAAGCTGCCGTCGGCTGCGTTAAATGCCAAAACAGCGCCATGAAGCGTTCCCGAATACGAAGAACCAACATAAACTATCCCGTCTACAACTGCCGGAGACGACTGTACACACAGATCATGCCCTGTTTCAGCGCTCCAGATCTGCTGCCCTGTGGTGGCGTTTACAGCATAGGTCTTATTATCGTATGAGCCGAAATAGACAACTCCGTCTGCAAAGGTTGGAGTAGACTCCACAAAGGACGCAGTTGGGAAACTCCAGATCATCTCGCCAGATGCGAGGTCTAGGGCATAGACATTATAATCAAAAGAGCCCACGTAAGCAACACCGTCAGCGATAGCAGCAGTAGCAATTACGTCACCGCCAGTAGTGTATGACCATATGAGGTTGCCCGATGCGGCGTCCAGAGCATAAAAATTATTGTCAGCCGAACCAATATACACTACACCTTCCACAACTTTGGCTGACGCTTGCACCTCATCACCGGTGGCGAATTTCCATTTCAGATCGCCAGTTGATGCATCCAAAGCGTAAACGTTCCGATCATCAGAGCCAATGAATACTACACCGTCTGCAACTGCCGGAGAAGAATATATTCTGCCCTCAGTTGCGTACTCCCAAATTTTATTGCCAGTTGCTGCCTCCAGCGCGTAGGTTTTATTATCAAACGAACTAAAATAAACAACGCCGTCTACGACAGCAATATCAGACCAAATCCAGCCGCCAGCAGTGAAATTCCACAGGACCTCATTAGTCAAAGGTCCGACCGAATCTAAGTATCCTGTGTTTGCCAGATCTCTTTGGCTCATCGGCCAGTCTTCAGTCTGAGCGCTAGCGCTTATAGCAAACATTGAAAAAATCGACAAAACCAAAACAGCAACCAAGCATAAACCTAATAATTTCTTCAAAACAATCTATGCCTCCACAAGGTACGAATTTACTTTCTAAAAATGATTGCCAGCATTTATAGTTAGCTGCCATCAGCATGCAAGCATCTACCCTCACTAAAATGCAATAAGGTTCAAATGCAGTCGGGATTGCCAATGGTCTGCTAATTGAAAAAAGGGTAGCTGACCTAACTGTCAGACGAGTTTATGGTTTAAGTCTGTAAAGCAATACAGCAACGATAATAGTTATTATGCTAAACCAGAAGACCAGGTCAATGAGCAGGTTGGAAATGTTTACTTCCCAAAGGTTGGCTGGCCCCGCAATAGTGCTTAGCGTGTTTGTTGCCCAAGTCAGAGGCACACCGTAATCAACATGAACAAGGTCAGGCCAGTCATACATAAATCCCCAAAGCAAAGCAAAAAGTGTTACAACGAATCCTGCAATTAAGAAAAAGAGCACAACCAAGTTTCTACGCATAAATAACCCTCATGCTTAACATCCTATCAAGCCATATCGAAATACAGCCTGTTTTAGCGCTCACCCTTTTTGCGCCAATGATTTCAAAATATTACTCGTCTTCTAAACGCATGCAGTTAACAAACTATCGCAGTCACAATCCTTAGCAGTATCAGCACAATTTTCTCCCTTCTTAACCCTATTTTTAATTAAAGCTTCGTTAACAACCCGCAAGACAACGTCGTTATCGTACACATATCCTTCCTTCATTTTAACCACCAGCATTTTAGCACACACAAGCCTTATTCTATCGTGAAAAACCAACTTGGAAAAGCTTGATCACATGCTTAAAGATTATTCCGTTTTTAACAATAAATACAGTTGTGACTGTAACTAGCTCACAACAACAC
>CAYRSV010000058.1:0-11850 GCA_964427115.1 uncultured Candidatus Bathyarchaeia archaeon | reverse complement strand
CTGAAAGGTTCAAGCTAGCATACTTCGGTAAATGGCCAGGTGTCTACGTTACAGGTGACTATGCTATCCGTGACAATGATGGTTACTTCTGGCTCTTAGGTCGCGCAGACGAAGTCATGAAAGTAGCAGGCCATCGCATTGGCACAGTTGAACTTGAAAGCTCCTTGATCTCTCATCCAGCAGTTGCAGAGGCAGCAGTCATGGGCAAAGAAGACGCAGTCAAAGGCGAAGTTCCAGTAGCATTCATAACCTTACGCAGTGGATTCACAGCATCTGACCAGCTAACCGCAGACCTCGTAAAACATATCCGCACAACCATCGGTCCAATTGCAACCCCTGATGCAATCGTTGTCGTTAACAAGCTGCCAAAGACCCGCAGCGGTAAAATCATGCGCAGACTCCTCAAAGCAGTCCTCACCGGAAAACCACTAGGTGACACATCAACCATCGAAGACGAAGGCTCAATCGAAGATATCAAAGCAACTTATTCAGAACTCCAACGCCAACTACAGAAGAAGTGAAAACCTACTTCTTCCCAAACTTTTTACTTTTCAAAATTTTTTAAGTGGTGCAACTTTATGTTTTTCTCTCTGAGTATTGAAGTTGACTGCACAGCTTGCAGCAAGCTGCAGGACTGCATATTTCAGTGACTATGAGTTTAGAAGTCTGTCACGCATCCATTCCTTAATCTATTGCTCTGACCTGAGATGCGCGTTTTTTAACGCCTTGTTTAGTTTAAGCTCAATCCATTGTTGAGCAGCGAAGCCTAAACCGAATCTGAACCACAGCGTTATGACTCTTGTTAAGATAGTAGCAACAGTACTTACGTCTACTGGGACCCCTAACGCTATAAAAAGTGTTGTCATAGCTATTTCAGGTATTCCAATCTCAAAAGGGACACCTGCAGGAATTGATTTTACAGCAGCAATAATTGATGCAGTTATAATAATTGTGCTTAACGGGACAGGATAACTTAAAGATAAAAAAATTATATACGGAATACTAAAGCTGCAAATCCAATTAAAAATAAGATATATCATCGAGACGGTCAATGCATATGGGCGGTCTCTAAATCTAATCATGGCGCTACGTAACTTATCTATAGACTCAACAATTTGTCCTTTCCACTTAGAAACATCCCACCTGTTTTTACTAACTTTATCCACAAAACTAAGTGAATTGTTAATAATTTTTATGCTCAAAGATTTTCTAGCTATTAAAATAATGACAAAACATAAAATTATGGATATTATTCCTGCAACAAATATGAGGTAATAAACAATAACTCTGTCTATTTGTGCCCCTATAACAACCAACAGTACACCTAACATAAGTGCAGCAATATTTAAAACCATGCCTAGCAGTCTTTGTACAAGGACGGAAGCTATTATTTTTTCAAAGCCGTTTTTTTCTCTTGAAACAAGATACACACGTGCAATATCCCCAGTAACTGCCTCTAAAGGGACTATAATATCTACATAGAATCCATAAAGTACATACAAAAGCGCTCTTCTCAAGGACACCTCAATATTTAAAAAAGAAAGCAACACCTTCCATGATAATGCAAAAAACAAAATTTCCACTATCCCAATCAATAAAGCTAAACTAAAAAACAGAAGATTTAGACGCCCTATAATAGCAATTAATTGTAATAAATCAATATTAAAAATCATAATATAGAGAACAAAAGCAACTAATCCTATGAATGAAAGAAAAAATCGCTTATTCTTTTTAACCCAATTGGTTAAAGCCAAAATTAATTACTCCAAAAGGATAAAACAAAGAACCAAATAACTTATCATGTTAATAAAACATTATAAATCTGTATCATTCTAGTAAAGCTCTACATATCTGCTTTGTACAGGCATTTTAAAGTTAAAAAATTTATTGTAGACGCTTTGCTAGTTCGCCTATTTGGATTTTGAATTTTTCTCTCATTTTGGTGAAGCGCATAGCTGCTGATGGATGAACAATTTCGATGTATTCGATGCCTTCTTCTCGGGGTGTTTCGCGTGCAGCAGCACCTACAAGAATTACGATTTTAGGTTTGATTGTACGTATCTGTGCAACTAGGTAAGGTAGACAAGCAGCGATTTCGTCGGCATACGGTTTCCTGTTTTTCGGGGTTACATGTTTGACAATATTAGTTATGAATAGTTCTTCGCGTTTGATACCATTCGTAGCTAGCATCTTGGTGAGATATTTTCCTGACTTGCCTACAAATGGTCTGCCTGATTCATCTTCTTCTGAGCCCGGATTCTGACCTATCAGCATAACTCGCGCATTGGTTGGACCTTCACCTGGAACAGCATGCTTCGCGCCTTGCCATAGCCTGCATTTTCTGCAGTTAATTATCTGTTCATTTAACTCTTCGAGTGACAAAACTCGGCACCTAGTTGGTGCGTTATTACAATCACACATACTTAAAAACAGTTTCACGTTAAACTTTGATGGTGCTTCCAGCACTTTTTGGAGGACTTGATATCGCCAGTACCAGAGCTACGTTTACTGCAGGTCTACTTAATGCATTAATTATAATTGGGACAAGACCACGCATCCTGAACTTCATGTTTAGGGTAGCATTAGCATTTGAACCTTTGGCTCCAACGGCGATTAACCTGTTCATGTCCCGATCGCTAAACAGATGGAAAGAAGAGAAAATAATCACTGACTACAAAGTCCATACCAAAAGAATCCATCGTTTCCACTACCGCGTTAACCTCGATTTGGTGCTGACAGCGATAGAGGTCCATTATATAATAAACCATCGGTTACCCCAGCAACTTGAAGTTATAAGGAGGTGGTTTAATGGGTGAAATGCAGACTAAAGCCCCAATGGGCGAAGGAGCCGGACGACTAAGAGTCACATTAGACGTCGAAGTTAATGAGGAGCTTCTAGCCGCAGTAAAAGATAGCATAGCTAACATAGGGCATAACCTACCAGAAATGGTATCCAGCGCTTCCGGCATGATGCGACGAGGCGGAGAAAAAGGCGGGCAAGGAACCCAAACTTAATTCATAAGGCGTAGATAAACGCCTAACTATTTTTCATTTTTTTAACAAAAAATAATCCAGAAAAATTATACGTGGGCTACTATGAGATTTCTTATTTTACAAAAAGTTAAGCGGGAAATTCCCGTAGAAAAATGGGCAAAGCTATTGCCACTTCAGTTCAAGTATTTTGAGAATCTTGAAAAACAGAATATTTTAGAAGTTAACTATCACCTTATTGGGCATCAAGGTAACTTATTGATAGTAAATGCGGATTCCGATGAGATGCTTTCACGTATTATTGGCGAAGATCCACTGTTTTTTCATCTTGATAGAGAAGTTTACGCGTTAACTACAAGAGAAAATCACGAAAAACAAATAAAAAAGCTCATCCAACCATAACAACAGGTTTTATTAATGGGCTGTCATGGCGGTTTTTCTCTTGATGATTCAGTAAGGAGAACTTGGTACAATCCTGAAGCTATTCTTAACAATATTGGTTTGAAGGCTGGTATGATATTCATGGATATAGGTTGCGGGGATGGCTTCTTTTCTTTATTGGCGGCAAAAATGATAGGTCGCGCCGGCAAAGTCTTTGCTGTAGATATTGATGCGGGCGCTATTGAAAAGCTTAAACGCAAAGCCGACGAGCAAGGTTTAGAAAATATACAGGCAGTAGTAGGTGCAGGGGAAGAAACTGTTTTCTGTAACGGCTGCGCAGATATCGTCTTCTACAGTATGGTGCTCCATGATTTCAAAGACCCCAAAAAGGTACTGTTTAACGCAAGACAGATGCTCAAACCAAATGGTCTGATAGTTGATTTAGATTGGAAAAAGAAACAAATGTCCTTTGGTCCACCAGCGCATATACGGTTCAGTGAAGAATACGCTTCAGACCTAATTAAACAAGCAGGATTAATGGTTAAAGAAGTCAAAGAAGCAGGACCGTATCATTATATAATCACAGCAAAACACTGAGGGCTGAATTATGTTAGCTCTGCCACAGCATAGAGTTCAAGTAAATCACGCTTAAATCTATCAGGCTGGTCCTTGTACGCTGAATGTCCTGCGTTCTCATAAGTGACCAATTTGGCGTTCGGAAGTTTAGTCAATAGAGCGCGCATTTCCTCTCCTAAAATAATGTTATCCTCAGAACCCCAAACTATCCTCACAGGAAACTTGAACGTAGGGTAGGCGCGATTAAGGATGTTATCCTCGAAGGTCCTCGCAGGAGAGACCAGCAGCAAACCTTTAACAGGGTACTGCGCAGCATACCTCAAAGCAATATAACCACCTAAGCTGGCTCCTACTAAAATTGCTGCTGTTGAACCAAATATTTTTTGCATTGCATTATGGACAAGAGTAACATTGACTGCTGGGTCATGCGTTTTAGGTCGGCATTCGCTCTTGGCTCCATAAGGCATATCCAACGCTAAAAAGGGCACCTGCTTACCCATTAGAAGATCGTAGACACCTAAACTTTGCCAGATAGTTCTATCGTATGAATAACCATGCAGGAAGACGACCGGCACACCTTCTGCTTGATGGACTACAGCTTTGCATTTATACCCTGCTAAAAATAGATTTTTCTCCTGCAAGCACGACGCCTCCAGCCACAGCTATAAACCACACCTACTTATAATGTTATTTTTCCTATATCGTTACTGCTTTAACTCAATTGCTGCTATCATGAAGCTAATTGCAGCTAACGGCGATAAAACAGACAACCGACGATGTAGTATGCATACTGCATTGAGCAAGTTTTTTGTTGTCTGTCGGAATGGTGAAGACGTCAACGAGAAAAGTAACTGCAGCGAGACACGTATTAATTGATTTTAGCTCTTAATTAGCTATTGTTAATTTGCTTTCTGTCTTTTACTTTTAAGAAAGGATGAACCAGTTGATATCCTGTTATCAAAAATAAGTTACTGTTGTTTTTAATGCTCTCCGCAGAATTTTTTTCTGATCGAATAACGGGCTTTAGCTAAACTTTAGGGCACCCTTAAACATGGTTAGTGGAAAGGCATAATAGCTGTTTTTTAGTTCTGAATAGAATGGTGTTTTTATTGACGGTTAAGGTTGGGGATAGAGCGCCGGATTTTACTTTACCCTCGCAAATGGGTGATAATGTGACGCTTTCAGAGTATTTTGGCAAAAAGAACATTGTGTTATATTTTTATCCTAAAGATGAATCGCCCGGCTGCACCCGAGAAGCCTGCAAGTTCAGAGATAGCTACGAAGCCCTTACAAATCTAGGTGCTGAAGTTCTTGGTGTGAGTGCGCAAAGTGTAGAATCTCATAAGTCCTTTGCCACTCATCATGGATTGCCCTTCTTACTCTTAAGCGATGAAGATAATAAAGTCAGACAGCTCTATGGTGTGCCCTCAACACTTGGTCTAATACCTGGGCGCGTAACCTACATTATAGATAAAACGGGTATAGTCCGCCACATATTTTCTTCTCAGACCCAAGCCGAACGCCACGTGGAAGAAGCCGCCAGAGCCCTTAAAGAAATCGAAAAAGACTCAAAATAGTCAAAGGAGCGGTTTCGTCTGTTATGCTTATTTAATTCGCTAACTCTAAAAAATGAACCGTTCGAGCCACTTGAAGACAAACAGGTCAAAATATACACATGCGGACCTTCGACATATCAGCGTCCACATATTGGCAACTACCGCACTTTTCTGTTCGAAGATATCCTTCAGCGGTACTTGGAGTACTTGGGCTATGATGTAACTAGGTTGCTTACACTAACGAATATTGAGGATAAAGCGTTGGCACAGGCAGAAAAGGAGGGTCTTAGCGTTGAAGAAGTGACAAGCCGTAACGAGGCAATTTTCTTTAAAGAATTCGAAATTTTGCACATCAGGCAACCTGACTATACAGTAAGAGCGTCAGCTATTGTTGACCAAGCTGTCAAGCTGATAATGGATCTATTAAACAAAGGCATTGCCTACAAATATTGCTACAAGGGTGCACTAAACGTTTATTATGATCCGCTAAAGTTCTCCGGCTTTGGCAAACTTGCTCATCTGGACATAAGTGATTGGCCAAAAAAGAAGCGCCGCTTTCATAAGGATACCTATCCAGGTATGCCTTGGAACAAGGGTGACTTTGTTTTATGGCATGGCTGCAAAGGTGATCAGACGGTTTGCTGGGATACACCCATAGGGCGGGGCAGGCCTGCTTGGAACATTCAAGATGCTGCCATGGTGACCAAGCATTTAGGGTTCAGCGTGGACATCGCCTGCGGTGGTATTGATAATCTTGTGCGGCATCATGACTACACTTTAGCTATCGTTGAGGCCGTCTCAGACAAGCCCTTTGCACGGTACTGGTTGCACGGTGGGCACTTATACGTGGCTGGGCAAAAAATGTCCAAAAGCAAAGGTAATGTCTTATACCTCGAAGATCTGCTTAGCCAAGGCTACAGTAGTCAGCATATTCGCTTCTTCCTAACGTATGGTGCTTACCAAGAACAACTCAACTTTACTTGGAAAAACATGGCGCAGACAAGCCAAAAACTCGACCAACTGAAAGCTATGATTGCCGAGCTGCAGAAAGCACAGTCTTCTAATTCGGATCCACAGGCAAAAGCACTTGTTGATGGAATTCCCTTAATCTTTAAGCAACATATGGACAACAACCTGGATGTAAAAGCCGCATTCGATGCGCTATACGGAATAGTTTCTACATTGTTTCTTTTATCTAAAAAGGGGAAACTAAGTAGAGTCGATGCAGACGCAGCAGTTGCTTGTCTGCGAAGGGTTGATAGTGTTTTGCAGGTGCTCTTCTAGTTTACTGTAAAGTACCTATTGGCTTGACGCGGTCTAAATTCTCTGGACCATGCGGAGCTATGTCCATTTCTTCACTAAGGTCTTTGCCTGCCTGATGAGCTCCGAGGTGATCACCGCCTAGCCAGAATGCACTATCCGATACGTCATAGACCCTACCCTTGTATGCAATGTAGGCAGGATTTCCGTTTTGTCCATTAAATTTAGCAAGCTCTTCTAGAGTAAACTTCTTTTCTTCTCCCAAAAACTTCACCTTGCTGATTCTTTTTGCTTCTATATAGTATGTCTGTATATTTAGGACTTACGCAAGCGGCTAGCTAAGGTCGGGGATTAAAGAGACCAGGTAGGTTAGTTGTAGATTTCTGCTTTCTCTGAGGCTTTTTGCTGGGTTATCGCTGATATGGTGTGATGGCTGGCGGCTATGTGAATGTTGCCTGTAGTGGTCTTTAAGTGTACTTCAAAATTGCTTAGTGCAGGATAGTTGCGTGAGTGAATAGGCGACGGAGCTCCATCAAAACGGTTAGCATCCAATGTTATTCGTCCGGTAGTAGTTTGGGAGGTAATTTGAGCGCCTACGTCCCCACTAATGTCCATATTCATATTAATGTTGCCTGTAGTGGCTTGGGCGTTTAGTGTAATATTTCCAGCGAGTAGTCTGTTTTGTGTCACTTCGGCAGTTACTCTGCCTGTGGTGGACCTTAGATTAATTGCCGTGTTGCCTGAAATTTGAGCGTTTTTCCATATTAATTGAATATTGCCGGTAGTGGTTGTAGTTGAAACATTATGGATAACAGTGGAAAGGGAGGACATGTTTGCTATAACGTTGCCCGTTGTAGTCTGAAGGTTTACTCCTTGAAAAATAACTGGCGATGTAACTTCGTGCATGGTTATATCGCCTGTACTTGTCCTTATATCCAAATCTATGCTGGCTGCTTCGTCAATGTAAACATTGCAGCTAACTTTGAGGTTTAAATATACTGACCAAACGTCCTGACTTGCCACTTTACCTGTTATAGTCATGCTCCGACCTGTTGTTTCGTTGGTAATTGTAAGCTCCACAGGGGGATTTGACGTAAAAATTCCTACTGAACCTTTAGCAGCAACATCAACTGACAATAGCTGATCAGGCAAATCTTTAACAAACACATTTACATTTGCAATGTCTGCATCGAAATCCAAATTAATTGTGCTCACATCTGCCTGTGAAACCGCAAAAGATCGCGAATAATTTACCGGCACGAAAGGCACCAACGCGATCGCTGATAGGGTTGCTACAAGAAGAATTCCTACTAGGATGGCTGTTGGCAGACGGTATGGTTTGCGTTCTCTTATTCGCGGGGTCACTCTGTACTCTGCTGAAGGTGGTGTAACTGGAATTTCTTCTACGGGAGTACCGCAGTTGTGGCAGAACCTTGCGTATTCATCTAGTTGGGTTCCGCATTTGCGACAGTAGGGCATAACTGTAAGACCTTAGTACCTGAGTGTCCGTCTCAGATTTAAACATTACATGCACAACTGTAACCACTATAAGTCGTTAATTTAAAAAAAATCATATAGTGGAACGTACATAGCGTGTAGGCGAGGTATGTAACTGATGGTTTACTGTAGGAACTGCGGAGAGTTGCTCCCAGAAGACGCCCTCTATTGCCCTAAGTGCGGCTTCGCTGTTGCAGCCCAACAAACATCAACACAGGCTCCGAACCGGACACGCTACCAACCACCTATTGGTCCCCAGTTAACTTTGGCAACTTGGGGTGAACGCTTCGTCGCATGGCTAATAGATGTTATCTTAATCGGGATTTTCGTAGGCATAATAGGTATTTTTACCCAATTTGCTTGGACCCCAATACCGTCTTTACCTATCTGGGCACCTTTCTTTAACATCAGTATAGGCGGCCTGTTCTATTTCCTGTATTGGTTGTTAATGGATGGAAACTATGGTCAGTCGCTTGGCAAAATGATTATGCACATAAAAGTTACCCAGCTGGACGGTAGACCAATCGGCATGGGTGCTGCGTTGGTTGAAAGCGTAGGCAAAGCATTTTTACTACCTTTGGATTTAATATTAGGGTTAATTCTCTACCCGAATACTCAGCAAAGACTATTCAACTATATTTCTGAAACAATAGTCATACATGAGTAATTGCCAAAGAAATAGTCAATAACCAGCTACTATTGCCAAACTTTTTCTTTCTATAAAATAGAAGAACAGCTATTATTGCCACTAATAGGATTATTACTAGAATTGTAGTCAGATCGATCTGCCAAGGCGATTCATAATTTCTGGTGAAAGTTATTTGTTGGTTTGTGTCAGCGTTAATAACAGTTACTATGCCCTTAGCAGGGTGAGCGATGTAGCCTTCTGGCGCAATAACCTCAAAAGTATAAGTTCCGTTTGGCAGGATGAATTCCACGTTTTCAGATATGTCCATTTTTGTCTCATTGTTTATTGTGACACCCTTTATTGTGACACCCCAGCTGGTGTCTTTGGGCAGACCTAAAGTAGAAAATAAAATTGAGTATGTTGGTGCACCCACAGCATAAACATAATGGTCGTATGATCCGAAATAGACTACTCCTTTAGCCACCGCTGGCGAAGAAACCACCCAGTCCCCTGTTTGGTAGCTCCAGATTTTTTCGCCGTTAAATGCGTCTAGAGCATATAGATTTCCATCATGAGATCCAAAATAGACCATGCCGCTTGCTACTGCAGGGGACGAAGCTACTTCCTTTCCTGTACTATAGCTCCAAAGAGGCTCTCCAGTTGACGCATTTACAGCATAGATTAAGCCGTCCCCTGAGCCTACATAGACAATGCCATATGCAACTGCAGGTGAAGACGATATGTTCCCGCCTGTAGTGTAGTTCCAGATAAGGCTCCCAGTGAAAGCATCTAAGGCGTAAAGGTTGTTATCATAAGAACCTATATAGACTACTCCGTCGGCGACTGCGGGTGAAGAAATTACTACGCTATTAGTAGCATAGCTCCATACTACAGTGCCGTCGGATGCATTAAATGCATAAACCTTATGGTCGTTTGAACCTATATAGATCATTCCGTATGCAACAGCGGGGGAGGATAGGTGAATCTGTTCGTCAGTCATATATTTCCATACCAGTGATCCGTCTGTTGCATTTAATGCGTAGACCTCAAAGTCCTCAGAGCCAATATAGACAATACCGTCCAAGACAGCTGGTGACGAAACCACCGCAAATCCGGTTGTGTAATTCCAGATAAGCTTGCCATCTTTTGAATTTAATGCGTACACGTTTCCGTCGTAAGAGCCGACATAGACTATGCCGTCATTGACTGCAGGTCCAGAAAGCATTACCATATCGCCAGTCGCAAATTGCCATATTACCTCGCTGGAAAATTCATCCAGGGGAACTACGCCTGAAGTCGCATTTAATGCGTATACATTGCCATCGTAAGAGCCGACATAGACTATGCCATCAGCTACAGCGGGGGAAGAATCTACCACAGCGCCTGTAGCGTACTGCCACTTCAAATCTCCGTCGAAAGCATCTAAGGCATATAGCCGTCCATCCCATGAACCCACGTATACTGTGCCTTCCCATACTGCGGGTTGAGAAATAACAACATCTCGCGTAAGATAACTCCATAAGAATGTTCCTGATGCAGCATCCAAGCTGTAAATTTTGTTATCATATGAGCCCACGTAGACTCTACCTTCGGCAACAGTAGGTGCGCCGGCTACACCACCGCCTGTCAAATAGCTCCACAATAGTCCACCGTCTGAGGCGTTTAAGGCGTAAACTTTTGCATCCATTGAACCTGCATAAACTATATTGCCGGCAATTGCTGTGCCTGCAAATACTGGGCCGTCCGTTTTGTATTTCCAAATTAACGTACCGTCTGAGGCGTTTAAGGCGTAAACATGCTGGTCATTTGAGCCTACATAGATTACGCCGTCTGCTGCCGCAGGTGTTGATACTATGCCATCCTCTGTCATGAAGCTCCATAAAAGTGAGCCTGTGGTAGCGTTAAGAGCGTATACTATGTGGTCTTGTGAACCTACGTAGACTGCTCCATGGGCGATAATGGGTGAAGATAGCATAATTTGTCCTCCCGTTTGATAACTCCACACAAGTGCGCCATTAGATGCATTAAACGCGTAAACGCTGTGGTCTTCAGAAGCAGCATAAACCAACCCGTTAGAGTAAGCGATAGCTGAATCCACGAAGTATCCTGTTTTATAGCTCCAAATATACGCGCCTGTAGTTGCATTTAGTGCATATACATTGAAGTCTTCAGAGCCAACATAGATCATACCTTCGGCTACAGCTACAGGAGATAAAACATTCGCACCTGTAGTATAACTCCAGAGAACTGCGCCGCTGGACGCATTCAAAGCGTATACCTTGTTATCCAAAGAACCAAAGTAAACTACGCCGTCAGAAACTACGGGGGCATCTACAGGTCCGCCAGTGTTAAATTTCCATAGTGTATGGTTAGTTTTTGGTCCTGCCGATTCTGAAGTGCCAGTATGCATCAAGTCATGATGAAACATGGGCCAACCATCCTCAGCAGCTTTAATCTGTGAGTCTTCGGCTCCAGCAAACAGATTGTTCGGTCTTGTAAAAGAGCCTCCAAATAAGATAACAACCAGTAACAACAGAGCCAAAAATGTACTGAGTGATGATTTTCTATTCATTTTGATACCCTTAAACTGTTATAGGCAAAGGCAATGGGCTAAATTCACTGTTGAGTTATTGCAGTCAGCTAATATGTTAATCTAATCCTGATAAAAGAATTTCCTACTTTTCCGTCTATTTAGATTAAATATTCATTGTCGCTGTTGAGTTGTCATGATTTTCAAGTTACTTTTTGTCTTTATGCGACTGGTATGTTAAAAGTTTGGATAGTCCTGAGGAGTCTAAAATGAGTGCGCTCGCTAACTATCCTTTATCTGGTTAGTTATTAAATCTCTTAGCCAAAGTCCTTTCACACGTTATTATAATCATTCCGTCTTAATGATTATCGAGTTCTGTAAAACATTTAATGTTTTAATTATGACTCAAAAGACAGTGTTCAAAATAAGTC
>CAYRSV010000057.1:0-12182 GCA_964427115.1 uncultured Candidatus Bathyarchaeia archaeon | reverse complement strand
TGATGCTTGGATCAAAGCTGAATCGGGAGCTTTTCTTTGTTTTCTTAAGTGTTTTAGTGCAGTTGCCTTTAGCGGTTTTTCTTGGTCACTATTATGACGAGAAAGTGTTCATAACTACAGGTTACCTTGTAAGTGCAGGGTTGGATCCGTATCAGACGCATGAGCTTTTAGGGGTTTTTCATAACCCTTTTTTATCTGGGGTTAATACGGCAATAGGCTATCCGCCGCCGTGGCCTTTGCTGTTAGGTTTAATTTATCGTGCAACATTCAACTTAACGCCCAGTATTTTTCTTTACAATTTTGCTATTAAAATTCCCATTATCGCAAGTAACATAGGCTTGGCATATGTGGTCAGAAATCTGCTGCAAAAATCAAATATTTCTCCAAAATTTTCCTGGTTTGCATGGCTTTTTCTCCTTTTCAATCCGTTTATTCTTTTGACGACTACCGCGTGGGGTCAAATAGACGGCATAGTTGCGCTTCTGTGTGTTGTTGCACTTGCCTTTTTAGCTAAGGGCAATATTAAAAAGTGCGCCATCATGCTTGGTTTAAGCATAGCTTTAAAGCCTATTGCACTTCCACTTATAGGTTTGCCGTTTCTTTTTTCTATCAATAAAATCCGCAGAAAAAACCTTCAATACGGCGTAGTCTTTCTTGCTGCCCTGTTTACCTTTTCATTTATCCCATTTTTTGCAATGAATTGGAGTATACCATTAGAAGCTAATGAGACGACAGCTCATTTTAGGATGGCTGGCGGTTTGACACTTTTTAATATAATTGAACTTTTCACGGGCATGCGGACCTTGCCGGAAAATTTTGAAGTTTTAGGTTATATTTGGATACCTGCGTTGCTATTTGGCTATTATGTAATTTATCGTAATCCACCCAAATCGATGGATGAGCTGGCAGAGAAAGCGGTTGGATTGCTGCTTATCTTTTTCCTTACCCGTTCATGGCTATCAGAACCGAACATCAACCTTTTGCTGCCATTAATGTTAATAGTTGTGGGTTCTGGGAGAGTCAGCTATCATAGCTTTCATCTTGCATGGATTATTCCTCTTATGTTTATGTTCCTAAACATGGCGGTTCCACAGCTTTTCTTCCTTGCTTACCCATCAAGTATACCGGCAATAGCGGCATTTGATTCACGTTATGAGACTGCCAGATTCGTTGCACGATATATAGTCACTATACTATGGTTCGTTTTTGCCGTCAAAATTGCAAAATCAACAATTAAGGCCTGACTAAAAGAGAACCTGGTTAGCGCATTATACCTTATTCGAAACCTGTACTTTTGTGTGGTTTGTTATTTTCGGAGAGCCTTTTGTCCAAAGTGGTTTTATTAGGAGCAAAAGGAAAAGGCCAAGGGCAATACTTATGGTAAGGCCAAATGAGCCTCGAAGTGTCCAGCCAACAGGGTTAACCGCAGGGTCCGAGTATTGAAGTAACGGCAAAAGAGAGGGAAAAGATTGTTCTATCAGGGGTTGGAAGATAAATCCGCCCCAATTCGCTGCTGAAAAAAGGTAGACAAGAACCTGAATTCCAAATAATATATACAGGCTGCTTTTTTTGGGATTGTAAGCTAATATTTGGAGAAAAATAAAGGGCAACGGGTCGAGAAACGTCTGTTCGCCTACCCATCCGTAAGTTATCATGAAAAGCACGTACATTGAGATTATGGAAAGATTTAGGTCCTCATCATTCAGTTTGGTTTTGCGTAGCCAAAAGGCTGCACCTACAATTAAGACAGGAATCCAAATCATTCGCAGAATCCAGAGCTTAGCCATATCAATTTTGAATAAGGCAACGAAGCTCCAAATATTCATGCATCCGTTCAGAATCAATACTGGGTTCGATTCAAATACGGGTGTCCAATAGAATATTGTTTTAAGGAAATAGAGAAGATCCCAACCATAAATTTGGAAAACAAGCGCGGTGAAAGTAACAGGGACAAAACAGGTTAACAAAGTAAATTTCGTCGCCTGCTTTCCACCGCGTTTTTTAAGCAGATAAATGAAAAAAGCTGGAAGAGTTATTAAAGGATAGATTTTTAGTGTAACTGCTATACCTAAAAGCAGGGCACCTACGACTATTCGGTTTTTAACTACTGCATAGAACGCAAGAAAAGTTATCAGTGCACTTAGAATATTTAATTGGCCCCATGCAGCGGCAATAAAAATGAAGAAGCTATAGGTCAGGGTAAAAAAGAAGATGCGACGTCCTGTTTTTTGGTCAAAACGGTCTGCAGCATATTTTCCGGCAATAAATGTGAGAGCTAGGTGAGAAATTATCAGTGGTAGTTTAATAATAAAATTCCAAGCTTCCATGCTCCTAAAGTAGGTGAAAACATCGTAGGCTATGTTACACCACAATGCCCATAGAGGCGGATATCCAAGATGGTCAGGGGGCAAGTATATGTTAATTCCCTGTTTCATCCACATGCCGGTTTTGAACCAGATGTCCATATCGTAGCGAAGACCCGTCCAAACCGACAATAGTGACTCAAATATGAAAAAACCGGCGAAACAAATGATCAATGTCTTTTTTCGTATTGGATAATCCAAGAGGATTAGCTTTCCACCTGTATTTTCGTTAAAAATAATCTGTATTTAGATAACTGCTTAACATGTATAAGCTTTGTCTAAGAGCACAGGAGCGCACATTTTCAACAACATGGCCACCTGCCTCTTATGTATGATTAGAATATGAGCAGGTAAATTAAATTAACTAAACAACAATATTGTATTTGATTGTGATTTTAAAGCGAGTTTTCTGGTGCGTCTATGCAGGTTACGGTTGGAATATGTGCTTTTAATGAAGATAAAAATATAGGTCGCTTGCTTGAAGATATTCTGACTGATCAGGAACTTGGGTTTGATTTTGAAGTCTTAGTCGTATGTTCTGGATGCACTGATAAGACCGTAGACATAGTGCAGAGTCATTCAAAACAGGACATACGAGTAAGGGTAGCTTTAGAGAAGGAACGGAAAGGCAAAGCCTCAGCGGTTAATTATATTTTATCAAACGCTCAGGGAGATGCCATTATTTTTGTCTCGGCTGATGTTATGCTGCAGAAAGGTTGTCTTGCTAAATTAGTTTCAAGACTTCAAAGACCTGATGTAGGAATTGTTTGTGGTAACCCTATACCGATAAACAGTCCAAAGTTTATGGTTGGAAAACTAGTTCAACTTTTATGGAGCTTTCACAGCTACGTCTTTGCTGAGTTAAATGATGCAGGACTTGCTAGACATGCAACTGAAATTTTTATTATTCGTAAAGGTATAGTCAAAAGAATACCTTCGGAAACTGTGAATGATGACGCGTTCATAGCTGTAACGGCAAAGAAAAAAAGGTGGCTAATAAAATTTGAACCTAAATCACGCGTTCTAATTTGTGGTCCTGCAACGCTTAGTGAGTATTTTCAGCAAAGACGGCGAATAATGTATGGACATTATCAGGTGAAAAAACTAACTGGAGATCCACCTCAGCATCTCATGTACTTGATGCCATGTTATCCACTCAAAGCGATGAAGTTAGGTATGGTGCTAATCAAAGAGCATTCAATTCCTGCTGTGATAGCTTTCTTGCTCACAGAATTTGCAGCAAACGCTGCCGCAACTATCGATGTTTTCTTAAAAAAGAGCCATTCTAAATGGAATGCTCTACCATCAACAAAACAGCTAATAATAGAGCCAATGAAAAATGCCAAACTCCCATAGGAGGAGCCTAATTTATGGATACCCAAAATCCCATCACGCTGCATTTTGATAATCGGTTATCGTTGAGACTCTATAGGGATTCTCGTCCAAACTGCTTAGAGACAGCTCCGCTTCAGAAAGGTCTTGTACTAATGCTTGATGGTAAAGAGTTAATAGAGGAAGGAGTAGGCTTTGGCGTCCCAGTAATTAAATATAAAGATAAAACTTATTTCTCCAGCTCAGCTCAAGTCTCTATCCAAAAAACAGATTCAGCATGCCTCATCAAAAAAACTTACACCTTAGATACAATCTCAAGAAAACGTTGGAAAACTTTTTACCTAAACGATAAATCCTATTCATTAACTCGCAAAATATTTGAAAGCTTTTATTTAAAAAACAAGAGACTTTCACCGTTATTCAATAAGCTCATGGAGCTTAGAGACATCGCAAAGATAAAAACTGAATTTGAGAAAGTAGAGCCTAGAGGTACGGTAGCAGTTAGTTACCAATGTAAACCCTCAACTATTTTCGTTAATGTTGATTTTTCTGGTTTGAAACTTGAAGGCTGCCGGGAGGTTTTAGTTTTAAATGAGCAGGGTTCGACTGTTTTTAGAAATTATTTTGATTCAGATGGTTTAATTCTGCGCGATAGTAAAATCGGAGCTTGGGACGTAGTTGCGGCCAATGAAGCATCTTTGTTAGATATAAAAAGGCAAATTGCCTTTAGCCTCTGTAATATTAAATCGGCTACATTCTTTCGAGGCTGGGAAAAGACTAAAAACCGTTTCTCATGGACAGGGCTAAGTTACTCACTACCACCAAGCAATGACACCTTTAGTTACGTAATTAAGCTTAGTATTAAAGGACAGATGGGTTAGTAGCCTTTGACTTTTCGAGCTATTGCACTTGCCATTTTTAATTCTAAAGCAAACCTGAAATATTTATGCCGCCATCTAAATTGGGCTGCTTTGTTTAGCATCCAGTAACCCATTCTGTAGTATAGCCTCATTTCTTTGATTCGTTCTTTAGGGTAAAAGACGTAGCGTGTGACCGTCGAGATGTCCTCGAGCATTTTAACGTATTTTTTTGTATGCCAATGTGGTTTGAAATGGAAAATATCGATGTTACCCCATTCTTCAAGCAGTTGAGGAGGTTTAAATTGCGGCTTAAGCAATTCTAACATTGGGCTTGGAAAGGGCGTGAAAATGTGCATTTCTATGTGTTGGGTTTTCTTGTTTGCTCTAGTCAAGTCATCCATTACTTGGAAGGTTTGGTTAAGGTCTTCTCTTGTTTCTGTGGGATAGCCACTCATCCAAAAAACGTAAGGCTCAATTGATGGTGCCCAGCGCTGCAAGTTCTGCAAAGCATTAACCATTTGGCTTGGTGCTATGTCTTTCTTTATTAATGTAAGAAGCCTTGTAGAACCTGTTTCGGCACCAAAATTTAGCTCCTTACAATTTGACTTTTCAAGTAAAGAAATAAATTCTTTATCACAAGCATCAAGGTAATCAAACCTGCAATTTGCCCTCCAAGACAGGCCATATTGACGCTGGATTAAGCCCTTGCAAACTTGGACTACGCGATTCTTATCAACAAAAAAATTATCGTCTATGATATCAATATTTTTTAGATTTGGAAATTCCCTATGTAAAAGTTCGATTTCTTCAAGTATGCGCTCAGGCGTTTTGCTTCGCCAGACACTCTTGTTAACAATTGAATTATAGCAAAATTTACATTTGTGTGGGCAACCTCGGCTTGTTTGAATATGGACGCGTCCTGCTTGTAATGACGGGTATCTTTCTTTATTTATCAAATGGTAAGGTAGAGTCGGGGAAATATTGTTTAGGTCGATGAAATTGCGGTCGGGGTTGCTTATTATTTTGCCGTTATGCTTGTAGGTTATGCCCTTAATATCGTCAACTGGTTGGTTAGTGTAGAGCTTATTAGCCAGTTCTGTAATCGTTTCTTCGCCTTCTCCGCGAACTACAATATCTACATAACTATTTTGAGCAGTCTGCTCAGGTAACAACGTAGGGTGGACCCCGCCCCACACAATAGGGCAATTTGGGAGCTCAGCTCTTAGCTTCTTGGCAAATTCTAGTCCATATTTTATTTGATGCCCACTCATGGAGGTAATTCCAGCAAAAATTGGTCTGCCCACTTTGACATCGCGGTAATTCGTAACCCGCATATCTAAAATGCGTACATTATAGCCTTCCTTTAACAGTGGATTTGCCAAGTGTAATAGAGCTAAAGGAACTTGCGGGTTAGGAGCATTATATTTGCCTAGAAAAACAAGAAGAACTTCCTTAGAAACAGATACAAAACTATTGTTAGCAATAAACAAAGCAGAAAAGCCTCACTAAATTAGTTGCTAATTTACGCTTATATTTTTGTCTAACGTCAACAAAATTGGTGTACTATTTACTCAACATGCGTCTAATGGATTATGCTTAGAAAGCCAATCTGTAAGGAATTTTCTTTTTGCTGATGTTCTTTCAAAAAGAATTGGGTTGATTCCTGCGGGGTCTGCTGGAAAGTATTTAAGGTGTCAAGTGTTTAAAATTATCATCAAGGAGTTTTATCATGTTCTTATTGCAGCACGCGTCAGGCTTAGTTTGCTGCTTTTTGTTTGGTGATTCTAATTGGCAACTGTGACTTTGGTTTACCCGTTTTTTCAGCCCGATAGGGATAATTCAATTTTTCGTTTCCCACCTTTAGGTTTAGGTTACTTGGCATCGTCATTGGAGCAGCATGGAATAACAGTCGAATTGGTTGACTGCACGTTCCTTAACCGAAAAGAAGCAATTGAGAAAATTAAGCGTTCAAATCCCCGCATAATTGGTTTTTATTCTATGTTTTCGATGAAGAAGATTACATTAGACCTGGCTCAACTAGTACGAGAAAATTGTGAGCTGCTAGTTGTAGGTGGCCCAATGCCAACTCTTGAGCCAACGGATTACTTGGATGTTTTTGATGTTGCTGTTATTGGTGAGGGTGAACAAACAATAGTTGAACTGGCCAAGTCATTTGAGCAGGGATTAGGCTTTTTAGATGTTCCGGGTATCGCTTACAAACAGGATGGCAGGGTTAAATTTACTTCAACAAGGATTTATATCGAAAATTTAGATAGCCTGCCTTTTCCATCTAGAGGATTGTTCGATAATGACGCGTACAAAAAATATTATGCTAAACGGTTTGGCTATACAACTTCTCCGTTGATTTCTTCCCGTGGTTGCCCATTTAGCTGTGATTTTTGTAGCCGTCCAGTATTTGGTCAGACCTTTCGCTCTCGGTCCTCTGACAATATAATAGATGAGATGAGAGAAATTGCTGCTTTGGGTTATGAACGTGTATGGTTTGCTGATGATTGTTTTACACTTAACCGTGAACATTTGTTAGATGTTTGCCACAAGCTCGTTAACAGTAGGGAAAATATTAGTTGGGAATGCTTATCACGCGTAGATACAATGGATTTTGATGTTGCATGCCGCATGAAAGATGCCGGTTGCGTTCGCGTTTTCTTTGGCATTGAATCAGGCAACGACGCAGTTCTAGCATTGATGAATAAGCATATCACGGTACCCCAAGCTGAAAAAGCTGTTCATGCTGCTAAAGCTGCTGGCTTAGAGGTTGGCGCTTTCTTCATTGTTGGTTATCCAGGTGAAAGCGACAAAACAGTAATAGATACTGTACGTTTTGCTTCAAGATTACCTCTAGATTATGTATCATTTACTTTGCCATATCCAATTCCAGGAACACCACTTTATGAACGAGTCAAAGATAACGGAGGTTTAACAATTGAAGAGTGGGATGAGCCAAAAAACTGGAGCCTCATTAGGCACAAGTTACTTTACGCGTCAGGTTTTAGCGAAAACAAACTTAAATTAGCCATAGCGAAAGCCCAAATGCAATTTTACGGTCGAAAATATCTTGGAAAAGCAGGGTATAATTTAATCGGTAAACCTTTTGAGCGGCTAACTGACTTTACCTTTAAGCATATGAAATAAAGTTTTGGATTGCCTCCTGAGGTAGCATAGTTAGGTTTTTCGAAGTTTTATCAGAACGATAGAAAGGTATGCAATAGAGATGATTAGTGGTTGCGGCGTTACACTTTATCAAACCTGCTTGCCTTGAGCTTGTTTGCCCGGAACAGTCTATTTTCTGGTTCTTATACGAAAAAGGTCGTTGTTTGCATGTAGACATAATTATGGCTTATTGAAATGGCGCGGGATGTGGGATTTGAACCCACGCGGCCTTTCGACCACAGACTTAGCAGGCCTGCCCCATACCAGGCTTGGGCAATCCCGCACGCCTTTGATTTCTGTTTTTGAGCTTGTTTGTGTCTTGTTTTGGTTGTTGCCTGTGTTATGCTCTTGTGACTCTTAGTTGTGCTGAGTCATACCAATGGATTCTTTTGAAGCATTTAAGTTTTCTCCATCTATTATAGGCTAAGTAAGGCAACTGCTGAGGGTGATAGGCAAAGGTAGGTTTACCATTCGCTTCTGTCTGATAATGGTAAACTCTGTCATATATTACATCACCTTATTTGTTAAGAAATATTTGTGTTGTGCTAATTAGCCTGCAGACTTCATATGGAATCTAATCATAACAGACGTCAATAATGCGTTCTGATAAATGAGCTTATTATTAGGCTGCAATAGTATCTGTGAGCTTTCTATCATGGCAAATACCTACCAAGCAACTATAACTCGTTTTATAAGCCTACGTTCAACAAGCAAAAACACAGTACGTGAATACTTGTCAAATCTCATTTAAGCTGCATAAAAACAACTATCCTAACAGCTACCCATAGTTCAAGCTTATTCCCATCATAAACGGGGGAACTTCTCGTCGACAGAGTTAAATACGCATAGACCTTTTTGATGAAACCTCGGATAATATTTGGAGATTATTTAGGTAATAATGTGGGGACTATTAGTTTCAACGATTTTAACAAGTGCAGTGGATAGTCTTAATCCGATTGCTCTTACACAGCAATTCGTCTTACAAGGGATTGTGAAAAAACCTAAACATATTTGGTATTTTATTGTATCGATACTTCTTACAAATTTAGTAAGCGGATTTTTAGCATATTTTGGGGTAATCACATTCGTAGGCAATTCTTTTGGAATGCTCATAAATCAATACGGTCAAACCTTATTTGTTTTCGAATTAATCATAGGCATCATTTTTCTTGTTGCTGCTTGTTATTTATTCAGGAAAATCAAAATTAAAATGCTTAAAGAGCAAAATCAATCTTACGAAATAGAAATTGTGCATAAAATAAAATCGGTCTCGCCAATATCTTTGGCAATTATCGGTGTAGGGTCTACAATTTCAGAATTGCCAACCGCGTTACCATATTTTGCTTTTTTTGCAATCCTTTTTAGTTACCAGATTTCGTTTATTCAAGTGACGTTCATACTAATTGTGTATAATATTATCTATATATTACCAAATGTAATCTTATACTTCGCCTATATTAAAGCGCAAAACAAGTTTGATCGTCTTTACAAATTTATCAAAAAGCAAGTTAACTGGGCAAACATAATTACCCCATCCATTGTTGCCCTCATCGGCATCTTTCTGACAGCGCATTCCCTATCACTTTTATTGAAATAACCCAATCAAAAACGCTATGACGACTCAGTGGTTGAACTATAAACGCCACCGAACACCGACTATCGAACAAATTGAAACGCAAATCCCAAAACATAACAGGTACATGGGAAACCAAAGCAGTCATGCCAACTGCTGCGCATGATTATGGTTCAGCAGTTGTTGATGATAAAATACATTTTTAAAGATGGATATCCACAAACGCCAAGCCCATCTCCTATAAGTATTCTAACACAGCTACCAACACTAAGCCAGAACCAATAGCAACACGTTATGTGCATCCACCAAATAATTGAGGATTTTACAATATTGTTAGCATAGTTGCTTTAGCGGCAATTATCACTATTACTGGTATAGTAGCTTACTTTAAGAAAGCTAAGAAATAAGCTAATACCTGCCTTAAAGCATCTTTCCCATTGCTGGGTATACATACCTCTGTCAAGCTTTTTAGTCAAGAGGCTTGCTGGTGATTGTTCTAAAACATAGTATTAAATACAACTTTATCCTATTTTGATGTGGGAAATAGTATGGATAAGAAGCGGCCACTTGTAATTATTGCTGTTTTGTCAGTTGCTCTTCTAATAGTTGGGCTTTACTGGTCAAGTGGCGGTTTTTCATCAAATACGGAGCTTCCAACTAATGCCGTTGTAGCGCAATCCCCTCATTATTTGGCGTTCTCTTCTGGAAATGAGAGCAAAATCTTTTTAGAATCTGCAAAAGCAAGCTATAGTTTCTGGAGCCTAGACGATACGCATATAGATTGGTTTACTAACGGACCGATTATCCACAAAGGTGACCCTGTCTTTATAATTAATGCTACTTTGCGAAACGACTATACCCAAAATGACCAGTACAAAGTGGATAGCAGCAACAGGTCATTTGTGGTGTTAAACGTGAAGCTCTACGATAAAGATGGGTCTGTGATCGATGCTTTGCAGGCCTATCCGCGGGTTGATACGCGCCTAAATGGTCACATCTTTAGATTTGACAGCGGCAAAACAGCCTCAATCGGGATATTTATGGCTACTAACAATCGAAGCATTGACCACTATGAAATATTGGTTGCATCCGTTTCGAGCATGCCACCACCTTCCTAACAACTAACCTTCTCCCACGGCAAGGCGTTCCACTCCGTTTGTTAAAACTAGTATGGGGTTCTTTTCGGAAAGCTAACGAAGTTATTCAGTTGACTGCTTTTGGATTAGGGCGCTTAAGTAGAGCTATAGTTAGGTATTTCTTTTATTACTTCAACTTTGAAGCCTGATTTTTGCAAGCTATTTTTTATTTCATGGACATAGGACTTGTGGGCTCCCCATGAGATATTTAAAAGCCCTGTTGCTCCAGCGCAGGATATAAGCTCTAAGTTAGTTTCAGAGACATTAATTTCTTTTAAGACCATTAACATGGCCGTAGAGCTACTTGACCTAAAAAAGTACGATTCTTCTAATATAATTGCAATACGACCTTCCGAGCTACTCACCCATTCATTGTGAACCTTACCCAAACGATTACTCAAGCTTTGAGCAACCTGCTCAAATGAACCAAAAACTTTACACAACATAAAATGAGACGTCACATATTTACCCCATTTAAAGACGATTCAATACGCTGTAAAAGCTATATAGTGAATTAACAATTTTTTCCTTTCTCTATATTTGACCTTCTTACGGCTAGGTGTATCCTCACCCTATTTGCCAATAAACTATGTTTTTGTTCTAAAATTTCTTAAGTAACATCAAGACATTTAGAATCTAAGGTCCATTGCTTAAGCACGCACACGATTATTACTTCGTTATGAGTTGGTGGGTTAATTTAGAAAAACCGCACTCCCAACTTTTGGGGAAGGGGGCAGAAGATGGAACAATTTTGTGTTAATTGTACCATTTTGTTTTGAGGTTAGGGATTCCCCTGAAATGAGGGTCGTCTGAAATTAGTGTGCATCCGTGTACTTGGGCTGTAGCTGCTATTACGCTGTCGGCCATAGGCATTTTCCGGGCACTTCTTAGCTCTGCGCTCTGTACTGCAATGGCATAGTTAACATCAATAACTGTGAATTCAGCAAATATGGCATGACTACGTAGAGCTGCAACTTCTTTTCCGCTACGTTTCATGCTTATGTGATGCAGCTCATGTATACTTAGAGCAGAAACAAATTTTTCCTTAGTTGATTTTGCCTCTTGTTTAAGTTTTTTCACAAGCTCTGCATCGTCCGAATAGAAGTAATCGAAGAAGAAGCGAGTATCATAGAGGCGTTTGTCAGTCGTCATTGTCTTCTTCTCGCATCTTGTCTAGTTCACTTTTCAACTCTTCAACGGTAGCTTCCCCTGCTCCTGTTCCAGCAAGATCGTAGAAGCTTATGCATTTTCTTATCACTATCTCACCGTTTTTCTCAATAATTTGTACTTTGGAGTTTTCTTCTATGTGGAACTTTCGGCGTAGCTCAATAGGAATTGTCACTTGCCCTTTCTTTGTCACTGTCAATTCACAGGTCATACTTGCATCTAAGTATAACCTTATTTGAAGTATTACTTAAGGCTAACTATCCTACTTCAAAGCTCTTCTTTTCCCACCAACAATACTTCTTTGACCCTTTTTCAGTGAGGGCAGTTCATTATTTTTTGGACCCGCAATTGATCTTCTACTAGAGATGCTCTAGAAGAGAAAGCAGAATTAGCGATATCAACAGATGATGACGGTTCAACTCCCCTCTCTTAGCTTCACAACTGAACACATAGATTTTCGTCAACACCGGAAAACAGTGTGTAGCCTTGAAGTCATGCCCTTTCTTTCCCCATGGCTAAAAATACTGCTCCTTATCTTTGGTAAATTTGTTAAGGCTGTTCTTTTGTTTGGTACAAAGTG
>CAYRSV010000056.1:0-13119 GCA_964427115.1 uncultured Candidatus Bathyarchaeia archaeon | reverse complement strand
CAGAACGGTCCAAGCCATGAGTGAGCACGTAAGGTTGGTCTATTTAGAGGTTGTATGTTTCGCCTGTTTGTTTTAGTATGTGGATGTTGTTGGTCCAGGTTTTGTAGGTTTGGGCGTTCTGGGTGTGTATGGGGATTATTGTTTTTGGGTTTACTTGCTCTACGAAATGGCGTAGCTGGTTTGCTGCCGCGTGTCCTGAGACGTGGGTTGAGTGCAGGTTTAAGCCAAAGTGCGTGATCCAGTTTTGGATGCGTTTCCAGTCGATTTCCATTTCGGCGTCGAAGGGTTCACAGGCTGATTTGATGTATACTGAGCTCTCCGCTGGGTCTATGTCTATGAGCTCCTTGAGGTCGAAGTTGCTGCAGAACATCAAGTAATCCTGCTGGTTGGCTTTGACGTCCTTGTAGCATATTGCTCTGTCAAGGTAAGGGCGTTCCCAGCTGTCGTAGTCTTGGTTTCGGATTTTTAGGTCGCAAACGTCGTTGCCTATTAGTCCCCAGCTCTTTCTGCTAGCATACAGCTCTATGTCTGGGTCGTCTAGGCTTGGCGCAAGCGTGTTGGTGCATTTGGATAGCTGGCTTAGCAGGTACGCCTGCTTTAGTGAGATGGCGAGTTTTTTGTCCATCTTTTTGGCGGCGTTCAAGAATGAGAGCATGCGGTCGGTGTCCCGGATTGACCAGTTGCATACGCTAAGTCCCTTCGCTCCAGAGGAGATGCTGCAGATTTCGTCTTCGACGTCTGCTTCGGTCTTAGATGAGCCTTCATCGATACGTGTGCCCTCTATAATCAGCAGGTCAGGTTTGGCTTCTTTGCATGCTTCCATGAAGGCAAGGGTTTCTTTTTCTCTACGTCCATGGAACCGGAAATCGCCAGTGTACACAATTGTGCCAGATGATGTATGAATGATATAACCTGTGGCACCTGATAGTGAGTGATCTACTCTGTAGGGTTCTATGGTTAGGTGTTTTATTTTGAATGGCTTGCCAAACTCGAATTTTTGATAGTTGCGTTCAACTCTTAGGTCATCATGCGTTTGGGTTGTTTTGCGGCTCAGCTCACCTTTCTTGTTAATGTAAGTCTCAAAGCATCGGGTCAAATCGGTGATGTCGTTAAAGCTGCCTGCGCCGGTATCATTCATTGCCTTAAGGATGCAGTAGGTTTCTTTTGAGCAAAAAATGGGCAAGTCCTCACGCAGGTGGTTTATATAAGAAGCATGGTCGGCATGCGCATGAGACAGCAACACTCCGTCAAACCCAAGCACCTCAGACCCGCGCCCCATTTGCTTGAGAAAATCTAGTCTGTAAAGCCCCTTAAGGTCGGGGATAAGCCCAAACTCGATAAAGTCACCTAAACCATTGCACTTTCTTGGCTGCAAAAACTCCGAAAAATACTTGCTTGCCTGTCCAAAGCTCATGCCAAAGTCAAGAAATATCTTTACATCCTTATCCTCGAGAAGAATTTTGTTTCCGCCTATCTCATTGACTGCGCCATAGAAAGTTAGCTTAGTCATCTTTCCCCCCACAAAGCAAGCTACTAGGCTCACTATGTGCTTTTTAATTTTATGAATTAGAACTCGGAAGGTTGTGGGGTTTTGTGTTGTTGGTTGACAACTTCAATATGGCTTTGTTACTTTTGTTTTGAAAGTAATATTCAAAGTTGATTCGGATGGATGATATCCGTTTATTGTTAGATGCATCTGAGACGCTGAGCGATCAGACTGTGTCTGTAGCGAGGGTACTATTCTTGTATTGCTCGCTTTCTTTGTTGATGGCGTGCAGTATCGCGAGTTGAAAGCTTCTTTGAAGATTTCTGAGGGTAAACTTTTTCGAACCTTCAGCTGCTAAAAAGTCTCGGCAATATTGAGAAGACGCACTGTAATTTCCATATCTACAAGGCTACTACTAAAAGGAAAAGTTATCTGGCAAGGATAGTTTAGCTTGATTGCTTCCAAAGCTTGCTTTGTCTTTGTTAGTGTTTGTTTTTAAAAAAGAAAAGGGAGAGGGTTGTTTGATTCTGGTTTATGCTCGTTTTCTTAGTAGGACTGCTGTGGCTACTACTATTGCAATGATTATTACTGCTGCAGCTATGATTAGTAGGGTTTCTGTTGGGACGCCGCTATCGGGTTGTGGAGCGGGGGTTGGCGAGGCAGTTGACAGAGTAGGCGCAGGTGTAGTTGCCATTGGGCTTGATGTCTCTGTCGGGGTTGTGGTTGTTGGCGAGGTGGAGGTTGGGCTTGGGGTAGCTGGTGATGCTGGCGCTTCTGTGACACCTATTGCAATTTCTGCGCTAGATGGCCAGTAAGAGTTTGTTCCAGCGAAGTTAGCAGTGATTTTGTAGATGCCTGTGCTTGGCGGGGTCCATTGGATTGCATAATTGCCATTTGCGTCGCTTGTGACTGTACCAATAGTTATTGCCTCACCATTTTCGTTGGTCGCAATAAGCGTTACTGGTACGCCTGTTGTGTTGGTTGGTTTTGGCTGTTGCTGATACAGGTATTCCATCCATCTGCTCATGCTCTCATCAGAAACTGCGGGGGTTCCAGCTGCTGGGATGCCAAGACATGTTTGGCCTGGCGATTGGTCGGTTACTGTACCTTGAATCGTTGTTGGGCTGCCGCGTATTACGGTTATTGGTGATGCTGAAATTGTTGTAGCGCTTAGACCCTTGCCGAAGGCATAGATTTGGTTGTCATAGCCGTTCTGTGTTATTAGTATGCCGTCTGCAACAACTGGTGAGTTTGTCCAGCCAGATTGCATCCAGCCAAGAACATCAAAGACTGGTTCGCCTGTAATAGCGTTGACAACGTACATCTTTGTGCCGGTGTATTGTGGTAGAATGCCATGAGAGTGACCTGCAGGTATGTAGACTTTTTCATCGGCTATGGTAAAGCCGCCTAGCTCAAATGGCCAAACCCCATATATGGTGTTAACTCCGCTGATTACCGAATAATCCCATAGGTGATCTCCTGTTGTTAGATTGTAGACATGTATTCCATCAAGGCTTAGTGCATAGAGTCTGCCATATGCTATTGCTCCGCCAGAGTTGTACATGCTCCAAGCATTAGTGGTTGCTTGGGTTGGTCCCCAAAGTTGTTGTCCGGTTTGAGTACTAAAACCATACCAAGCTTGTTTTTCTTGTATGTATAAAGTATAAACTCCTTCTGCCATTGGTCCTTGCAGACCGTAGTTGTTTGAGCCAGGTGTAAGGACAGTTCTGTTTTGTACCCAAAGCTGTTCGCCGGTAGTTATGTCATAGCCAGCTTCAATACGTGATCCAGGCGATGCATCTCTTGCAGAGGTAGTTAAAACTATGTCGCCTACTTTGGCAATAGATTGCCCAGATATAGGTTGGGCGATCGTTACATTCCATTCTATCCCGTTTCGCCAGTCAGCCGTGATTCCAGTTACAGGTCTCCAAGTTCTATAACCAGGTATTGTTGTTGACATCGGAATTGCTTTAGTTGAGTTCCACATAGCTATCCAGCTATCGCCTACCATGTAGGCAAACAAAGTACCTGAACTATCGGTTACAAAGTTGGGTGACGATAGTGAAGCGTTTGCTAGGTTAAGTATCCAATTTCCTGTAAAGGCATCATACAATGACCAGGTTGTGCCAAAAGTTTGCCAAAGGAATGGGATTCCGCCGTACTGGTTTTCGGTAACGTAGTTTAGTATTTGTCCGTTAGTTATTCCAGGCCACCATGTGCCTCCAAGTGTTCCGGTGTTAATTTGCGGATTTGGTTGTTGCCCTGTGCTGTTTTGGTACCAGAGCTGTTTTCCAGTCCTTAGGTCTATTGCTTGGAAGCCGTATTTGGGTGGGTTAGCAGTATTGTAGTAGAGTATTCCGTTCATGATTACCGGCGGGGTGAATTGCCCTTCGTATGCGTTTCCAGTGTAGTAGGTTGGTGGATTGTTGTAGCTGCCGCCTATTACTCCGCCAAAGCCATTGGGTTTTGTCCATAGTATGTGTGCAGTGTTTGGTGCTTTGGTGTAGGGGTTGAAGTTTCCTCCGGTGCTTCCAGATGGGTCATATAATCTGGCTCCAAAGCTTCCAGAGCCTAATGCAAGCCAGTTTCCTGAAAAGCTAGTCCATTGTATGTTGTTGCCGCTTATTGGTCTTTGCCAGTAGTCATTTGGTCCCGGAAGCGGAGTATCAGGGAGTGGCTGTATTTGTTCTTGCTGCACAGTTAATGTTACTTGGGGGCTGCTGCTTGGTTTGTAATAGTTTCCAGCTATAGTTTGACCGGGAAAATTAAATTGGAACTTATAAGCACCAGTCTGAGTTGGTACGTAACCAAAGTATATTTGTCCGATAGTATCCGAGGTATAGGGTCCTTTAAGTTCAGTAGACCCATCAGGCAGAGTAATCGTCACCGTCAGGTTTTCCCATCTTACAGTTGTAGTTACCAAACCGCCAGGGGGAGGCAAAGAAAGCCAACAGACCACATACAGGTTCTGATTAACTCCCACTGGGTTAGTTGAAAGAGCAAGAAAAGCATAAGTATCAAAATCTGCAGCATTTGCAGCGGGTATACTTACTAGCAACGTAGGCAAAGATAGCATTAAAAGCAAGGCAATCGCAAACACAGACTTGTTTCTTATCTTAGCATAAAATCTTAACAAAATTATCCTCCTTTAAAGTTCCTTTACATGGTCTTGTTTATAATATTTTGCATAATCCTCCTAAAACACAGATAAAATCAAACAAGTAGAGTAACTATCTAAAGATAGCTGCGAGTCTTTTAGAAAAACCGTCAAAGGCTAAGAACATCAAGATACTATGGTGAGAAGGTACAAGAGGCTTGTTAATAGCAGAAATATGAAGACATTCCGCCTAGTTGACCCACACAAAATTTGGCTATCACGTATATGTCTCTTTTAGTAAATGTCAGTTGTACCAGCTCCAGTCCACTAAATTAGTTGTAGCCAACGTGTCCATAATGTAGCTTCGCATAGTGATAGTAGCGAGATTCCAAGGCGTGTGCTTCTGCTAGGCTGCCAGCTACGTATTCTTGGATGGATCCGGTTTTTATTTTGGATTTGTAACGGGTGACCACTATTAATTAAATTGATCATACAATCAATGATTGACAGCCATGGTTGGACGTTTGGCTCTATCCTTAAGAGGGAGTTTGAACATTTATCCAGATATTATGAGGCTATTTGCTGGGTCTTCGCAGCAGTTTATGGAAGATACTGTTCAAAATCAAATTGCTGAGAAGCTGAGGAGTGCGTTTTTTGCATATTTTAGGTATTATCCTTCTCCATCAGAGATGAATTCTTGGCGCAATTCGCTGCGTGCGGTCTCGCTGGTCTTCTATAACGCTAGGTTAGAGGATCAGGGAGTTATGCTAGAATACCAGTTGCCTATGACCTCTAAGCGGCTGGACTGCCTAGTTTGCGGAAAAGACACTCACAAGAAAGATAACGCAATTATCATCGAGCTAAAGCAGTGGGATCGCTGTGAGGATGCACCGGGCAAGAATGAGGTGGTCACCTGGGTTGGTGGCCGCCGGGAGCTGCTGCATCCTTCTGTTCAGGTTCATAATTATCAGCGTTATTTGCAAGATACACATACCGCCTTTTATGAAGAACCGAACCCAGTAGCCCTTAACGCCTGCGCGTATCTGCATAATTACAGCTTTAAGCCTAACGATATTTTGTTATCAGAAAAATTTCATGAAGCGCTTTGTGCTTCGCCAATCTTTTCAGCTGATGATGTTAGGAAGCTCTCAGGCTATTTGACCGAGAGGCTAAATGGAGGATATGGAATCGATGTTCTTAGGCGCATTGAACAGAGTAAGTATCGTCCCAGCAAAAAGCTTATGGACCACGTCGGCAAGGTCATCAGAGGCATCCCCCAGTACATCCTTTTAGATGAGCAACAAATCGTGTATGACAAGGTCTTTTCTTGCGCTAAAGAAGGCTTCCATGATAAACAGAAAACCGTAATAATCATCAAAGGCGGTCCGGGCACAGGAAAATCAGTAATAGCAATCAACCTGATGGCAGACCTATCGCTACAGGGCTACAATGCACAATACGCCACAGGCTCAAAAGCATTCACCGAGACCCTAAGAACACAGGTTAAAGCCCGAGGGGCAGCCCAATTCAAATACTTCAACAGCTACGGAGAAGCCGAATACAATAGCATCGACGTGTTAATCGCTGATGAAGCGCATAGGATTAGAGAAAACAGCTTCAATCGCTTTACGCCCAAAAGTAAACGCACCAATCTAGCTCAGATTCAGGAGCTGATTAATGCCGCTAAAGTTGCCACCTTCTTTATCGATGATGATCAGGTTGTGCGCCCCGGCGAAATTGGCTCCGTCCAATACATCAAAGATTACGCGGCTAAAAATAACTGCAAAATTTTCGAGTACGAGCTGGAAGCGCAGTTTCGCTGCAACGGCTCAGATGCCTTCGTGAACTGGGTAAATAACACATTAGGCATAAAACGTACCGCTAACGTAATCTGGGACCAGCATGAAGAGTTTGATTTTAGGATTTTTGATAGCCCCGAAGAACTCGAAAAAGCCATAAGAGCAAAAGTCCAAGCAGGCTTTACTGGAAGGCTTACAGCGGGCTTTTGCTGGAGCTGGTCCGACCCTAACCCAGACGGCACCCTAAAAGACGACGTAGTCATAGGCAACTACAAACGACCCTGGAACGCCAAACCCGAAGCCGGCTGCCTAGCCAAAGGAATACCCAAATCGACCCTATGGGCACATGATCCAAACGGCATAAACCAGATCGGCTGCGTCTACACCGCCCAAGGCTTCGAATTCGACTACGCAGGAGTAATCTTCGGCAACGACCTTACATACGACTTCGACGAGCAAACTTGGGAAGGTCACCCCCAAAACTCTGCCGACGCAATAGTTAAACGCTCCAAAGAAAAATTCACTATCTTAACTAAAAACACCTACCGCGTACTACTATCAAGAGGCATAAAAGGCTGCTACGTCTACTTCACTGACAAAGACACAGAAAAATTCTTCAAAACCAGAATAGAAAAAAGCACACGCTGATGCTTGATCATCTTTCATAGAACGCGCTTAAATTAGGCATGTAAGCTATAATTAAATAGTGTGTTAGTTGGACTGACAAACTCTAAATGCACAAAGGACCAAAGACGCTGCCGCCATATCAAACGACCTAATCCATCAAAGAATCATATTTAGTAACTATCATACTAAAGTGTGAACTCATTCTTACCGATTAAGTGACTGATGGGTATGTGTTCGTGGTGTGCTGTGTTTTGTGTTTGGCTGTATGTTTATGAATTACGTTTTGTATGTGTTGTTAGTGTGCTCTAATAGGGAATAGGGGTTGAATTGAAACATTTAGAGGTCGTAGGAGGCATTCTGGTATTTCAAGGTAAAATACTGTGCATGCAGCGTAGTGTTGGGAAGTATGAGTATTTAAATTTTAAATATGAGTTCCCTGGAGGAAAAGTCGAGGCAGGGGAGAGTCATTCCCAAGCACTTATGCGTGAATTAAAAGAGGAGATGGACCTCGACCTAACTGTATGTGAAAATAATTATTTCGGTAAAGTTAGTCATCAATATCCTGATTTTAAAATCACCATGTATTGTTATATTTGCTATCTTTCCTCCGACCGTTTCAAACAGAAGGAACATGCAGGCTACAAATGGATGGATCCTAAAGAGCTACATACATTAGATTGGGCTCCTGCAGATTACCCCATTGTGAAAAAAATAGAGAAGGAGCTTTCTCTTGAATAGCAATATCGATGTAATTCATGAATTGCAGAAGAGTCTATTTACTGGATGTATTGATGGCTCCGCTAATTCATTAGAGGAATATCAACCAAAATTGCTCCTTAACAGTCCAGAGTCAAAGGTCCTTTCTAACATCATAACAGAACTGAGAAAGTGTGATGAATTTTTCTTTTCTGTAGCATTTGTTACAAATAGCGGCGTTGCTACTCTTATTCAAACTCTCAAAGAACTAGAAAAGAAAGGAGTTCGTGGAAAAATTGTCGTATCTGAATATCAGTATTTTACAGAACCACGCGCTTTAGAACGTCTACTTGGATTGAAGAATCTTGACATTCGAGTTATTAGCGAAGAACAGCACCTCCACTCAAAAGGCTACGTTTTACGAAACGACAAAACCATCTCACTCATCGTTGGAAGCAGTAATCTAACACAAGAGGCTCTTTGTAAAAATCAAGAATGGAACATAAAAATTACAACATTAACTCATGGATCACTAATAGTAGATACTTTTAAAGAACTTGATCGACTCTACAAATGTGCAACCCCTGTAACTCCTGAATGGCTTGAAACATATAGAAAAATCTACGAAAAACGGCATAAAATCATAAGAAGCGGCGTCGATAAGTTCAAAGTAGACCCTAATGCCCTTATTAGGCCGATTATTCCAAACAAGATGCAGAGTTCTGCGTTAGAATCGCTTAAGTTAGTGAGGTCTGAAGGACGTAAAAAGGCGCTTCTCATCTCTGCAACTGGAACAGGAAAAACGTATCTTTCTGCTTTCGATGTTAAAATAGTAAATCCAAGGAAATTCCTATTTGTTGTTCATCGTGAGAACATAGCAAGAGCTGCGATGAGATCTTACAATAGAATTTTTGGCGAAAGCAAGAAGATGGGCATTCTCACAGGATCTGAGAAAGACTTTGAAGCGGAATATATTTTCTCAACAATTCAAACTCTTTCAAAACCGGAGGTTCTAAAAAAATTCGCCCCTGATCATTTCAACTATATAGTAATTGATGAAGTCCATCGGTCAGGTACAAAATCATACAGTACAATTCTCGAACACTTTAACCCAGACTTTTTGCTCGGAATGTCAGCAACCCCAGAAAGAACGGATGGTTATGATATTTTTAAGGCGTTTGATTACAATATAGCCTATGAAATTAGGCTACATAAGGCTTTAGAAGAGGATATGCTTGTACCTTTTCATTATTACGGAGTTACGGATATTTCGATAGACGGAAAGTTGCTGGATGATTATACAGAATTTAATAATCTTATTTCGGATGAACGTGTTGAGAGAATTATTGAAAACTCAAAGTTTTACGGATGCGATCGGGGAAGGATTAAAGGGTTAATTTTTTGTAGCAGAGTCGAAGAAGCAAAGGAAATTTCGGAAAAGCTCAATCTCAAAGGTTATCGAACGATTGCTCTATCTGGAGAAAACGATGAAAAAGAAAGGGAAGACAGTATTGAGCGCTTGGAATCTGACGAACGGGAAGATTACCTTGATTACATTTTGACAGTTGATATTTTTAATGAGGGTGTTGATATTCCAGCTGTAAATCAGATTATTATGCTTCGTCCGACTCAGTCAGCTATCATATTTGTCCAGCAGCTTGGGCGAGGTTTGCGAAAGGCTAAAAATAAGGATTTTTTGACTGTTATCGATTTTATTGGAAACTATTCGAACAATTATCTTGTGCCAATTGCTCTCTATGGCGATAGCTCCTATAATAAAGATACTCTTCGAAAGCTGATTTCAACTGGAAGTAACCTAATTCCTGGTGCATCCACAGTTAACTTTGATTATATATCAAAGCAGAGGATTTACGAAGCAATTGATACTGCAAGGGTCAACAGTTACAAGGAATTAAAAGACGATTATTTGCTTCTAAAATACAAAATGGGTCGTATCCCTTCCATGATGGATTTCTTAGAACATGGAAGCCGAGATCCGAGGATTTATGTTGAAAAATACGGTTCATTATATGCGTTCATCGATAAGCAAGAAAACATCAAAGCGTTATCGCCCCTACAGATTAAGAGGCTCAGCTTCTTTGAAAAAGAAGTGTGCGATGGTAAACGATTAGAGGAAGCTCTCCTCTTGAAGCTACTCATAGAAGAGGATAAGGTTTCCTTAGATGAATTTACAAGAACATTAATCGAAGCATACCATATAGAGTCCTATTCAATTAACTCCATTGTTAATTACCTAAACGGTGGATTTCACCTACAGAGCGATTGTGAAAAATATGGCTCAACAAAGTATGTCGAATTGTCTGACAAAGGAATCCTCTCGAAAACAAAGGAGCTAGATGAATTATTAACTTCCCAAACTTTCCGTTCACACTTATTGGATTCAATCAATTTTGCCATTTACAAATTTACAAATTCATTTGATCCAGAGCAATATTTCGAGGGATTCCACCTTTACCGCAAATACTCCCGAAAAGATGTTTGCCGAATTTTAAACTGGTCGAAGGATGAACATTCAACGATATATGGATACAAAATAAAGTTCAATACTTGCCCAATCTTCGTGACTTATTCAAAACGGGAGGACATTCTTTCAAGCATAAAGTATCAGGATTATTTCATTAGTAACAGAAATTTTCACTGGATGACTCGAAATAACAGAACGATCGACTCTCAAGATGTTCTGAAAATTCAAAAGCATAAGGAAACAGGACTACGAATTTGCCTATTTGTGAAAAAATCTGATGCAGAAAGCGATGACTTCTATTATATTAGTGATTTAATTCCTTACGAATATAACTCACAAACAATCAAAGATGATTCCGGAACAAACCTTCCAATAGTCAACATTAATTATGAACTAAAAACCCCTGTCGCAGAAAACATTTACAACTATTTGACAGGAGAATAAAGATTCTTTTTGTAATTCTCTATGCCTCTTGTTGCTTACTTGCGAATCCTCTTTGTTGGTATATCAAATCCTCGTTTATAATCCATATTTTACAAGCCTATTGAGGGATAGCGGATCTAACGCTCAATGTTCACAGGATAAGATAGAACTAAACCCATTCTAGATATATTATTAAGAAGGAGAATTTACAGAAAAACGGTGTGTCTCTTTGGAGCAAACATACAACAAAGCTATAAGGGATAAGATTCCTGCCATAATCGAAGCCTCGGGAAAAAGATGTGCGGTTGTGACACTTTCAGATGCTCAATTTCTCTCTGAGTTGGAGAAGAAGCTTTCGGAGGAAGTTGTTGAATACCAGGAGAGCAAGAGTGTTGAGGAATTGGCAGATATTCTAGAGGTCATATTTAGGATAGTCGAGCTTAAGGTCTCATCAACTGAGGCGCTTGAGGCCATCCGGAAAAAGAAATTAGCTGAACGAGGTGGCTTCAAGAATAACCTCTTTCTGGTAAAAACATACTAACGAACTTTACGCTGACGCATGCGGTAAGAATTTTTGCACAAGTTTTTTCTGTCTACGCTACAGTTATTGTTGCCATTTGAAGGTAACCAGCTTGGTTGCAGGGTCGAACAATGAAAGTTTTGGTAGGATAAGCACTATAATTGAGCGGGACAGTAAAGATACTACGTACAAGTTCGCCCTTCTACGGGCAGTAATCGAGGTCTCGCAAGAGTATGGACATTTAAAGAGGGAAGAAGGGGGCAAGGTGGTTTTCCCGACTGGTCTTGTCGTAGAGAAGTGGCTGCTCTACTACTACCCGCTTATAGAAAGCTCGGAGTTTATCCCACAAAAGAACGGAGAAAGCACACAATCAGCATACCGGATTTCCTTCAGAAGAGAATTTGAAGAGATAACTAACTTCTATCGGGACAATGGCGGCTTCTCTGCCTTCTGGAATGACTACCAGAACCAGACCATGCCGCAGAAGATCGAGGCAAAGCTTTTCACGTTAGTGAAACATCTTTACAGAACAATTACCGATATGCCCATGCGCCACATCGGCTGGTCTATCTCGAACCAGGAGTACTCCGTCTTCAAGCTCAACAAAAGCCTTGGTAGGGTTTACATAAAAGAGCACATAAACAGCCAAATGCTCATAGACTCGTTTGGCACCTTCTCCTTTGAGAAACAGTTCTTCGAAGTTTTCCAGTACCTTGGAAGCTTCATATCGGGAGAGGACTCGCTGCTATACAAGTGGGCAAAGTTCTCGGTAAATGCAGACAAAACTGGGCAGCTCACACTGGAAGGAGCATTGAAAAAGTTAGGCACCGCTCCTGAAACGGAGCGGCTAACACAGAGAGCCAGCAGCGCCTACAAAGACCTTTATATGCAGCAGAAGTTCCTCAAGTGCACTTGGTCGGGGAAGCCAGTGAAAGACTTTGGGAATGTACACATTGACCACCTCATACCTTTCTCAGTGTGGAAAAACAACGACCTATGGAACCTGATCCCCGTCAAAGGGGCAGTTAACCTTGAGAAGCGCGACAGAGTGCCGCTGCCAGAATTAATTGAGCAGAGACACGAAGACATTGCTTTCTACTGGAACTTTCTAAGAAGTCGCTACAGGCAGCAGTTCGACCGCCAGCTCTTCATCTCCCTCACTGGAGAAAAGATAGCCGGAGCAGATTGGAAACAAATCTCGCTCGATCGGCTCAAAGAAAAGTGTGGCTATCTGATCAACACCCGAGGAATAGAAGGCTGGAAGCTCTAATAAACGCTCTAACATAATCGCAACGGAAATATTAGACTAAACTAAAAATTTTGCTATACAGCAATTGTACCAGCCCTACTTAAACAGCTAAAAAGAACAGCACACAAAATTTTCAATCAATTGTTCTTCTCCTAAGCACCAACAGCGCCGCCAGCCAACAGCTAGCCAGATCAAAAGAAGAAGCATGCTTTTCACCTACTTCTTCGATTAGTTAGCCACCAGGCTTTAGAAACTCGCTATGGGAAAGATGCTTGTTTTTTCCTCTTCTATGGACAAATTCTGTTCGAGTTCCTAAGTTTTGGTGCCTGCAAAGGTGTACTGCCATCTACAAATATCAGCTAATAGCACTCAAAGTACCAAAATACCGACAACTCAAGCAAGCTAGGACTCGCCGAGCGCACCCTGCCAGATCGGTAAACTCGAGAACTCTGGAACAAACTACACCCCAGAGCAGCTAGAAGCACAGCCGAGAGCTAAAAGAGCTCATAATGGACTTCAGAGTCTGAACCTGCGGCCTACGCAGCTCCAGGAACCACCAGAACAGGGCAAGTTGCCCTCAAAGACAGAACATGTAGCTTCCTCCGCCAAAGCTGCACCGAAAAAACAAAAAGCCAACCGAACAAACCGATCAAACAATAAATACATACAGGATAACAGGAGATTAGAATCTGATTTCTCCTTTTTCTATTAGTTCTTTGGTTTTGATTACGGAGTAT
>CAYRSV010000055.1:0-13299 GCA_964427115.1 uncultured Candidatus Bathyarchaeia archaeon | reverse complement strand
TCGCACGGTCATATGCTCCAGGTGCTGCAAATACGGACATAATCTTAAACCTCTTTTTTTACTCTTAACGCTTATCGCCAAATTTCATAGGATAACCACACTAAAAACCTTTCCTTCCACTAAAACCGTACAGACAACGCTAACTCAATATACAAACCGAAAAAAGCAAATAGTTTGCAGCCGCCTGCGTGCAGTTAACTTGTATTACTTGTATGATTGTTTTTAGCCATTGCTTGCCATCTGGCAAGCAGGTCTTGTTTATGCTTTTGTGCCGTTTGGGCTTCATTTATTTTGGACGCTACAAATAAAGATATAACTTGCTCGAAGGGCAGCGCCCAAAATAATGCGGGTCATTTTGAGGATACCTTCGCCATGGTTTTTTCTTGAAGGTTCTTAAGGCTCAAATAGAGTTGCTGTTTAGTCAAACCCAGTGCACTGCACAACTCTTTCGCTTTACAAGGACATTCTTTGAATAAAAAACTTAGATATTAGTGCAGTTAAGATCAAGTTAGCAAGCGACTCATTCACGGGACTTTGAGCCAATCCACTTACCAATCAATAGGCAATTGAGCATCCACCAAGCTACCTAAACTTACCCGACACTTTGTTCCATACATATCATATAGAAAAGCATTCTATCTAGTAGCAAAAGATACTATGAGGATATGGCAGCGTCAAACTAATGCTTACAAAGCCATCACTCCTTCAGGATACATGATAAAAATAGAAGGAACCATTCTAGAGGCTTTTGTAACTTACCCCCATCCATCATCAAATTGTTCAGGGATAGGCATTGAGGGAGCCTTTGGTAGGGATGTAATCTTAGAATTATACCCACTATCAACTAAACCTTAGTTAAAAAGTACAATGCGTGGATAAGGCTTATTTAATTGGGCGTGTTTTTGTGTTGACGGAAGGATTAGTCGTGAGTGATGAAATTTCAAAATTACCTCCTCAAGTTCAAGAACGCCTCATGAGGCTACAGCAGCTTCAACAAACGCTGCAGGCTGTTTTACAGCAGAAACAGCAGGTGGACATGGAGTCTTCAGAGATTGGCCAAACTCTTGCTGAATTACAAAAAACTGCTGACGACGCAATTATTTACAAAGCCGCAGGCTCCCTATTAATTAAAGCTAACAAAGCAGATGTCATTAAAGACCTTAACGAACGCAAAGAACTTCTAAGTACAAGAACCACTGTTATGGCACGCCAAGAAGAACGCATGCGCAGTCAACTCAAAGAGCTCCAAGCCAAACTGCAACAAGATCTCAGCCCAGTTTCATCCACTCCCTCTTAAACGGGGCGTGAGTGAAGCTGGCAGATATTGGGTTACCTGATTTAACTGAGGAACAATTTGAAGAAGTCTGTGCAGTCGCTGAGGAAGCTGCCAGAAAACACATTTTTTCCAAAGTTCCCGCAAAACAAGTGGACAACTTGGATATTTGCATTGAGGCTGAAGGGGAAAAGCCATTGAACTTATCTGTTGAAGTAGATTTGGTATTGTCAACAACGGCACAGGGCATCAAGCAGAAAATACTTGTCGATGAAGCCGTAGCTGAAGCGTTTAAAGCAATTGAAAACTATCTGAGAAAATTAACATGAGTTTTAATGAAATCTTAAACCTTATAGACCAAGCAGGCGCTGTTAATGTTCTTTTGCTATGTCACCATAACAGCGACCCTGACGCGGTATGCAGCGCTTATGCATTTCAAGGATTATTAAAAAAGCTCAGACCTAAAGTATCAAGTGAAATTGGCACTGGGCTGGGCATAAGCAGGCTTAGCAAGCATTTGTGCAGTTTTCTGCCAATCACAGTAAATCTGCACCCAGACATAGATAAAGCCCAAGTTATTGTCCTGCTTGACACGAACACAGTCCAGCAGCTAGGCAATTTAACCGAGAAAGTAAGCAAAACTAAAACACCTATAGTAGTGGTAGACCATCACGCCGTGCATCCTGATACGCAGGATATCTGCAAAGTCTGCATAACTAGCGAAGAAGCTTCCTCCACATGTGATATAGTCTATGGCTTTTTCAAAGAAAAAAACATAAAACCTGATTTAAACGAGGCAAAGGCGCTGTTTTTAGGCATGGCATTTGACACGCGCCACTTTGTCCTTGCCAGCTCATCAACATTCAAAGCAGTAGCTGACCTTGTAGACAGCGGCGTCAACGCACAAGAAGCCCTTGCAATGCTTGCTATCCCCATGGATTTTAGCGAACGAGTTGCACGGGTAAAAGCTTGCCGACGCGCTAAAATCGTTCGCATAGATAATTGGATAATAGCTTTCAGTCACGTGAGTGCTTTCCAGGCTTCAGCAGCAAGAGCACTGACGGATATTGGAGCACATATGTCTGCGGTTGCAGGTCAGAAGGGGGAAAATATTGAAATTAGCATGCGCTGTACTCGCGAGTTTAGTGAGAAAACAGGTATCCACCTCGGTAGAGACATCGCAAAACCGCTAGGTGAAAACCTCAACGGGATGGGCGGCGGTCATGCCATGGCGGCAGGCGTAAACGGCAAAGGCGAAATCAAAGCTGGTCTTAAGCGCTGTTTACGGTTGCTTAAGGAAAATTTAGCCAAAACTGAGTAGTTACTCTTAAATGAAGCATTTGTGTGGCTAACTATGCAAGGCACAAGCAGATGGCGCTCATCGAAACACAAAACCTTTCGTATACTTACCCAAGCGCATCGCATCCATCAATCAGTGATGTCTCTATAAAAATAGAGAAGGGTGAATTTGTTCTAATCACTGGACCTAGCGGTTGCGGAAAAACTACTTTGTGCCGGACATTTAACGGGCTCATTCCTCAATTTTACCAAGGCGAACTTACGGGCCAAATTACTGTTGCAGGCCTAGACGCTGCAAAGCATCCGACTTACGAAATGGCTAAACATGTCGGCTTAGTTTTCCAGAATCCTGAAAACCAGCTTTTTGCACTAAGCGTAGAGAAGGATGTTGCATTTGGGCTGGAAAACTTGGGTTTTGATCGCAAACAGATGCGTGAACGGGTAGATTGGGCACTTAACCTAACAGGCATCTATGACCTGCGGGAGAGGTCTCCACATGAAATGTCAGGTGGACAACAACAAAGGGTGGCTTTAGCAGCAGTTCTAGCCATGCAGCCTGATATCATTGTACTTGATGAACCTACCAGCTTTCTAGACCCGTTGAGCGCAGAAAAGATCTTTGAAGTAATTTACGATCTTAACCAGAAGTTAGGCTTAACAGTAATCCTTGTTGAACATAGGTTAGATTTGACAGCAAAATATGCTAACCACATCATAATCATGGATCAAGGCAAAGTTCGTTTCGATGGCGAAACACGCAAGATTTTAACTAACGAAGAGACCCGGCTTTTGGGAGTAGGCATACCTAAGGCCACGTTATTATATGAGATGATGCAAAAAGAAGGCGCCCAGCTACCCAGCCAGACGCCACTATCTTCAGAAGAAATGGCATTCATAATACAGGAAGCGATAAAACGCCATGCTTGAAGTCCAAGATGTACACTACCGCTACAACAGCAACATCGAAGCCCTCAAAGGCGTCTCGCTGACAGTTAAAGATGGCGAATTTGTAGCCATCATGGGACAAAACGGCGCAGGTAAAACTACCTTAGTCAAACACTTCAACGGACTGCTTAAGCCCACCAGCGGCAAAGTCCTTGTTGATGGAATAGAGACCACCAAAACCAGCGTTGCCGCACTAGCCAAAAACGTAGGTTTTGTTTTCCAAAACCCTGACCACCAGCTGTTCAGCGAAACTGTAGAAGACGAAATTGCCTTTGCATTGAAAAACTTTGGTTACGATTCTGAAGCTATTGAAAAACGGATTGACTGGGCAGTGAACCTGTTAGGCATAGCACAATACCGTAAAACATCTCCCTTCATGCTCAGCGGTGGCGAAAGAAAACGCGTAGCACTTGCAAGCGTTCTCGCCTGGGACCCAAAAGTGCTTGTTTTAGATGAACCAACCATCGGACAGGATCATCAGCAAAAAGAGAACCTGCGCCAGTTCATCATGCAACTACAGTCGCAAGGAAAAACCATTGTCACTGTTACTCATGATGTAGAGTTCGTAGCCGAATGTAACCCTCGGGTAGTATTGATGCGACAGGGAAAAATTGTTGCGGATGGCGAAGGTAAAAACATACTTACTGACCCACAGCTGCTTGAACAAGCATCAATTGTGCTTCCTCAAATTGCACAGATTTTTACTCGACTCGAAGGACTTGGGCTACCTAAAAACATCATCGATATCTATGAGGCAAAAACGCTGTTGCAAAAAGTGCTGGAAAGGAGACCTATTAGATGAGCGTATTTGACGGCCTAAAATTTCGCAGAGTCTACTCACCTATTCACAATTTAGACCCACGTATGAAATTCATCTACGTTATAGCGATATTCATAGCAGCCATACTCATGGGGTCAATAATATCGTTACTATCACTTTTCTTACTTCAGATCCCATTTGTGCTCTTAGCCAGAGTTCAAAAGCAGTGGCTTCGCTCTCTTAGAGGCGCAATGTTCCTTGCTTCATTCATTTTCATAGTTAACATAGTATCCAGCTTCATTACTAACAACTATAGCTTAACAGCAGTGGCAGTAGAAACCGCTGTTTCCATGACTCTACGCTTCGTAGTGCTTGTGGAATCCTTCTCAGTATTCTTCTTAACCACTTCACCAGATCACTTAGGCTTAGCACTAGAGCAGTCACGAGTACCATACGAGTTTGCCTTCGCATTCACTACAGCCGTCCGTTTTGTGCCTGTTCTTGCAGAAGAAGCCCAAACCATAATGGATGCCCAAAAAGCCCGAGGTCTAGAACTTGAAAAGGGCAACTTCATGAAACGCATCCGCAACTACGTCCCTGTACTTATACCACTTATCGTGAGCGCCATCCGACGCAGCCTAGAACTTGCAGAAGCCATGGAATCGCGCGCTTGGGGAGCCACTAAAAAACGCACTAACCTTTACGCGCTCAAGCTCCATAGAGGCGATCTTGTCCTACTTGCCATAATCATCGGTGTCCTGGCAGTAACAGTATACATATCTCTTTTTGTACAAATCCCAACAATAAGTGGCCTGCTAGGCGTCTCGTAAATTCTGGACCCATAAGGTTTAGCGCAGGCATTTAGAGTAAATTCTGGGCATTATTAATAAGCAACCTACCACAAACATGCTTTGATGAGGCTCAAACAGCTAACCGTTGTTGTTCTCGTCTTTATGCTGATAATTTCAGCTCTTTTTACAACTAATCTATCCGGCACCATTAAAGCGCAGATCACGCCTGATGTCTATGTCGGCATAGACGTGGCGCATGTAGACCTTGAAGCAATCGATAAATTAATCGACGAGGTTAGCAGTTATACGAACCTTTTCGTTATAGGCTGCAAAGCAATATCACATAATGTTACAAGACTGGACAGCACTTGCCAGAAGCTTTACGACCGAGGTTTTTCTTTTATTGTTTACCAAGAGTGGCCTATAGGAATTAATCAAAGAAACTGGCGCGATAGGACTGTCTCTAATTGGACCGAGACAGCTAAAAATCGTTGGGGTAACCAGTTTTTGGGGATCCATTATTTAGATGAACCAGGCGGAAAACAGTTGGATCGGGAACCAGGTTGGATAGTGATCAATAACCCAGTAAACGGTGAAGATGCAGCGAACCAGTATTATATTAACGTGAGCAGATCTGTGAATTGGTTCAGGTCAGGATATTCTGATGGTGCTAATCTTTCCTTGTTTGTTTCAGATTATGCGCTTTATTGGTTTGATTATGAAGCAGGATACGATACAGTGTTTGCCGAGTTTGGCTGGAACTATAGCAGGCAGCTAAACGTAGCATTGTGCAGGGGTGCGGCAACAGCGCAAAACAAGGATTGGGGAGCAATCATCACGTGGACATACACCCATGACCCGTACATTGAATCTGGGCTGGAGCTGTATAGAGATTTAATTTTTGCATACGATAATGGGGCAAAGTACATAATAGTTTTTGATACCAATGAGGATTATACACAGAGCATTCTCCAAGAAGAGCATCTCGATGCGCTGAAACAGTTCTGGCTATATATACACAACAATCCAAGAAACAGCCACCCTGTTGAAGAAAGAACAGCATTAGTTCTCCCAGAAGGCTATGCATATGGCTTTCGAGGACCAGACGATAAAATATGGGGAGAATGGTATGCGAATGACTTTGCATATCACCTTAGTGTTGATGTTAATAGCCTGCTAGAACAGTATGGGACCAAGTTAGACATTATTTACGATGATAGCTTGCAAGAGGGCGAAACGCACGGATATGGCAAACTCATCTGGTGGAATGATACAAGCATAATGCCCTCGCTATCACCAACCACAGAACCATCACCTTCACATACACCTCCATCAAGCCTAACTCCTACAGACACACCCGACTTACCCCCAACACCCTCACCAACCGCTCTGCCAAGCCAGCTTCCTTCAAATTTAACACCAACTCACAAGCCCACACCAATACAGAACCCTCAAAATGGACAGAATACGTATACCGGCTATGAATATGCAGCTGCAGCTGGAGGCGCAATCTTAATAGCAGCAGTCATCACGATGATACTCAGGCGAAGGCGCATTATTTAGAATTTATTTACCTATTATAATTCAAGTCATTTTGCGTCAACTATCAAGTTTAGGCTTGATCTTAAATAAGGTGTATTTTTTAAGTGAGAAGACACATTGAACTTTACAATTCCAAATAAAAAGGGAATGTAATGGCTGATCGAGTACGTTTTGGCCCAGCAGGGGTCCCACACATGTTTCGGATTATGAGGGCAGAATTGACAGATATTCCTAAGCTGCTTAAAGAAGAAGGCTTGGATGCATTTGAGTACGCTGCAGTTCGCTGGGGTCAATCACCGCAAATAACACAGGATTCGGCCAAAAAATTTGGAGCCGAAGCTAAACGGAACGATATCCAAGTCAGCGTCCACTCGTCATACTACATAAACCTGCTTGGCGAACCGCAAGTTGCTGAAGATAGCAAGCGCCGCTTATTAGCCGCAGCCACCGCAGCGGACTGGATGGGGGCCAACGTTGTAGTCTGTCACGCCGGCTACTATGGTCAGAGTGGCAAAACTGAGGCGCTACAAAGGGCTATTTCAGCCTTCAAAGATGTTGTGAAAACCCTCAGGGAGCACGGCATTGACAATGTCAAGCTGGGACCCGAAACGTTGGGCAGACATAGCCAGTTCGGTACGCTTGATGAGATTTTGACGCTTAATCAGGAGGTCGAGCAGTTGCAGCTAGTCATCGACTGGTCGCATCTGCATGCACGTGGCGGCGGAGCACTCAGATCCTCGTCGGACTTTAAAGATGTTGTAACTAAAGTCGAAGCCAAGTTGGGTACCGAAGTAGCCAGAAACATGCATTGTCATTTCAGCAAAATTGAATACTCCTACAAGTCTGGCGAAAAATGCCACCATAGCCTCGACGAACCCGGCTTCGGACCAAACTTCGAGCACCTTGCGCAGGTCATAGCCGAATTCAAACTGCAACCTACGCTGATATGCGAAACCCCACTGCAAGACATCGACGCCCTAAAAATGCGCGAGATACTAAAGAAAATCACAGGAAAATAGTACACATCCTAAGCTATAAAACAAGCATAACACCTGCAAGTGCGCTCTTTCCTGAAATTAGATACCCCGACATGCTTGTTATAAAATAACGATTACAAAAAATATCTTTCAATCGTTGTAATAAGTTGAGTTAGTTGACCTGTTTGCCCGCTGAGTTTTAATAAAGTCGGTGAGGTCTATTTGATTTAAGCAATTAAGTCCTCGGCACTGGTCTGGTGTTGTTTATTATGGTGGCCTGCTTGGTAGTTGATGGGTTGCTGTTTTTGCAGGTTTCTAGGAATTGTTAGGGCAGAGAAGTAGAGGGTTATCAGTGTGCGGGTGTAGTTTGAGTTTTTGGGTGGTTATCTGCTGTTTGGGTGGTTGGCAGATTCTCGATGAGAGAGGTGTTAAGTAGTTTTGCTTACGAGCTTACAAATTTGTGGGATGTGAGTTTTGTAGCAATTCTATGTATAAGCCTATTAGAGAAAAGTTGACTTTGAGCTGTGCTGTATGCAGATTTTTGGTTGTGCGGCTGTTTTTAGGCTTAAAATCGCCCGATATACTTTTAATGGTTTGCTGCTTATGCTGTGTTGTGTGAAGTATTGTGGCTATTGAGAAGGGATTTCAGAAGTTAACATTTACGTATGAAGCGACGAAGTTGTGGTTTGATGCGTTGCAGGTTAAACGTTGCAGGGACATTTCTATTCCGATTACTGAAGCTTACAATCGGGTTTTAGCTGAAGATGTGGTCGCACTTGAGGATTTGCCAAGATTTGATCGTTCAGCTATGGATGGCTACGCTGTAAGAGCCGAAGACACCAACGGCGCAACGCAGCAGAAGCCACTACTTTTTCGATTCGCAGAAGGCGACGAATTAGCAGATACAGCACACCGTGAAGCTAAACAGGTCTGGACCGGTAACCCCATACCGAAAGGCGCAAACGCCGTCGTCATTTTGGAAAATACTCAAAAGAAGGATACGAAGCTGGAAGTTTGGAGCCAAGTCGCAGTAGGCGAGAACATAATTCGCAGAGGAGAAGACATCAAGAAAGGCGATATCGCCGCCAAAGCCGGAACCAGACTAAATCCCTACTATATCGCACTGCTTTCGGCATTAGGCTACACGGAAGTAAAGGTTGTTGAGAAACCAAAAATCGCAATATTAGCCACAGGCAACGAGCTTGCGCAGACAGGCAAAGACCGCACTGAAAAACAAATCTACGAATCTAACCGAGCCATGCTTGCGGCAATGTGCTGCGAATTAGACGCTGAACCTTTGGATTTAGGCATAGCGCAGGACAATGTGGATGAAATTGCCGAATCTATTGAGCTGGGACTAAAAATCGCCGATGCAGTTATTACCACAGGCGGGACAAGCGTAGGTGGATTGGACCTTGTACCTGAAGCAGTAAATAAACTGGGCACCCCAGGCATCATTGTCCACGGCATCGCTATGCGCCCAGCTATGCCAACCGCACTTGCAGCCATAGAACACAAACCAATAATGGTCTTTTCAGGCAGCCCTGTTGCCGCCATCACCGGCTTTGAAGTCTTCGCAAGACCACTAATCTGCAAGCTATTAGGCATGAAGCAGGAAGAAAAAAGACCAACGGTAAAGGCAGTTTTAACACGTAGGATCACCACGGCGCTGGGTCGCAAAAATTACGTGCGCGTTCGCGTATTTCAGAAGAATGATGACTTGATGGCTGAGCCAATTGCTACACGCGGCGCAAGCAACATATCAACCATGACCAGAGCCAATGGTTACATAATTGTTCCAGAAAACCGCGAAGGGCTCATGGAAGGCATTGCAGTAACAGTTCACCTTTTTGGCAACATAGAAACGGCGACATCCAATGTTTAGAAGACTGCTCAGCTACCAAGAAGCCAAAGACATTGTCCAACAGTATTTAAAGCCCAAACCGTTGGGCACACAAGAAATCCCCCTTCTCCAGGCGCATAACCGCGTTTTAGCTCAAGACGCCATTGCCGAACTGGATATTCCGCCATTTGATCGCTCAACCGTAGACGGCTACGCAGTTCAAGCTCAGGATACTTATGGCGCAGATGAAACGACGCCATTAAAGCTTCGTGTCGTCGGCTCAGTCGCTATAGGAGAAACCCCACATATACAGATTTCAAAGGGTGAAGCCGCCGAGATCGTTACAGGTGCACCGATTCCCGAAGGTGCAAACGCTGTAGTAATGCTCGAAGACACCGGCATAGATGGCGCTGAACTGAACGTTTACAGCTCTGTGACCGCTAATGAGAACATTATGAAAAAAGGCTCAGACATAAAAAACGGTCAAGTCGCCCTCAAAGCAGGCACAGTTTTAGGTGCACCACAAATAGGGGTTCTGGCAGCAATCGGCATGGCAAATGTCAATGTGTATAGGGTGCCTTGTGTTGCGGTTTTATCCACAGGACCAGAAGTCACCGAACCGGGAAAAGAGCTTCTGCCGGGAAAAATTTATGATATTAACGCGTATAGCTTGTGTGCGGCAGTTTTGGAAAGTGGTGCAAACCCACTCTATAGAGGAGTTGTGCCTGATAACGAAACAGAACTGCGCCAAGCCCTTCAAAACGCTTTAGCCTCAGCGGATATGGTGATCACTTCAGGAGGAGTCTCGGTTGGACCTAAAGACCTCACACCACAAATCGTAGGCTCGCTAGGCAAGCCAGGCATGATTTTTTCAGGGGTAGCACTAAAACCTGGAAAACCTGTGACTTTATCGCTGATTGAAAAAAAACCAATTTTTTCACTTCCTGGACATCCAGCAGCGGCTTTGCTTACGTTCCATTTGTTTGTAAGACCCATCATCCAGGCTATGGCAGGTAGACCTTTAGCAGAAACAGAGTCGTTGGTGGCGGTTTCTGGTGCTAGGTTGTTTTCAGCAAAGGGCAGACGAACTTTTACTACAGTGCAACTTAGGCGTGATGCACAGGGCAAGTTGATTGCAGACCCTGTGGAATCAGGTGCTTCAGGAGCCATAACTACGCTGTCCAAAGCGGATGGGTACGTGGAGATTCCTGAGAACGTACAGTTCATAGATATTGGTGAAGAAGTTAAAGTCTGGCTCTTTAAAGGAAACAAATAGAAGCCTGCATGTTATGGGTTTGCAGGCTTTAGTTTAGCTTAATATTGCGCTGCGGTTGGCGGCGATATATAGTGTAAATATCCAAGTCATGACTGCATATGCTGCCATGGCTACGGTCGCGATTATGTCTGTGGCAATCACAAAGTAAAGCGTATAAAGTGTAAAAGTTGAGATAACAAAGAAGAGCATGGCAACTAGCCAGATGGCCCATTTGCGTTTGATGAATAAGCCAAATGCAGCTATGAGGCTTGCAATGCCAGTTATGGCTACGTGCGGCGGAAAACCGCTTAAAGGTAGCATAATAAGTAAGATTAAGCCTGTTACGGCGTAAAACGCTACTGAAGCAAGTGAACCTAAGCTTTCGAATTTAAGTTTCGAGGCAAGTGACACTTCTAATCCCTTTAACCTTAATGCATAAGGTTAAGTACTAATAAATTTAATGTTTAAAATTGTACTACGCACAAGATTTGGAGGTTTTCATAATTTTCCCAACACCGTTCTAGGTAGTGGAAAAGTATTTTGCGTACTCAATAGTTGATAATTTTTGGTAGGAAAGATAAATGAGCTATATTGAATTGTTCACGTCACAATCAAACGTTTTCGGCGGTTATCAGAAGCCTTTTGCAGAAGCAAAGTATGTGGTTTTTGGGGTTCCATTTGACGTTACTAGTACATACCGTACGGGAGCACGGTTTGGACCAACAGCGATTCGCCAAGCATCATTGAATATTGAAACCTACAGTCTGCGCAGCGGTGAAGACCTCGAGGATGCACCAATTTATGATGCAGGTGATTTGCATGTAAGCGCTGACCCGAAGAAGACCGCAGATATGCTTGGGCACGTGGTTGAAGATATCATCGCAGAAGGCAAAATCCCCATCGCTATTGGCGGCGAACACACCATCACATACGGCATTATAGGAGGACTTGGCGAGAAAGCCCAAAAAACTGCAGTTGTTAGCTTTGATGCTCACTTGGACTTGCGTACTGAGTTTCTCGGGCTAAAACTTTCGCACACGACATTCATGCAACTAATTAATAAAGAGATAAAGCCGGCAAAAATCATCGAAGTCGGCACCCGATCCGTCTGTCGAGACGAACTCAAATATGCCAAAAAAGCCGGCATCGAATTTATCCCGACACAGCAAATCAAGCGCGAGGGCACACAGAAAATAGTCGAACAGCTTAAAGAGAAGCTTTCGCCCTACGAGCACGTGTATTTGAGCGTAGACATGGATGTTCTTGACCCAGCGTTTGCACCAGCAGTGCAGAACCCAGAAGCAGACGGCATCAGCACAGGCGATCTAATCGAACTCACATGCGGTCTTTGCGACAAACGCATCATCGGCTTTGACAACCTAGAAATCGTACCAGCCTACGACCACGGCATCTCAGCCATAGCCGCAGCCAAAGTCATGTTTGAAATGCTCTGCCAACTCCAAAAAGCCCAAAAAACCTAAAATCAAAGGTCAAAAACACCGCCCTTGAAGGCTACATACCCCCAGCCTTCCTTTTTAACAGGGATAGACTTAAGATGCCTTTTGTTTGGAACTCAATTAGGCTTATCAATATTAAAAATGGTGCAAAATGGCGTGAATTAGTAAAATAGGAGTATTTGGTCGAAAAAGGGAGGTTGGGGTTATTTGTTTCGTTTTTTGATTAGTGCTGCCGTTATTGTTGTTGCTATGACGGTTATTGCTACAATAGCTGTCAAGACCATAAGGAAGGTATTTGATGTTGGGATTTCGACTGCTTCTGCAGGGTTACCTATCGTTTGAGCTGGGGCTGTTGTTTCAGGTGTTATTGATGATTTTACGCTATCTATAGGAGCCGTAGCTGGGGTTGTTGCGTTTCCGGGGTGAACCCCCTGTGTTGCCTCCGGTGTTGGCGTGGCAGGTTCGGGGTTTGGGTCACTTGGGTAATATCTAAATGGCTCAGCAGTGCAGCTTGAGACTTCGCCGTCGCCTGCCCATATCACTACGACAAGGGAGTTAACATTATCAGGATAGGTCTGGTTGAGTACCAATATGACGTTCCAGCAAGGATACAGAGTATCGTTTACTTTCACGAGATTGGCTAGGTTTGCAGTTGTTTTGCTTACGTCTACGGCAAATCCGCTTATTTTGGTGCCGTTAGCTGTGGTATAGGAGTAGTCTTTGATGTAGTTCATTGCTATGTTTATGGCTTGTTCTTTGGAAATTGTCACGTCAGTATTGCCTATCGCGTAGATGACGCGATTGTCAGTGAAGCGGGAAAAGTTACCTTCTTGAAAGCTCATCGTGATAGGTGTATATTCTACACCGTTAACTATGAAGGCCCAGTTAAATTCAGTAACCTTAATCGTATCGTTAGAGTGTTGCATTTGCCCTGAAACGAAAGACATGGTTTTAGGAATTGACAGATGCGCTACTGTCAAAGTAAGGTTGCCTGAAGATACGCGCATACGTTGTGTTTCATCAACCATGCCTAGCGTCTTTATCAACTCCGTTGAATCAAGACCAGTATGCGCTTGATACCGTTCTAAGTAATCGCAGGCAAACTCTGATAGATTTTCATACGACTTGGCTGTTAGGATTGTACCAGAGATTATAGT
>CAYRSV010000054.1:0-13689 GCA_964427115.1 uncultured Candidatus Bathyarchaeia archaeon | reverse complement strand
AAGAGGTTTAAGATTATGTCCGTATTTGCAGCACCTGGAGCATATGACCGTGCGATTACTGTTTTCAGTCCTGATGGTAGACTTTTCCAAGTCGAATACGCGATGGAACTTGTAAATCGCGGCGCAACAATTTTAGGTATACAATGCGCTGAAGGCGTTGTATTGGGCGCAGAAGAAAATGTTGAACCCCTTGAAGAGTCAGGGTACAGTTGGAAAATCTTCCGAATCGACGAACACATTGGCGCAGCTATAGTTGGACTAAGCAGCGATGCACGTGTACTAATTGATCAAGCACGAGTTTATGCGCAAAGTAACAAACTAACCTACGACGAACCTATAGACACCGAGGTCGTAACCAAACGCATCTGTGATATTCAGCAAATGTATACACAACATGCAGGTGTAAGACCCTTCGGTGTTAGCCTGATCTTTGGCGGTGTCGACAAAACTGGCGCACGCGTCTTTGGAACTCACCCAAGCGGAACCTACAGAGGCTACAAAGCAACTGCATTAGGCGCAGGCAGAGAAACAGTGCTCAATATATTCAAAGAAGAATACAAAGATAACCTAAGCCTTGAGGAAGCCAAAAAACTCGCCATAAAATGTCTCGCTAAAGCCCTCGAAGCTAGACAACTGCCACCTCGCATAAAAATCGCCGTTATTCCGGTAACAACTAAAAAATTAACCATGTTACCCGATGACGAAGTGGACGAAGCAGTTAAATCCTTAGGTTTGGGCAAGTGAGCTTCTGATGAGCGAAAAGTTCACCATCGCTCGGCTCACAAAAGATAACGAGCATTTTGAAATACTCGTTAAATCCCAAAAGGCTCTGGATTACCGCAATGGCAAAATCTCAAGTATAACTGAGGTTTTGGCAGCGGAAACCATTTTCTCTGATGCAAATAAGGGCACGCGTGCCCCTGAAGATGCGATCCGCAAGGCTTTTGGAACAACTGACCCACTTAAAGCTGCAGACCAGATTATAAAAAAAGGTCAATTACAGCTAACCACCGAGCAACGTAGAAAGATGGTGGAAGACAAAAGAAAACAAATAATCGATTACATAAGCCGCCAAGCTGTTGATCCAAAAACAAATCTACCCCATCCGCCACTGCGAATCGAGAATGCTATGGAGCAAATTCGCTACCCCATTGACCCTTACAAATCTATAGAAGAGCAGGCAAGAGATATAATCAAGCTCCTAAGACCGATTCTACCTCTTAAAGTAGAGCAGCTTCAAATTGCTGTCACCATACCTGCAACGTATGCGGTGCGCGCTTATGGCGCCCTTAAAGGCTATGGCTCTATAAAACGAGAGGAATGGCGCAGTGACGGTTCATGGTATGGTATAATAGAAATGCCTGCAGGCAGCTACGCCTCTTTCCTTAACAAACTTGGCGAAGTAACCAAAGGCTCAGGAGACGCAAAAATAGTTAGTTAATCAAACCGAACAGGCTAGATCAAAAATAAAATTAAAATAATGGAGGAAAAAATATGCCAACATTCTTTGAAGCAAAGCAGGTGGTAACGCCAGGAGAGCTTCTTGCAGAAGGCGACTACCAACCTGGAGAAAATACATACAATGAGGCAGGAAAAATATATGCCTCAAGAATCGGACTCGTAGACTGCGATAATAAAAAGGTCAACGTAGTCGCCTTAAGAGCGTTTTACGTTCCCAAACCAGGCGATATAGTTATTGGCTCAGTCATCGAAGTTGGATTCAATGGGTGGACTATCGATATAAAATCACCCTATACTGCGCTCTTAAGAGCGTCAGATGTACTAAGCAGACCCTTCAAACCCCAAACCGATGAGCTATCCCAAGTCCTAGATGCAGGCGACTTGATAGTGGCCAAAATTGCATCCTACGACCGAGCACATGACCCACAGCTTACCGTCGGCGAGCCCGGCTTAGGTAAAATCACCCGTGGTCAAATCATGCGCGTAACACCAACAAAAATCCCACGTATTATTGGCAGGAAAGGCTCCATGATTTCCATGATAAAAACTGAGACTAACTGCCAAATCATCTTGGGTTTAAACGGCATGATTCTTGTCACCGGAAAGAACACGGCCGAAGAAGAACTCGCCATGGCAGCTATTAAAAAAATCGAAGATGAATCCCACACAAGTGGATTAACCGATCGTATTACCCAATTCCTCAAGGAGGAAAAAGCAAAGCTAGGGACAAAAATGGAATCAAAACCGGAGGAAAATAAGCAATGAATGAAAAACAAGAAAAACTAATCGACAAAAAAGGCATACGTCTTGACGGCCGAAAAGCCGACGAGCTAAGGCCCTTAAAGCTTGAAGTAGGTATTTTACCCAACGCTGATGGATCAGCATATATTGAACATGGAAAGAATAAGATTCTTGCAGCAGTCTTTGGTCCACGCGAGATGCATCCAAAGCACCTTTCGCGCCCTGACCGAATGGTTATTAGATGCCGCTACCACATGGCGCCGTTCAGTGTTCAAGAGCGTAAATCACCTGCTCCTTCGCGACGAGAAGTTGAACTTTCTAAAGTCATACGTGAAGCTCTTGAACCAGCACTTTTCCCTGAATTATACCCGCGCACAGGTATAGACGTGTTCGTTGAGGTCTTGCAGGCAGACGGCGGTACAAGATGTGCAAGCATAACCGCAGCCGCTCTAGCAATCGCTGATTCAGGAATACCTATGCGCGACCTCGTAGCCGCCTGTGCAGCTGGCAAAGTTGAAGATACCGTGGTCTTGGACCTCTACGATGCTGAGGACAAACTCGGATCAGCAGACGTTCCAGTAGCCTACATGCCTAACCTGAACGCTGTCACTCTGCTCCAGATGGACGGTATCCTAACACCTGACGAACTAGAGAAAGCAATGAACATGGCTATGGATGGCTGCCGGACGATTTACGGCATGCAGAAAGAAGCATTAAAAACAAAATACATGAATGTTAAAGAAGAAAACAAAGAAGAGGCGTTAGAATAATGTCATCTTTAATTACTAAAGTACGCCAAAAACAAATCCTCGCATTGCTCGAGAAAGGCAGACGCCTTGATGGCCGAGGTTTAACTGATTACCGTGAAATTAAGATCGAACAAGGTATAATTGAGAAAGCTGAAGGGTCCGCACGTGTCTTGTTAGGTAAAACTGAGGTTCTTGTGGGAACCAAAGTTGAAACAGGCGAGCCGTTCCCAGATACGCCCAATGAGGGTGTGATGACCGTTAACGCGGAGCTTGTTCCCTTGGCCTCAGCCTCTTTCGAGCCAGGTCCACCAGATGAAAATTCTATTGAGCTTGCAAGAATTGTTGATCGCGGCATACGCGAATCAAAGGCAATCGATACCGAAAAGCTTTGCATTGAAGCAGGTAAGAAAGTATTCGTTGTCTTCGTCGACGTCTACGTACTTAACCACGACGGAAACCTCATTGATGCTTCAGCAATAGCCTCAGTAGCAGCGCTGCTTAACACCAAGATGCCCAACTATGAAATTAAAGACGATGAAGTAAAAATTAAACAAGGCTACACGCCATTACCACTGCGGACACAGCCCATAACCATAACCATTGCAAAACTAGGCAACAACCTAATCGTCGACCCGAGCATAGAAGAAGAGCAGGTCATGGAGGCAAGAATTTCGCTAGCAGTTAACACCGAAGGCAATATCTGTGCAGTTCAGAAGGGCGGATCCGGATATTTCACGCCACAACAAATATTAGAAGCTAGTAAGATTGCACAACAGAAAGCTGCTGATTTACGCAAAACATTAACCTGGTGAAAATATTGCCAAAAACAAAGAAAGTCGGTTCAACTCGAGGATTCGGGCCAAGATATGGTGCAACAGTACGTAAACGATACAACAAAGTTATCGCTGGGCTCAAAACCGCTCACAGATGCCCACAATGCGGCTTCGTAAGAGTCAGGCGTCTAAGCGTAGGCGTCTGGAAATGTGGTAAATGCGAATACACCTACACCGGTGGAGCATACATACCAAGCACTAAACTTGGTGCAGTAGCCAAACGTGCAGCCAAAGGTGGAATCGCAGAATCAACTGCACCCACAAAAGCGGCGGAAGAAGGAACCACCTAAACTTTTTCTTTTCCTTTTCGTTTAGTTTTTTATTTAATCTTATGCTGTCTGTTTTTCTATAACATATTTTAAGAGGGCTAGCTTTCTATCAGACTTGCTGGAAGTTCTACGTTAATGAAGGCTAAAGCTACCATCAGACTCATGTTCGCTTCTAATAAGCAGTTGTCCGCCTTGATTAATGCGTTGACGCCTGAAGTCCACAAGCAAATTAGCACGCGCTCCAAAGTTGGCCTATCATGTGATGGGCAGATGCTGGTTTTAGATGTTGAAGCAAACGATACGGTAGCGTTGCGGGCTGCATTGAATTCCTATTTACGATGGATAAACTCAACCATAACAGTGCTGGAGACAGTAGATAAAGCTCTGTAGAAAGTTTTCTATCTCTGCTAGGTTGTTATGGCTCATATCTTATGTTGACTGCTTGGTTGAAGTACACAGGTAGCGTCCGGGTTCATCTATGATATTTATCCCGATAAATCCTGTTTGTTTGAGCATTTGCTTCATTGAGTGCTTATCTGGCAGCGTATCATGGGCGACTACGGATTCTGTATTGTGGTGGTGCGCCTCAATTTCCTCACTGCTTAATGCGTGGGCTATAACGAGTTTTCCTCCCACTTTAAGCACGCGATGTATCTGCTTTAGGGCTTCTTCTTTGTTTTCTATGTGCGGGAATAAGCCAAAGCAGACAACTGCATCAAAGCTTCTGGATGGGAAATTGAGCTCTTCAATCCGCTGAACTATAACAGTGACGTTTGGCAGATGAGCATACTTTTCTTTGCATATATTTACCATCTCTTCAGCGAAATCGATTGCAGTTATATGACCTGTTGGGCCTACTTCTTTGAGCAAGAACGGAACCAGAATCCCTGTCCCCGTTCCTGCGTCAAGAATTCTCTGCCCAGACAATATGCCAAAAGTAGGCACAAATCGCTCTAGAAACGTAACTAATTTTGGTGTTTTGAATTGCTTATCCCAGTTGATAGCTGCTTTGTTAAAGAATGTTTTACGGTCTGTCATTTGTTAGCTCTTCCAGGGATTTCCTATTTGCTTAACTCGATTTCCGTAAGGCGTAATTTTTCTTGCGTTTAGAGCTGCTATCAAAAATGAGCCTATTGCTCCGCCGATAGTTCCACCTAAGGCATGTAATCCGGCCCAGCCGAGTACGCCTCCCCATTGGATCATTGCAGGTAATGCCATGAAAAAGGTTCCGATGAGATATCCGGCTAAGGCGGCAGATGTGATTGAGACTCCCATCATGCTGATAATTGCGAAGCTCTTCTTTGTGAATGCTCTATTATATCCTACAAGGCTAATAACGGCGTCAAAAAATATGCTTGCCACTGTGAAACCTAAGAACTGGACTGCTGTTGGAACAAGGATAAAATTAATGGCAGTTGCGATAAGCCCGATGAGAGTTATAGCACCGGGCTTCCTTATCCACCATGCAGCTATTGTAAGTACCGAGAATCCAATAAGGTCACATAAGAATGGAAGATGAAAAATTCTAAAAAATATTGGCGATAGAAGTGCGTTAAGTATTCCCCATAATGCTGCGCATAACGCGATTGCGGCTATGTCCCTGCTTTTAAAGTATGCCATACTTATATCAGTAACACTATTGTATAAAAACGTATCACCGAAGTTATTTAATTATTATGTCACCAAAAACTTGTCTACATATACAAAATGAGAGAAAGAAAAGGTGTGCGAAACCTTACTTTTCGCGTAAGGCTTTAGGAATATATGCGCACTGCGGGTCAGGTCCAAGTATATCGCCTGTAAAAAATAGCGCTGAGGTTCGGCAGCCGCCGCAGATTTCCTTGTATTCGCAGACTCCGCACTTGCCTTTGAGGTTGTTTTTGTCTCGAACTTTGGCAAAGAATTCACTGTTTTGCATGCTGTCCCAGATGCTCTGGAGGCTTTGATTTTTAATGTTGCCGAAGCGGTAGACGTCATTGTAGCTGCAAGGGATCGCATCACCGTTTTCTGCTATACTCATAAACTTGCCAAAGAAGCATCTGCCAAGAAAGAACCGATTAAACCAGTTGTCCCAGTCAGCTATACCGCGTTGTTTAGCAACTCTTGCAAAAGTCGGATAGTAGATGTTAACGTCTGGTTTGCCCTTGTACTTTATGCGTAGATCATAGAGTTTATTCCATGCCCACTCGTACTGAGTGGGGGAGGGAGCTGCTTTGAGGTCTTTTGGGTCTTTGCTGTAGGGAATCATGCCGTGGAAAATGACCCAGCGGGCACCGTACTTTTCAGCTAGGTCCATAACGTCGATAAAGTCATTTTCAGTAACGTTGGTTACTTGTTCATTAGCGTTGGCAAGGGTATATACGAGGCAGTTTAGAAGGTTTTCTTTTGAAAGCCTTTCAATTGCCTTAACTGCGGCTGCGTAGGCGCCTTTCCCTCTGACGACGTCATTTGTGGCTTCCGAGCCGTCAATGCTAATGGAGATTTTTGTTTCATTCTTTATGATTTGCTCGTAGGCTTTCTCATCGAGCAATCGGCCATCAGTGATAATGCTGGTGCCCATGCCGAGTTTTCGGGCATAACCAAGCACATCAAATAGGTCCTTTCGAAGAAGGGCTTCGCCACCCGTTATCCCAAAGAAGCTTGCACCCATCTCGAATGCCTGGTCTACTAAGTGTTTGGCGTCTTGGGTGCTCATTTCATTTGGGGCTGCTGGTTTTCCTGCTGAAGTGCAATGGGCACAATTAAAGTTACAGCCGAAAGTGCACCTCCAAGGCACAATGTATAAGGGTCCTTTTCTCTGCAGATTGGTTCCTCCATTTTATAATTTGGTTACTTGGATTGTACTGTTTAGATTTGTTTACTTATCTATCAATGTTTGTGTTTTTTGCTCTTGAATCTGGTAAAGGTTTCCTACGCTGTTCCAGACAAAAGCGTCCGGTAAAGCTCTAGCTATGGCGCTTGCAGCCCTCCATCCAGTGCAGTGTGAGGGCACGATCAGTACAGGACTAATGCGTATCAACTCGCTAAGTGTAGGCTCGATTTGTTCTTCAGAGCCTTTTCCCGCTAAATGGAAGCCACCCAAGACAGCATAAACCTGTTCTACTCCGCTAATCTGTTGTGAATAAGTAATCGTATTGATTATGCCTGCATGGGCACAGCCTGAAATCGCCATTATGCCTCTTCCTTTGACATTTATGACAAGGGCGCAGTCATCTATAATCAGTGGGTCAGGTCGCCAAGAACCATCCACAAGCATTTGATGGTGTAGAAGACCTTTTTCGTAACTTGTTTTTCTCGGGATTTCGCCTGTTATGCAAACCATATTGTTTGCTATCAAAAGGGGTTGCTTTGAGAATGTAATCTTGGCTGGATGAAGCTGATTTTCTTTGGGGAATTCTGTGAATTTGCGAATTGTTCCGTTAGGCAGAGCCAAGCCTCTAGTTTTAAGTGCATCTGGATGGGCTATGATCGGCAAGTCTGCCTTACCTATTACTTTAACTACTGATGTCAAACCGCCAAAGTGGTCATAGTGACCATGCGATAGAATTATGTATTCTATTTCCCTAAGGTCTATGCCCATGCGCTTTGAGTTTTCAATAATTGCCTCTGAGCTGCCTCCTGTATCAAACAAGATGCTGTGCGTTTGGTTTTTACCGTAGACTTTAATGAGCATTGAGAATCCGTGTTCAGCAATGGGCGTTTGCGTATGAGTATTAAGCCATTCTTGGCCGTATCGCTCTCTGGTCCACTGTCTAAAAGGCTTGGCTAATTTGTGACTTGTTGTGGATACAAAGTCGATTGAATTATCAACTAGGCTCAGCACTTCTACTGCAGAGGCTTCTCTGATTTTGCAGCATCCTTCAGTTGGTCCTGCTTCTACTAGACTCATACAGTCTATACCTGCTAGAGAACGCCTTTGTAGTTGTTTGTTACTGAGCAGCCTACGCATTTTTGTTTTCTGTATCGTTTGCAGGGTCCGCAGTTGACTTTACATGGAGTAATTGTTGTGTCCTTGTGTGTGAGGTGTTCGCGAATGTTCAGAAAAGGCGAGAAGTACATGTCACCTATTGGGTAAAATTCTGACCTGCGTATTCCTTGTGCACTTCGTAGCGAGCATTGCTCGGTTGAAATGCTTTCTAGTGTGTCTTGGTTTTCGGCTACAACAAGTGCTATAAGGTTGTATCCGCCGATGGTCTTGAAAATGTGGATAACTCTGGGGCAATCCTTGAAGCGCTCGATGAGTTTTTCGCTGGCTTCGGTACTCTCCATTTCCAGCATAACAATGGCAGGAATTAGCCCGAGCGCTTCTGGATTAATCAGGGCGGAGACCTTGATTGTGCCTTGGTTGATGAGTTTTTCCAGCCTCTTTTTGGTACCCATGTTGGTGAAACCAATAATTTCAGATAGTTCTTGTAGGGTTGTTCGTCCATCTAATTGAAGTTGTGAAATTATTTTCCTATCTACGTCGTCCACATATTCTGCCTCAGTTTAGTAAATAAACGTAAACTATTAATAAGGTTTATCTATTAAACTGATTTGCATAAAGTGGTATCGGTAATGACAAGGTCTGCAAAACAAAGTGATGTGACCGGAAATCTTCAATCTAGTACATATGCAACATCTAGTGACTGTTCCAGTAAGCCAGAAGTGAACATCGAAGAAACTCGGCTCAAACAAACTCTAAGTAGGATCAAATATAAAATTGCGATAATTAGTGGCAAGGGCGGGGTAGGCAAAAGTACTGTTACTGCGAACCTTGCAATGACCTTTGCAACGCAACAACCTACCCGCGGAATTGGTGTCCTAGACGCAGATATTCATGGTCCGTGTATTCCTAAAATGCTCAACTTAAAAGGGCGAAAATTGAACAGCGGACCGAACGGCGCTATCTATCCAGTCACAGGCAGCTTGGGCATAAAAGTAGTATCAATGGATTTTGTTCTTCCAAACGATGAGGCACCTGTGGTTTGGCGCGGTCCACTAAAAATGAGGGCTATCCAGCAGTTTCTTTCTGACATAACTTGGGGTAGACTTGATTATTTATTTATAGACCTCCCGCCTGGAACTGGTGACGAACCACTAAGTGTCATGCAATTGATTCCTGATTTAGATGGAGTAATTATTATTACTATGCCTTCTGAGGTTTCGCAGGTAGTTGTAAAAAAAGCCGTCACGTTCGCAAGACAACTCGGAGTACCAATAATTGGTATAATCGAAAATATGAGTGGTTTTGTCTGTCCAGACTGCGGTGCAAAAATAAATATTTTCAAATCTGGCGGAGGGAAAAAAATAGCTGACGATATGGTGGTTCCTTACTTAGGTTCTATTCCGATAGATCCTATGATTTGCACCAATTCGGATGAGGGAAGGTCCTTTATAGCTGAAAATCTCGCTTCGCCTGCTACTAAAGCTTTCGTAGAAATAGTAAAAAAAATTGAGATCTTCTTAGAAAACAAACATACAGCAAGTGTTTGTACCAAGGCTTGCTATAACCGGGATAGTGGGGATGATACGCAATAAGTATCATCAACAACACATGTTTAGCCATGCGATGGTTTACAGAAGAACTGAAAAACGTTTCTTACTTTAAGGAGATAATAAAATGAAAATATGTGTAAGTTCAACAGGAAATAGTATGGAGGCACAGCTAGATCCTCGCTTTGGCAGATGCCTCTATTTTGTAATCGTGGATCCAGAAACGATGCAATTTGAAGCCGTTCCAAACGTGGCTTCGGGCACAACAGGCGGAGCAGGCATTCAAGCAGCTCAAACAATGGCAGACAAAAGCGTCAAAGTGGTCATAACTGGTAGTGTCGGACCTAACGCCTTTCAAGCTTTGTCAACAGCAGGAATAGAAATCATTACGGGTGCATCTGGAACAGTTAAAGCGGTTATTGAACAGTACAAACGAGGCGAACTAAGAAAAACAGATGCTCCTACAGTTGGCGAACATTTTGGCATGGGCGTCAGGCGAGGCGGAGGTCAATAAAGATTGACAAAAACGGGCACTAGTGCACTAGTTGAATCAATAATATCGGTTTAACAAAGATGGAGGTGAAAATAAGTGGATAGAGTAATCGTTCCTGTAGCGGGCCAGAATGGGTTGGACGCTAAATTGGCAGAACACTTTGGGCGCGCACCCTATTATGCAGTTGTTGACATTAATGACGGCGAAGTTGTGGATGTTAAAACCGTTGCAAATACAGGTGAACATGCTGGAGGCACTGGACAAGCCCATGATAAAATTTTGGAGTTAAAACCAAACGCGATCATAGTCTACGGGATGGGTCCAAGAGGTTTGAATACCTTCCAAGATGCCGGCGTAGCAGTGCTGAAAGCCAACTCAGACATAGTTCGCAATGTGATTGCCGCATACAAAGACAATACTCTCCAAGAGTTAACTGAAGGTTGCGCGCATGCCCACCATTCTGAACATGTACATCATTCTGAGCACATCCATCATTATTAATTCAAAATTTCAATCTAGGAGGCAAAAAATACGTTAAAGCTGTCAGAAGAAAAAATAACTCAATTGCTTGAATTTGGCTATTCTAAGAAAGCTATTGGACTCTATTTAAATAACGTTAATTTGGGTACTATAGAAAAACCTAGTCTAATAACTACTTTTCTTGGTCCATGTGGCGACTCAATGAAATTATACTTACGGATAACTGAAAATGGCATTATTGAAAAAGCAAAATTCACCTATCTAGGTTGTGTAGGCTCAGCTGTTTCAGCGTCTGCAATAACTACACTTCTGAAAGGCATAACTATTGACCAAGCAAAATCAATTACAGAAGAGGATATAATAAGGGAGCTTGGTGGTTTACCTGAGTCAAAACTTGATTGTGCCAAGCTATCAATAAGAACATTACAAAAAGCTATCGAAGAATACGAAAAATTAACCAATCGCGCAGAGCAGGTACCCAATTTTTTTAAAAAGTATAACGAAGGAAAATCGGAATGATAATATGTATTGCTAGTGGTAAAGGTGGGACTGGGAAAACAACAGTAGCAGTAAATTTGGCACTTTCGTTAGGCACTGTTCAACTTATTGATTGCGATGTAGAGGAACCGAATGCCCATTTACTTCTAGACTCTGAACTGGTTAAGACTGAACCTGTATATGCGGACATCCCAGTAGTAAACAGAGAGATCTGCACTAATTGTGGTGTTTGTTCAAAGTTCTGTCAGTACCATGCAATATTTACAACTACCGAGAAAATTCTTGTTTTTCCAGAGCTTTGCCATAGCTGCGGCGGATGTGCGATGGTCTGCCCTAAAAAAGCGATCACGTGGGATAAATACAAGCTTGGTACGCTAAAATTTGCCACTGCCGAAGATATAGCGCTTGTATATGGCGAACTCGAAATTGGCAAACCTATGGCAGTACCGGTTATAAAAGCAGCCAAAAAACATATCCGCGAAAGCAGACTTGTAATCTTGGATTCTCCACCCGGGACTTCCTGTCCCTTTGTAGAAACGGTACGCGGCAGCAACTTCTGTATCCTTGTAACCGAACCTACACCATTCGGCTTACATGACCTAAAGATAGCTGTTCAGGTTCTGCGGAGAATTGCAGTTCCATTCGGGGTAGTTGTTAACCGTGCAGGTATAGGCAATGCTGCGCTTTATGAATACTGCAAAGAAGAAAACATTAACATACTTCTGGAGATTCCATACGAACGTAAAATTGCTGAACTCTACTCCCAAGGCACGCCCTTTAGCTTGGAAATGCCTGAGTGGGAAGAAAAATTCCAAGCGTTATATGAAATGATCAAGGAGTTAATTAGAAAATGAAGCAACTTACTATTCTTAGCGGCAAAGGTGGCACAGGTAAAACAAGTATAACTGCTTCATTTGCAGTTCTTGCAAAGAATGCTGTCGTCGCCGACTGTGATGTAGATGCACCAGACCTTCACATGCTTTTGCATCCACAGGTACTTGAAACACAAGAATTTTGTGGCTCAAAACTGGCTGTCATTGATGAAGCTAAGTGTATCCAGTGCGGTTTATGCAAAGAGGAATGTAAATTTGACGCTATAACTGCTGATTATAAAGTTGAAGCCATCTCCTGTGAAGGGTGTAATGTTTGCGTCGTTGTTTGTCCCGCTAAAGCGATAACTCTAAAAGAACGCATTTCTGGAAACGCATATATCTCAAAAACGAACTGCGGTTTCATGAGTCATGCCTTACTGAATGCCGGTGAATCCAACTCGGGAAAGCTCGTTACATTGGTTCGTCAGAACGCTAAATTGATGGCTGCAAAAAAGAACTGCGATTTAGTCATAATTGATGGCTCGCCAGGCGTAGGATGTCCTGTCATTGCTTCAATATCAGGAGTAGATGCTGCATTGGTGGTTGCTGAACCGACGTTGTCTGGTATCCACGACTTGGAGCGTGTGTTAAAGCTTCTAAATCACTTCAAAGTTGTTCCATTTGTCTGTGTAAACATGTATGACGTGAATACTGATAACGCTAACCATATCATGAACTTCTGTAACGAAAACCACGTAGAGGTAGTGGGCAATATCCCTTTTAACCCTGAAGTAACTCAGGCAATGGTCAATGGGAAAACAATTATTGAATACTCACCCAACAGCAATGTGGCTGAGGAAATAACAAGCATATGGGAAAAGTTATCTAGCTTCTAAATCATCTGCCAATTATCGCTTTTTTATTTTCCTACAATTTAATTTTAAAAAAAAAGAAGTCTTTTTTAGTTTTGCTGTGCTGCGTTGTGTCCTCTTTCAGAAAGCACAAGTTTGTCATTTGTTCCATTTATGAATCCTGCAGTTGTAAGTTCACGTAATCCGCTTCTTACTTTGAAAAGTGGTTGCCCTGTTTTGGCTGAAATTTCTTCTGGTGTTGTTGCTCCATTTTTTATGGCTTTTAGTACTGATGCGCCGCTTGTTGTGGGTTTTCCGTCTGGCGATACGCAGGGCATGTTAGCCGCTCTCTGGAATTTTTTTAGTGCATAGGTACCAGTCTTTGCATTCGTAGCCTTCTTTGAGTCTTTCTTCGGCTTGCTCAGCTGTGGCTGGCGGTGGAACTACAACGGGGTCGCCTGGTTTCCAGTTTGCTGGTGTGGCTACCTTGTACTTGTCTGTTGTCTGCAATGCATCTATGATTCTTAGAATTTCGTTCATGTTTCTTCCGGTGGTTAGCGGGTAGTAGAGCATTGTTCTTATTTTGCTTTCAGGGTCGATAATGAAGACGCATCGTACGGTTTCAGTTTTGCTCTGTTCAGGGTGGATCATGCCGAATTTCTTGGCAACGTCCTTGTTCAAGTCCGCAATTATGGGAAAGGGTATTTTTACGCCCATTTTCTCCTCGCAGTTTCTTATCCATGCTATATGTGAAGATACACTGTCAACGCTTAGACCCAGAAGTTCGGTGTTTCTTTTCTTTAATTCATCATATATGCCTGCAAATGCCATGAACTCGGTGGTGCAAACAGGGGTGAAGTCTGCTGGGTGTGAGAATAAGACAAGCCATGAGCCTTTGTAGTCTGAAAGTCGTAGCGTGCCTTGTGTTGTGATTGCTTCAAAATCAGGTGCTTTCTGACCCAGTATTGGCATTCCGCATTCTTCTTTCTTAACTTCTTCAACCATGTGGTTCACCTTCAAAAACTAT
>CAYRSV010000053.1:0-14434 GCA_964427115.1 uncultured Candidatus Bathyarchaeia archaeon | reverse complement strand
AATTTTTAAAATAATAATATATGATACTAGCATGCTGTTGGAGTCGGTTTTGGAATAGCTATAGTTTAAGCCAGTTACGTTTTCTTTATTTTCCATTTGCCCAATAAAAACATATGATACATCAACAGACATATCCGCCTTTATTGCGGGCTGAATTGCGTTAAGAACAAAAATATAAGAACAAAAATATAAGAACAAGAGATAATAACCGCTGCTAACACAACTGCCAGTATAATTAATAAAAATTTTTTTATTAACTATCCCTCATTTCTCAGCGTGTTTCGTTAAAGCATGCTCCCTTTGATTACAAGTATGCTAATTATTATGAATATTGCTGTTAGCTCTAACAGGGTAACTGTAAGCTGTAACTCAGGTATTACAGTTAAAGAATTAGATCCTTCATAATAGATGATCTACATACTCACTCTGTGTTTATCAGCGAAATCGCTTCCAAGCAATAGATATCTACAAAACTACGCTAAGTGATAAAACCACATATTGTCACTTTTTTCAGGTGTTTTGTTAAGTCAACCTACTGCCATAATGCAGCAATTAAACGAGGGGACTGCTTGCATCCTGGCAGTAGGTGACTCATAGTTACGGTTTCTTTTTATTCTATTAATCATATTTCGCAGCCCATAATATTACAGAAAAAGGATAATTTCTACAAAATTTTTACTACATAGAACCCCCTTGACAGTAAAACGAAATTTGAACATATCTCGGCTTAAAAGTGCATAACACAAAGTAACAAGTAGAAGAAACAACCTAAGAAGAGCTAGCACCATAAAGGGCAGTACATAAAATACTTATGCATAAAAAGCCAATAGTATTGCTTGGGAATGAGGTTTAGAAGTGAGAAGGCATGAAGCGATAGGATTGCTTAAGGAGATCTCTGAGGCGTTTAGGGAGACAATTAGTGTTGATGCAATAAATTTGTCTCTAGAAAAAAATTTTTTAGAAGGCGAGTTAAGCTTTAGGGTTTGCTTACATACCACGTCAGATTTACGAGACTATGACTTACTAAAGCCGATTTTAAAGAAATATGGCGCGTATATTACCAAAAGCGATAATTGTATAATAATCTACAAACCTAACTACACTAATAGCGCATAACAAACTCAAACTGATTTGAACAGCAAAAAAGGTAAGTTTTGTAATAGCTTGTTATTTGCTTCTTTTACAGGCAATATCAAAAATTTGTGCGGTCAATAATTGCACAATGCGAGTGTGTTCGTTAATGTTTTTGTGTTTAACTAAGTGTGAATTAATGGCGCGATCCATTGCTTTTGCATCTGGAACAACTAGTATCTGGGCTCCACAAGTACAGTTTATAATTGGCAACGAGTGTTTACACTTACACTCCAAGTCTTGATCTACCTGACTGTTAATTTGGCATTCGTCTTTTTTAGTCAATTGGTTTTTCAACTCTCTTCTCGCGTCCCAGCCTTTGCTTAAAAAGCAACAACGACATAGGAAAACAAATTACACTAAAACAAATTATAAGCACTTGTAGTAGGCTTTATACAGTCACAACCACACACATTCTACAAAAGTATTCACGAATAACATTTATATCAAAAAAGTCTATTCAATAAATGATCATTTAAATTTAATAAATAACTCTAGATAAATAATTATGAAATCACTGAAATCCCATATTTAATGCACTTGCTTCAATAATATTGTAGCAAAAGCATCAAACATATTTTACTATAAACTATATTCAGCCAATACTCAACAAAACAAAATTGACAGCCCACCGGGCATAGTAACAATGACGCAATTAATCACTGGATCGATAGAATTACCGAAATATACCGATAAAAAACCACAAGGATATAACATCACAAAAAGATCATCAGTCAGCCACAAAAATCTTCAGCACATCATATTGCCCGATGGCGAAATGGTTAAATTAATTTAGCCAAGCTTGCTACTATTGCCTTTGTCGGATTTTTGTTTGCCAGTCCAAGGATCTGGTTCTAAAGATTTCTCTTCAGGTAGGTTAAAGTGTGTTTTGCTCAGCTCTTCTTTACTGAGTTGGGAAATTTTTGAATTAGTCAACACTTTCTTTTGTCCTGTCATACTTAACACCAGAAATTAATTCAATAACATCCCTTAATATAACCACCGTCAGACAGCAACTTCTCAAATGCATGCTAATCAAAACGCCCACTCCATTAACGCCTAAATGGACAAAAAATTCACGTCGAGCAGACACTAATCCAAAAAGTACACATAATTCAGTATTGCTTGATCACTAACAGAAAATCAAGACATAATCTACCTAGGACAGCGGCGTATTACGCGATAGCAAACGGGGATAGTAAGCGAGCAAGCGCAACAATAGACGATACTTTGTTGCTCAAGAAGCGCTGTGAAAAATTACAAGCAACTATGCCAACCACCATCAAACTTCCAACCACAACTAACCCGCAAGTACACAAACATAACAACACAATCGCAGAAAGAGTAAATGATTGTCAAATTTAACATCAATCCATAACCAAAGCAAAAAAGTAAAATAAAAAGATAAACGCATAACTTGTTGTTGTCAACATACAGCAACAAGATTTTATTAATTAAAACCAAAAAAATAACACCATAAGTTTATTCCTCAACAAGGTAAAAGGAAGGAACTTTTTGGCAGACCACAAATCGAACCTGTGGAGCGTGGTTCTAGCTATCTTAACTTTGGACGCGCTACCTTGTAAGTCAGCGAAGACATGCAGACTATACATTCCGTCGAGTTATACATGCACACATGGCGGAGGAGAATACTGCGGCAAATACTTTACCGAACGGACCGTCAAGCATAACAAGACCAGGCTAAATAGCTAAACCAGATCATTTAAAAATCATCAAGTAGCTTCCAATGCTGAATAGGCAGGAAAGGAAGGTTCAATGAGGCAAAATAGTCAAGCACATTTCAGAAACCTTCTTGCAGAATATGGATGCTCCGAGCATACGGCAGATGCTCTTTGGGCTTGGTATGATTATATAGAGAAGAAGGGCGCTGTCAGTTTTTAAACCGACCATTTTCAATAATAGTTGAGTAATTTCAGGCTACAAGTGTTATACAAGCAACAACTTGCCAGTATGATGAACTTTTTGCATTTTAAGGCCACTAGATCACGTAAGGCTAGGATTGCTATTGATAAATGTATGTCAGCGCAAAAATATGTCTTTGGAATTCATTAGCTTTATAATCCGTTTTTATCAGAATAGCCTAATTGAGGACTAAAGAGGAAAGATGACGGAGAAAACACCAGCCAAAGATGAAGCTCTAGAGGCACTAGATTTCATTGTTAACGTTCTAAAAGAACACGAAAAAGACCTCGACCGCCTCATAAACGAACTAGGCAACGTTGCAGGTCAACTAGGGGAGACAGGAGAGCTAAACGGCAAAGTTAAGAAAATTGAGGATAAAATAAATGGCATCCAAAAAGAAATTAAAAACTTGAAAAGCTTAGCTATGTCACAGGAATCGCCAGTTGTTTCCGCAGACATAAAAGTAGCTGATAGCGATAAAACAAAAAACCAAATTACGCCAACATCAACAACACAGCCAAATTCAACAGGAAATATGAACCCGGTTGTAAATCAAAACCATGTGCTAAGCCAACAAGAGGCTGATTTAATATCAAGCGAGCTACCCCTCACATTACATGTGAGCCAATGGGAGGACTTCCAAGCACTATCCAATCAAGCACAAACCATATCATTTAAGCTAAAAGAAAACGAGAAAATCATAGAAATCACAGCAATCAAAAATAATCAGATCATCACATACACCGGACAAACATCAAACCAAGCAACGCTTATCAAAACATGGGTCAGCAAACAGCTTAACATTGCAGAGGAACAAATCATAGAGGGCAACATAATACCAAGATAAAAAACAAATGAAACTATCCGCAAATCCTAACAAATAGTAATTAACACCCCTATTTGCCTTGTATAATTGTTACTGATTTTAGATTCAGAATCCTTTAATAGAATAAAATCTTAAGTCATGCTATGCGGTATGAGAAGGGTGAGGAGGTTGAAGGCAGACCGATTAGCCAAAAAAATTTTTCCGTTCTCGAAGCCTTCTCCTTTCTCCTCGATGACGGATTGGCCCTTTGGTAGCCAATATACAATGACTCACCCTTCTACAAAGGCATACCCTCCAGAACTAAATAGCATAGACTGAGAAACAATGCAAACACACTCATGCACCACAAAATGCAAAATGTGCATTATTAGTTTTGAAAGTTGAACCTAAAAGATGGAAATAGGTTTTGTTATGCAGGCTTACGTTATTGGCTTTGGCTGTTTATGTTTGAAAGGATTTTTTGTAGATTTATCTCGAATGCGGCGGTAGGATTTTCAAGTTTCCAAGCTTCTAACACTATTGGATTGACTTCGCCGATAACGCCTACCTCTTCCCCGTTGACTATCACTGAACCTGTACGACCTTCGATAAAGCTGGGATGGGAAATTGCTTTTATCTGCCAGCTGACACCTAAATTCATTAGAAATGCGTCTATGCTTGCTTTGATTTCGCTAAATCCCGCGTTTGCATGACTAGTAGCGGCTGCGAGCCATTCTTCATCTCTTGTTTTGGTTTCTTTAGTTTCATCAAACAAGGTGACTTTTCCTAGCTCGAAGATTTTCTGAGGGAAAGCTACTGATTGGTTGACACTAAGGAATTCCATTAAACCGGGGAGTAGCCAGTTACGCAAGCAGGTCATCGTTACAACTTTGGGGTTATAGAGGTCGACGGTTTCGACTTTCTCGTGATTCATCTTGGTGAATAGGCTCTCGGGGTTTGTTAATGTGTATGTTAGGATTTCTTGGTAGCCTGAGCCGATCATAAGTTCTCGCGCTATATCAATCAGGTGCTGTTGGGGTCGTGCTGCGCCTGTTGTAGGTAAATCACGCCAAAGAGGCTCAATGTTGTTATAGCCATAGGCAATAGCGACGTCTTCAACGAGATCAATTGGATGCATGACATCAATGCGATAGCAGGGCACATTAACTGTCACATCGTTTTCACGTACCTGTTCTATTCCTAACCCTGCTGTTAAAAGCAAATCCGCCATTTGCTTACCATTTAACTTAAGACCTAAAATCTTATTAGCATAAGCTACATCCAGCGTCATCTGCCTACTACTAAAGTCAGGGGTAACTTCAGGCACTTTCTGACCGTCATAGTATATATTAACGGAGTATGCCCTGCCACCTCGGTCAATTAACGCTGAAGTAATAAGCGTTAATGTATTAATCACAGTTTGTTTGAGGGTACCTGTAACTTCGATGAGCAGATTCTGGTTGTCCTCTGTCACTCGACCTAAGTCGTTAGAATTAATAATTGGCGGGAAGGACAACACTTTGCGTTCCGAATCAAGCAAAATAGGGTAAACGCTGTGCTTTTTGACTATGTGCCCATATTCTTGTCCTTTCGGGTGTTTTTCCAAAATTTCTGCAAGAATCATCTTTTCAGAAAAGTTGAGGGGTATAAAGCTAAATTCTGTTGGATTAGCAACCGTATAATCCAATGGGAACTTTATCAGGTCGAGATTATAGAGGCCAATAGAAGTTTTCTGTCTACTACGCCCATAAGTTCGGTCCAGTTTATCTTGCAGATGCATTAACCCGCGGATGATGGCATCAGTTAGTTTGACGTTTTTGACTATCGCACAAGCTATGTAGGGTCGTATATCTTTAAGGCGTGAGTCAACTTTAACATCAGCTATTGGAGGCTCAGCAGTGTATTGGCGCATGCCATGTTCGAGACCTAAATAGCTACGCAGGGTTCGCGCTAGTCCTTCTGGGCTCCATAAATCGGGGCGATTGGTATCCTTTAATTCTATGCTTGCGATGTTTTCTTTTTCATTGAATAGTTTGACTTCGCTCTTGACTAGTGCGAGCAGCCCGTTAAGTTTCTCCATGTCTCCATGGAATTGTATTCCAAGCAGTTTTTCGAATTCTACTATATCCATGTCAATTGTAGGCATCTTAGATCACCTGTTTTCTTCTTAGCCAATCTAGGTCTTGGCAAAATATGCTGCGGATATCGTTTAACCCTGCACGCATCATGAATAGTCGATCAACACCTAATCCCCACGCAATTACAGGCACGTTTATGCCCAAAGGCTTTGTTACTTCCGGCCTGAAGATACCTGAGCCGCCAAATTCTATCCACCCTATGCCTTCTTTATAGGCACTTAGCTCCACGCTCGGCTCAGTAAAGGGGAAATAATCAGGCTTAAAGGAAATTTTGTCAGCTCCAGCAATTTCTTTTGCAAATTTACCCAGTACACCTAACAGGTCACGAAGGGTGAGATTTTCGTCTACTACAATACCTTCAACTTGATTAAACTCTGAGAGATGTGTGCGATCTACAATTTCAGGTCTGTATACACGTGCGATAGAGAAATGTTTGCTTGGGATTTGCAGGTTTTTACTAAGCAGGGTCCTTGCACTTAGGCAGGTTCCATGTCCGCGAAGGATTAACCGGCGTGCTTCCTGAATTGAATATTCATATCCCCATCCTGTTGAGCCAGTGTCATCACCGTTCTCATGAGTTGCTTTAACATGCTCTACAGCCTCTGAATACGCATCCAAGTCTCCGAATTCAGGTTGTCTGATGCGATATATACCATCAAGTTCCCTGGCAGGATGATCTTGCGGCGTATATAATGCATCAAAGTTAAAGAACGAAAGCTCAACAGCTGTGCCCACCATTTCCTGGAAACCTAAGGTTACCAGCTTTGTGCGCACCTCATCAAGAAAGGCCAAGTAGGGATGTTTCTTTCCAGGCCAAGAGGCAGCTACAGGGGCTTCAATGTTGTATTTTTGGAAGCGCGCATTTTTCCATTCGCCTTTGATTATAATCTCGGGTGTTAATTGAGTAATTTCTTTGGCACCTATAGTTAGGTCTGCTGCGCCTCCTTCGATAGCCTGCTGGCCTGCTTCGGTTAGCTCAAGGATTCGTTCAGTTTTGTCTTCGGCGATTATAGCTTTGCGTCTCTTGAGGGATTCAACCGCCGCTTGTAGTTCAGGACTTAAATCGCTAAAAGTAACTTGTTTTTTACTACTTAAGATGTTCAGGAGCTTTTCGTCATTTCCCTCATCGGGTGAAGAAGACGCACTAAGCCTACCTTTTTTTGAGTCAAAAGTTGCCCATTTCTTTCGTTGAGTCCAGCCTAGCGCAATTTGTATAAACTGCTGTTCTAGGCAAGCTTCCTGGGCGGCTTGTGTTAAGGTTGCATTTCCGCCTAATTTGAGTACAGCATTTAAAATACGACGCTCAGGCAAGCCGTTTTGGGCATGAATTTCTCCTTCGGCAGTGAGCTTGATCTTTGTATCAACTTTTGCATGAATTTTGATTAAACCATTTTCTTGTAGAATAAGTGCAGCACGCATAACCGCCGCATCTGGCAATTCACATTCAAGCATGATCTGTTCGGTCGTTGCTTTACCATCAAGCTTGTCAAGTGCGGCAAGAATTCGAATTTCATTTTCCCGGAGCTCCACCATGCGATTCCCTTCAATAAGTTTGAATTAGCGGTTTTTAGTTATGTAAGCCCATCAGGTTAATAAAAGCATGCTAATGAACATTAAAAATTCTATGCAGTGAATAAAGCCTATTAACTTATGATATCTCTGCTTAGAGGCACCTACCTTTCTAGTTACTTAGATTACGGTTGTGACTATGAATTTCTTTTTGTCTTTTTTGCAAAGGTCACGAATAAGGTTGCGTCCCATTAATGACACGGTATTGAGCCCAATGTTTGCCCCTGCCCATTGCCCGACCATATAGAAGCCTTCAAGACCAGGTAGTGTTTTACTTAAACCGTTCTTGTTAACAATCTTTTGATACTTTTCTGGAGCCCCCCATGCTTGATAACCATGAAAAGCGCCTGTCCAATGCTCAACAGATACAGGGGTAACAATATCAGTTGCCTCAATCTGATTTGAAATGCTAGGGAACCGTTTTTCTAGTTTCTGTATAATGATTTTGGCAACGTTCTGTTTTTCTAAACGGTACTTTTTAACATCTTTTACTAAGTCATTCCAGTACTCATAGTTTGAGTCCATGACTACTTTGATTACAGATTTGCCGTGTGGCGCAAAGGTTGGGTCAAAACCAAACAGTTCTAAACTAAGGCGATCATGTTCCTTGCCTTCAATAATTATTGGCTCATCCAGGAAGAGCACTAATGCATGAGGTTCTTCGGATAAGTTACGGGCTACCCCAAACCATACTTCAAGCCCAAAAGCTTGATTCTTTGGATAATTTTGGTAGTATTCTCTAATGATGTCATTAACGTATTTGCCTTCCAGCATACCGAATATTGTTGAATAGCCATCTCCAGCAGAGATTATTGTATCTGCAAAGTGTTCCGATCCATCAGCCAACTGCACGCCTACGGCACGGTCATTTTTTACTAATATTTTAGTAACCTTTGTCCCGTATGTGACTTGCCCTCCCAATTCTAGGTAACGTCTTTCTATGTTTTTTGCAAAAGCCATTGAGCCTCCAATTGGCCAGCCGCCATCTTTATTGTTCAATGTTGCTAGGAAAATCAAGGCTATAATTGTTGGAACTTCAGGTATGTCATATTGTATTGTAGCTAACGCTTTACGCAAGAAGGGATCGCTGAACTGTTCCGAGTACTGCTTCAAAGTTATTTTGCTGTACTTCATCAGCGAAGGCATTAGTGGTAACATCTTTAGTTTAGCTATGGCGCCTCCCGTAAGGGCTGAAAACAAATCATAACCGGAAAATCGTCTCGCATCTTTAATGAACTCTTCAATCAGTTTAGCATCTGCGGGAGAAAGTTCTTTCATTTGTTGCTCCAGCTTATCAAAATCAGTATAGACCATGAGACTTTTACCGCTTGGATCTTCAACTTTAACAAATTCTTTGAAACTATAAGTCTGAAGCCCTCGTAACGCACCTAACTCCTGCCAAAGGTGATTATTGACTGAATTAGATGCTAAGCCGAAAACATTGTGAATTGCATAATCAAACGTGTAACCATTACGATTCCAAGAGACACAGACACCGCCCGGTTTTCCCTGCATTTCAAAAATCCGTGTTTGATAACCATTCATTTGAGCGTAGCAGCCAGTAGATAATCCTGCTAAGCCTGCCCCAATTATTATGATTGAATTATTCACCATGACGATTCGCTACCCTGCATTAAATGTTAATGCGAATCAATTAGAAGAATTATCTATTAAACATGTAGCATAAACTTAATCATTGAATTCTACGTATCCCGCATGTTAGCCATTATTTTAACTGTAATAACGCATTTGTACTTGAAGGAAAGAAAAACAAGCCTATAAAATATCAACCATTTTCATTAGATGGAACAATTTTTACTAAAAAATAGATATAGTTCATTTACCATCATCATTGCAAATAAGCTATTCATGGTGAATGGAAACGTCTGTGCCTAATGCCGGAGAGAATAACAACGAAATGGTTGTTACCCCTTGGGAAGTCAAAGGTAAAGTTGACTACGAACGACTCATAAAAGAGTTCGGAACCCAACCCCTAACCGATGAGCTACTTCAAAAAGTATCTAAATACACAGACGGTCTGCACTTGCAGATACAAAGGAAAATTTTCTTTAGCCATCGCGACCTCGACACGGTATTAAACATGTATGAGCAGGGCAAAAAATTCGTCCTCTATACCGGCAGAGGCCCATCAGGACCAGTACACATCGGCCACCTGATTCCTTGGATATTCACACTACATTTACAGCAAAAATTCGGCGTACGGCTCTACTTCCAGATGACAGATGACGAAAAATTCCTGATAAAAGACGACATCAGCCTCAAGCAAACACGCCAATACGCTTACGAGAACGCGTTAGATTTAATCGCGCTTGGGTTTAAGCCTGAGAATACGTTTATAATTTATGACACTGACGACATGGGCTTAATGTATGACATTACTCTGGAAGTTGCAAAACGTATTACATATTCAACGGCGCGCGCTACCTTCGGCTTTCAAGACAGCACCAATATCGGCTGGGTCTTCTGGCCCGCGATTCAAGCTGCACCATGCTTTATTCACAAAAAACTCACAGGCGAAAATGTACCCGCGCTTATTCCTGCTGCAATCGACCAGGACCCCTACTGGCGTGTCACTCGTGACATTGCCCAGAAACTCGGCTACTGCAAACCCGCCCAGATACATTGCCGTTTCCTGCCCGGATTGGGCGCAGGCGGAAAAATGAGCGCATCTATGCCTGAAACAAGCATATTTACCATGGACTCTCCCGATGTTGTTAAAAAGAAGATTTGGAACGCATTCACCGGCGGCAAAGGCACGGCTGCTGAACAACGTAAACTAGGCGCGGACCCAGCCGCCTGTAGCATATTCCAGTACTATTACTACCTTTTTGAAGAAGATAACGTCAAGCTTGCCGAACGCGAACACCGTTGCCGCTCAGGCGCAATGCTTTGCGGCGAATGTAAAAAAGACATAGCCGAAAAACTCAATAAATTCCTATCCGAACACCAAGCACGAAGAGAAAAAGCGAAAGAAGTCATAAATCAATATAACCTAAAACGTTGTTAGTCAACCGAAAAATCCTAAACAGCAAAAAACTGGCAGGCTTAACAGCTTACTACTTTTCTTCTATTCCAGGCTACTTTGCTTCTTAGAAACTCTTAGGATATTTCGGATTGCCGCCTATTGAAAACTTTCATTTTTTACTATTATCCATGGCACTTATTGCTTCTGTGGGTTCCCGTTTTGGGCTTTTCATTTGCCTGCGTTTATGGTAGATGACTCTTGTTTGATGAGTGCATCATATAAGCAATGGCAAGACCTACTAATGCGAGACTGATTATTATGCCTGCTTTCTGGAAAATAGGTTCGTTCTGCAGTTGATCGAGCGCTGAGATAACATCTTGCAGGGGCATAGCTGGCGGATTTGCTAGATCAAGAGTTGCGCTTATACTAGAAGAAGGTTCACTTTTAGGTGTTAGAGTCAGACTTCCTGTCGAAGAAGCATGGGGCGTTGGAGATGGACTAAATGATATCGTAGGAGACTGCGCAATTTGAGGTGTTGTGGTTGGTGTAGATGTCGGAGGGGTAGTAGGCTCAGTTGTAGGTGTTATGGTGGCAGTTGAGGTTGGGTCGAGGTAAGGAGTTGCTGTAAATGCGGGAGTACTCGGGGTGTGAGTCGGCTCAGTTAAAGGCGTTGCAGTTTGGTCCAATGTAGGTGTTGGTGTTATTGTTGGAGTAGGAGTGGAAATGCTTGTTGGGGTTAAAGTCGGAGAAAGACTAGGTGTTTGGGTTGCTGTTGATATTGGAGTTGCTGTGGGCGTAAGCGTAGGGGAATTAATTGGAGTAGGTGATGCCGTTATGGTAGGTGTTGGAGTTGGGGTTTTTGTTGGTGTAGGGATAATTGTTGGTGTTGGTGTTGGTGTGGGAATGGGGGTTGCGGTGAATGTTGGTGTAGGAGTTATTGTAGGTGTATTGGTGGTTAATGGAGTTGATGTATTGATAGGTGTAGGAGTTGTTTTTGGGGGTCTTGTTGGCTTTGCAGCTTCAGCGGGTGCCGGTGGGGAGTCTTGCTGTGCTAAGACATCAGGAGTTTGTGTAAGAACTAGAATTAATGATGCCAATAAGAAAGCACCTATAAAAAGTGCTATGTAAAAAATTTTTTGCCTCATGCATATCGCCTTAAAAGGCTCATACGATTAACATATCACAATTATTGGTGAAGCGTTTGCCTGCTAAAAAACAAATGTGGCTTCAAAACGAAATTACACTTGCCTGGTAAATTAGAATATGAAAAATAGGCAAGATTTTATTTAGCTTCGCTTGCTTGTTAGGGCATCTGTTTATGTGCAGCTATTATAGCTTCGTAGTCAGTCACATGCTTTATCTTTTTGATGCGGCCCTGGAAGAATGGTCCAAATTTTCCGCTTCGGTTAATAAAAGATGCTTCGCCCATCAGCATATCAATCGGCAACGTCTTCTCCCATCGGTCAACGTTTTTTATAAAAACCCCTTGCTCTGGATCTATAAATTCTCGGTGAACCAGCTTTTTAGCCTGCTCTGCATCGAGCTGTACGTATTCTGAGTCTATTTCACAGGTACCTATGAAACGGCTTGAATTTTTGTCCACTAAATAAAAGATGACGCGGTCGCCTTTTTTTAGCTTTGTCACGTTTGTTTCGCGTTTTCCGTTTTCGTCAATTTCACGGATACCCCAAAATCCCTCTTTCGTGCGGTGTAAAAAGATGTCCATGCCTTTCCTACCGTATAAACCGCCTTCCTCATCTTTTACTTTGAAAATCCAATAATTCGACAACTTTTTTCGCCTTTACCTTTTGCGTTATATATCCTGTTTGTATACTTATCCGCTTTTCTACGTTCAGCTACATCTTTTCTGTTTGTCTTATTAGCCAACCTCGTTTTCTTCTTCGCTAGCCATGCAGCCTTGGCAGCATTTTTCAGCGTTTCCTTTATCTGGGCGATCTTCAGAAAGCTCAGCTGGACATGACGTCAGGCAGTCGCATCGAGATTTATCGTCAGGGCATATCAGCTTTTTGCTTTTGCTCATTAGGTCTCAATCCAGATATCCCCCAATATTGCGAACCGTATAGTTTAAGGCTTCAGGTACACAAACTCGTCAATTTATCAGCGTTAATTATTGCATAAGGGAACACTACCCTTTAGCATACAAACAATCAATTTTGTGCATAAGGCGCTTTCTTTGCTTCAGTACTTGTACGGTTCGTATAATATTATAAGTTACAATTTTCAAGTCCTGTAAAAAGAATATAGGCAAGAAAAGTGTTTCGTTAAATTAGAATAGCTGGGATCTATATGGTTGGTAAAGTTAGCGTAAATTTTACTTATGCATACCGCTTGATCCATCCTATGCATACGATGCTTGTTAGCTGTCTAGGTAAGGCAGAAGGCGGTAAACCGAATATTATTGCCTTAGCATGGGTTATGCCGACTTCGTCTACACCGCCACTAGTAGCTATTAGCGTTTCACCACAACGACACTCACATAAGCTCATCGAGGAATCAGGTGAATTCATAATTAACATACCCACATTGGAATTGTTACAATCAACCTACGCATGCGGAACATTCAGCGGACGAAGCTACGACAAATTTAAAAAAGCAGGTCTAACTCCCATGCCTGCCAAGAAAGTAAAAACGCCAGCAATCAAAGAATGCATAGCACACCTTGAATGCACCGTCGAAGACCAGATAAAAACGGGCGACCATACAATATTTGTTGGCAAAATCATCGAAGCATATGCTGATCCCGCCGTATTTACCGAAAGCTATGACCTTAAAAACGCTCGCATACTATTCCACAATGGCGGCAATAACTTTGCAATTCTAGACCCAAAAACCTACAAACCCTAACCAATTATTTTATATTCCATTACCAAGCTTCCCATTGCAAGGTTATGCATTTAAGCAGCAAAAGCGTAATGCAACCTAGTAACCCTTACGCTTAATGAAGTGAAGCATGAATGCCCCTTTATGATGAAGAAGCACTAGAGAAATTCCGCTTATCCGGAAAAATTTTACGCGAGACTCGCGAAGAGATGCGATCCTATGTACGCGAAGGCATGCCAATTATTGAGGTATGTGAAAAAGCCGAGGCGCTAATACGTGCCAAAGGTGGCAAACCCGCTTTTCCTTGCAATGTTTCAATCAATGAAGTTGCTGCACACTACACTTCGCCACCTGACGACAAGAATACTATACCCGAACGCTCAGTTGTAAAAGTAGATATCGGTGTACATATAGATGGTTATGTAACTGATACTGCTTTTACCGCCTGTTTTAACCCTGAATATAGAGTTATGGTAGAAACAGCAGAACTGGCACTTAAGACTGCAATATCTACTATTACAAACGATATATCTACCAGCACAGTCGGCGCTGCTGTCGAGACAGCCATAAAGAATCGCGGTTTTAGACCCATCAGCAACCTTACTGGGCACTCAGTAGGTAGATACCTAATACACGCTGGAAAAAGTATACCCAATACCCACCAGACGTCTTTAAGCAAACTGCATACCGGCGAAATCTACGCCATAGAACCCTTCGTCACCGTGCGAGAAGCAGCAGGAGTAGTCGAAGATTACCCACAGAAAACAATATTCCGACTAGTAAAAGCCAAAGCTGCTAAATCACCATACGCAAAACAGCTTACAAAATTTATTGAAGAAAACTTTTTCACGCTTCCATTTGCCGAGCGCTGGCTTCAAGGTGCAGTACCAGCAGAGAAATATAAAGATGCATTCAAAGAACTATTATCGACAAAAACTATCATGAGTTACCCCGTCTTTGTAGAGGTAACCAGAAACGCCGTTGCACAAGCTGAGCATACAATAATTGTAAAAGAAGATGGATGCACCGTCTTAACTTAGA
>CAYRSV010000052.1:0-14552 GCA_964427115.1 uncultured Candidatus Bathyarchaeia archaeon | reverse complement strand
AAAATTTTGATATTTAGTGGATGCAGATTTTCCGGTAGCAACAATCGATACATCGTTTAGAATTTCCTGTTTTTTCAGGGAATTCTTCATTTTGGATAATAAAAAATATTTTTTTTATTATATCCTTTGCCGTTTCAAAAAGTTTTTCGTTAAAGTTGATTTCTACAATCTTATTTCCACCGCGACAGAAACATAGATAACCTCTATTTACAGGACGATTAAAAAAGTCAGAAATCATAAGACCATATAATGCAGATTGAAATTTGTAGGTTTGAAATATATGTCCATCATACTTGGCAAATTTGTAATCCAATGGTGCAGCTGTCCCATCATTAAGAAAAAGTACTTCATCCATGATACCTCTGATTTTATATTTTCTTGAGCAGAGATAAACACTGGTTAGTTTAGCTGTCACACCATATCTTTTTCTTAAATAACCGAGGTTTGTTTTTTCTTTAGTTTCATGAAGCTCTCTGCCTTTCCGTACTTTTACTAATTGTTCCTCATGTTGTGGTATACTTAAACAATGTATAAAATACGTGAACCTTGGACAGAAGAGATACTCAATTACATCACTTATAGTGATCGATTCTTCAGAGGAATATTGTTCCAAACTTATCCCTCACTAAATCCAAATCGAAATTTTTTCCTAGTAATTGAATCCCCTTCATGCATTTATCACATATTGGAAAAACATAAACAGAGTCAGTTTCATCGATCAAATCTTGGCATTCAATAGCTAAAGAATCTTGCTGGTTACTGGTTAAAGTGCCTAAGAATGCACTCTTTTGAACACGATATAAACCATAATATTTGCAACGGTTAGCAACTGCGTTACGTATGTTATCATCACTTATGTCATATATCACCCAAACAAGCAATAAAATCACACCTTGACAAGTCTACTTGCTATAGAGTAGCAGTCTGATTGCATAATATTTCTAAGTTTAGTTTTCTTTCCTTGATGTACAACTTGTTTATCAAAATATTCGTTAAGATTAGTCATCAGAATTTTTTTTCCAGTATCATTTAATATATAACCGCTTTCGGTAACGTCAAAACTATTATCATTGATCATTTTACGTGTGAAAAGAAAAATTACTATTTCATCAACATGACACCTATATTGCTCTATTACGTCAAAAACAAATGATTTCTTATTGTAATCATCAGTATGAAGAAAACCAACGCAAGGATCAAGACCTGCTAAAATACACGTTTTTTCAACCATACTATAAAGTACCCCATAACCGTAATTTAACAGACAATTAAAAGGATCTTTAGCTGGCCTTCTACTTCTACCATTAAATTTCCATTTATTTGGCAAAATTTTTGACAGAGTCTCGAAGTAAATTTTTGATGATACCCCTTCAATTCCAAGAATTTTTTGCCGATTCTCCTGAATATTTCCTTCAAAATTACGCATTTGGCGAGCAAAAATTTGAATTTGGTCAACCGCAGAGTCTATCAGTTGCTCATGATCTTTTCTAGTCTTTTTCAATTTCTTTAACAACGCAATTTGGCACATCAGCTTCTTTTCAATCCAGCCTCTAACTAAGTCAAAACCTTTAGCACTTGTGGCAGCTTCCAATTGTTTTCTCCTAATTAAGGGAGTATTTCCTAAAGTAGGATGCCAAACTCTTGCATATGGATCACCAAATTGATCTAGAAAAACAATGTCAATGTTATTTTTCATTGCACATTGAATTGCATCAGTGGATAATAAGGCCGAAGTTGAAATCCAAATGCTATCAATTTTAATTACGGGCACTTCTACTTTTTTATCATCGACCATTACTAGAAACATATCATTATGTTTTCTTAAATATGCCCCAAAATTATTAATCACTAACTGAATTGTTTATTCCTCCAAGATCACGCCGAATCCTCTTGATACGGACTTTCCGATACCAAATAAAGGTGGTAAATCTAAATTTATCGCAAATTTGCCGTAGAAACCTCTTAAAAGACTACCTTTCAATGAGCAGTTCACAGGCTTAACATAATCAATTTTAGCGAAAATTCTCTTTTCTACTGTTATGTCAAGCCCTTTTAATGCTGAAAGAACATTACCAATAAGTATTCGTACCAACATCTGCTTGCGTGTAGCCCAATCGGCTTGTATGAACTTAGAAAAATTTTTTTCATTTAAAGCTAGCCACGGCGTTACAAAATGGTACTGTTTAAGATGATCTGTTACATTAAAGTCGTATGTTTTAATAATCAACTGCTTATTTAGTATATTAAATTTTTCAGCGCCGATGGTTATTTCATCAATTTCATTAAATAATTTTGATACTTCATCTGCACCGCTTTTTATTCCAATAACTAAAGCTTCTCCATTTAAAATCAAATAATGAATTAACGGATACCTATAGGCTAGCTTGTTTTCCTGTAAATGCTGATGAAATATTGGGTTATCCAAATGTTTAGAAGCTATATAACCTCTAAGTTTTTCTGAGCTTTGGGGAATGTAATTATTGGAGGTAAGTACAAGCACAGATATTTTAGCCGGCAAATTAATAGTAGCCCCTTCTTCATATCCCTGATTGTATACAATAAACTATTGATAAATATCAGATTTTTGTAATTGTGAAACATTACCAAACAATTTAAGAAAAATATTGCGCAGTACTATTAATTGTCAAATAAGAATTCGTAAAAATTCTCTAATAGAAAAAGAATTGTAAGAGACAATGTAACAACAATTACCATATACTGTGTTGAATGATTTGTTTTTGTTTGACTGGTTATGTTAGTTGTTTGGTTGTTATTGGCATCTTAGGTTCATAAAGAGGTTGTATATGTTTGCTTTTAAATCAGCTCATTAACCATATTAGCATATTTAGTGGCACAGATACACTCGCCAAAACAACACTTTATACATGAAAAAGCAGCTTCAACCCTCCAGCGCTACCCATAACCAGATTGAGCCTTCCAGTTTGGGTCTTTAAGCTGCAAAACAACCACATTTCTACGCTCAAAACAGCGCCTTAGCGAAAAGAACTAATTTGAGTAGTTTGTTGGCAGGCTTACAGAAGCTGTATATCGTTAAGCAGCGTGTTATGCAAATTCGTTGGTGCTAACTCTAATGACCTCATAGTCGAGTTCGCAATTTAATTTATGTTAATGTTGGTTTGGATGGTGTTATGCCGCTTAAATTTGTCCAGCCTGAAAAGGCTTTAGTAGGTAATTGAACTGCGCCATAGTATATGCTGTTGCCGTCTGCGCCTCTTACTATTAAGTATAGTTTGTTTTCATTTGTGGTTGCTGCTGGTCCATCACAGCTTATCCCCTGCATTATAGCAGACCAACCCAGCCAGCCTTGTGCTGTCCAGGTCTTATAGTATATAACACTATCTAAGCCTCTAACAACTAAGTAGACTTGGTCATTTCCATCTGAAGCGGTCAGGGTTGGTTTTGAATTAGTTGCGCCTTCAACGATTTGCCATCCGCTAAATGCATCACTGGCTATGTCTGTGGTGCTATGCCAAAGGCTATTGCCATCTAAGCCCCTAACAACAATGTGTAACTTGCCATCTAGCAAAGCAGCCGATGGACTATCACATGTAGTACCCGGCAGACTTGACCACGCATTCCAGTTATTGGAAAAGGGGTTGAATGTGCGATAGTAAATAGCATTATCTAAGCCTCTAACAACTAAGCACATAGTTGTATCATCAGAAGTTAAAGTCGGCGCTGAAGAGCTAGCACCATCTAAGTATACCCAGCCAGAAAAACTATTATCAGTCAATTTTACAATGCCATGCCAAAGGCTATTGCCATCTAAGCCCCTAACAACTAAGTGAAGCCTATTATCGTATACTGTTGCCGCTATGCTATCACATGTAACGCCAGGCAGCGAATTCCAAGGAAGCCAAGTATCCGTTGAAGTATCCCAAGTCCGATAGTAAATAACATTGTCTAAGCCACGAGCAACCAAATAAGCATTTGCAGATATCTGTGATTCCCAAGGATTCATGAGAGGATAACGGTCAATATTGTTTGCATCAATTACGTAAGGCGTATCACCGATGCCATCATGATTAGCATCTATCCCTGTATAACCGCTCCAATAGTTGCCGCCCGAAGGATAGCCATTATCCCAAATATTTTGACTTATTGCATCTATAATCGGCGGGTAATCTTGGAAAAAATTATTGTGATAAATTTTATTGTAAGATGAATTACTGAACTGGAGGTAATCGCCATTATTTACAAAGGTGTTCTCAATAATGCTGTTGTTGAAGCATTGGAAGAAGTAGATGACACTTGGGTCTCCTTCAAAATGGTTGCCTCTAATGATGTTTTGGTTACAACTGTAGATTTCTATGGCTTGCAGGCAGCCATTAATTGTATTATTAATTATATTGTTATTGTTTGAGGCACTATGGAGAAGTAGCGCGCCCCAGCCACCCATTTGGTTTCGGCTAATAGTATTGTTTGAAGAATGCGAGAATTCGATAATAGGAGGACCGCCGCTAAAGTCGTTGTCAGATATTGTGTTGTAGTCAGAATAGAGGTATTCATAACCGGTGTAATGTTGACCTAAATACATAGGGCAGCTGTCTTCATAAGTGGAAAAATCATTTAGATTTATAGAATTATTTCGGGAGCCATATAGACTAATTCCATAGCCAAACCATTCAATATAATTATTCTCGATAGTGTTATTTACTGAGGGCATATTTCCTGCGGGACCTATATCAATGCAAACGTGACAGTTGCCAAGAGTATTTTGTGCGATAATGTTGTTGCCCCCACCTATGATGACCATATTGCGATCGTTTTCCGAAACAATGTTTCCAGTTATCTTGTTGCCTGTGCTTGTTATTATGATTCCTTCACTTGCACCAGTAATCGTAAAGCCGCTAAGTCTCACGTTAGGCGATGTGATTGTTACTACGTTTCCAATTGGACCACCATTGATAATGGTATTTTCAGCATTTGTACCAAGAAGCGTTACAGTTTTGTTAAGCAACACATTTTCGTAATACGTTCCAGCCGGAATAAGTACAGTAGCACCAACAGCGGCTTGATTGATAGCTTTCTGAATTATACTAGTCTTTACGTATACAATTGTTCGGTCTTCAGTTATTCTACCACTGGTATCGTAAGCTGTTAATCTGATAGAATACTTTCCAACTGAAACACTACTCGTATCCCATGTAGCCAATATTCCATTGGCTATTGGTGATGTGGATTCTGCAATTTTGGTCCACGAAGATGGATAAGAACCCAAACCATACTCGACGACATATCTTCTAAAATTGTTCCCCTGTGCGGTGCCCCTGATATTGAGCATACCCACAATATTAGCGTCATCTAAAGATGAATCTAAATTTACCGAAAGAATTGTAGATCTAAGAATAGCGTTGTTAGCATTTATCCTGCCTAGCCCAATATATTCAGATGAAACAACAGGATCAGTGGTACTACGTAAAATGTTTAAGACCTGATCATTTGAAAAATTTGGAAACCGGGACAAAATCAGGGCTGCTAAACCAGCCACGTATGGTGTTGCCATGGAAGTTCCATCCCAAGAATCATATGCATTATCAAATACGGTACTCACTATGTCGACACCAGGAGCTGCAACATCTATCCATGAGCCATAATTAGAGAAAAATGCTTTCTGATCAAGAGAATCTGTAGCCGCGACGCCTATTACATTATCATACGCTGCGGGGTATTTTCTATAATGCGTGTTTTCGTTTCCTGCAGCAGCAACGAGAACCACGCCTTTGCTGTATGCAAAATTTATTGCATCTTGAATAAGCTTGGAGGTTCCACCTCCGCCCCAGCTCATGCTAATTATTGTAGCGTTGTTAATTGCGGCATATTCAATCGCCAGCGCACAATCATCGTTTTCCAGTAAACCTCTGCCATCGTAGTTTTGAAATCCAGCTCTTACAGGCATTATTTTGCTATACCAGTTCATACCTGCTATACCCAAGGAATTATTTGTTACAGCCGCTGCTATACCTGCGCAATGGGTGCCGTGCCCACTGAAATCCATTGGATCGTTATCTCTAACTGTACCATCTTCGCCAGGATAAACATTAGATGTTGTTTCGACAAAATCGTATCCTCTTATGTCATCAATATACCCGTTGCCATCATTGTCTATCCCATCAACAACTTCATCAATATTATTCCAGATGTTACCTGCAAGGTCTGGATGGTTCCAATCCACACCAGAGTCAACTATTGCAATGATAACATTAGAACTACCTCTTTGAATGTTCCAAGCTTGTTCGGATTGCATTTTCCTATGAGCCCACTGTTGACTATAGCTAAGGTCGTTAGGAGTCATAGAGGTGTAGTAGAGATAGTTTGGTTCAGCATATTCAACGTTAGGGTCTAAAGCATATGCTTTAGCAAGCGATAAGACATCTGCGTCTTTACTAAATTTGAGTTTATAAATCTTGGATAGTTCACCTGATTTAGCTTCAAATGCGTTTTCAGCGTTTTTTAGACCGAATTGTTGGTCAACATTCTGAAAACTATTAGACCTTGCCTCAGTGGTCGTATACTTTACTATAAGCTCACCAGGTGCAAACTCTAAGTCTAAAAAATTCAAATCAGAAGGAGAGAAACTAGAAATATTGCGTTTTTGATAACTTGTGTGCTCCTCAAGAGTTTGCAACGTCTTCTCATTATTAGAATACCCAGCCAAAGACCTCATTGAATCAGACAGCTCATCAGAGGCTGTATCAGAAAAGACCGCACTGTCAACTAATGGAGTAACTAACGATAAGGATAAAATGGCTAAAAAAATAGTTGCTATTAATTTCATTAATAATACCCTCCCACACCAATCATGTTTCTTTGCCTGTAATATGACAGGTAAATTAAAGAAGAGAAAACAAATACAGAACCGCAAAGAAAAATGCCGCTTGTATTTACAACATCTTTAATAGGCATTAACTCCAAATATGACAAGGCATTAAGAATAAATTAAGGACGCTTCCTCGCCTTCCCTTCTTAAACTTCATTTGTCACACTTTAAATATAAATTTTTTGATACACCCACAGTTAGATTTCAAATTGTCCTGACCTAATCGATATATAGCTCAAGCTAAAAACCAATATTGCTTTTCTATATATAGCAGCTGTAGAAGAGAAGCACTACTAATGCACACAAAACCATGTTACACAAAGTGAAATACTCGCCCTCCACAGGGTGAGCATCCACAGCTAAGCTCGGTTGATGCAATCCTCTATCTTAGAGTCAGTAACAACGCCCGCAATGCGCACAGCATAGCCCTCCGACCATAAATGCCCACCCAGAATAATCTCTTAATCTGTGCAAACTCTAAGAGCAGCACTCTAGCAAAGTTACACTTCAAAGCAGGTAATGCATTTTTCAAATAACTTCTTAAAACCTTAAAGACTGAACTAAGATAATGTAGTTTATGTTATTTGGTAGATCGGGTTAGCTTGTGGTTTTTTGGTGTTTAATTCTCGGCGGATGCCACAGTATTTGCCTCCCATATGAGTGCAGATATAATTTGTATCAGAATAGTAGTTGCATCTGCAGCTGAATTTACATTTCCGCTTCTTTGATGAGGAAAAACAAAAATCATAACTAAGAGACTTCACAAAACTCCATCCTTAGTGACGGTATGGGGCTCCTATTGCTGTTTACTTAACATAAGTAATACAAATTTGTGGTTGTATTATCACAGCCACAAGCAGGTAATTGTCTGTGCCTGATTTAGTGGGTGTTTACTGCTCTTAAATAGGTTTTCAAACCGGGATTATGTTTACATTTTAATGTTATCTTGCAGCTTTTTACACGTTGCAACAATAAACTTTACAATCAATAAGCAAAGAATTTATTCAAAGATGTTTTAGCAAATTACATTAATTAATATTTGCGCAATTACTATATCTGTCTAAAAAACATCTTTAAAATTTCGCCAACCTTATTGTATTAAATTTGCGCTATGTGTAGGCTTGATTTATGTTAGTCCAAATTTTTCTGTCTAAAGTTGAACTGTATATGTGTTGAAGAAAACTACACAATGGATTTAGTGCGCGAATACTTATAAGAAAATTGGCGTTAAGGGGCGTCTTGTGATTGACATGCAAAAAGACCAAAAAATTTTGATTATAGGTCTTGGTCAAATTGGCTATAGTAATGCAGAATATCTAGCACAAAACGGTATTGTCGCTGATGGTTATGATATAAGTGAAAAAGCAGTCCAAAGAGCCTTAGATGCTAAAATCATCAAACACCACCCAGAAACATTCCACGGCTATGATTATTACATGGTCTGCGTGTCTACTCATAACCCTAAGGACATGTTTACACCATTTTTTGATGGTATACTAGATATTGCAAGAAGACTTGCTATTGAAGGAACCAAAGATGCATTGGTTACAATTGAGAGCACAATTTCAAAGGGTATAAGTGAAAAAATCTGCAATATCCTACAGCATAGACTTCACGTAGCTCATGTTCCCCACCGATATTATGAACCAGAGAAAGACATACACGGCGTTGACCAGTTACGTGTTTTAGCTGGGTGTAAACCTTGCTGCACCCAAAAAGCCCAAGACTTCTATAGGTTCTTAGACGTACCTACCTTTACTGTATCTTCAACAGAAATAGCTGAACTAACCAAAATCATTGAAAACACCCATAGATATCTAGAAATAGCTTTCGCTGAAGAACTCAAAATGTTCTGTATACATGAGAATCTAAATTTTGAAGAACTTCGAGCAGCCGTAAACTCTAAATGGAACGAAAATGTTCTCGAAGCAAGAGACGGAATTGGTGGTCACTGCTTACCCAAAGACACAAAGATGTATCTTGAACTGTTAAAACACGTCTTGCCCTACTCAACGATTGAAGCCGCAATTAAATCTAATGCATTATATGAACAACATGTTAGGGGTAATAGTGACTTCATAGTAATACCGCCGTCCAACCAAATACAGCAAAAGGGGCCATAGCTACCTATTATTTAGGGGGACACGCGTTTTGAACATAAAATTAGCCGCTACCATAGCTACTGCTCTAGTTATCATAGTGGGCTTTGCTATAATAAGCCCCCTGTTTTTCCACCCCGCAGTTCCAGAAGTAAAACAAAAAATACTGCTTAGCTTTAGTGTAACCAATTCTACTAACAGTGTCGAATGGTGCAAAAACCTTTCAACAATATTAGATAATCACCACATAGGTGCAATAGTATTCATAACGGGTAAAATTGCTGAAGAAAACCCTGAGACCGTTTTAGCCTTCAGCAGCAAGGTGGACATCGGAAGCCGAACCTATAATAATGTAAACTTAAACCAAATTCCTGATTACTCATTTAAGCTCCAAGAAATAATACAAGGCAAATTAGCCATTGACAGAGCAGGCAATCTAACCTCAAAGGCATTCCAAGCGCCATATCAAGCTACTGACCAAGATATTTACTCATTGCTTAATCGCGCTAACATTACAGCTGATTTTTCCTATAACGATCAGTATAATCTTTACCAAAATAATCAATTCATAAAATTTGAAGCAAAAACCTATGACGCACAAACCCACCCACCCGAGCTCTTTTTAGAACAGCCCTCAACTGGTCAACCAATAATTATCACCTTCAATGATACTTACACAACTGATAGCATTGTAGCCTTCTTAGATAAACTCATTACTGGGCACTTTGAATTTGTAAACGCTTCTGAATTAACCGGAACGACCTTGACCGTTCGAGGCACCTAGTTATGTCGCTTGAAGAAATACCTCAAATCGCACTTGAACTGGGACTCGATACACAAGAATGCAAACAAGACGACCTATATAGTCACAGCAAACAACGCATATCAAAAAAGGGAAGAATCCTAGTTAGCAAAAAAGCTTGGGTAATGCGCGGCATGATGCTTGCTGGCTTAGTTACTTTCATGATCTATAACATTAACGTTGCCTTGTCGATAGGTGATCCTTTAATAGTATACTCTACTCTCATGCCTATACATTCTATACTTGTACTTGCTATCGGCTGGGTATTTTTCAAAATTAAAGCTGATGAAAAAGCACCTAAAGATCTAGTTTCAGTAATAATTCCAGTTTACAACCAAGAAAACCTAATAGAAAAAGTAATCGATGCAATCCACAATTCATCGTATAAATATTTAGAAATAGTAGCAGTTAATGACGGCAGTAAGGATAACACTGCGAATGTTCTTGATAAACTTGCAAAAAAATATCCCTCACTAAAAGTAATTCATAAAGCAAATGGGGGCAAACGAACAGCTGTTGCAACTGGATTTTATGCGGCAAAAGGTAACTTTGTAGTTCTTATTGATTCAGACAGCATTGTAGATAAATATGCTATCGAAGAATTTATGAAGACCTTCAGCTCGAACCCAAAAGTTGGGGGCGTAGTCGGTAACGGAAAAGTCTTAAACGCCGGCAAAAATCTGCTTACAAAATGCCAAGATGTATGGTACGATTACTCATTTAATATTCACAAAACTACTGAAAGTACATTTGGCACAGTTCTTTGTCTATCAGGCTGTTTAGCAGCATACAGGCGTGAAGCAATAGCCTCATTCATACCTTTTTGGGCTAATGACAAAGCTCAGTATGGCGATGATCGAAACCTAACAACCTACGCCATAGCTACCCCTTGGGCAAAAGGGCAACTAGCCCCACTACAAAACAGGTTAATGGTTTCAATGGCAAGTTATGATGATGCAGAAGATAGAGGGCTAACATCTTACACCATGCATGAATGGCAAACAGTGTATGTCCCAACAGCCGTTGTTTATACTGATGTTCCAGAAAAATGTCGCCAATACCTCAGACAGCAGATACGATGGAAAAAAGGTTATCTACGATCAACTTTTTTCATAAGCGCATTTTTCTGGCGTAAAAACCCCATAATGGCATTGCTGTTCTATTTAGAATTCATGTCTGCATTCATCTCGCCTGCCGTACTAATCTCCATCTTCATATATGGACCTATATTCCTACACACTTACTGGTACCCTATTATCTACATAATCGGACAACTATTAATCGGGATAGTCACTGGGCTTGACTACAAATTCAGGGATCCAACATCAAGATTTTGGATGTACAAACCTATAATGAACTTAATATCCGCACTTATACTGCCATGGGTCTTATTTCCAGCAATCAAAGACTTTAAAAAGAACGGTTGGTTAACCAGATAACAATCTCTAAACGTAGACTTCATTCTCTTCTTTTATAGAGTAACAAAATAATCACTAAGACAATAACTACAACTATACTGATAATAAGTAACTCTAATGGTATAAACATCAAAATGATTTCTAAAATAACTCGCAGCGGTCCAAGTATGGGTTCCAGATTCGAATAGGGCGGAATATTTTTTTCCATAATTTCAAAGTGCTGATATTCAATTTCATCAGGAAGCATAACTAAGGTGGTTTTTGGCCAATTCTCGCCCATGTTAGGCTGGTTTGAGTTTGCCATCCAACCGAAGACTAACGCTACTCCATATGTATCTAAGGTTGAGATAGCCCGAGCAGGGCTGGATAATAGACTCAATGGATACATTACATCGCCACTATAATTACAATGGCTAAGTCCTAATGCATGGCCAACCTCATGGGCAGCTATATTTTGCATATCGACTTCGCTTAAAGCAGTGCCCAGCTGATTGTATACGTCAAGGGTGATCGTGCAGTTTAACACTATTCCATTCGTTGAATATGTTACGGCAAGCCCTACATTTTCGTCACCTTCCCTTAGCGGCTCAGTAGTCCATAAGATATATACATCAAACCCAGATGTTACCGCATTAGAAACTGTAGGTTTCATCTTGAGCCTTGAGAGATACTCAAACTCCGAATAATTTGATGCAAAAGCCTTTATTGCATTATTCCACATGCTTATTGCGCGTAGAGTCGAATTAGCATAAATCTCCTGCCACCAAGGTTCACCTTCCTCTGTAACAATTAGCACGGTAAGTGTAGAATGGTTCCAGGCAGATTGCTGAAGCTCCAACTCTACTTCATTTTGCGATACTTGTCCATAAACTCTAAAAGAGCCCCCTCCTAATAACAAGCTTAAACCTAAAACTACAATTATAAAAACTGTAAAAACTGTGCGCTGCATAAATATACCCTAATAAAAACGTTTAATCCGGCTTTTATGGTTTACTTTTAACAAAGATACAATAACAAAAGAAGCTTAATTATTTTGGTAAATAGTTGACCTCCTTCAAAACTTACTGTATTAATTGAGACATAGTGATTAATTAAAGCAGTTGTAGAGTTCGTAGCTGCACAAAGACCAAAGTTTAAGCCGTGTGGTTATGGCAGTTATCTTTTAAAGTCTAAAAACCATCAATATGAATATTCAGGTATTGCCATGAAAGCTCTTGTACTTAGCGGTGGAAAAGGCACACGTTTAAGACCTTTAACGTTCACCTGTGCCAAGCAACTTATTCCGGTAGCTAATAAACCTGTGCTTGGCTACGTGCTTGACCAAGTTAAGGAGACAAATATTAACCAGGTTGGCATCATAACTGCGCCTGAAACAGCGGCTTATGTTCAAGAATATGTAAAAGGCGGCGAAGAATGGGGGTTTACTATTTCATACATTCCTCAGGAGCCGCTTGGGCTTGCGCATGCTGTAAAAACTGCTCAGCCTTTTTTAAAAAATGATTCTTTTGTGATGTGTCTAGGTGATAACGTTACAGGTCAGGGTATCAAGCGGTATGTGCAGAAGTTTCAGAAAGAAAAACTTGATGCCCTCATTGTACTTAAAGAGGTCGAAGACCCCAGTAGGTATGGTATCGCTCAACTTGATAATGCCGGCAACATCACGAGATTGGTCGAAAAACCTAAAATTCCAATGGGAAATCTGGCAATAATCGGAACTTATCTATTCTCAAGTAACGTTCACAAAGCGATCGCGCACATTAAGCCCAGCTGGCGTGGCGAACTTGAAATAACTGATGCTATTCAAGAAATGATTAATTTAGGCTTCAAAGTAAAGGCAGAAATTCTTGATTCATGGTGGCTAGATACTGGTAAAAAAGACGATATATTGAGCGCAAATGCAAAGATTCTTGACGAGTTCATAAGCTGCTCTGTAAAGGGGACCATAATTGATAGCAGTATTCAAGGCAGGGTTACTGTGCATCCTACTGCTAAAATTGTGGGTAGCACCGTTCGTGGACCGGCGATTATCGGAAAAAATGCAGTTGTGCAAAATAGCTTCATAGGTCCGTTCACAAGTGTTGGGGACAATTCGGCTATTGTGGACTCACATATAGAGTACTGTGTTATTATGGAAAATGTAACGATAACTGATGTATCTCGACTTGAAGAGAGCCTTATTGGCAAAAACGCTAAAGTCAGCAGAAATAAAAAAGGTGGAACCATCAAACTTCATGTTGGCGACTACTCAGAAGTAGAAACTTAATGCTACTTTTCTTTAGTTTTTAGTAGCAAGTTGCAGGTTAATGCTGCGACTGCAGCCATTGTAGTTAGCATTGTAAGCTGCATAACGCTGTTCCAAGTGCCAAATATGTTGGTCCATGGTGACCACCACCAGTTATCGCTGATCGCTGGCAGGCCGCCATTCCAAGCAAAATATAAAACATCTTCTAACCCGCCTAGCGTAAGTAAGTTAATCGTTATTGCTAGTGCGGCTGCAGCTTTTTTGTCATAGTTTGTTTTTCTTGAGCTTATCCAGTAGGTTATTGCTGTCATGGCTGAGAATATTATGAATACGGCGTCGTAGGCGATCCAGTATTGGTAGGCCCAGTCGTATGAGAATTCTAAGCCATGTTTGTAAAGCATGGCGTGAACTACGTAATCTACTCTTGCCATGATGGTGAAGAATAGTCCTATGCCAATGGTTAAGATGATTATTTTTCTGTACCTTTCTAGCAATGCTGGCTGGGGCTCCGTGTTGTGCGAAAAACGTTTTGTGCCTTGTTTGTATTGAACTCTAGGTGTCCATAAATAGGCATGTGGCTGTAGATTGCCAGCTACAATCTAAAAGGTGCTTTGCGGTAGTTTTTGGGGGATGTTGGGTTAAGAAAGGGGGTTATTGGAAGTGTTTTTTGATGTCGTCAAGTGTGAGTATGGTGATTTTGTTGTCATTGAGGGTTTTTTCGGCTTTTTCAGCTTCGCTTAGTCGTAGGATAAGGACAAATTTGTCTTCAAAGTGTACTGCTGATGAGTATGCGTACTCGATGTTTAATGCGTGTTCGCCGATGATTTTTGTTATTTTGCTTATTGGGTTTTCTTTTGTTATTAGTATGGCTGTGACTTCGGTGTTCTTTTTTGCTTTGGCTAGGTTAAATTCTGCGTCTTCCAGTAGCTGTGCTGCTTTCGCTGGGTTTTCTGTGATGATTCTTACTACGCCGAATTCGCCTGCTTCTGCGATTGAGAGTGCAAAGATTTTTAGTTTTGCTTTTTCTAGGTGGCTCATTAGTTCTGAAAGTGAGCCTGGTCTGTTGTCTAAGAATACGCCCACTTGCTGGATTGTCATTATTGGTCCCGAATCCTAATGGCTTTAAAAGGTATTTATAATTTTCATCTGT
>CAYRSV010000051.1:0-14999 GCA_964427115.1 uncultured Candidatus Bathyarchaeia archaeon | reverse complement strand
AAAGCATGACTGCTTGGATGGAATACCTGCACATGCAGCAACCCAAGCCCACCGACACAACCGGTGTCACTATAAAGTTAACAGCTGTTGATCAAACCGGAAAATCAATCGACATAGGCACAACCACAAGCGACGCATTAGGCAACTATGCAATCTCATGGACCCCGCCAAGCACAGGACTCTACACAATTAAAGCCGAGTTCGAAGGCTCCAAAGCATATTACAGCAGCGAAGCAGGAACCGCCATATCCGTATCAGAAACCTCCCCAATTGTTACCTCAACACCAATCCCAGTAGTTGAACCACCATCCAGCGATTCACCAACAACAATGTACATTATCATAGCAGCTGCAGTCATCATAGCTATCGTAGCAGCAACAATGCTACTACTTAGAAGGCACAAATAAACAACAAACCAAACAACTCCTTCCCTTTTTTAATCAGAATCCCTTAACATATCTGTAAAACAAAACTTGGATTTGACATCTTTTATGAAACCAAAACTACCATAGAAAGGCAAACCCAAAAAATTAGTCGGATACCAAGCTGAAGCCATGAATGGTCCTAAACAAGTAAGAGACGCAGGTCGGCTGAGTACTGCTGAGTTAGTATCCTGAGTGTTCGCTGTGGATGATTACTCACTAACGAAAAAGAAGTTCTCTTTATGATGTTCAGTGGAACCAGGTTTACTCGAGATTTACTCTGACAACAGACCAGATATCGGGCTGCCTGCAACCCGCAAGCCTAATTAAAAATCTTCTAAAACCTCAACTACAATTCCAACTATACCCAAACAACCTAAAACCCACCTAAATCCACGCACTTACCGACCCTTACCCTAAAGCACAATAGTACAAACCGCACAAAAAGAAGCGAACGAAAAAGCAAACAACAGGCGCTAAACCTGAAACTGACTAAACACAAGACTTGGAACAGGAACAGTACCCATTACAATAGGCTTTTGATGGCAATCACTTCCCCCAGTCATAATCAACCCCTGATCTTCTGCAAACCTCACATAATACTCAGTTGCCTGGCTATCATTACTAGGATGCCAACATTCTATACCATCAATGTAATGTCTTATGGCTTCATGAATTATTCTTATCTGCTCATCTAACGATTTAGAAATCTGACCAAGCGAAATCGTAGAATCATCAGGATGAGCCAAAACTAATACTCCTCCAGCATCATGAATAAGCTTCGAAGCTTCAGACAAATATAACGGGTATTTAGGAACATCACACTTTATCAAGTACTTATCGAAAGCTTCTTGCCTATTTTGAACAATGCCCTTTTTTACTAAATAGTCCGCAATATGCGGTCTGCCTAAAGAGCCTTCAACAGTTGCCTCAATTACTTTCAAATCGTTCATTGTTAAATTTTTTACACCTTCTTTATCAAACTCAGCGTTAAGGTTAGCTAAAATTTTTACAGCACGCTCTTTGCGGTATTTCGCCATAGTTTCAAATTTTCTCTTAAGAGGTTCGTTGTCTATGTCAAATTGGTAGCCTAAAAAGTCCAAAGCAACCGATTTACCGCCAAGGTAATTAGGATGCGAAAATCTTACATTTAATTCAACCCCTGATATATAATGAATTCCAGCCTCCTTAGCTATGGTTATTGCTTGTGCTTGAGCATCAATCGCGTCATGATCGGTAATTGACATAAATCCAATGTTTCTAGCTTTAGCTTCTTTAATTATCTCTTCAACGCTAAATATCCCATCCGAATATTTTGAATGAATATGTAAATCAATTATCAATTAAACCACCAACTGTTTTTCCCGTCAGATATATGTTCACTATTAAGATCAATGAGCATAAATAGACGTTTGAATGTGATGAGATGTGCTCTATTTTACTCATTGCAAATCTTTTTTATCTAGTTGTTGCTACCTTTTAATTATGGTCCCAAAAGACTTTGACTACAAACATTGTTTTAAGTGGTAATTTTATGAGTAAAGATCAAGCAATAGGTGGAGCAATACTTGCAATATGTGTAATAATTGCCATCGGGTACGCAGTAATAGTAATAGCACCTAGTATTGTAACAGATACGCTTAACCTGAATATATCCGACTATGATGTCCGATTATATGCAGCACTTGTGCCAGTATTCATAGCTGTTATCGCAGTTCTACTTATAGGTGCATGGATTGGCTGGACTATGGCAACAACCCCGCCGCCAAAACCAATCGAAGAGATCACTACTGAAACCCAAGAAACCCCAACATAAACCCAAATCAACCTCTAAATCATCAACCATTTTTTTAGCATAACTGAACAACTTCTTTGATATTTTGTCAGTCAAGCTTTGAAAGGACACTAACTAGTGTACATTTTCTATAATTCTGCATTTTTTCAAGCAGTTAACGTTTATATTCTTATTTTTAGTATTTCTAATTGGGATTTTTATGGAACGGAATGCAGAAAAGACTACACAAAGTATAGAAAAAGTTGCTGGAAGTATGGCAGATACCATACTAGCAGTTATGGATAAACTTGCAGGTAAAGAATCTGACCTAAAACTCAGTTTTGAAGATCTCACTCTCGACTTGGGCATGATGAAAGCTAGACTCAACGGTGCAATCGTTTTAGACATTGTTTATGCAAAAGAAGCCGAGACATAAACTACAACGTAAGGCAGATAAGCGGTAGTAACGGCGTAAATGCCAAGGTCGAAAGACCATGCAGCTAGTTACATTGATGGGTCAAATGCTTGAATCCGGCAAAATAACCCTGTCAACTAAGAACAAAGAAGACATTGAAATTACAGCTATTAACAAACACATCGATATAAATGCAAAAAATAAAGAATTCATAAAAGATATCATGGCAGCAGTGCGCGAAGGCAATAGGCGCATAGACGTTAAAGATACAATAAAAGAAAGTCCTGAAGTTGTAAGAAACGCAAAAGGCATGCGTGATATAATGATTGATGTCGCTGAAGAGTTAACCGACGCAGGAATAACCATTACCTTATCCTACAAAGGTGAAGTAATTGCTACAATGGGCGCCCAAGCCAATTCTAAGCTTTCCAGACTATTAACCGGCACAAAAGCTATTGAAATCAACAACTTAGCAAAAATAATAGAAATAGGAATCAAAACAATATAGCAACTTTCTTTTTTCTTTTTAGATTTCTAAATGCTCAAACCAAAAACTGTACTACTTGCTATTATAATTACAGACTTTACCAAAAACGGAATTAGTGATTATTGGCTATTAGCAACAACTTTTGTTGCCCACCTTTTTGCTGCATTAATTTCTTCAGTATTTGGGTGACCTCTTCTTAAGAAGTTCCATCCACCGTAACAAAAATAACTATTCTCAACCGTTTTTTGACCTTTAGCTTCTAAGAGTGCTTTAAGTTTAGCAACTACGTCTTGATTAGTTTTTCCTGCACCACCCCAAGTTATAAAAAACGCAAATCGCTTTGTGGACTCTAAGTTGATAGTTTTAATGTACGCGATCAAATCTTCATTGGGGTTACCATAATGTATGCCTGTTCCTACGAAAAATAGATCATAATTATCTAAATTAACGATGTTTGGTGGGCTTGTGAGAGTAATTTTTATTGATTCACATTTAAGCTCTGATGCTATAGCATCAGCAACTTTTCCAGTATTTCCACCTTTCGATGAATACAGCACAATTGTTCTCATATAAGTCTCCTCTATAGGTAACTATCATTTAAGTAATTTATTTTTTCGAACATGTCGCAAAGCGTTAACATATAATCTGATAATCACAAACATGTTTCTGTTCTATCATACTGATTCAATATCCATAAAAGCCAGAATACACTCTTAAAGTATCGACCAAGCTACTAATTGCATCAACCTATCTATGTTAAATTCAGTGTTCTTAAAATGTAACATTAAAATTAACGTTTTTTTGTCTATTTTACAAATCGGTTTATACTTATGGATAGATTTCGCTTGCTCGATCATGAACCACTTCGGTTAGAAGATGTTTTGCTAGCTGAAAAAGAATTCAATGAATTACTTGATAGTGAATTCTATCTTTCTAAAAAAGCGCTGCTTTCTTGGAAGCAAAAATGGGTAAGCCTAGCCCAGCGTGTTGAAGCAGATCTAAAAAAGGGGTGCCTTGGAGCACAACTTGCAGATGCATCTTACCAGTTTGTTAGAAGTTTCAAAAACGCCGAAACAAAAGTTGAGATTCGTAATGCCAAGTTTATAGAAGCTGAACTTATCAAGTTTAAGGATCTTTTTGATAAAGTTGAAACTTATCCTTTGACTGAAGAGCAAAGACGAGCTATAGTTGTTGATGAAGAAAGTAATCTTGTTGTGGCAGGTGCTGGATCAGGAAAGACCTCAACGATTCTTGGAAAAACCGCCTACATAGTTAAGAAGGGACTAGCTACGCCTGAAGACATCTTACTTATCGCTTTTAACCGTGACGTCGTAGCACAAATGGCTAGTCGACTCTATGCTAGACTTGGTATAAGATTTAACGTACGCACTTTTCATAGCTTAGGTTTAGAAATAATAGCTCAATGTAAAGGCGAAAGACCAGCGGTTTCAGAGCTAGCAGAAGACCGCGCAAAACTACCCACCACAATCATCGAATTTATTAAAGCCGAAATGGCTAACGATGAGGATTTCGCTAAAAAAGTGAACGAGTACTTATTATATCATTCTTTACCCTACAGAAGCTTATTTGACGCCAAATCTTTTAGCGAATACATCCGCTATATACGACGTTATAGCCTTATTTCGCTTAATGGTGAAAAGCCAAAGAGCTTCGAAGAATACTATATTGCCAATTTCCTCTACATTAATAACATAACATACGAATACAAACAACTTTACCAAACAAAAACTACAACCGAAGAGAAAAAGCAAATTTGGCCAATTTTCTTTCTGCCCGAGTACAACCTATACATTGAATGCTTTGCCATAGATCGGGAAAATAAAACCCCCCCATTTATAGATCAAAAAGAATACACATCAAAAATAGCTCGCAAAAGAGCGCTTTATAAAAAACGTAACGCTACTTTAATAGAATGCTACCATTACGAACAACAAGAAGGCACCTTACTAAGCAACCTAAAAGAAAACCTCAGCCGAAATGGCGTTAAATTCACCCCTCTGCCCTGCAACCAAGTATTTGATAAACTAAACGAAACAGGCAAGATCACGCCCTTCTCACTTTTAGTTTCCTCATTCCTCAACCTGTATAAATCAAGCGGTAAAACCCTTCAAGAGTTACAAAATAACATTGATAACAAAGACGCTCGCATCAAACTGTTCTTAGAAATCTTCTCCAGAATCTACGAGACCTATACCAATTACCTACAAGAAAGAGGCGAAATCGACTTTAACGACATGATAAACCAAGCAACACACTGCATTACCCAAAATAAGTATGTTCCAAACTTCAAGTACATCCTAGTCGATGAATTCCAAGACATCTCTCAAAGCCGTTACCGGTTCCTTAAAGCCTTATTTAACCACACTCATAAGCTCTTTTGCGTAGGGGATGACTGGCAATCAATTTATCGATTTAACGGAAGCGACCTTTCAATAATGCTTGACTTCGAACAAAACTTTGGTAACAGCAAAAAAAGCTACCTAGAACAAACCTTCAGATTTAATGAAAAACTCTGCGAATTTTCCACAAAGTTTGTGCTCCAAAATCCAAACCAAATCAAAAAAACTCTAAAAAGCCAAACTATGGATAATAAACCTGCACTAACCATAGTGGAAGGCAAAACAGAAAACGCTTTGCAACAGATTCTTAACGAAATAAGTAACCAAGCATCCGGGAAGCAATCCGTCTTCGTGATTGGACGCTATAACTTTTCAGAACCCAAAAATATGCATCAAATCGTCCACTCACACCCTAACCTAGCAGTAAGATATACAACAGCACATAGCTCAAAGGGGCTCGAATGCGACTACGCAATTATCGTAGGATTAAAAAACGGCGAATACGGTTTCCCTTGCCAAGTAGCAGACGATCCAATTCTAAACCTAGTGCTATCCAAAAAAGATTACTACCCAAACGCTGAAGAAAGAAGGCTCTTCTACGTTGCCATAACCAGAGCCAAAAAACATGTCTATCTCATAGTAAAAGACAAACACCAAGCTTCAGAATTTATTACAGAAATAATCAAGAACGGTTACGAAATCAACCTGCCTGAAATAAGTTCAAAGGCTTCAAAGTGCCCAGTATGCAAAGACGGCCAAATAATCGAACGTAAGGGTAAATTTGGTAAATTCTTTGCATGCAGCAACTACCCTGATTGTGAATACGTAGCAACTCAATGCCCAAAATGCCAACAAGGCTTCATACACAAAGCGCAGGGAGAATATTGCTGCTCAAACCCTGCATGCTCATTTAGAGCAGAAATCTGTCCAACATGCAAAAATGGATATCTGCGGCTAAGAAGAACTTACCACACAAGCTTTTACGCATGCAGCAACTACCCTAAATGCAAATACGCCAAACAAGAAACCGACAAAAAACAAAAATACACAAACTTCACCCGGTTAAGCCTCTAACTATCCTACTATTCTTTGATGATACATCCTAGCCAAGATGCAAAGTACTGCTGACACCAAAGCTAGCCAAAATGGCCATAAAAATACAGAAGTGATCACCACGCTAATAGTTGCACCCTGAGAAAACCTTTCTGACAAGGTGCTAACTGACGATCCATATAACGGCACATAGATACCAGTCAATTCAGCGATAAATACAGTTAGTAAAAACGAAATAGCCACAAATAAAATCAACCCTAAAAGCGGCTTCTTGTAGGCAAAACCTAACAAATGTTGCGAGTAACTTCTATCTGGGATAGCCGAATAAACAAGCATAATTATTCCTGCAGCAGCAAAACCCAACAGTGCTACAATATTAAGCGCAAAAAGCAACGGAATAATGAGCGGAGTTCCAAACAAATTAAAACGCGTATTAAAAGGTGACACATTTGCTTGAACCAAATTCTCCCCTATTGTTACCTGCCACCAAGGAACAAACACAGCAGCAACTGTCCCAATAAGGATCAAAACTCCCCCAGATAACCCAAACCAGTTCACTTTCCAAACCATATCATCCCACCCCTAAAGGAATATCTGGGACGGTAATTTTTCTATCCAACTCCAAAATGATCCCGCTAACATTTAATCTAATATCGGTTAAGTCAACACTAATGGCATCTGCTTCTACGTGCTCACTAGCAAGATGATTGACGGCGTCCTGAGTCAAAGTAGCTGATAAAGATATCAACACCCTCTTATTCGGATCTAAAGAAACCGGATTAACCAGATTAGCCTTCCCTAAATGAAAGCCATGTAACGTACACGAAACATTAGCAAATATAGACTGAAGCGTTAAACCAGCACTAAACGGATTAGTAAAACTAAATGAAAAATTCAGTGTGCGCGAAACAGGATCATATTGAAAACCATTATATTGTGGCGGCTCAATAGGTGCATCAGTCAAACTTGGAAGACTCATATTACCTGAATCACCATCATCCAAGTTACCACTTAAAAGCTTCTTTAATTCTGGGGTAATAACTAACCCAGATAAATTATCTCTGTAAATATATACTACCCCAATTATCGGTCCTACTACAATGCCAATTGTCAATATCGCTAAAAACAAACGCACCTTATCCACAAAAACCGCCTACTAATAACAAAGTAAGCTATACATAAAAACGGTAAGGTCGTCTCCATAAAAACCTGCTAGGAATTTAGTAAGTACTCAAGCAACAACTAAATAAAATTCTTTACTTAAAAAACAGTGTTATAGAAGTGTAACAACAAAGCCTTAAATCAATTCTACCCTAATTTTTCCTATTCCCTTTCCTAACCAGCATCAGTTTGGTGTTTTAAAAGTGAAACCATCTTCTAAGCGATTACGTGCCTTAATTATTCCTATACAAGCGGCAATAAGTATTATAATTTTATACTTGTTGCTTCGGAACCTAAACTTTGCCCAAACCTACCAAACCTTACAGCAAATAAACATACCAACTTTGCTTCTATCCGTAATTTTTTGCATTTTAGGTTCTTTTGCTATAGGATTTGCATTGCATGGTGCCTTAAAATCACTAGATGCAGCTCCACCTTTTTATGCTACCCAGATGGCTAACTTTGGAGGTCAACTACTTAGCGACATAACACCAGCAAAATCCGGCTACTTTGCAACCCCAATACTACTAAATCAGTTAAAAGCAGTACCAATAGAAAAAGGCATAGCAAGTACCATGGCCGTAGGCGCAATCAACTTCTTCATAAAAGCCACCTTTTCAACACTTGCACTAATATACTTTCTAACCCGCATCCACATAGACCCAGCCATGGTAAACGCCATGCTCATAGGAATTACCCTACTATTAGCAGGCGGTATAGGTCTAACTATAATTGTCTGGACAGACTACTTCTCAACCTGGCTCCAAAAACTCTCCAAAATTCCACTGATAGGTAATATAATCAAAAAACTCAACAACTTAAGAGCCACATTTACCCAAAACAAAACAGCACTACAAAAATCGGCAAAAACGACAATCCCTGCCATAATAGCATCTATACTGCTAAGCACTGCCTCTCTTTACATACTTGCCCAGGCCATAGGTTTAACTCAACCCACCTTCCAAGACCTGCTCTTCATGGGTCCCCTATCAGCCGTCTTCATGTATGTACCCGTAACCTTCGCGGGCTTAGGTCTAACCGAAGCAGCCAACGTCTTCATATTAACCAGCATCGGTGCACCCCTAGAAATCGCCATACCCTACACACTTATAAGCAGGCTCATAGGCATAAGCACCGATCTTCTAGGGCTACCCCCATTAATCAAAACCAGCAACGGAATACTCAACATATTCTACAAAAACAAAACCGCCCCACAAATCAAACCAAAATAACCTGCAAATATCACAAACAAAAAAGACGCAACCAACATTATGCCTCAACCACTTGCCATAGCAGAGACATATCAGAACATACCCAATACAGCCAAACATCAACCGAAAAAAGACACACAATCACCACTACAAACAAGCCCACACATAAAAAACATAAACAAAGACACAACGCTACCACCCACATATACACCAAAGAAACAACTGCAACCTAGTTCACTGCACACAAGTTGCAACTTTCAAAAAAACTAACCCTTTTCAAACCATCTCTCCAAATAAGCAGAAGATGTAAAAAGGCCACACCTAACCAGCCACCTTAACTACCGAAAACAAAAAATGGCCAAAGCTCCAATTTAGCTATCCGACTGCTGAACCTTGCATCAAAGGCAGCCCTCTATGCTTGCTTTATCAGAGCATAGAGCAAATCTGCTTTTGTAATAATGCCAATTATTCGCTGCGGATTCTGTGGATCCAACACAAGTACTCGACCTGTTTCTTGAGCGCTCATCTTTTTAAACGCATCTAAGGCCGTTTCTCCAGGAAAAACAACATCAAGGTTTGGACGGGCTATCGCACCAACTTTTATTTCATTGCGCTTCTTTTTATCCACAAGCGCAGCCTCTTCAATAGTCACTATACCAACAAGTTCGTTGAACTTATTTATAACCGGATAACCAATGTGCTGCTCCTTTGACATCATTTGCATAAGCTCACTAACACTCATGCTGCTAGGCACGGTCTTGACATCTTTAGTCATAATTTCCTCCACTTTAACATGAGAAAGCAGATCAGTTTCCCTAAGCAAACGCGCTGGAATAAATCCTTGCACCCGCTCCCCGAATTTACTGGCTGCCTTAAGAGCTTCAGTACGTTTCTTTATAGCTGGGTTAATCACGCGTTCAAACACTTTCGGCTCCTTTTCTACTGCCCGTACGTTAATAATCCCGTTCTTAACAGCATCAAAAAAGAAATCCTCCCCCACTTTAGTTCGAATAATTACTGTAGACCAATCTGTAAGTGGCAACGCGCTTCCAACCGAGATGTCTGCAAACTCAGAAGTAAAGTCTGCGCATGTTCTACAGCTAGGTAAAATCTTGTCCTGAATCTCTTCAAGTGGAATTTTTACTTCTCCTGTTTCAGTCTGGACAACGAACTGTTTCGAGAGACGGATTTGTTTGATATCTGAAGGATTAACATTATAGGTTTTCGTAATATAATCTAGCAACGGCTTGAGAGAGAAGCTGCCAAAACAGAACAAGCCGATTAATACCTTGAAGTTACCACTAATTTTATGTTGCCATGCTTCCAGCTTACGAAGCGCAAGAACATGGCAAGGCACACCTACGAAGGCAATTTTTGTCTTTCCATATCCGGTTACAGCGGTCCCATAAGCTTTGGCGACTGAGGAAGGAAAGAACCTTGAACCAACCGCTGAGAGTATATCGTCTGGAACCACAGCCACTGTCGGCTTAGTTTTAGTTGGGTTTTTCGATTCAGCTTGAGAGACAATGGCGCTGTCGAAAGTCTTGTTCTGAACCCCATAGGTTAAAAGTGCAGTAACAACCCCTGCACCCTTGCTTAATTTCCTAAGCTTTGGGTCTCCAGCTTGGGCAAGCACCATTTTCCTATAATAGCCTATAGCTTCATTTTTGACAGGTGCATCTGAGACAAAGCGCAGACTTCTGAGTAAAAGCGCTTCAGAATGTGGACATACCTCATAGCAAATTGGACACATATCTAAATTCTCAGCACAGTCATGCAACGGCTTAACTTTATCATCTTCAACCTGAAGTGCAGATACAGGACACGCCGCTTCACATGCTCCACAGGCCGTGCAAAAACCCAAATTAATAATCTTCTCTTTTAAAATATTATAAGCTATTAGGGTTTCACATTTTTGCTCCACAATCTTACCCATATATTAATACGCATTTAAAATTTAAATAGAATGATTAATTGCACTTAATTCTTGTATAGAAGTAAAATGATCAGCATAAAATTAATGCCAAACAACCTTGCTCATTTTCAACATAAAACATGCGTATCCAACAAAAACTACCGTAAAGTGCATTACAAACACTAACTCTGCTGACTTAGCGCTTAAAAACGTCTATGGCAGACTATTTAACATCTACAACAAAACTGAACATAGACCATCAAACCCAAATCGACAGCACATTACATGCCTTCACCCTAAAGCCAAACTAATCAACAAAAGACAATTAATATTACCATCACATATACAAAGCAAGGATGGTAGTGACGCAGATGTTGCCTGGAGTAATCATTAAGCCCTTGAAACGGATGCCTGATGAGCGAGGCACCTTCACAGAAGTCTATCGAAAAGACTGGACTAACCTTTTTGGGTCAGATACTATCATGCAGGCTAACCTTTCAACTACCTTTCCCGGCATAATTCGTGCCTGGCACCGCCATAAAAGAGGACAAAACGACTACTTCCTAGTAACTAAAGGGACCATAAAGATTGGCATCTACGATGAGAAAACAGAAGAGCTAAACGAGATTATTTCTTCAGCTCAAAATATCCAGATTGTACGGGTACCTGGTCAATATTGGCATGGTTTTAAAGCATTAGGCGACGAACAAGTCATGTTATTATATTTTACTACCAATCTATATGATCCAGCAAATCCTGATGAAGAACGCAGAGCCTGGAATGATCCAACATTAATTCCTAAGTCTATCAACGACAATACAAACGACCCAAGAGTCGGCAAAGTTTGGGATTGGAACGCCCCACCCCACAAATAGTGAGGCTGACATGTTATGAAGCTTCTTGTCACAGGAGGGCTGGGTTTTATAGGCAGCAACTTCTGCAGATATATACTAGAAGCACGCCCAAATTGGGAACTGGTAAATATTGACAAAATTGGTATAGGCGCCAACCCAGCAAGCTTGCACGACATAGAAAATAACGATCACTATCGATTCATAAAGGGTGATATCTGCAATCCACAACTTATACATAAAGTCATAACCCATGTGGATGCAGTGGTGAATATAGCTGCTGAAACCCATGTCGACCGAAGTATAGCTGATCCTTATACATTTTTACAAAATAACGTCATCGGCACCTACACTATCATCGAAGGGATACGAAAACATAATTCCAAAGCCCGCATGGTACAAGTCTCAACCGATGAAGTTTATGGTACCGCAACCGAAGGCTCTTTTACTGAACAAGACTCTCTTACACCTTCTAATCCATACTCAGCTTCAAAAGCAGCTGCTGACATGTTTGTTTTATCTTACTGCAAAACCTACAAACTCAACGCATCCATAACAAGATGCACAAACAACTTTGGACCTTACCAGATGCCAGAAAAACTCATCCCGAAAACCATTATCCGAGCCTTAAAAGACCTATCCATTCCAATCTATGGCACTGGTACCAACATCCGCGACTGGCTATACGTTATAGATCACTGTATAGCAATAGAAACAGTGCTTGAAAAAGGCGCTAAAGGCGAGATATATAATGTTTCAGCAAAAAATGAAATCACAAATATCGAAATTGTCAAAAAAATCTTGAATATGCTTCAAAAACCTGAAAGTCTCATTACCTTTGTAGAAGACCGTCCGGGACATGACACACGATACAGTTTAGACTCGTCAAAACTTACAACACAATTAGGTTGGAAACCAAAATTCTCTTTCGAAGAAGCACTGCAATCTACAGTCCAATGGTACTTGACTAATGAGAAATGGTGGAATCCATTTGCTACAGATCATGTTCTACACCCAACGCCTTGGAAAAATAAGTGGTAAGAAATGAAATTACTAATCACAGGTGCTAGTGGCCTATACGGCTCTAAGCTAGCCCAAATAGCAACAAACCAGCAACACCAAGTCTACTCTGCAGATATTCAAAATAAAGCTACTTGCGGAACACCCATTCAATTAGATATCACAGACAGAGCCCAAGTTGATGCAGCATTCCAAAAGCTGAAGCCAGAAGTAATTGTACACGCAGCTAGCTTAACTGATGTAGATAAATGCGAGCTAAACCGAGAACTCGCTTGGAAAACAAACGTCGAAGGTACAACTAACATAGCCAAAGCAGCCAAGGACTGCGGGGCCTTTTTGATATACATTTCAACAGATTATGTTTTTGACGGTGAAAAGGGCAACTATAATGAAGATGATCTGCCATCGCCTATCAACTACTATGGTTATACAAAACTAAAAGCCGAAGAACAAACTAAAAGAATTCTCTCCCAATATTGCATCGCCAGAACAAGCGTTATTTACGGCACTACGCCTGCAGCTGGTAAAATAAACTTTGCCCTCTGGATTTTAAACAAGCTGACTAACAACGAACAAATCAAAGTATTTACAGACCAATGGAATTCCCCCACGCTAAACATTAGCTTGGCTTATATGACACTTGAAATTGCAGAACGGAACCTAACTGGTACCTACCATCTTGCGGGTGCCACCCGTATAAGCCGATACGATTTCGCATCATTTTTAGCAAAAACCTTCAATTTAGATGCCTCACTACTGCTTCCAACTTCATCAAAAGACTTGAAATTCCCAGCGAAAAGACCCAAAGATTCCTCCTTAAACACCACCAAGGCACAACAAGCCCTAAAAAATAAACCTCTACCTATAGACAAAGCGTTATTCGAGCTGAAAGTCGAACTAAAAGACATTAGATAAATTCAAGTTCTCAATTAATTAAAGGAGAATCTGTATGCATATTGCAATAATTGGTACCGGCCGTGTAGGCCGACCTACCGCTTATTCTATTATGTGCGCCGAACTAGCCGATACATTAACAGTCTGCGACACTAAACCCGGCTTAGCGGCTGCATTTGCTGAAGAACTAAAGCACGTGACCGCCAGCACAGGAACCAACGTAGAAATTAACAGTACCGACAAAGATGAAGGCGTAAGCAACGCTGACCTAATACTAATTTCCGCAGGCGAACCTCGCACTCCAGGCATTAAAATGACAAGACGCGATCTTGCAGTCCAAAATGGCAAAATTGTAAAAACAATATCACAGGCTACTGCTTCTCAAAACAGAAATGCCAAATATATTGTTATCACTAATCCAGTTGACGCTATGGGTATGATCTGCAAAAAGTACACCAAAGCCGACTTTGTTATAAGCACAGGCACCAATTTAGAATCACTGCGATTTCGCGCCAAAATAGCCCAATCACTTAAAGTACCTGTTGCCCAAGTACAGGGTTGGGTAGGCGGAGAACACGGTGATGCCGCAATTCCTTTATGGTCCACCACAAAAATCAACAACCAGCCAATTGACCAATACCTGTTAGCCACTGGTAAAACAATGTCTAAAAGCGAAGTAAGCTCCTACGTCAAAGCAGTATCTAAGCAAATTGTTGATAATATTGGCGGAACAGAATGCGGACCAGCTGCCTCATTTAGGGATATTACCCGTGCCATTGTGAAAAACACCAATGAAATCTTATCCATTGCCGTTCCTATGAAATTCTCAGAATTTCCCGAGCCAGTCCTTGTTGGATTGCCAACCCATTTAGGCAAAACAATCAACGCAACACTATACGAAAACCTTTCATCTACAGAAAAAGAAGGTATAGCCCAAGCAGCCACAGCCATATACGAAACCTATCAAGTAGCCATCGAAAACATAGAATAAGCCAACCTAATTTAAGAATTAATTATAGCCAACATTTTTCTTTTAATTTTATTTAAAACATTAATTTTTGGTTATAAGTATTCTTCATTTTTTATCTATCGAAATTTGCTGCTTAGAGTTAATAATTACCCTTTTGGGTTGTTTAAGAATCCAAATTTATCGCTTCCCAACAAGTACTAAATGATTACTATTACTTCCACGATACTGTTAAGTTAAGGTTTCTTAGTTGGGATTTTATGAAGTCATTTTAGTTAGAATACTTAAAGCTAGAATGGGTCTATCAGACTTTTGGAAAGAAACTACATTGAAAGATGTTTAGAACCTCAAAAGAACGTGCCAAACGATTCTACAAAAAGTTTGCCAAAACCAACCAGATACAAAACATAAACGCTCTTCTTTGGGCTCTTTATGCTCTACTACAACTTCATAAGGCCCACCAAATTTG
>CAYRSV010000050.1:0-15849 GCA_964427115.1 uncultured Candidatus Bathyarchaeia archaeon | reverse complement strand
TTGGTGGACGGAGCGGGATTTGAACCCGCGACCTCCACGATGCCAACGTGGCGATCATACCAGGCTGATCTATCCGCCCACGGATTGGGGCACCTTAACGTGTTTTTGTCGCTGCTTTGTACCGGTAAGCTGAACTTACAGGGCAGCCGAGCTTTTTTGGCGCCTTGAGCCTAGTGCGTTAGTTTCATCACTTCTGAGACATAAAAGGATATCGTTCGTATGTTAAGATTTTATGATTGCATAGGGTTTTTGGCAAGTTATAAAGAGAAACAAGTGTTTTCCGATTTGTGTGTTATGTTTTTTTCAAAACAGGGTGATTATAAAAAGTCTGCTATCATTCTGTCTTTCAGGGTTAAGTTTCATATTCTGTGGTTTACTGCACCTCAGGCATACAATTATTGGTTAAGTCACTTACAGAGCCAGCGCAAACCGGTCTGTTTCTTGCACGCCATTGTCATCACAGGCACAGCATAGACCATTATTGTTGCATTGCATTGAGTTTTGAAAACTACTGATCTATAAGGAGGATACTGTAGCATTATCCTTTTCTATCTTTTTGAAAAATAAAGTCGGGTTAAATAGTAGATCATTCTACCAAGTTTGCCCCTGCCACCAAAATCTCAATGATCAAAAGGCAAATAAAAAAAAGAAAAAAGGAAGATATTCAGGTATTGTTGTGACCTAATATCTTTAGGCAGTTTACTTGTTTCTGTTTCGGTTAGAGTTGCCGTTATTTTTGTTTAGTGATAGTTCAGTGTCGTCATCTACGTAGATATATTGTTGCTGGGGGCGGTTAAGCCCCGATGTAGGCTTCAGAAATTATGGCATTATCTAAATGTAGTATCGTAGTTCCGCAGTTGTATACTTCTGCTAGGCCTATGCGCACTTGAGAACAGCTGCCAAAGTCATCAGTGTCAGCACTGCTAATCTGATAGATCAGTTGGCCATTTACCCACAGCAAGCCGCCTCCAGCAGCAGCACTACCTAACCACCTAAGCTCAAGGTTAAACCACTGCGAAAGATCCAACCCAACCGGTGAGGTATATGTTTCAACATAGCCCGCACCATTTCTGGTTTCCATCCACCAATTAAGACTACTGCCGCTTTGCCAAAGTCCTGCTGCAGCAATTATCGTCGAACCAGCACGCAACTCAACAAGCTTTATTCTATCGCCACTATCTGCGATGCCACTTTGAGATAACCTAAAGCTGCCTTGCACGTAGACTTCACTTAACGCTGGAGATAAGTTTTCTGTAGCATAGGCTTTTTCGTATCCTCCATTCGCATTAGTTGCAAAACGCGCACCATAGGTGCCCGCATAAGCAGAATCCGAAACTACGCTAGCACTTTCGCCGCTTGTAACGCTCGTTGAAGACCAAGCGCTAAATGAGCCAGACTCAAACCCATCCTCAAACACACTTGAAGAAGGAGGCAACTCAACAAAAACTGCTGTCAAGTTAGTATCAGCGGTCATGGATAATACATATGGGTTGGCTGTTCCTGCTGGTGCTTCGTTAAGTATCCAGTGGTCAAAGATCCAGCTTGGAGTTGCCGTAGCTACAATTGCAATGCTTGTTCCAGCATTGTAAAATGTTGTTCCTGTAGCATTAGTAGTTCCAGAACCTGTTACGTCAACTTGTAGTTTGTATTGTATTGGAGGGGGAATTTCATCGAAGACAGGTTGAAGGATATAATTGTCATCAATTGTTATACTATAAGGATTGGCTGATCCTACGTTTGTTCCATTAAGAAGCCAGTAGTCTAATTTGTAGCCAGTGTCAGGAATTGCCAAAACCGATACTTGGACATTTTGAGTGTACTGGTAGGTTCCCGTAGCTGGGTTGGTTGTTCCGCCGACTGAAGAGTCTATTGTTAAATTGTATTTTTGTTGCGGTGCAATACCAATGTATTGATCAGAGAAGATTACGTTGTCTAGGTTTACTATTGTTGTACCGCAGTTGTAGACTTCGGCTAGGCCAACGCGTACCTGCGAGCAGCTACCATAGTTGTCAGTGTCAGCATTGCTAATTTGATAAATTGGTGCACCATTTATCCAAAGTGAAGCGCCTCCGTTTGTAGCACTGTTTAACCATCTTAGCTCAACAGTAAACCAATCTGCAACAGCAACGTTCACTGGCGAGTTGAAGGTTTCAACATAGTTAGCGCCGTTTCTTGACTCAAGCCACCAGTATAGGGTACTGCCGCTTTGGCGAAGACCAGCCGCTGCAATAATTGTAGAACCTGCACGTAGTTCAATTAGTTTTATGCTGTCAGTACTTTCTACAATGCCATTCTGGTCTACTTTGAATTTGCCTTGCATATAAAGCTCATTTAACGTTGGTGACAAGTTTTCGTAGACATATGCTTTTTCGTATCCACCTTGACCATTGGTCGCAAACCGTGCACCATAACTGCCTGCATAAGCTGAACCAGCAGTGACGGCACCTGTTTCGCCGCTAGTAACACTTGAAGAAGTCCAGGCACTAAATGAGCCAGACTCAAACCCATCCTCAAACAAATACTCAGAAGGCTCCAACTGGGTGAAGGTAGCTGTGACTGCTTTGTTAGAGTTCATAGTTATAGTTGTCGGATTTGCAGTGCCTGTTAAGTCTCCGCTCCAGCCACTAAACGTCCAGCCATCACTAGGAATCGCCGTTAGCTCAACAACCGTACCCGAAGCATAGGGGCCAGAGGGAGGACTAAGGTTTACAGTGCCAGAACCAACAGTATTAACCGTCAAAGTATACGTTGCAGTCTCCACAAAAGTAGCAGTAACTACTTTGTTAGAGTTCATAACTATCGTTGCAGGATTAGTGCTTCCAGTTAAGTCTCCGCTCCATCCGCTAAATGCCCAGCCAGCACTGGGAATCGCAGTCAAAGTAACGCTAGAACCTGAAAGATAAGTTGCTTGATTAGGGTCTCTGGTTACTGAGCCGCTGCCTACCGTATTCACCGTTAAAGTATACTGTGTTGCTGGAGCTCCTATGGTAATAGATGGTGAGGTTCTTGCTGCTCCATCACTCCACGAATCAGACGGAACCACCTGGCAAGCTAAAGAGTCACCATCAACAGCCACCCCAGCAGGAATAAACAGCGAGCTGCTGCTTGCACCATCTTTAGACTCTAAATAGCGATTATAGATCTGCTCAGCAGACTGCGCATAACCATACAAGCGCACCTCATCAATTAAGCCAGCAAAAGGCTCAACAAGCCTACCTATGTAGAGAGGCTCACCACGACTACCAGACAAAGGCCCACTAATGCCCGAAGCCTGACCAACCAAAGCACCATTCAAATAGAGCCGCAGCCCAACACCGCTTTGATAGGTAAAGGCCACATGATACCACGTATTTAGCTGTAAGGGCTGGTTGTAGTTTACGCTTCGAATCCTATCCGTAGTAGCCTGATTAGCATCATCAGAAATCTGATAAAGCGCAGGCCACACCGAGGCGGTTAGCCTGTTAGGGTTAGTGGGGTTGCTTTGGAAGCCAAGCGCATAACTTGGGATTTTGCCAATTATTCGTGAGCCATAGTTGTTTTCAGTAAGATAAACCCACGCCTCGACCGTCAAAGCATCCCAATTCCCAAAGCCGCCAAGCTCCTCATTATTCGGATAAGCAGAGTAAGTGCGGTTGTTATAGTAGCCAAGCCCACCATCACTGATTATTATGGCATCGTCTTTGCCATCAAAACTATAAGCCCCGCCAACCTTGCCGTCTGGAACCCAAGTCGCACCTTTCACAACGCCATTGTTGCCAAATCCTGAGTAATCTCTTGTGGACGTTTCATCTCTGGTATCGAAGGGCAAAAGTAGCTTAGCAACAGGCTCACCATCAACCATCCAGCGATAAATGTTAGTGACACTATCGCCATTAGCGTCAGCTGTAGATTGAGCTGAGCACTGAAAAGTCGAAGTCACACCCGTGCCAGTTAAAGCAGCCAAAGAAGGCGTACTTTGAGTTGGAGCAACATTGCCAGGATTAGGCGCATGCTCAGTTCTAAATGTGTAGGTTCTTGAGGTAGTCTGAGTTCCATCGCTAACAGTTACGGTCCATTTATAGGTGGTATCATACGCTAAGCCGCTGATTGGCACTGTAATAATATTCCAGTTATAGGTGCCGCTACTTATTGAGCCGCTTCTTGAGCCAATATTAGGAGAAGTTGTTACCGAATAGGTTAACGACTGCGATTGGTGGTCTCTGATTTTAAAGTTAAGTTGATTTATTGAAGGTGAAATCGCAAGTTCATTATCGCCAGGTGCGATGGGTGCTACAAGTGGGGCAGTCCAGTAGTCTGGAGCCCAAGGAGCAGGCTCATAAACAGCAGCTCCAGTTCGCTTTTCACCAAAATACGTAACCTCAGAACGAATCCTCTGAGAGGGCCTAGGCGCCAAAGTATCAAAAGCATAAATCGTGCCAGTAGAGGAGTGCGTTACTAGCTCTAGTAGGCCATCATTGTCAATGTCTTGAACTACCGGATAGCCTAGCTGAGAGCCAATAGTTGCCCCATTAAAGCGGCTAATAGACTGAAGCAACTCATAGCCATTGCTAAAGACCAAGACTGCGCCACGCCAATACCCAGACTCAAGAGAAGTTCCATTCGGACACACAATTATCTCCATGCCTGGGTGAGTAGGATCAATATCAGCCACCACAGGAGCCCACTTCCAATCCCCACCAAAAAGCGAAAGCTGAGCATCCCTAGCACCCGTAACCAAATCATAAACATCCGCATATGGGTCATTGTCATTATCACCATCGCTACACAAAAGCTCAAGACGCCCATCACCATCGATGTCATAGACAGTAAAGCCGTAGTGAACTGACATGGCCGAATCGCTAAAACGCCTAATCCACTCCCCATTAGTCGAATTAAGAATATTCATCTCACGATACATACCAGACAAAACATCTAGTATTCCATCATTGTTAACATCCACTAGTACAGGTGCTTGGCTGCTGCTAAGAAAGTCTAGGCGAACCCAGCGCTCAGTTAGATTATCTGCCCAAAATGACTTTACGCTTTTGCCATATCCGCCATCACGATAACCCATATCCCTATCACCCTGATAAATCTCAAAGACGCCATCATTATCCGTATCAGCTAAGGAGAGCCCGCCAGAACACGCACGCCAAGAAAAGCTTCTAGCCACCTCAACACCTTGATGAGTCAACCTAACAATCGTACCATCATAACCGCCAATCGGCGAAACATCCTGAGAAGCAATAAAGATATCCAAATCACCATCCCCATCAATATCGCCGGCCACAGGCTTAGCCATAACGCTGCCCGAAGGAGTAGGCTCACCAGATACTCGCTGGATGTTAGCTACCCACATCTGCTGCAAACTAGAATCACCATCATACCTTACCGCAGCCAAACCCGGCTCATAATACAACGGCACCAAAATATCCAAAACGCCATCACCATCCACATCATAAAGCTGCGGCTGACAATACTGACTAATCCTAGAATTAGTGTAGGTAGCAATTGTAGCGCCCGTATTGCCGTTTAGTACATAAATAATATCGCTGCCACCACCCGCATACACAATGTCTTCAAGCCCATCACCAGTTACATCCCCGATTACTAAGCCGCCTTCCCAGTTAGTGCCCATATTTGACCGCGACCACTTAGCAGTCAAAACCGTAGTAGGTTGGGCATAAGCAGGCTGGATTTGAACTAGACTAAGCATAGGCACCATCACTAACGCAAATAAAAGAAGGCCAGTGATAATTCGCGCTAATTTAAAATTTAATTTAAAAGTGCAATTAGAAATGTAGAACATAGTCTTACTCACCGTACAAAGATAGGTTGCTAACATGTTTCTTACTATAAGAATATAAAATATTGTAACAACAAATTGTAGTCACAATTAGCATCATTCAAAATTCATATATTACAGAACTAAAAGAAGACTAAAACAAAGTAGTAGGCATAAGAAAAGCTTAAGCGCAAATCCAACTGCTTTTTACAGGTTAGCTTTCTTGTACAGGTAAACTTACTGTGAATTTTGTACCTTTGTTTACTTCGCTTTCAAAAGTGATTGTTCCGCCTAACACTTCAATTAAGCGCTTGACTACGGCTAAGCCAAAGCCCTGACCTTTAGATTTAGTAGTAAATAAAGGTGTGAAGAGTTTCTCTTGAACCTCTTTAGACATGCCTATGCCCGTATCTTCAACATCGATAACTATATTGCCTGATTTTTTATTTTGTCTTACATTAATTGATAACTTGCCGCCATTTGGCATTGCTTGTATAGCATTCACAATCAAATTTGTCAATATACGCTTAAGGAGCACAGGGTCAGTTTTTACCTCAGACATTGCTTGCTCAAAAGTTGTGCTAACTCTGATATTAGCTGGCACAACAAGATTTGAAAGCAAATTATCAACAAAATTTTTTAAATCGACGGTAACTATTCTTGGTTTTAAGGGCCGAGCATAGTCATGTAAGTCAGCAACAATTTTATCTATATAGCCTATCTGCTCCCGGATTGAATCCAATTCAAAAAGGGCATCTTGTCTTTCCTCACTTTGTTTCATCTTATCTAAGGCAGTCTGTATAATGTAAAGTGAGGACATAATCGATTGCAATGGATTACGAATATCATGTCCAACCATGCCAGCCGTTGCGCCAATCGTGGCCAAGCGCTCTTTATCTTGAAGCTGCCTAGTCCGCTCTTCAACAAGTTGCTCTAGATGCTTATTGTATTGTTCAAGCTCAAGCTCAATGCGCTTGCGCTCAGTAATATCCTGCTCAATCCCCAGTATCTTTAATGGCTTTCCAGATTCATCTACCTCTTTAATTATACGTTCTGTATGCAAAACGCGCACTGAACCATCACCTAAAACTATTCGATAATCAAAGCTGACTCTATCGCCAAGATGACCTTCAATGGTAAAAGGTACAACAATTTTCGTTACATAATCTAAATCTTCAGGGTGGATAAGCTTACGATAAGCCTCAACGTCTGGACCATACCTTTGCTTGTCTAATTTAAAGATTCGAAAAAGTTCTTCAGACCATAATGCTTTATTATCTTTAATATTAAATTCCCAACTACCCATGCGCCCCATGCGTTGCGCCATATTTAGGCGTTCTTCGTTCGCTTTTTGAGCTTCTTCAATTTTCTTGCGGTCAGTAATGTCCTCAAAAATTGTTGCAAAATATCCTCTTTGTGGGCTATAAGCAGATATCAAGAACCATTTTTGCAGCTGCGTTGAGTAACTTTCGAATTTTATAGGTTGACCTGTTGATGCTACCTTACCATATATGTCTATCCAGTTAGTAGCATCTTTTTCAATATTTGGAATTACCTCAGTAACTTTCTTGCCTATAATGTCCCTTTCTAGTCCAGTTATCCTGCTAAAAGCATCGTTAATTTCAAGAAAAACATAATCGATTGGCCGTTCATCTTTATCGAATAACATTTTATGATACGCAAAGCCATTGAACAAATTCGTAAATAAGCGGCGATATTTTTCTTCACTTTCTTTAAGTTCTATTTCTGCTTGTTTGCGTCTAGTCATGTCCCTAAAAACCCCAACTGTTCCAGTTATCTTACCGGAACTGTCTTTAATAGCGCTTATTATCGCGTCTACCGTTAGCTTGCTTCCGTCTTTTCGAGTATGAATTACTTCTTGGTGAATAAAACCGGTCTTTATCAACTCTTCAAAAAATGTAATAGCGTGTTTATCAGTAAAATCTGTTTTAAAAAGATCATTAGCTTGCTTTCCGATAGCCTCTTTGGAGGTCCACCCGTAAATTCTCTCAGCACTTGCATTCCACGATTTAATAATAAAGTTATTATCGGTTGTAACTATAGCATCATTAATAATATCTAAAATGGCTTCTTGATAGGTTAAGGCGTCTTTCTCGCATTTTTGTTCTTGCAAAACTTTTTGCTTAGCCACATCAGAAGGATCAGTTGAAGAAGAAACAGGCACTTTTCAACCCTAAGATAACAACAGTAGTTAGACATTATATAATTTAACTGCTCTCATAACTTTCAGTCTACGTATTCTTCATCGACAATGAACTTAAACTATTAAATGAGCGATATGGTTAATTACAAACAGTCATTAACCTGAAGTAGCCCAATAGCTCAACATCCTCACGCTTGAGCCCCCTAAAGAGGCTCAGCTTAGAGATTCTGAAAATATGCGTCGGTCCATACTTGAAACCAAATAAGTATAGCTCAAATGCCTAAGGTAAAAAATTCTATTTCAACCAATATTCAGAACATACCAACCGCTTGAGCTATGTGCGGTTAAGTATTGCAGTGGATGTGGGGTTTGCTATAGTTGTGCTTGTTGGGTGCATTCTGTGAATTGGCTTACTTCTGTGCGAAGTTGACCTTTTTGGGGTAACCTAAAGTTTCTAAAAATAACTAAAGGCTCAGAGATATCGATTAGGTCAATAACTAATAGAGCATCGCCTTCCTTCATCTTATAGTTGCCTATTTGCCACTCTATTTTAACCGTGAAGGTTTTTCCAACTAAATTCCTACTTTCAGACAATAGGTATCCTCCTTTGTTGGTTTGCTATCTTCATATCTTTCTTCACCAGAGGGGTTCAAATTGAAGTGATTGCATGAGTGGATAATTGTCATAGTCCATATTGCGGATATAGTGCGCTGTATCCCCAATGCCATCTTGATTTGCATCTACTCCAGAATAATCACTCCAGTAGTTGCCTTCTTTGCCATTATCCCAAGAGTTTGTTGTTATTTCAGAAAGGATTGCAAAAGCACGTCCAAATATGGTGTGTGTTGTTTCGGGTTTTGGCAGTTGATCTAGGTTGTTAACAAAATTATTATGGTAAAGGGTGTTGTTTTTGGCTCCGCCGTATTGCATGTTGACGAATTTGCCATTTGCACTTATCAGATTCTTTGTTATGTGGTTAAAGGTAGTATTAGCGTATGTGCTGTTTTGGAAGCTAATGCCACAATTGTTGGCAGTTATGTTGTTTTGGCTAATTTGGTTGTTTGAAGATCCATAAACGTAAATGCCGTTTGCGTCATTGTTTGTTAAAGTATTTTTCAAAATATTGTTGTCGTCTGAGGATGCTATTTTTATGCCATTGTCTGCATTTGTCTTTATCACGTTTTGGGTTATATTATTGTTAGTTGATGTGTCAAGTTCGATGCCTGTACATTGATATGTGATAAGGTTTTGGTTTATTGTTGAGTTTGTTGTATTATAGAGAAGTATGCCTTGGCCATTGTTTGAGAGTTCTAAGTTTTGGACAGTTATGTTTTGGCAATTTATAAGCGCTACATATCCGGCGTTATCTGGCACAGTCTTATCATGCTCATCTATCCAGTAAATAACCTGCTTGCTATCGACAGTATTTGAGCTGTCAATATCGTTAACATAGCCACTGCTTATCCACAAATTAAAAATGTTATCTTGCATAGTGTTGCTTCTAAGAATGCTATTTGAACAGCCATCAATTCGCATGCCCTCGTAATTGTCTGTTAAGCTGTTGTTGGTTACAGTTGAAGCTTGGGTATAGGCTAAAAGCAATCCGTTGATATTATTAGAGAGGTTTAGGTTTTGGGCAACAACGCGTGTACAGTTAATTAGTGCAACATAACCAGCATCAAAAGGCACCATTTGATCATGCTGATTTATCCAGTAATAAATCGGCTTACCATTAATTGTATTTGAAGTGTCAATATCGTTTAGGTAGCTATGAAAGGTACTTGCGCTCACGCCAAAATTAAACCTGTTATTCGATAGAACATTGTTTCGCAGTAGGTTGTTAGCAGAATTATTAAGGTAAATACCTCTGTTACTATCGACTATGATGTTTTGTGTTATATTGCAGTTGTTTGCATTGTCTAAAACAAGACCGCCACTTGTTCTTGAATTTGAGCTATTTCCATTTCGGAGAGTAAATCCAGTTAAGGTAACATTGTCGCTGGCTATGAGTAGAGTAGTGCCATTGTTGCCCCCATCGATTATGGCAGCTGTTCTGTCTTGACCAATTAAGACAATGCTCTTGTCAACAACCACATTTTCATAATAAACCCCAGATTTTACATAAAGAGTATCGCCAGCGTAGGTTGCAGGAGAGTTTATTGCTTCTTGAATTGTAGAGTAGCCCATGGTGCTTCGAAGGTTAACTACCTGATAGTTACTTGCTTCAGAACCTGCATCCCAATAAAGAACATCATCATAGTGGCTGGCTATACGGTCAGTAAAGTCGGGATCATTATAAACTATGTCTAGCTGCAAGCCACGCTCATTTAAAAGAATAATAACATCATTGTAGATTTGGTTGGTCCATTTATCTGCTTGGTCTAAGCCCCAGATTTTATCGTTTACGCTACGAAATCCAAAGCCATAATCTTTGGGAAGAATCAAAACCGTGTCAGCCTTAACGCTTGCTTGCTTTTGGGGGTTTTGTTTTATGTAGCTCCAAAAGTTTTGTAGTGCTTCATAGTGCTCTTCAGTTAAGGTGCTATTTGCCCATTTTTGCGAAGCATCATAAATTGCAGCGTACTTTGCGCCGCACTCGTATGCTAAAACCAAGTCGTTGTAGAGCTCAGCTCCAGATTCTAGGTAAGGCGGCTGATTATAGGTCCACGTTATCATAACGCCCCAGTCCTTACTTTGAGCTGTTGCTGCCCCTCTTGCCAGGGCAACTTGTAAAGATCTGCTATGATTCCAGCCTAGCTCAGCTAATACTACATCATAGCCTGCTTTGTAGTCAAACCAGTAAAGCCCATAGTCTGCAGTAAAAAGCAGACTACCAACTTGATGGTTAACAGCTGAAAAGTTTTTCAAATAAGAATTTTCTACAAAAGCACGAGCATAGTCACTATAACTTGTAGGCGTCTTGGGCTGTTCACCTAAATATATGGTTGCTGCAAATGTGTGTGATTCGTCTAGTTTTCTTCCTGCGGGTTCATCAAGAAAATAGGCACCTAAAAAGTGTCTGCCATACTTTTCTTTGGCTTTTACTATCCACTCATATGGGTGATATTGGTGAGGTTCAGTATTAGCTACTTCTTGAGGTGAATATTCAGAGCTATCCCAATAAACCATTATGCTCATGTTTGCATTATAGGCATAATCACATGTTTGATCTAAACAGATTTCGTTAGATGTGATTATTGGTGAAGCAATAATGAGAAGGTTAGTATAATTTTTAACTTGATCAATTAATGCTTTAGCATCGGTAACATTTGCACGCCAACCAATCTCTATACCCACATAAAAAGGTGATATTGAATTAGATGGCTGAAAGTTTAAAACAGGTTGAGCCTCAAAGGTTACTATCAAGACGAGTAAGAGTATAACGCCAGAAAGCCCAAGTGCCATTAGCATATGCGTCTTTTTTAGCATCCCTGTCATCTGCTTGGTAGCTATAGAGCTTTTAGTACTTAATTCTAAGCTTTAGAACACCTCTCCAAACTAACTTCACTAAGCCTGATTGATTAATACGCGCTGATTTGACCTCGAACCGTTTCAATTTTTCTACTGAATCGACCCCTTAACTATCGTACCTAACAGAAAAAATCGAAATTGATACTATTCTCAACGTCAAGCCTAGGTATAGAGGAACGAATTTGAAAGGAATGATAATATAAACTAACCCCGCTGCTGCGGTTATTAGGTTCGTAGCTTAAGGTAACTTTGGCGTATAATGAGCCAGATATTTATTTTGAATTAATCATTGTTGGGCAAACTAACTTATTGTAAGTGTGTTAACCAACGGTACTTTTGTCTATTCGTTGTTTGGCTTTCTTTCGGACTTCAGATGCAATAAATGCGCTTTTTGCAGGATTGTTTATCTTTAAAAGAAGCGCTACCCTAACTATATTGGCATTTAGTTTAGTTATGCGGACTTCTGGCTTAGAATCAGTAATAAGCTCCTCTTTAAGTTCAGTACCAATATCTAGCAAGATTTTTTCAATTATTGCAAGATCTGTGGACCTGCTTACTTCTATACTAACTGAAATACGTGTGCCTATCGAGGTTGTTTTATTTACGATTATGATTTGAGTAATTTTCGAGTTAGGTATGTATAGCCTTTCGTTAGCAGGGGTCATTAGAACGGTATTCAGCCATGTAATATCTATAACGCGCCCAAAATGCTTGCCAACTTGTATCCAATCACCAATTTTAAAAGGTTTGTATGAAGAGATAACTTCGTAAGAAACTAAATTTGATAATATTGGTTTAAATGCAATTGCTAATACTACTCCACCGATTGCAATTATGACAAGTAGTACCATCAAGTCCAGACCAATTTGGCTTAAGGCTATTAATATTCCAGTTAACCATGTTAACCATGTCACTATTTGTTGTATTTGTTGAACTATATTGGGATTAAGCTCACGTAGAGCTTTTGAAGTAAAGCTCCGCAGAATCCGCCAAACGATCCAAGTAGATAAAAGAATCAAACCTACAATTGCAAGCCTAAATAATAAGTCGGTAAAAAACTGAACATTAATTTGAGCAAAACTTATTGAAAAATTTACTGCAGGATGCATCATAAGGCGGTTCCTTTAAGTAATTTCAACGTTTCTGAGTTTTTCAGCAGCTTTTTCAACGCTCTCTGAAGAACCTAAAATAAGCACTTTATCATCACCTTTGAACACAAATGATTCTGAGGGAAAAATAAACGTGCCATTACGAAATACGCTTGCAATTTTACATTTATGTGGAAGGTCGCATTTTTCAATTGTTTGACCAATTACTGATCCATTTTGAGGTATTGTAACATTGACAATCTTAAAATCTACCGCTGTCTGCTCATAAATAGTCTCGACTGAACGGCTTTCAATAGCGTTAAGAAATAAGCGCCGAGTTTCTAAGGAGGGGCATATAGCAACATCTGCTCCGGCTTCCTTTACTTTTTCTAGATATTCAGGTTGATGCGCTCTAGCTATAACAAATGGTATCCCATACTCCGTTTTGGCCAGCCTACAAGCAGCCATATTTATTTCATCATCGTTTGTTAAAGCCATTAAAGCATCCATTTTGTCAGCTTCTATTTTCTTCCAAATACCCGGGTCATCGCCATTCCCAAAAAAGATTGCTGCATCTGAATGATCCACAATGTGCTTACAGTGGTTTTCATCTTTTTCAATAACTGTAAGAAGATGTCCTCTTTCAGAAAGATAGTGAATTATTGGTAATCCAACATCTCCAGCACCAACTATAAGAATCCGCAAAGTAACCCCTTTTCTCAGTAGGTCTTTCTAAGTTAAAAAGTCTTTCAATGACTCTTTATATTACTTTTACTTGTTTGGTCTTTTCTAACCTTTCTGCTGATAAATAAAAGAAGCAACCCTATTCCCCCAAAAGCAGCTCCCAACACAAGAGCTTCCAAACTTAATGTCAATATAATAAAAGAGAATGCTCCAATGGCTAATATTGGAACATAAGGATAAAGCGGCACTTTGAAGGGACGATAGAGATGGGGCTCTATCTTTCTTAAACGCATTAACGCTATAGTAACCATAATGGCCGTAACTGAATAACCCAGCGATATTGCATAAACAATAAAGTCAATTGATCTTGTTAAAACAAAAAGGATAGCTATAAAAGAAGTTAAAGCTAACGCAGCAAATGGAGATCTATATTTTCGATGAACCTTTCTAAAAACAGCAGGCAAAAAATCGTTTCGACTAAGAGCCAAAGCTATACGGGTCCCACCTGCCATAGAACCATTAATTGTGGTCAACGTCGCAACAATACCTGCAATAGAAGCCATTGCACCACCTATAGGACCTAAAAAATAAGTGGCAGCATCTTGCAAAGGAGTTGCAGAATCTGCATAAACTTCCAATGGCGCTCCGCCTATCAAAGCAATTGACATACCGGTATAAAATAAGGTAATAATCGCCAATGTTAGAAGAAGTGCTCTTGGAATAGTTTTGCCTGCCGTTTTAACCTCCTCGGACATTTGAGTAATTGCTTCATAGCTTGCATAGTTAGGGAAAATAAAACTCACCATAGCTAACATTGGCAGTACACCTTTAGGAAACAGCGGCTCAAACCTACTTGTTTGGAAATTTACTGAAGATCCAAAGATAAAGAAACAAAGTGTAAAAAGTAATACCGCTGTAAGCACTAATTGCACAATTCCTATACTTTCAGTTCCTCTAAAATTAATCAAAGCTAATATTATCAGTGTAAGGATAGCTAAAGTAAATGGCTCTACCCACCTTAGAAAATAATTGATAGAAAGAGCAAATACTATTGAACCAATAGCACAGTTAGTAATGCTACCAACCCAGCTAAACCAGCCAGCTATAAATGTTGGAGATTTCTTACCAAATGCACGCCCCACAAAAGCAATCGCTCCACCCGCACCACCTGGAATACAGGCTCCGAGTTCAGCATACGAAAATATCATAAGCAATGCGAAGAAAGCGCCAATTAGGAAGGTTATCACTATACTGGGCCCAGCTTTACTTACTGCAGTACCCATTGATGCAAACAATACACCGCCTAATGCAGTACCTACTCCAAGAAAAGTTGTCTGCAGAAGGTTCAAAGCCCTCAATAAAGGAACCTCAGCAATGGACCGAGGAAACTTGGGTCGTTCTGTGATATTTTCTCCTTCCTTTAATCAATAAACAATTCAATAACAATTAATTATGAACGTTAGTTGTTAAACTTAGTTCTTATCATATCTATAATTGCAATAAGTTCATATTATAATTAACTTGTAAGACAAAATTTTGCAGCGATTTTGGATTTCTTTTTTATGCCACATAGCTTCAAATAGTCAACAGCACCACCAAATCAAGTTAGGCTTCCTACAATAAGACATGCTATTCAATGCTTGACTGCAAGTATAATAAACTGAAAGTGGAACATTCCCAATCGTTGCAGTTGTTGAAAAAGTTGAGACAGAAGATAATCACATTATACCAATAGCGGATAATTGCCAAATGTGCTGGTATCATAATAAAATATCGCACTCAAATAGACGCGCTATAAATATCACAGTTGCTATATATGTTAATTATCGAGGTTACTAATATTAGTCCCAAAAAAAGAGCACCTAGAAATGCAAAGAATAGACGAGGCAGCTTAGATAATTTACCCGTTAAAGTTGGAGAAGAATACGAAGTAGACATAGTAGATATCACCCCAAACGGTGAAGGCATTGCAAAAATAAACCACTTCTCCATCTTCATACCCAACGTTAAACTAAATGAACATGTACGAATCAAAGTAACACGTCTAGATTCAGCAGCCGCTGACGCCCAAAAAATATTCTAACATAGCGGCTAGCTCCATAGCGTGTTTACGAGTCTTTTTTTTGTTTGAATAGAAGCAGGTATGCTTTATGGCCATGCTGTCATCAGGGTATTTCATTGTTAATTTTTGAGCTTTAGGATGAGCGATTTGCAGTTATTTTTGCGTCAAGCCCATCGATTACTAGTGTTTGGTTTTCTTCAAGAAGCGCATTATAGAGGTAGTTGCCATCTACGTAGGTGAAGGTTATGCGTTTATAGTCGTATGCATTGTCGCTTTTTCCTTTGGTGTATGCTGGTTCGGCATTTACGCCGGCATATACGTCTAATGTCCGGTTTTGGAGATATTGCTGGTCAAAATTGTTTAGGGTAGTTATTCCAGTTATAGCTACAAGTCTTACAGTATATGACCACCAAGTGTTGCTCCAGCCGCCTGTAACTTGTCCGTCTCTAGCTTCTGTAATTAGGGCATTTTGAACTTCTACAGCAGGCTGCCCCATTGGTCCAGGCACAGGCGAACCGTTAGGTTGAGTAAAAAACGCATCGTGCACAGTTATCTGTGGCGCAAGGTAAGCTCTAAAGTTAGTTACCCGCGCAGCGTCAGGTGCATTATTAGCAAT
>CAYRSV010000049.1:0-16503 GCA_964427115.1 uncultured Candidatus Bathyarchaeia archaeon | reverse complement strand
CGTAGCATGTGTTTGTGCTCTGTAAAAAATATCGGAGACCCTTTTTCAAGTTGGACGCTCCAACATTGGGGGAACTTGCAAGTTTGAAAAATACCCGCACAGAAACCTTACGTAAAGCTGGAAACGTAATAAAAACTGCGGGAGAGAACTAAAATTGACTGAACTTTCAAAAGAAGATATACACCTGTTGCTGAAGTCTTTCTTTAACGAGAAAGGCCTAGTACGTCAACATCTAGATAGTTATAACGAGTTTATCGACCATGGACTTCAGGAAGTAGTGGACGAAGTCGGTGAAATACCAATTGAGGTACCTGACAACCCCTACAAAGTGAAACTTGGTCAAATCTGGGTTATCGACCCGCAATCCCGAATCACTGGACCGTATGTAACAGAAGTCGACGGTACTAAACACGAAATCTACCCCATGGAAGGCAGACTAAGAAACTTAGCATACGCAGCACCGATTGCTCTAGAAATGACACCAGTCATCGACGGGCGTGAACAAGATACCGAACTTGTTTACATAGGAAACATTCCAGTAATGCTAAAATCAAAATTATGCTTCTTAAGCCAGCTTTCACGCGATGAACTTATCGCTGCAGGCGAAGACCCAGATGATCCTGGCGGTTACTTTGTCGTCAACGGTTCCGAACGTGTTATCGTAGCCATGGAGGACCTCGCACCTAACCGCGTTATCATAGATTTAGATGAGAAAGGTACTGCGCCAGTTTATCAGGCAAAAATCTTCTCAACAACCGTTGGTTTCAGGGCAAGAATTGAACTCAAACTCAAAGCAGATAACGCAATCTATGTTTCTATGCCAGGTGTACCTACTGAAATTCCATTTATTGTTCTTATGCGCGCTTTGTCATTAGAAAAAGACAAAGATATTGCTGAAGCAGTATCCTTGGATCGTGATATTCAAGCTGAACTGGGTGCCTCATTTGAGAAAGCCATCGGTGTAGATACACCTCAGGATGCTATCTTATTCATCGGTAACCGTGTAGCACATGGACAAGTTGAAGAATACCGTATATCTAAGGCTGAAACAGCCCTTGATAAGAACTTCCTGCCGCACCTTGGTCGAACTGAGAAACAGCGTAGAGACAAAGCCTTTTTCCTTGGCGAAATGGCAAGCCGCGTAATCCAGCTCAAAATGGGCAGGCGTCAACAAGATGACAAAGACCACTTCAAGAATAAACGTCTGCGCCTTGCAGGTCCGCTACTCGCTGACCTGTTCCGTGTTGCATTTCGCAACTTAACACGCGACATCAAATACCAGCTTGAACGCATAGGTGTCAAAGGACCTATAATTACCGTGTCCGCTGCTGTGCGTCCAGGTATTATCACAGAACGGTTCCAACATGCGCTAGCTACAGGCAACTGGGGCAGAGGTAGAGTCGGCATCACACAGCTATTGGACAGGACCAACTACATTTCTACACTAAGCCACCTACGTAGACTTCAGTCACCTCTAAGCAGAAGCCAACCTAACTTCGAAGCCAGAGACTTACACCCAACCCATTGGGGAAGACTATGTCCTAACGAAACGCCTGAAGGCTCAAACTGTGGTCTAGTAAAGAACCTTTCACTTTCGGCATCAATTTCAGTAGGTGTAAATCCTGATAAAATAAGGCAAATCCTCTACGAAATGGGTACCACTCCGACGTATGAGACAAACGAATCTATGAAGGTTGAAGGTGCCAAAGTTTTCGTCGATGGAAACATAATTGGCTATTGTAATAACCCAGAGGAACTAGTCAAGACCTTCCGTGAAAGACGGCGCAACGGTGAAATATCTACTGAAGTTAACATTGCATATTTTACAAAAGCACAAGCTGAAGCTGAAGAGTTGCACGTAAACTGTGATGAAGGTAGAGTTAGACGACCCCTAATAATCGTAGAAAACGGCGTCCCTAAGCTCCAGTCAAAGCACCTTGAAAAAATCGCCTTAGGCGAATGGACTTGGGAAGACCTCGTTAAGAACGCCCTAATAGAGTACTTAGATGCTTCTGAAGAAGAAAACGCATATGTTGCCTTATCCATGGACCAAGTCGAAAAGGAACATACTCATGTGGAAATAGCAACATATACCATTCTTGGCATAGGCACTTCTACTATACCATATCCAGAGCACAACCAATCACCACGCAATTCTTATCAAGCAGCCATGGCAAAACAGGCGTTAGGCATCTATGCAACTAACTTCCAGAATCGCGTCGACTCACGATCACACATTCTACACTATCCACAGGCGCCATTAGTTGAAACAGACCTCATGGAAGTCATGGGTTACAAACAACGCCCAACCGGACAAAACTGTGTCGTAGCCGTCATGTCATTTGAAGGCTACAACATGGAAGACGCCATCATATTTAACAAAGCATCCATTGAGCGTGGTCTAGCCCGATCAACCTTCTTCCGTATATATGAGGCAGAATGCCGTCAGTATCTAGGAGGTTTGAAAGACAAATTCACAGTCCCAGAACCCGGCACACGCGGCTACCGCGGTGAACAATACTATAGGCTGCTTGAACCCGATGGCATTATCGGTCTAGAATCTTCAGTCGCAGGCGGCGATGTCCTCATAGGAAGAATCAGCCCACCAAGATTCCTTGAGGAGTATAAAGAGTTCGAAGTAAGAGGACCATCAATGCGTGATACATCAGCAGACATGCGTCCCTCAGAGACTGGAGTTGTCGACGCAATATTTATCACAGAATCAGGCGAAGGCAGTAAACTCGTTAAAGTTCGTGTCCGTGACCAACGTATACCTGAATTGGGTGACAAGTTTGCTTCCCGGCACGGGCAGAAAGGTGTCATCGGTCTAATCGTACCACAAGAAGACATGCCCTTTACTGAAGAAGGTTTAGTACCTGATCTGATCATTAACCCGCACGCTATCCCATCAAGAATGACTATAGGTCAGTTCATTGAATCACTCGCAGGCAAATGCGCAGCCGCACGAGGCAAGCCAGCAGATGGAACACCGTTTGCAAACGAAGGTCCAGATGAGGTCCGCAAGAACCTAGTAAAATTAGGCTTTAGCCACACAGGTAGTGAAGTCTTTTACAGTGGTTCTACAGGTCAGAAGTTCGTAGCAGATATATTCGTTGGTATAGTCTACTACCAAAAACTGCACCACATGGTCGCTGACAAGATACACGCTAGAGCCCGCGGCCAAGTACAAATGCTCACACGCCAGCCAACTGAAGGTCGTGCTCGCGGTGGTGGTCTCAGGTTCGGAGAAATGGAACGAGACTGCCTCATTGGTCACGGTGCAGCCATGCTGCTACGCGATAGGCTTCTTGAGGAATCCGACAAGTACACACTTTACATATGCGAGAACTGTGGGCAAATAGCATTTTATGACATGAAGCAGCGCAAGTACATCTGCAAGATATGCGACGAGAAAGCCAAAGTAGCACCTGTCGTAGTCTCATACGCATTCAAGCTGCTGCTGCAGGAACTTCAAAGCCTGTGTATTACACCAAAATTAAGACTAAAGGAGAAAGCCTAAAATGGCAACCGAAGAATTAATCCACAAAGTAGTAGATCAAATTTCATTCGGCTTAATTTCACCAAAAGACTTACGTAAACAATCAGTCGTTGAAATCCAAACTCCAGACACCTATGACGAAGATGGTGCACCAATCACCGCTGGTCTAATGGATGGCCGATTAGGTACTCTAGAGCCAAGGCAACGCTGCAAAACCTGTGGCAACACTGCAATCCGCTGCCCGGGGCACTTTGGGCATATTGAACTAGCCGTACCTATCGTACACATTGAATTCACCAAAATAATTTTTGACCTTCTACGAGCAACCTGCCGCAGCTGCGGACGCATATTACTCTCAGACGATTCTGCTAAGAAAACACGTGCCCGAATCGAAAGATACATGGAACTTCTCGGAGTCATCCCCGATGAAATCTATAAAGAAATTATTACCGAAATCAAAACCAAACAGTGCCCTCACTGTGCTTCAAGTCAGTTCAAGATAACTTTCGAGAAACCAACCAAGTTTATCGAGCAGACTGAAGCGGGCTCCGAACCGTTGACGCCAAGTATGATTCGAGAACGACTTGAACGCATTTCTGACGAAGATTTGGAAATTTTAGGTTTTAACCCTAAGGTTGCCCGACCTGAATGGATGGTTCTCCAAGTTCTACCTGTTCCGCCAGTGTATGTTCGCCCCTCAATTACATTAGAATCAGGTATCCGCTCTGAAGATGACTTAACCCACAAACTTGTAGACATTATCCGCATTAACCAACGTTTGAAAGAAAACATGGAGGCAGGAGCACCTACCCTAATCATTCAGGACCTTTCCGAATTGCTCCAGTACCACGTTACCACCTATTTCAACAACGAAGCTTCAGGCATACCGCCCGCAAGGCACCGTTCCGGCAGAGCTCTAAAGACTCTCTCGCAACGTTTGAAGGGCAAAGAAGGACGATTCCGTAGTAACCTTTCAGGTAAACGTGTAGACTTTTCCGCACGTACTGTAATTTCACCTGACCCTAACTTGGACATTAACGAGGTCGGTGTCCCAAGAGACGTTGCAATGCGTTTATCTGTTCCAGAGAAAGTCACTGCTTGGAACATTGAAGAAATGAAAAAACTGGTCATTAATGGACCTGAAAATTATCCAGGCGCACTTTACATTATCCGACCAGATGGAAAACGCATTAGGCTAGAATTCGTAATTGACCGCACAAAAATCGCTGAAGCCATTGAACTTGGCTTTATCATTGAGCGTCACCTTAAGAACGGCGACATAGCTATCTTCAACAGGCAGCCTTCGCTTCACCGCATGTCAATTATGGCCCACTATGTTCGTGTGTTACCCTACAAGACCTTCCGCATGCACCTTTGTGTCTGTCCACCTTACAACGCAGACTTTGATGGCGACGAAATGAACCTTCACGTTCCACAGAGCGAAGAAGCACGCACCGAAGCGCTACTGCTCATGCAAGTCCAAGACCAGATACTCTCACCTAGATTCGGTGGGCCAATCATCGGCGCTATCAGAGACTTCATCACCAGCGCATATTACTTTACCCGCAGAAGCAACTTCCTAACCCGCGACGAAGTCAATAGGCTTCTAACTGCAACTGGATATATGGGTCCACTTCCTGAGCCAGCAAAGAAAGAACCTCAGGAAATGTGGTCTGGCAAACAAATCTTTAGCCTATTCCTGCCGAAGCCGTTGAACTACGTTTTGAAGGCAAACATCTGCCAAGGTTGCACTAAATGCAAAGAGGAAGAATGCGAACACGATGCCTACGTTGTAGTAAAGAACGGCGAATTAGTCTCAGGCATCATTGACAGACGCAGCATCGGTTCTGAACAATCAGAAAGTCTGCTTCACCGCATAATCAAGGACTTCGGCACCCAAGCAGGCAGGGAATTCCTTAACAAAATTACCCGCATGCTAAAACTTTTCATTTCAATGCGTGGGTTCAGCTACACATACGATCAGCTAGTACTTTCACCCAAAGCACGTAACCGTATCCAGAAAACCATGGACCGTATCCAGAAAAAGATCGACGAACACATAGCAAACTACCAGAACGGCACCCTACCTCGTCTCCCAGGACAGACCCTTGAAGAATCATTCGAGATTTACGTCATGCATGAGCTTGCAACTGCTCGAGATGAAGCAGGTAAAATTGCAGACGACGATTTCACGCTGGAAAATGCTGGCATCGTCATGACTCGAACTGGTGCCAGAGGCTCAAGCTTAAACATTGGTCAAATGGCCGCTTGTGTTGGACAGCAATCAGTCCGAGGCAAACGTATCTTGAGAGGCTATGCTGGTCGTGCACTGCCCCATTTTGAGGCCGGTGACCCAAGCCCGCGAGCAAGAGGCTTTGTATACAACTCATATCAGACAGGGTTAGACGCGATTGAATTCTTCTTCCACGCTATGGGTGGCAGAGAAGGTCTAGTAGACACTGCCGTCCGCACTCAACAAAGCGGTTACATGCAGCGTAGGCTCATTAACGCCTTAGAGCACATTCGACTTGAGTACGACAGCACAGTTCGCGACTCTGCAGGTGACATTATCCAATTCCAGTACGGCGAGGACGGTGTCGATCCAGCAAAGAGCGATCACGGCAAAGCAGTTAACGTCAGCCGACTAATGGACCAAATCACCATAGGCGAAGAAAAAGGCGAAGCCGCCACAGCTGACTACATCAAAAAGCAACTCAAAAGTGTCGAAGGTCAACTAACACCTATACTTATGGACCAGCTCAAGCAGCACCTAACCAAGGGTAAATTCACCAAGAAAGGTGTCGATAAAGCGGTAGCTGAAACTGCAAATCGTTTCAAGCGTGCTCTAATGGAACCTGGTGAAGCAGTCGGCATTGTCGCGGCTCAGTCAATTGGCGAACCTGGCACACAGATGACTCTTAGAACTTTCCACTATGCAGGAGTCAAAGAACAAAACGTAACTCTAGGTCTACCACGTTTAATCGAAATTGTCGACGCTAGAAGAATCCCATCTACGCCAATTATGACCATATATCTAACTGGCGAACACCGTAAAAGCAAGGAATGCGCAGTCGAAATTGCACGCCACATCATTTATACATCACTAGAAAATATTGCTTCAGAAATATATGTAGACCCAATACGTGAAGAAATTGTGGTTGAGCTAAACAAGACTATGATGGATGATCGTGCCATTACTATGGAAGAGCTTGAAGAGCGTGTAGTACTACAAAACGCTACCACTAAAGCAAAAGGCGACAGCTTGATAATAAAGCCTAAAAAGGCTGAACAGCTTAAAAGAATGCTAGAGAAAATCTCAACTTTCCACGTCAAGGGTGTCCCAGACATAAAACGTGTCCTAGTCACGGAAGAAAGCGGCGAATGGGTAATCAGGACAGACGGCTCTAACCTGTCTAAGGTCCTTGAAATCCCCGGCGTTGATACTTCCCGCACAACAACCAACAACGTTCACGAAATCGCCAAAACCTTAGGTATAGAAGCAGCAAGAAATGCTTTGGTTCACGAGGCAAAAGGTGTCTTGGAGGATCAAGGCTTAGACGTAGACGTTCGGCACGTAATGCTCGTTGCAGACATGATGACTACAACCGGGGAAGTGCAGCAGATCGGTAGACATGGTATCAGCGGCAAGAAAGCAAGCGTCTTAGCCAGAGCAGCCTTCGAAATTACCGTACCAAACATCGTTGAAGCAGCAATTAAAGGTGAAAGCGACCCGCTAGCAGGCGTGACCGAAAACGTAATCGTCGGTCAATCAATTCCGATTGGCACAGGATTAGTAGAATTATACATGTCAACGTTTGAAAAGCAAGATAAATCAGGAGGAAAAACCGAAACATGATAGATATAGATAAAGCAATAGCATCAGCCGTGAAAACTGGCAAAGTTTCTTTTGGTGCCAACGCGGCAATGCTTAGTGCTAAGACGGGCAAGGCTAAAATGATTGTTTTAGCCTCAAACTGTCCCAAAGAAACAAAAGAAGAAATTGAATACTACAGTAAAATCTCAAAAATTCCAGTCCTAACCTATAAAGGTACATCAATGGACCTTGCTAACGTCAGCGGCAAAATGTTCATTATCTCTGCCCTTAGTATCCGAGAGCCTGGTGACTCTGAGATATTGAAGGCTGTAGAGATGCAATACTACGAGAATGATACTAAAGTTGGCGGAGCTGAATGACCACAGGTATAAAAATTACTGCCGATGAAATGCGATATATCGCTTTGTTTGAAAACATAAGCGGTGCAAGCGTTAAAGACTGCATCATTGATGAAGAAGGTGGTCGTGCCATTTTCATCGTTAACCCTGGCCAAGTTGGTGTTGCCATAGGTAAGGGTGGACGAAATATCCGTCAATTAGAACGGATGACTGGTAAGAAGCACGAAATCATTGAGTATTCAGAGGATCCAGTTCAATTCATAAAAAACGCGCTTAAACCAGCACAGGTTCGCGAGGTTCGTATAACTGAGCGAACTGATGGCAAGAAAATGGCAGTTGTAACCATCAACCCAAAAGATAAGGGCGTTGCTATAGGTAAAAACGGCAAGAACGCTGAGCGTCTGCGCTTTTTAGCAAAACGATATTTCGATATACAAAACGTAAGTATTACTTAGTTACCCAGAACCTTCTGGGTCTAAGTGTTTGCTAATTGACAACGTCAGGTCTTACCTTTTATTTCCTATTTTTAGTTAAAACCCGTTGCCTTTATGCTTTAGCTGGTTATGTCATATGCTTTTTTAGAAGTTCTTCTAACTTTACAATGCGTTGTTCGCCTTGTTTTATTATGCTCTCCCAGAATTCGTGGCATTCGGTGCACTTAGCTGCGTCGCTCAAGTAGTTATTTTTAATTTGCCAAAGTATTTTGTGCTCTTCTATCATCTGGCGCATAAGATTATAAGTATTATTATCATACATCTACAACTCACCTCCAAGGCTAATTGCTGATCTGTTAAAGCTTGGTTTACTGTTGTGCAGGTATTTTACGTGTTTTATGGAGGGTTTCTATATGTAGCTCGAGTTCATCTTTGCTGTTAAAACTTTTTTTACACTTTTGGCAAACATATTTGCCTTGTTTGTCACCTGTTGATGTCTGAGCATTTTCAGGCACAGGTGTCTTTGGTGTTGGTCTTTCATAGTCAAGCTGAGATACTTTAGAAGGTGGAGGCGCGATCTCCTGCTTGATCTGGTTTAGTAGTCCTTTGCCATATAGCTTTTCAAGTTCCTCCATATTTTTCACCGTGGCTAGTTACGTCGTGCTTTTCTTAAGCGTATGTGATTGTTCTTTTGTAGCAACAATTGTGAATGTAAGCATGGAAAATACGCTGAATACGTTATTCTAAGTGGTGTTTGTTGCCTGTTTTCTTTTTCTGCTCTTTTGCTGACGTGACCGGGTGGTTTTTTTCTCTTGTATTTTTCCTTCTGTCCTCTGGTGCTGTGATTCAGTGTGCATATCTAGTTCTGCTTTACTGTTAAAGCTTTTTCCGCATACTGTACATACATGTTTGCCAGCTTCTCCACCCCGCTGCGTTGTTATGGTTATTCCCTGAACTAAGGGTACTACGGGATTTGGTGGTGATTCATCGGTTGGCGGTGGTATCCCTTCTTGTTCCATCGGCTCTTGATCTCTAAGCTGCATATCCTGTGCTGTATCAGGTTCGCTCATAAGTAACACATCAGTTTAGCATACTTGGGAGTTTTCATAAACATTTGTGACTGTTCAATAACTCCAACAAAACTCCCATACTACGCTTATTTTCCTTTTTTCTGCGGTGCATGATCAGTTTGAAGATGTAGTTGGAGTTCGTCTTTGCTGTTGAAGACTTTGCCGCATATTTCGCAGATGAATAAGTCTGTTCCGCCCTCTACTGTTGGTTCTCCGGGGATAGGCACATTTGGTGGTGGTCTTTCTGGATGTGGCGGCTCCTTTCCTCCAGGCATTGGTGGAGGTGGTGTTTGTGCTTTCCTAATTTTGTCTTCTTTGCTATATCTGGTTCCAGCTATAAATGTACTTTTAGGTTCTCTTAAGGATCTCTTAGCTAGCGGGTCAGATTTGCTCATAATTATTCACTAAGAACTAGGCATATAGGGGTTATCATAAGCATATGTGACTGCTACCTCACAGGAACAAACTGCAGCTAAATCTGCATTTTTGAGGTCCCTTATTAGCATATGTAGCTACTATAGCGTTGTAGCAACAGTATTTATTGGGCAATTGTGGAGTAGATGTGGAGTTGTGTTTTGATTGGACTTTTGCCCAAAATGCGGTACACGACTAATACTAAAGAAGGCTAAAGGAAAAGAGGTGCTGCAACTAGTTTGCCCTAAGGGTCACTATTCAAAGCAGGAAGAACCTGAAAAGATAACTCCACCAGCTGAAAAAGTTTTTCAGCATTCGCCCTCGCAGATGGTGGCTGTTATCGACCGAGAAGCCGCCGAGTTGCGTACGCTGCCGACTATAAACGTTGAGTGCCCTAACTGCGGAAATAACAAAGCATACGTCTGGTTGGTTCAAACCCGCAGCGCTGAAGAGCCCTCCACCCAGTTTATGCGCTGCACAAGATGCAACTACACTTTTAGAGAAATGAGTTAGCGGCATATGCTACTTTTTAGCAATAATAATCAATATCTAAACCAACAATTTTATACTTATATACGCCCGCAAGCAGGACAGCGGTTTATATCATATACCTTACTCAAAAAGAACCAACGCCTTAAGCGTACAATTAAGCGCACACCTTAAATTATACAGCACATAAATACTAGCCCAGAGGGACCTAAAAATGGAGAAGAAATGTCAAGTATGCAAAAAAACCTTCACAACATTTGATGCCAAAGCTAAATACTGTAGCAGTGCATGCGCTAAAAAAGCCGGAAAAGCTAAGTAAAAGAAATTTTTCTTTTTATTCTACGTCTTCTTCTCTAATTTCACTTTCATCTTCTGCTTTTTGAGTAGCCTTGGCAATGTGATCTTGTTGTTGGAGTATACTGTTAATGAGAGTTTTTTGATCTAGTTCTGCTCGGGTGCGCCAATCCAAATAGAGCTGTTCGTTGTCATCCTGTTGTAGGTATCCATAGCGAATGTAGCGATCGATGTTGAGACCGACTTTCCAGCCTGCAATTTTTTCACCTAACAGTTCTTCGACTTCACGTCTTGATGCTTGACCTTTCTTGCTGATTATGTAACTAATGGTTATGGCTAAGCCCGCAAGGTCGTCGATGCGCCAGCCGATAAGCTTTGCCTCTTTTGGTTCCAACTCGCCGCGTAATGTTACGTAGAAGCGGGCTTTATCCAACTCTTCAAGCGTGGGTTTGGCTGATGTAGCTGTAGGTGATTTTTCTTCCTCGTCTTCAAGTACGGTTTTAACCTGCAAATCTAACTGCTTTAAAAAGTCATCAAGAACCTCAAGCACTTTTGGGTAGTCACTGCCTAGGGCTTTATGAAGTTCCCAGCCTTTGACACCGGGCTGTTGGTGTCTGCGGAACATTAGCAGGTGGGTTGCACGTTTCATTTTGGCTGCGTAGGTGCCTTTCCGTTTTCCTATCGTACTCATATTATGGTCTTTCTCCTTTGTCTTTTGGTGTTTGTTTCCATTTTTGCCAACTTTCAAAGTTGAGCGTAATTGGGACTGAAACCGCCTGCCTGCTTAGTTTAGAGCCAGGCTCCTCTAGCGGTATAATGTAGATGTCTTCCTCCAGCGGAATAATCTCTAACGTCGCATAGCCATAGGTGATTAGGAAGCTGGTGAGGTAGGCCCTATGAACGGTTTTTTCATAAGTGTCTGCGCCGACGAAGTCTAAGTATAATATTTTTCCATCTTTGCCATAATTCTGGACTTTGGTTTTAAGCTCGCTCCAGAAGCAATCAAGTTCTGTTGAGAAGGCTTCATCTCGTAGGAAGCTCTGATCGACAAGGTCGCTACGGTCGGCAATGCCCGTCTCAACAGGCTGCACATTGAGTTCGGGCCAGCGGTCTTTAAGCGGTGTTAGCGTATTCCAATAGAGCAGAGCGTCGGCAAAAGCTCGTAATGTTAACGTTTCTTGTTCGATAATTGGGTGCCATGCTTTGAGGAACGCTGCAAAAATTGCGTCTTTGTCTTTTTGCATGATCTTTTCTTCAAGCAAGAATGGGTCGGTATAGAGGCTGGTGCTACGTTGGCGTACCCATTCACTCTGCAGCTTAATGACTGAAGCTAAGTGATGGATTGCTTCTGAATCCAAGTTCAGGTCTTCAGCCTGGTCCCAACTGGGAAAGTACTCTTTAATTATTTTAATTATCTCATCGACGTTAAGCAAGAAGGGGTCGACAGTGTGGTCTTCTATGCCCTTCATCATCTCGATGATGCGCTGTAAATTTTCGCGCCCGAGCTTTTTCTGTTCTTTGCGTTCCTTAGTATCTTTTTGCGGCTTCTGGGTTGGCGCCTGCACCTATTAGACTACCTCCTTGACTACGGATTTGCCTTCTATATTCTGCACTGTGACTAGGTTCGCGTTCTCTTGTGCAAAGGTGACTTGACTGGGAGTAATTACGACGTACTGGATTGGTGAGTCTTTGATTGTATCTATGAGTATTTTAGCTATCATTTCGCGGTTACGTGGGTCCATGTGAACGTCATATTCGTCTACAGCTCGGAAGGGTGAGCGCACGTGCTGTTGCAATGCCAGTAGAAAACTCATGGTGGCTGTAGTTCGTTCGCCACCGCTTTGTGTATATGCATTCAGAGGCACTGGGCGTCCGCCTTTAAAGCCGACTAGAATTTCTAAACCGGCAGTTTCAATATCCTCGATATTAGAAAGCCGGACTTCACCTGTGGCTCGAGTTTGCCCCATAATACGCTGATACTCGACATTCACGCGATCTAGTAAACTTTGCATAACGTTGCGCCAAGCATCCAAGCGGGTGTTAACTTCCTCGAGAGCTTTCTGGCGGTTCTCAGAAACCGTTTGTGCTTTTTCTTTGAGCTCAAGATAGAGTTTGCTATAGGATTCGTACTGGCGTTCGATGTCTTCGGAAACACCTGATAGGGCGGCTAAATGACCATCTGTAATTCTAATCTCGTCTTGGATTTCAGCCGGAGTTTTGACTGCAGCAATGCGGGCGCCTAATTCAGACGCTTTCCCAATAGTGGCTTCCAAGGCGGCTTTGGCAGTTTTAATGGCAGCCTCAACTTTATCCAACTCACTTACAGCTTTATCCCTACGATACTCAAGCAGTGCAAGTTTGATACGAAGGTCGATGACCTGATTAGTGAGTTTATCAGTACTTTCCTCAATTTTCCTGATTTGCATCTGGGTTTTTTCTATACTGTCTTTGGCTTTGCTAAGCTGCTTTTGACTAGTTTCAAGCATGTTGCGCAGGTTATCCGGGTGCAACAATTTGAGGTTTTTTACGTCTGGAGCATTGTGAATGGCTGCTTGGATGGCATTTGCTTCTTTAAGTAACTGCTCTGCGAGTGTAATGGTGATTTCGTCGGTAGCTATGGCATGCTCCAAAGCGAGGCGTTCACTATAGGCGTTTTTTTCAGCACTTTTCAGTTCGTTTTGTTCACTACTGTGCTTTACGAGTTGCTCAGTATTGTTGGCTGTATCCTTTTCAATGCGGTTTAGAGTCTCTTGGATTTTCTGACGGGTTGCTTCCAATTCCTTGACGGCGATTTCTCGCCGTTGGGCTTCTGCCCAAGCAAGTTCGCGCTCTAGGAAGCGTCGCTTGGTTTGTAGTTGCTTCTTTTCTTGATATTTCTCATATTGTTCGCGCCAGTAGTTGAGCGTCTGTTCGGACGATTCGAGAAGCTTTGTGACGGATTCTGCTTGACTTAAAATTCTCGTGAGCTTCTGCTTAGCTTGCACAACATTTTCGCGAAAAGGTTCTAAGCCAACGGCTGCTTCTACCATACGGAGTTTTTCGATGTTACTTAGCACCGAAAACTGTTCTACCATGTTTTGGTGCATGATGATTAACATGTTGTCGGGGTCTACGCCTAGCTTACCCAACAAGCGTTCAACATCCTGCTTATTTGCAGCGCGGTTTTCTAATTCAAACCAGTACTGACCGTCCCTACGTAGGTAGCGCGTCAAAAACAGCTGATCTTTGGCATATTTAGCGACGGGGCGCTTGCCACCTTGCTTACTATTGTCCAAAATAAGTGTAATGCGGGCTTGATCCTGTCCCCAGCGAATTAGATTACTGAGCTTCTTTGAACGCTCTGTGTACGTTTGTCCCAGAGCTACTGAAATTGCCAAGAGTAGCGAACTTTTACCCGCGCCATTTGGACCGACAATTAAATTCACGCCCGGCTTGAAGGCTACCCTAGCATATTCATAGCTCATGAAATTTTCGAGAATTACTTCGCTAATTAACATTTGGGCACTGAGCCTCTTAAACAGTTGCAGCTACTACGACAAAACCGCCTTATTAAAACAAATTGCACATAATTGACTATTTTTTCCCTGTGTTATGGCGTTTTTGCCACGATTGTATGCCCTTTTTTATGAAAAATAATTGTCTGTATATGTTGACATTGAATACCTGCTTAAGTGATGGTTTATTGTACAGCTCAATGAACAATCATAACTATTTATGAAATAGTCTGAATATAATCGATTATCGGTTTGATGTTTTCTTTCTTGGTGCAGTCTAAAGGTTTAGTATACGATGCTAATAGCCCTTTATCGTCAGAGCTTTTGTTCTTCTTCATAAGTATCCTCACCCTCATAAGTGACATCAAAACCTTGTTTGTAAAATCTAACTTTTTATAATTAAAACCGCCACGAAGATAAAAGAATTCGATTCTATTCTGTTCTTCAGCGGAAAAATTTTTGTTCTTTACCTCATCGAGTACATTCTCTCTTGCAGGCGAAGCACCAACAGCAAATATTACTATCTTTTTGCCCGTTAGCTTAGGAAGGTTTTCTTTGATTATGTTGATGCCGTTTATTCCAATTGCATGTAGGCTTCCACCAAAAATTATTATGTCGTACTTAGAGAGCTTTTCTGCGCTAATTTGGTTCACATTATATAAGTCTGATTTCAGTTCTTCGGCAATCCATGTAGCGTACTTTTCTGTAAAGCCCGATATGGATTTGTATATGATAATAGCCTGCAAAGCTTCTACCTACCCCAGTCTCATTACAATGTGCATTTAAATCTGTCGTCGTAGATCCTCCTGTGTTTGGACATGTAAATCAACTAATTTTCTATCCACAACTTGTCTTCTAACACTTTGACAATCCTGGATTTTTCGCGCATTCCAATTTTTTCTGGGATGTCCCTTCCTCCAGTCAAATAGGTTGTTTCCTTTTCTGACTTTTTCATTGACTTTATAATTGGCGCCAAACTACCCTGCAACTTTATACAGGCTTAATTCTAGAAGAATGGTAAACGACTATTTTTCAAATTGCCCATGTAAGTTCATACTGATAATGTGGATAGCAAGTAAACAATTGTTTTATTGGTCTTCGATAAAAAACTGTTATGATTTCCCATAATTACGACGATATGCCCATTTCTATTGAACAAATGACCCGCCAAGAAGTCAATCTAGCCGTGGATTGGGCGCGGCAGGAAGGCTGGAACCCGGGTATACATGATGCTGAATGCTTTTACCATACAGATCCCACGGGATTTTTTGCTGCAAAAATTGGTGGCGAAATTGTAGGTTCAATATCTATCATAAAGTACGCTGGGAGTTTTGCTTTTGCAGGTTTCTATATCGTACGATCTGACATGCGAAACAAAGGTATAGGTGCTCTACTGTACAAGTTCTTCGAAGAATCTAGTAAAGACTTCAACGTGGGCATCGACGGTGTTTTGCATATGCAATCAACCTACGAACGTCATGGACTCATATATTCTCATAAAAACAGGCGCTACGCGGGCATAGCCAAAGCACCCGCAAAATTATCTGACTGCTGCATACCCATTACTCAAAAAGACCTTCCAAATATTACAACGTTTGACGAAAAATTCTTTTTGGCCCCGCGACCTAAATTTTTAAGCTGCTGGATTTCCCAAAAAGATGCCCATGCTTTCATGTTCAAAGAAAACAATGGCAAAATTAGTGGTTATGGTGTTATTCGTAAGTGCTTTCAGGGGCACAAGATAGGACCGCTCTTCGCTAATACCCCTAAAGTTGCAGAAAGCATCTTTGAGAGCCTCATGTCTACAGTGTCTGGTGAAGAGGTTTTTTTAGACGTACCTGAACCTAATATCGCTGCAATTACACTTGCACAAAAGAACGATATGCAACCCGTTTTTACTACTGCTCGAATGTATACCAAACAGGTGCTCGCTTTACCGCTGGATAAAATCTATGGCGTAACTTCTTTCGAATTAGGTTAATGCTATCATCTGTTGTCTGGTGCAATAAGGCAGAATTCATTTCAGAATGATTAGGCATAAAAGACAAATAGTGTTGCTTCTACTTTTCAAGGCGTGATGGCGCATGAATAAACGAATTGTTTTAACCTTGACATTGGTTTCTATTTGTCTGCTTTCCGTTTACATTTTTGCTTCTCAATTCGTCAGTGCTCAGTCAACAGCTGGCGCTATCATCAATTCAGATGGATCCATAACAGGGAGCAGTCTCATCGAGCGCAACGGCGATGTTTACACTTTAACAGGCAATATTTCAGGTGGGCTCCAAATACAAAAGACAGGCATCACCATAAATGGTGCAGGCTTCGCTTTAATCGGTGACGGAAATGGTCGAGGTATAGACCTCTCAAGCAACCTTGGCGAACAATCAGTATACAGTTCTGTTGAGAATGTGACAGTCAAAAATCTAGTAATAACAGACTTTACTTATGGTTTTTACATTGGTAACTCTGGGAGCAATATCTTTTACGGTAATACAGTAGTGAACTCTGAAGCGGCTTTCTGGATATCTGGGGACTCAAACAACGCCATACTGTATAACAACATCCAGGATAACGTTGATGGTGTATCAATTACATACGCCTCAGGAAACAACATGATAAGCCACAACAATCTGATT
>CAYRSV010000048.1:13279-16683 GCA_964427115.1 uncultured Candidatus Bathyarchaeia archaeon | reverse complement strand
GTTAACATATTTTGCGCCTCATTTACAGCAGACGTACTACCCTGCACAGCCACTATATCAGCGTCTTCAAAGTAAGGAACAACTTTACGCAACACACTACGCTGAGGCACACTATCAGCATCAAAAACACCCACAATATCGCCCGTAGCATAGGACAAAGCCAAATTCAAAGCCGCAGGCTTACCCCGTGAAGCCCCCTCAATAACAGTCCGAATGAGCCCCGGATGCCTTTTTGAAAAACCTTGGCACACCTCACAGGTACTATCTGATGATCCACCCGCTACTACAATGATTTCCATTTTATCTTTAGGATAATCAAGAGCTAGCAGAGAATCCAGACAACGAGCAATCACAACGTCCTCATCTTTCGCAGGCACAATAAGAGAAAATTTAGGAAGCCCCCCTGAACCGTTGCGAACGTCAGCAGGCTTGCCGGCGTTTTTACCTCTAATGCCTGCAAATAAAATGTAGCCATGGTAAGCAGCCCACAACAAAATTATAGTAAGCAACACAAAAGAAACAACCGCAAAAACATTCACGCCGCTAACCTCAACAACCAACATATTAGCCTAGCAAAGCCAATTTCCCGCGAAGCCACCATTCTTAGCTCACAAAATAATTCAAATTTACACTTATAACCTTACCCTACAACAAGCAACACACCAAAAAGTGTAACACAACAAAAACACAATTAACACAAAGCTAATACTAAAAAATAAGTTCATGTCACCCTCTGTCCCCTTCGCCAAAACAAGCCTGCCCACAATCAAATACCGCAACCACCAATAGCATCTGCAAACAAAAAAGCAAGCATGTATCAAGAACAAAAGCCGTGGATATTGCTTAAAACATATGGCAGATGAATTGGAATGATAAAAGTAGGCTACATGAAGGCTAGGTTAAGTTTGATTCGTTTATGACCTTTATCTTGTTGCCACAATTACCGCATTTATAAGACATTATACAAAAGAAACGATTTTCCAGCATCTTTTCAGGCTTAGTAAACTCTGCTCCGCACTTAGGACAAGTAGCTGAAATTACCATGCCAATGCACTACGAGTGCAATAAATAAAAGATTTGTTATTACCCAACTACATAGAGTATAGTGTTCAACACTCGGCAGGATTTGCATTAATCAACTAATAAATGGTTAAAGCCAAGGAATCAAACAATAACAAACAGCAGTTTTCTGTCAAATATGTAATCTCAAAGTACATAACTAAAGACACCCATAGCCAAATTAAGCTTATGAAGTATAGGCGATACGTTTCTTATAGTAAAAGGAAAGCAATTTTATAGCAACTAATGTTAAAGCGCTAGGTTACTAGTAGAGATAATGCAGTACCTGCTGCCCATGTACAGGTTTAGTTTATTCTGATTAACAAAATCTGATAGGGACACAAAGTTATCTTTGTTAACTAAGCTTTTATCTATGCACAAGGTATAGCCATCAATAGCGCTATCAAGAATCTTTGCAGTTAACTTAAACCTACTTTCCAAATCTTTCTTTAGCTTTAACGCTTCAGACATATCCAATGCTGCACAGACTCCTATACTCTCACAGTCAGCCACTAACTGAACAAGCATATTCTACACATAACTAATAGTAAATAACGTTAATAAGCGCTTAAAATTTCCTTAATAATCCAAAATTAGCCTAGAAGGCACCTAACGCTTCCTTGCTAAAAAATTTTTTAAAGAAAAAAGAGAGCTATGACTGCACCTTGGGCGTTAGAAGGTTCGGGATGAACTTTTAATCATGATTACGCTGATAATTAGCAAGGTTATGCCAATAATCATAAACGCCCAGCCCTCGATGGATGCTGGACCAACATACCCCATGGATGCGTTTGCCTTTGGAATATAAAATTGCGGAAAAAAACTATATGGAAGAACTAGGAAGCCAAGGGCTAATGCTATGATTACATATCCGAGTATACGGCGGTTCTTGGGATGCAATATTCCAGGAGTCATTTAATCCACACAACCAAACTTAGTAACCTTACGACTAAAAGACATTTCCCTTACTTATTTTCTCTTCACACAACACAGAAGAGAAGTAAGCGTGTGATTGTCCCCAAATGGGCATAATTTTTTGCAGCCTGTCCTTTTTTATGCACAGCCTGAAGAATCAGAATGCTAAAACTATCAGGCATTAAAACGTCTTGATTTTGGCAAATTTAGAAATTCATATGCGCATGAATGTCGTTTGCTTCTTAGCATGGTGAGAAAAAACCAGTTTATCAGGCGTAAACATAGCCTGAGATGTCTTGTTTTGCCTTTTTTGCGGGTTTGTAAATTACTATAAGATTGGCTTTTTCTAGCGCTAACGTTAGGCCGTAGTTTGACGCAAATTCTCTTAATTCATCTACCGACACTGCATCTAGCTCTGTTTTGATATGAATCTGATAACCTTCAGATGGCACATTATCCGAATCGGGTGGCATCACAGCAAAAGATGCACCCTGTAAGAAATCAAACTTCTCAAGCATAAGCTTAAGCAAACTTACAGCTTCAGTTTGTTTCATAAAAACCACAATTAAACAGGTGCAGCATTGAGCTATAAGCATTTGCAGAAACACATAGTCTATAACACATAAAAAAATGCAAATAGGCAGCCACCTTAATGCCCGCCAACGGTCACGAAGACCATGACCAACCACGCCAGCTAACTTCTCTCAAATATTCCAGCCCTTGAGAATACCGCGCTAGGCAACTCAACAGCTATTCAGCAAGCAACTCAAAATTATCTTGTGCTGTGTTTGTTCTTATCCATCACAGGATGGGTCTCTACGGCGTCAATTTCGAATGCACTTTCATAAGCAAGCTGCATCATATCGATGTATTTGCTAAAAGTTAAGTCTGACACAGGCCGGTGTGGGTCATTTAATTTGCAGTTACAGTTAATTTTTTGGTGCAGGTTTTTAATTATTAGAACTTCAAGGTTTCTTGCACCTAAGCCGAAGATTTGATCTAACGCATCTGAAAAATCCTTAATTCGGTAGGGAATCTCATGTTTTGGTAACGCAAATTTTTGCTCAAGGAGATGGTAAACTGATGTTTTTACACGCTCGCCTAGGCTCAAAAGCGATTGATCTAGTGCATCCAGTAGGATTTGTTCGAATGTTTCTTTTCGGCGATTTTTGTACATGATCGTCTCACAATAGCTTTTTTACACTTGTAGCTACTCTATAGCTCCCGCTTTTGAGCAAGTAACCCTAAAACCGCATTAAAAAGATAAAGCTTTATGGATTCACAATCCATATCAGCAATCGCATTTGACACTTTTCTTACCCTATAATCGCAAGGTAGACTTCAAAACGCTGGACACAAGTGGTATACCAAAAATCCAGCTGCAAGTTCAATATTACAAATCCATAATAATTTATAACTACCGCGTCATG
>CAYRSV010000048.1:1912-13179 GCA_964427115.1 uncultured Candidatus Bathyarchaeia archaeon | reverse complement strand
CCAGCTGCAAGTTCAATATTACAAATCCATAATAATTTATAACTACCGCGTCATGTAGGCAGAGATGAGAGAATGAGAGCCAAATACGGCTCTACTATACTCAAGACGAAAAACAAACAACAGTAACCAGTTAAAACAGGCAAACAAAGCTAATGCCCCGCAGGCCACTATTTAGCAAAAAACAAAAAGTAAGAAGCAAGAACGTACTTAGTAGGGAATATTTACTTGGATTTTAACTTCATCTTCAATAGGCAGTGCCTGTTGAAGTTCATGGAAGTACCTAAGAATTGTAATTCCCCGCTTTGTTACGGCATAAAACGTTCTGTTCTTTTTACCAACAATACGCTCTTCAACTAAGCCTTGTTTTAACAGAAAGTCCAAAGTTTCTTTTAAAACCTTACAGTTAACATTAGCTTTATACATTATATGGGTTAATTTTAATGGCCCGCCGTGTGCCAAGACACGAAGGACACCAATATACATTTCAAGCTTACTGCGCCTTGACATATATTTTTCCTCTTCATTTAGGAACAGATAATCCGTTTGACTGTGCCCTACTTAATACAGATAATCTGTTCTCAAAAGTTGATGCAAGATCATTAAAAAATATTTGCCTATACTCGGCTGAAAGCAACCTAACCTCGTCTTCAAAGACGTTCGCTAACTTTTTTTCAATTTCCTTTCTCTTTCGGATTGCAATGCCCTTCATCGATATTCATCCAATATTTCTCACACGTAATCAATAGGTACTTAACTGACTTGCTATTTAATAATATGAATTCTGAATTCATATTTTTCTGCTTGGCACTGTTTTCAAAGTTAAAATGTCACCGAAACGCGGTTAATTAATTGAGTCTACATCTTAAATAGGCCTGATTTTTACGCAAAGCTGAAAAAACTGCCACATGACAAATCTTCAAACAGCACCAAAACCAGAAAATGGATTTAACAAGTAAAAGGCATCTAAAAAAGCAAGATTTAAGACTTCCGAAAAATATTTAGCCATTAACCGCTGAGTAGGAAGCGGTGAAAACTTGGTTACAACAATTGACCAATACGAAGTAATGTATTCTTCCAACAAGTTCCCGCCTAGAATATGGCTAAAGAGCGGAGGAAAATTCATCGGCCAACTGATTTTCTTGCCAAACGGAGCAACCCTACCAGCAAATACAATGGTTGGCACCCAAGTGAACCTGTACTATCACTTAGATGATTTTCAAAACTGCATTGACATGCTAAGAAACGAACAACCCATGTACCTGCTATGGAATGGAGCAAACAGCGAAAGCGGTATCAAAACAACGGTCGAACGCGTAGGTGAAGGCGAAAGCCCACCATAACCCCCCTTATTTCAAGCTACACTGATACACAATTAACAAGCAAAAATATCGACAACAAAATCATTCAGGTTTTTCAAAAACATAGCAAACACAATATGCCTACTTTCAAGTTAAGAAACTATTTCTACTTCCTCAAAATGTACTAGTACTGTGGTTTTGAGGCGTCATAAATGGCAAGCCATAGTTTAATACGCATACCTGTAATTGGAGCAAGCTCGGTACAGATCTATTATTCGCCTTTGCCAAGAACAGGAGATTTTAACCCGAAAAATTGGCCTCATGCACCTTTAACAAAATTATCCTCACTTGCTGGCGAATGGTGGGAGATCAACCTAGAAAGCTTGGACTTACAAGATGGTAGCTACGAGTACGAGTTTCAAGTTACCATGCTAGATGGAAGCACAAAATTCATTGCAGATCCCTATGCTGAAGAACTAACCAAATATGCATACTATAGAGGCGTTTTTAGTATCCGCAACAAGCAGCGCTACAGAACCCCCTTTTCTTGGCAGGGCGAAATTCCAGCTAACATACAGCTTTCTCAAAACAACAAAATAGTTATTTACGAGTTGCCAATGCGCTGGATTGATGCACCACCAGATGGAGAAGAAAGGCAAATTGGGCTGGGCACATTTGATAAGGCACTTTTTGAACATTTACAATACTTTAAAGACATAGGCATCAACGCCATTGAGATCCTTCCTGCACAAGATTCACCAGACACATTAAGCTGGGGCTATGGCACCCGCTTCTTTTTCGCGCCCGACCTAGACATGGGCAGCCCCTACGAACTCAAGCTCTTTATTAAAGAATGCCACAGGCAAGGCATAAGAATCATCTTAGACATAGTTATGAACCACTCAAAAAAGTGCCCCCTAGAAGAGCTAGCCTTCGACATGTTCTACCTTAGGAGCGGAGAAGAAGAACCAGATAGCCAAGGCAAAGCAAGAAACGGTTGGGGCGGCCGACTATTTCGATACCGCGAACCACGTTACGGCACCTATCACGCCCGCGACTTCCATTTTGATATGGCAGAATACTGGATAAAAGAGTACCACATCGACGGGTTCCGCATAGACGAATTCAAAGGCATAGACAACTGGGACTTCATCCAGCAGTTCCGCAACCACTGCTGGAAAATACACCAAGAAACCTTCCCAGATCGACCATTTATCATAATAGCAGAAGACTCTTGGCGCAGACCCGAAATAACACAAGACCAAGGCAATGGCAAAATAACCGACGCCATATGGGATTTTGACTCACGAGATGAAATCCGCCGCATAGTAGGCGATAGGCTCTATACCCGGTGGGGAGACCCTTCACGCTCAGAACGGGTGAAAGCCCTAGTTAAGGGAACCCGCCTTTGGGATGAAGGAAGCAAAAGCTGGCGAAAATGCTACAAAAATGGACACTGGGTCGAAACAGGATTTACTGACATGGCACAGAGAATAATCTACAACACATCTCACGATGTCGAAGACCCAAACGAGCAACGCATCTTGCCATATATAATTGAAAAAATGAAACCGCAATGGAACCACTGGAACTCAGCGCAAGCAGATAAAAACATCAACCTTGACGCTTTATCCCAAGCTTGGGAAGGAACCCAACAGGCTTTTGAACAAGTCTTTACCACGTTCGCACTCATAATGACGATACCAGGAATCCCCATGTTCCTATCTGGCGAAGAATTTGGAGACCTACACGATCTGGACCCCAAAGACTGGAGACTAAAAATGCTTGATCCAGTTGATTTCCACAGAGCAGAAGCAGCCGGCCACAAAGAGCTGCTAGGACGAGTAAAGCAACTCATAAGGCTACGCACAAGCCATAAGGCGTTGCACCGAAACGAAGTTGAATTCTTCGGGCTAAACAATGGGTTCCATCCCTTATTTGATAAAGACGAAGGAGAACGAGTGTTCGCCTACTGCAGGACTGGCGGCCAACCCTTAGGATCATCCGACCAAGTAATCGTAGTTGCCAATTGCGGGAAGCATGATTTTCCCTCATTTGAAATCGAGTGGCCCTGGAACGATGCTACACTTAACGAACACGGAGGCATCAATCAGACGTTACCCATAATTTCAAACTCAAAAGCCAAACTCACCCTGCACCCCTACCAAATCCGCATATTTACAACATAGCGCTGACTCACTATACGGTTTACCGGGTTAGCCCATAAGGCACCTAATAAGCTGCATGCATATCCTCAAAAACGAGAAGGTAAGCCGTTTAGGTTTTCCTTGATTATAACACGCTGTTAGCTGCTTAAACCTAAAATGAAGCCTACCTCGATGCAGCTAATATGTTTTGAACTTCTTCATCAGTTAAATCGTACCAATTCTTGTAGGCATCTGCAACAGCAAAGGAGGGCCCACTCCTTATGTTAAGGCATACGATCTCATCTACTTCAGGTGCAAGTAGCTCTATAGCACCCAAAGAAGCGGTAGGTATAGCCACGACAACTTTTTTTGGAGATTGCTCTTTGACAGCTCGGACGGCAGCTAACATAGTAAACCCCGAAGCCAACCCATCATCGACCAATATTACAACTTTACCAGTCAAGTCAGGCAAAGGCTTAGCGCCCCTATACTTGTTAAGCCGCTCTTGAACATTCTTCTTAGTCAGCGAAATTGACGCCTCTATTTCGCTCTCAGTTAAGCCCAGCTGCTCAACTAAGCATTCATTTAGAGTAACACTGCCACCCCAAGTTACGGCACCAAAACCAGCCTCAGGGCACCACGGAATCTGAACCTTTCGAACCACTACCACATCCGCCATAACGCCAAGCGCCCTCGCGGCAGTATAGCCAACGGGAACCCCACCAGCAGGAATAGCCAAAATAACCGCACTTTCATTATTGGCATACTCTTGAAGCTTACCAGCCAAAAGGCTACCAGCCTCAAACCGATCACTAAACACAGAAACCCGATCCCTAAAAGCAGGATCTTCAACAATCTTTGCACCCATGACCTAAACCTACCAAAAACAAAACACCCACAACACTCAAAGAAATCAACCAAACAATATTAGAATATCCCTAATTCTGTACCTACAGCATAGAAAGGTAATTACACAATTTAAACAGCATCCGCACCACCTACGCCTACTCTTACACCAATGCCAACTCACATCCGCACCAATAGCTTCACCGTCATCCTCACCAAACCCAACAATAACAGCAACCGCGACGGTATCAGTAGAACCAACCCCCAGCAGCACCTCAAACGCACTCATTGAGTCTACAGAACTTGAGTATGCATTATGGGCAATCCTACCGGTACTGATTGCAGCAGCAGTATTCGCCATACTACGTATGAAAAAGAATGCTGCACAAAGCAGCTAAACCCACTCTGCTTTTGAATAAAGCGGAAAACGATCAAGTGCCTAGACCTATGGCTGCGAACTCCAGCTTTTGGCTAAACACTTCAGGGTTATAGATTCTTCTGCCGTCAACAAGAAGAGGTTGCTTCATGTATTTGAGGTAATCTTCGGGCGTGAGCTTTTTGAACTCATCCCATTCGGTTACCAGTATGCAGCCATCAGCTCCTTTGAGGCATTCAACCGCAGAGGATGCGTACTGAATACGGTCATCAAAAATGGATCGGGCAGCAGAAGCAGCAACAGGATCATAAGCAACCACCTTGGCGCCTTCGGCTAGCAGCTGATATATAATCGGGATTACCCGGGCTTCACGCATATCATCAGTCTCAGGCTTGAAAGCTAAACCCAAGAGGGCGATGGTCTTGCCTTCTAGCCCACCAAGACGCTCTCTACAGAACTGGACAGCCTTCAAAGGCTGAACCTGATTCACGTTCTCAACCGACTCAAGCAGCTCAGGAGTATAACCGAAAGCCTTCGAACAGGCGATCAATGCCTTGACGTCTTTAGGAAAACATGAACCACCATAACCTAAGCCGGCATCCAAAAACAAAGGCCCAATACGCTTATCCAAACCCATAGCCCTAGCAACTACTTTAACATCGGCGCCGGGAACCTTTTCACATATATTCGCGATGGTGTTAATGAAGCTAATTTTAGTAGCAAGCATAGAATTACTAGCATATTTTATCAATTCAGCAGTTGACAGCGTGGTCCTAATGACCGGTGGAAGGCTTTCAGCATAAAACTCCTTATACAGAGCTTCAAGAGCATCTCCTGATTTCTGGTCATAGCTGCCTATGACGATGCGATCAGCGTTAAAGGTGTCTTTGAAGGCAGAACCCTGACGCAAGAATTCAGGATTCATGCATAGCCCGAAGTCGACGCCACAGGCTTTTTGTGACTCAAGCTCTAATGTAGATTTGACGAGGTTTTGGGTTGTGCCAGGGATAACAGTACTTTTCACCACAACAATATGATACTGGCTCTTTTGTCTTAGCGCTTTTCCGATGTCACGGGCAGCAGATTCAACATATTTGAGATTTATACTGCCATCCTCGTTACTGGGGGTGCCTACCGCGATATAGGTGATATCGGTGCCCAAGACGGCTTTTTGGGTCTCATTAACTGAGCATTGTAGATTGCCATTCTCAATGGTCTCTTTGAGCAATTCAGATAAGCCAGGTTCATAAAACGGCGGGATACCGGCGCAGATTTTCCTTATCTTCTCAGCATCAACATCACTGGCAACAACTTGATATCCTTTGCTGGCGAATCCAACTGCCGTACATAAACCAACATAACCAACTCCTATGACAGATATCTTTGGCTTAGTCAATACCAAAATCTCCTTTAAACCCGATTAACAGCTTGGAATTTATATAATTAAGTACGTTTAATACATATTAAAATCTAGAGCAAGGCAAGAGTGGTTGTTATGGTTCGTAAGGTCGTTATCCCAGCAGCAGGCTTAGGAACACGGTTATACCCAGCAACTAAGGTGCAACCTAAAGAGATGCTGCCGATTTTTGCCACCGCAGCCAACGGCGAGGTATCTGTTAAGCCGGTGGTGCAGCTTGTGTTTGAGAAACTACATGAAGCAGGCCTGCGGGAATTCTGCTACATCGTTGGAAGAGGAAAACGCAACATAGAAGACCATTTTACACCAGACGCAGACTGCGTAAGAAGCCTCGCAGGCATGGGTAAAAACGGCTTAGCAAGCGAACTAGACGACTTTTACGAGAAGCTTCGGACTTCAACAATTATGTGGGTTAACCAGCCTGAGCCTAAGGGATTTGGAAACGCAGTGTTGATGGCGCAGCCGTTTGTACAAAATGAAAGCTGCCTTGTCCACGCAGGAGATAGCGCCATCATCTCAGAGAACATGGACTACATTAAAAAGCTCATTGCCGCATCAGAGAAGTACCACGCAGACGCCACATTCCTAGCACTTGAGATTGATAACCCTAAACACTATGGCATCGTTGAGGGCACAGAGATCGAACCAGACATAATCAAAGTTAGCGCCGTAGTCGAAAAACCTGAAAAACCTAAAACCAACATCGCAATCATGGCCATGTACGTATTCCAGCCCATCATTTTCAAAGCACTAGAAAATATAACGCCAGGCAAAAACGGGGAAATCCAATTAACCGATGGCATCCAAAAACTCATCGACTGGGGACTAAAAGTCTACGCCGTTAAGCTAGACAAAAGTTATGCACACTTAGACATTGGTAGCCCAGAAAGATACTGGGAAGCCTTGGAACTGTCATACAAACAGTCCTGCAAGAGGAACACACAATGATAGACAACATAATCCAAGCCGACATTAAAGAAGTAGAAAAGAACCTTAAAACAAAAGCAGACTTCTTTAACGAGAAATGCGTGCTAGTGACAGGCGGAGCAGGCTTTATCGGCAGCTGGCTATGCGACATGCTAGTCGATTTAGGCTCAGACGTTACCGCTGTAGACGACTTATCAACAGGCAGAATAAGCAATATCGATCATCTTGAACCCAACGTCCAGTTTAAAATGATTAAGGCAGATATCTGCAAATTCAAAAGCAACGAAAAATTCGACATCATACTACACATGGCAGGGCACGCCTCACCAGAGGAATACCAAACGCACCCAATTGAGACCCTGCAAACCAGCGCTTTAGGCACAGAAATCGTAGCAGAAATTGCCAGAAAAAATGATGCCGTATTGCTATTTGCTTCAACATCTGAAGTCTACGGCGACGCAGAAGTCATACCCACACCTGAAACTTACTGGGGCAAAGTCAACCCCATAGGACCAAGATCATGCTACGACGAGGGCAAACGCTATGCCGAAGCTCTACTTATGGCATATAGCAAGCAGCATGGCTTAGACGTTAGGGTCCCAAGAATATTTAACACCTATGGACCACGGCTAAGAGAAGACGGTCTCTATGGCAGGGCTATGTCAAGATTCATACAACAAGCATTGACCAAACAGCCTATAACGGTATATGGCAACGGGCAGCAAACCCGCTCTTTTTGCTACATAACAGATAACATTACAAGTATACTGCTGCTCACAGCAGAACCAAAAGCGAGGGGGCAAGTTGTAAACGTAGGTAAAGCTCAAGAAATCACCATTATAGAACTGGCAAACCGCATCAAGGACATCACCCAAACCCAAGCTCCCATAACGTTCCAGCCGCTGCCCCAAGATGACCCTAAAAGACGTTGCCCCACAACCGACAAACTCCAAGAACTCACCAACTACACCCCACAAGTAAACCTCGAAGAGGGGCTGCAAAAAACCATCAACTGGTTCAAACAAAAATTACCACATTGATACAACAAGCAAAACAAGTTAACTCACACCAGATTGAAAACCTTCTTTTTCTATATTCGAAACCTAAAAGCACATAGCCATAAAAACCGCTACAAAGTACCTAACAAGAAACAACAGTTAAGTATAGTTATCAGAACTTAATTTCTTGATAAGCAGGCTTATCTGTTTGTTTTCTACAGCCATCTTTTCTTTTTAAGCTGTGGCATTTTTTGCAGATAAAAGGAACGCACCGGGAGAAAACAATTATCTGGAAAGCAGCAAACGCTATGGCAGTTTTAAACCAAAACGTGGTAAAGCCAGACAGAATGCTCGAAGTTATGCTTATCAGCGGTGAAATGCCCAGTACAGAATAGATGGTTGTGGAGACCACTTGAGCAAAGCTTGCAAGAGCCACACCTTGGGTTTGAATGCTAACTACAATAGTATTAGTAATAATTATCTTATCGGCACTAATCGCGTACCCAATCGCAATAAAAATTAACAAATGGGTTAGCATATCAACAACCCAAGTTAAAGCCTGCAGGAAAGCAGGCTGAATCAATGACTTAGGTCTTGTTTTCAAAATCAAAACTCCATCGTGAAACTCAGTTAACGAACCTTGAATCTTATTTCCAATTTCAGCAGAAAAAGCCCGATTCTTAGATATCACCCCTAATAGCCGCTGAGCAAACTCTATCAACTTTTTAGCCGCACCAATATTCACACTTAAATAAATAATGAGAACCAAAGGCAATGCCAAAAAGATCATAGTAACTCCGATGGCGACCATGACAACATCAGCAATTGAATAGTTAAAAGCTAAAAGAAATATGCCAACAAGTAAAGTAGCTAAAGTTAGCATCAGCTCAAAGACGTTTTTTACAACAATTGAAGCAGTGACTTTCCCAGCTATGCCTTTTTGATCTTTAGACAGCAAATATGCCTTGAAGATATCTCCTGACCAGCCGCCTGGAACAAGTGCATCTACAAAGGCGCCAACCCAACTTAAATTAAACACTCTACGGAAAGTGGTCTTCACCGAAAGGCTATCGAGTATACGATACCAAGTCAACGCATTAAGAGCCATGCTAACAATAACGCAGACAAAAGCCAACAGGTAAACAGGCACATTGGTCTGCCCAAGGACTATAACAACATCGCTAAAATTAGTAAAGAAAAACAAATACACAAAAAATGCAATGAACCCTAATATACCAAGGAAAGATACCCATTTCCTGTAAGCAAAGTTCACCTCTAATAACATAGCAAGCTACGTAGCTATATGTAATACCGCACATTAAGCTTACCTAAAAAATACATCACAAAAAGACGAATACTCGCTAACAATATGGACATTATCAAATTACCTAATACTTTTTTAGAAAAAAAATGAGCATTTTTGAAGAGAAGCTAATCAAACCATATTTATCTAATAAAATTGTTCCATTAGAATACATGATAGAAATTCTAAATGAAGCAAACCAAGATTTTTTGCGGTACACTTTGAATTTGAACTGCCCCATAAATGACCAAAAAGCAATACAGAGAAAAATGCGAGGCACTAGAAAGCTATGTAGTTCAAATACACACTTGGCGTGTCCGCTGATTCGGGAAAAACACACTAACACACCTTCAAGCACTTCAGCATAACAAAGCAACAGATGGAAGGTTTTAAACTCAACCTACTAGTTGCCAAGTATAGTTTACTATCTGATAAGAAAATTTTAGTCCATAAACGCAGGTTAATTGCTCTTGATAATGGTAAAAATGTCAAGGAATAGTTTTAATAGTTTAGGGCACCTATCCGAATTAACAGAAAAAACAGGGTGAGTTAAATAAGAAAAAATAAAATTGACCTGTTCTCGTTGGAAAATAGCTCGGACCGATTCTTACTACTAGACGAAATATGTAAAATTCTTACCGCCAAAGGTCTTAATCCAGCAGAACTGCTCAGGATTTTACTTAAAGCCTTTGATGGCGAGCTTACGTTTAGCTTTGGCAACATGCTAATTCAACTTGAGCACACCAAGGTACCAGACCCTTGCAGCATGAAAGTTACAGAAGACTTCACCAACCAAGACATCATTGAAATATCTATCTCAACAACCAACGGTCTTACCGAAAAAATTTTAACCCACATCTACCGCCCAAATGAACTAACTAATATAATAAATTTAAGCGATCAAACTAAAGCCCAATGCGCCCAGCCAAAACCGAAGAAAAAACAAAGTAAAACAAACCCAAAAACAAAGCTTCATCAAAGGAAAACTACAAACTAGTAGGTAAAAATTGTTTTACACAAAACAGATATGCCCTTTTTATAAAAATAAAGCCTATAAAAGTCATACCCAAAAGTAGCTAATACAAACTTTTGTAGGCATTCTGATTATTCTTTTGAAAAATTGCCTTTAGTTGCGGATTTAAATTTTCGCAATTTATGATTGTCAACATGAAGCTAAACAGAGATAGTCATGAAGAATAAAGAGTGTAGCGGCCAATATTATAATCTACGCGCAGGTAAAAACGTAACAATTCACAGCTGCTAACCTTCACTTAGAACAGATAGCGCTAATTTTTATGCTGTGAGCTAATAAGATGGTGTATGCAGATGCTCTGGTAATTGGAGCTAAAGTTTTCTTATTTTTATGGCAATGATACAAGCAACTGTAAGTGCTATAATTACTGCTAGGCATGCTATTGTTGGGAGCTCAGGTATAGTAGGAGATGGGCTTATGACCATAGTGCCGCTTGGAGTAAACCCAGAAGTAGGACTAGAGGTAGATGGTGTTCCGCTCGTTTGGGCAAAAACTGCTTGATAGTTATACGTGTAGCCATATCCACAGTTTATGTTCACTGGATTGGTAGTAAAAACCAGACTATCAATCGGGGTAACTGTTGGTGTTCGTGAGAAATATGGTGGCTCTACCTCTCCAGTTTCAGGATCAACAATGCTAGGTGGCTGGTTTGATCTTTGTGCATGTCCAGGTGTAACGTTACCTGAAACCATCCAATATTGGAACGTATATCCCTCATCTGGAATAGCTCTTAACGTAATAACTGTGCCACTAGGGTATGTATGAGTCCCAGTTGCTGGCTCTGTTGTTCCCCCTATCGAAGGCTGAATAACAACCACTGCATCATTTTCCTGAGGAGTAGGCGTAGTTCCATCTTCTGGTGCGAAGACTGCTTGATAGTTATACGTGTAGCCATATCCACAGTTTATGTTCACTGGATTGG
>CAYRSV010000048.1:0-1812 GCA_964427115.1 uncultured Candidatus Bathyarchaeia archaeon | reverse complement strand
ACTGCTTGATAGTTATACGTGTAGCCATATCCACAGTTTATGTTCACTGGATTGGTAGTAAAAACCAGACTATCAATCGGGGTAACTGTTGGTGTTCGTGAGAAATATGGTGGCTCTACCTCTCCAGTTTCAGGATCAACAATGCTAGGTGGCTGGTTTGATCTTTGTGCATGTCCAGGTGTAACGTTACCTGAAACCATCCAATATTGGAACGTATATCCCTCATCTGGAATAGCTCTTAACGTAATAACTGTGCCACTAGGGTATGTATGAGTCCCAGTTGCTGGCTCTGTTGTTCCCCCTATCGAAGGCTGAATAACAACCACCGCATCGTCAGACTGCGCATTAACTATTAAATTCATTTGTCCTGCTACCGCAAGCACCAATGCTAACACAAGGATAATTGCAAACGCGACAGGAATCATATGCATATTTTTCAAGTTTAATTCACCTAATGATACTACAGTAAACACTGAATTTTTTACAAAAATATAAGCATAGGTGGCTGCAACATAACACCCACAAGTATAGCTATCAGCAAAACCGAGTCAAAGTAAACTACTCGCCGCTTCCCAGCAGATCAAATTCTTAGTTTTAACCGTCATTTTCCTTTTTGTTCTTAATGTGTGGCGGTTTTTTGGCTGTTATATGTTTGATTTGAGTTGAGATGCTTTTTGAGTTATTCTTCGCGTTCTATGCTTGGATGTGCAGAAGGCGTTTTTCTCGGCATGCCCAACATGGGGCTCTATGCTAAGCAAGCAACGACGGGGATATACCAGTATATGGCAAACACATCTCACCACAGCCTCTACAACAAACCAAACCCAAAAAAGCAATCTTCTGATCTAGTCCCACGACGAGCAGTCACATTTAGACTCGGCAAATCGAAAACCTTCGTTTTAATAGTTTGAAAGTGCAAGCTATAGAGTGAAGAAGGAAAAACCTATTGAAGAGACTAAACGATCACAATAACAGTTTCTAATCTAATTAAAATTAGAGAAAAAACTATTACCCTTCTACTTTGACCTCGAATCCTCCATACGCCATGCGCTTCACATCAAATGGCATCGCAAAATCCTTGTATTGTTCTGCTTGTTTTGCCATTTCCTCCATTACTTTTGCATTGACTTCATCCCGATGCTGCTTTGAATTAAAGACAATAAATGAGAACCAAACGGTTTCGTTTGGTTGTGCTTTTGCAAGTTCTGTAAATCCGAGAGGTTTTACTCCGCCAGTGTCTTTCGGTTCAAGATCTTCGCCCATACATTCCATGTATTGGAGTGCGCCGTATTTCATCCATATCTCTTTTCCACCCTCTGCCATTTTTTGGTATTCTTCAACTTTGTCTTTAGGAACAACAATTACAAATCCATCTACATATTTTGCCAATTAATCCACCTCCTTATTTTCCTTTTAAAATCAAGCTGTAGAATTTAATGGAATCTCGAATTTGAGCGTTTGTGGTTGTTTATCAGCGGTCACAAATTGCGTAAAACGCGAACCTCTTGCAGTGTTGGTTACAACATTATATGTTCTTCTAATTTGTTAAGTACATGTTTGTTCATCCAAAAGAAGAAGCCACGAAAAAATACACGCGGTTTTTGGATTCAAACATCATTTGTGCATGTTTACTTAAAAGTAAGCTTGGCATGCGCTTTTGATTGGTCTTTGCTTAACGCTTAACTCAGCCAAGTTTTTATAAAATAAATTTACATACATGCTAAGATAAAACGTGTATATTCGAAATACCCATATAAGCGTCTAATAGCAGAGTTTATGATAGGTTTTAAGAACTCGCAAAGTTCTTAAAAA
>CAYRSV010000047.1:0-16751 GCA_964427115.1 uncultured Candidatus Bathyarchaeia archaeon | reverse complement strand
AAAAATGGTGCGCTTAGAGGTCCAAGCAACCAAACCATAGCCCAGATATTATCGGCAAATTAAGCGTAGCGCTGACCATATTGATCGATTGCTTCCTAGCTGTTAACCTACCGTTTAGCGACAAAGGCGGTAGATGCAATCGATAGTTGAAGGTTAGAATACGTAAAATGGTGGCTTTTTATTTTCGTAATACGCATATTAGGCTAGCTATGTTATTTCATTAGTAAGTTGGATAAAAGCTTCTAATATCTCTTGGTTTCTGACTTCAGGATGAAATAGGACGCCATAAATAGATTTCTGCTTATGTTTTATGGCTTGGATGCATTGTGTTGATTCGGCTAAGGTTTCAAAGTTCTCTGAGGGTTCTACGGTGTAGCTATGAAGCGAATACGCTTTGAATGTGCCTGAAAATAACGGGTTTTCTTTAAGTGTAATTATTTTAGTCATCCCGATTTCCAAATTTCGTAACAGGCGAAGACCGAAAACTAAGCCGATGATCTCCATACCAGCACAAATACCCAGCACAGGCTTATCTACCTGCTTAAGCCAAGAAAATTTTTCAGGGCACTGTAAAAAAGCGACATCTTTAAGTGCAGCTCCTGAAAAGATGATCTTGCTGTAGTTGTCTGCATCTTGCGTCTCTATTTCACTATAATGCTTGACTGCAACTTTCTCAAATTTTTGGACAACTTCCACAAGAGGCGCTACAAACTCGTAATATCCCAGCGAGTCTTTCTTCCAATTCATGTCCACAACCAGAATCACTTATAAATCAACCTCGCCTGCTTCAACACGAGAACCCCCGAGTTATCCTGGGCTGCAACCTCAAAATCGATAACTTCGATCTTCTTCCTGAACAGAGGCGCATCCAAGACGGTTGTCTCTATTTCTCCGCCTTCCCCTGATGGGCTTATTCCATATTTATGCTGTAACTCAACTAGCTTGGCTATGACCGACCGGTCGATTTGTTTTACCAACCAACTCTCATTCAACGGGTAGGCAAAGACTCCTCCAATTATTATGTGGAACTGTTTTTCAACAAGCTCCTCTAAGAGCGCTTGCTGGTTCTTTTTCCATAACGGATTAAAGCACCACAAATCAAGGCTGCTACAAATGCGCTGAACCCGTTCTGCTTGATACACAGATTCTACGGCGCCCGTAACTATGCCTTCAATGTCATATTGATGAACTGCCTGTGCAATAGCCGCCTCTAAGTCAGCTAGTTCTTCTTCCTTTTTTCCATATGTTTCCTTCGTGATCAACGGTAGCTCTAGTGCCTGTGCCTGCAGTTCCGTCAAGCTAATGTTTGGGGTATGGAACATATAGCTTTCAGGATTCTTCGAACGAAGCGTAATCAAACATGTTACCTGCTCTTTCTCTGCTGCTTTATGCAATGCAAGCGTCGAATCCTTGCCACCTGAAAATAAAACCCCAAGCTTCATTGCTCTTCTTTAGAATAGACCCGCTCTTATAGACGCTTCCTTTACGGAAGATTTGTTTTGTCATAAAACTTAAATATGTAAATAGACAGTTGTTTACATGGGTGAGTGATTGAGCCCCAACACTCTATGCGCTTCACCGCTAACAGCGCAGCAAAAAACCGTCTGGCAGCTAATAAGTCAAGGTCTAAGTGCATCTTCCATAGCAAACAAGCTTAAAACCACACGTCAATATGTAAATCAGACACGGTTAACCGCCGAAGCCAAACTTTCCAACACGCTTCTAGAAGTTGCACAAGTTAACGATCTCCAAATCATTCGGCTATATACGAAGCAAGCCATACTTGTCGGTTACCACCCAGCCCTTAACCGCAAAGCCATCGTCACCTATAGCACCAACCATGGCATCAAAATCTGGTACTGGCACGACCATCCCGAAGAAGTAACCAACCCAGAATTCCTAAGACAAACCCGCACCTATCTGCTCGATATAGCCAACGAGCGAGGCATCATAATAGAAAATGCCGAGAACATACACCCTGCAAAGCTTGCGCATGCAATATTTTCTAAACTCGCCCCGGAGCTATAAAAATGAATGCAAAGAACAGTATCAAGTACATGATTCTTGGGTGGCTTCCCAAAGAACCAAGTATGACATATGCAGTTAAGACATTAAAGTATAGATGGAGAAAGCCTTTTCGAGTAGCTTTTGCAACAGTTGCCTTAATTGCTGTAATTTCCGTTGTCTATTTTTCTGTTCAGACGTATTTCCGATATAGTAATCCACAGATGGACATTACTGCAAGCTACTACGAGAAGATCTTGAACTGCAGCACGGCAAATGTTGGCGATATTGTTGAAGTGAGAGTCTTGGTAGGTTGGCATGGCTATATAGTTCCAGAGTTTAAGCGGGCAGTAAAAATATTTGATCCATTCCCCGATAACAATTTTGAACTTATCGGCGGAAACAACACCTGCTATACCAACGGTTACGGCGGAAGCTACCAACTTCAGTATCTGCTAAAAGTAGCCAAAGCCGATCATGCTTACATTGAACTGCCAAAACCGCTACTCTATTTAGACACTATTAAGGTGCCCCTTCAGGGAGTAAACGCAGTACTGGAACTGCAGAATTTTACGCTGGGCGGTTAAGTGAATAAAAAGTAAGCTCAAACTAAAGTAAATTCGCGGTTGGCTTCCTAAAAAGGTCTCTTTGTTGCGCCCTCAGTGGTTTAACGTGTTTGAGCAGTTTGTACATTATAGAGTGTTTAGGCTAGCTTACGGTGTGGCATCGCGGGCGATTTACTGACTATATCTTTTGAGGTTTACCATTCCAGAGTATAACCTTATGTTATGTTTTGATGTATAGGGTTTATCGTTTTTAACATCGCTTATGGCTTAGTTTCATTTGCGCTTTCATACTGCAGGTAAGCAAGAAGGCTTGAATTCTGTGGCTATATTAGGGGCTGATTTAAAGAATTTGTCCCGCTCAAATCTACGTAGTTTTAATTCATACTGATTGCTATCCTTTATCTAAGCTTAGCTGGTAGTATAGCGTTAAATAGCATATCTCTTTTATGTGTCTATACTCGGGTTGTTCCTATTTTGAGCCGTAAGATTAATTTTATTTGGCTACATCGTATTTGTGGCAGTCTATTTTGTTACGAGGGGTTTTGATGGGCCGGTTATTGATCGTTTCAAACAGATTGCCTATTAAGCTTTCTAAAGAAAAAGGCAAGTTTCGGGTTTTGACAAGTATAGGAGGATTAGCTACTGGTATTAGCTCAGTTCATGACGCCTATGATAGTCTGTGGATAGGCTGGCCTGGCGATAGCGTCCAAAAGCAGCGAAAAGAGGACAGCGAACAAATCTGCGAATTATTACATAAAGAGAAGTGTTACCCTGTCTTTCTTACTCCACAAGAGATCAAACAGCACTATGGCGGATTCTGTAACAACACTATCTGGCCACTATTTCACTACTTTAACCTCTACGCTAAGTATGACCAGAACTACTGGAATAGTTACAAAAAGGTAAATCAGAAATTCTGCGACAACATCATGGAGGTAGTCCAGCCTAGCGATACAATTTGGATCCACGATTACCACCTTATGCTACTTCCTTCACTGCTACGGGAACGGTTGCCTGATGCAAAAATTGGATTTTTCCTGCATATCCCATTCCCCTCGTATGAGGTTTTTCGCTTGCTCCCCTGGCGCCAGCAAGTGCTCTCTGGCTTATTAGGCGCCGATCTCATAGGTTTTCACACATACGACTACGTCCGGCACTTCCTTTCAAACGTACATCGCATCCTAGGTTACGAACATTCCCTTAGCGAGGTGAATACCGGTTCAAGGCTTGTAAAAGTTGACCTGTTCCCAATGGGCATTGACTATAACGGATTCTACAATGCTGCCTCCAGCGTTGCTATCCAAAAAGAGGTTGCCAAGATTAAGCAAAAAAACGGTAATCGGAAAATAATTCTTTCGTTTGACCGTCTTGACTATACCAAGGGAATTCCTGCTAGACTTGAAGCGTTTGATGCTCTCCTTAGCGTTAAGCCTGAATACAAAGGTAAAATCTCTTTGTTCTTAGTTACAGTCCCTTCACGAGATAACGTTTTACAGTACCAAATGTTAAAGAAAGCCATAGATGAGCTAGTTGGGCGCATCAACGGCAAATATGGTACAGCTGATTGGGTACCCGTACGCTATTTTAGTCATTTTCTCCCGTTCAAGATGCTTGTTGCTTTGTATTCTGCAGCTGATGTAGGTCTAGTTACACCACTTCGAGACGGCATGAACTTAATGGCTAAAGAGTTTGTGACAAGTAAAGTAAACGGTAACGGAATGCTGGTTCTCTCCGAGATGGCTGGCGCTGCACAGGAGCTAGGCGAGGCTATCATTGTTAACCCAAACAACCAAGACGAGCTTATAAGCGCTATTGATACCGCGCTTACTATGAGTACTGAAGAGCAGCAAAAGCGCAACAGTATAATGCAAAAAAGACTAAAACGCTATGACGTAAACCGTTGGGTAGCTGATTTCCTTTCCCGCCTAGATGAGGCATGGATAAATCAGCAGGCAAACACCCAACAGGTCATTACACCTAAAATACATAAAAATTTACTCAACAGCTATAACAGCAGCAAAAGAAGGTTAATCTTCCTTGATTACGACGGCACGCTGGTACCTTTCGCTGATAAACCCGAAAAAGCAAAGCCAACCCCTGAGGTTCTTGAAACTATCAAGGAGTTATCTAATTCGCCTTCAAATGAGGTGGTAATTATCAGCGGTCGGGACAGGGATACTCTAACAAAGTGGTTTAAATCCCTTGATATAGCAATAGTTGCCGAACATGGCGCATGGATAAAGAAACGCACTGGCGAGACAAGCACCATAGAAATGTTATCAAACGAATGGACAAAACAAATCCTGCCCCTACTTGAACTCTACGCAGACCGAACCCCTGGTGCATTTGTAGAAGAAAAAACCTACTCGCTAGCTTGGCATTATCGTAACGCTGATCCTCTCCTTGGTTCTCTACGCGCAAATGAACTCAAAGACGATCTAGTGTATTTAACGTCAAATCTTGGGCTCTCAGTAGTTGAAGGAAAGAAAGTCATTGAAGTTAAGAATGCCCTAATTAACAAGGGACGTATCGCTCTTGATTGGCTATCCAAAGAGCATTGGGAGTTTATCTTGGCTTTAGGTGATGACAAAACTGACGAGGATCTATTTGAGGTGCTGCCGGCAACAGCTTACTCATTCAAAGTAGGCATAGGTGCAAGTAAGGCACGTTACAACTTATATTCTCAACGTGATGTTATACCCCTGCTGCAAAGTTGCATAAAAAGCAACGCTGCACTTACAACCGAAACTTACCTTAAGCACTAAACAAACGTCCGACTTTATTGCCACAGTTTTTAAAGTAATGCCCAAAAAAGAAGTGGAATTAATTATTGTTTTCCCAAAAGGGGGATCTGCAGAAAAATCTGCTTGATCGTTTAAGCTTTGACGTTGGAGACATTAGGCACTGATTTGAGTACTTCGATGATTTTAGGTGTGACTTGCTGATGGATAACGTAGACGGATATGGCATAGCCGCTTTTACCTACTTGTCGGGAGTAGTTGGCGCGGATGTTGATATTGTTGTCTGCTAGAACTTTGTCAATTTGTGCAAATACGCCAGGTACGTCTTTATGGTGTATAAATAGGGTATGGACGGGTTTTTCTTCTAAGTCGATACTTTCTCCTGCGTTGACGGCATTCGTGAAGTCGCCACAAAGCAAGTAGCCAGTTACTACGCGTGCCATTTCAATGGCGGTTTCGCTTTGGGCTTCGCGGGTGGATGCCCCTAGGTGAGCGGTTAAAACCACGTTATCTAGTTCAAGGAACGGGCTTTTGAATTCTGCACCTTCACCTTTAGGTTCTTCAATGTAAACATCCATACCTGCGCCTGCAATTCTCTTTTCTTTGAGCGCTTGGTAGAGCGCTTTTTCATCTACGTTTTGACCTCTGGAAGTGTTAATTAAATAAGCGGTAGGTTTCATTAAGGCAAGTTCTTTTTCACCAACTATGACATCTTTGCCGCCTGTATGAATGCTAATATAATCAGCTCTCCGAAGCACTTCCTCTTTGGATACAAAGTTGATGCCTGATTCGATGCAAGGCTTTATGTCGTAACCGATGACTTCCATCTCGAAGCCGCGATGAGCAATGTTGCCTAACCTTTGTCCGATTCTACCGCAACCTAATAGGCCAAGAGTTTTATAACGCAGTTCAGTGCCTTGAAGTTTTGCTTTAGACCAAATGCACCCTTTTAGTGACGTATGACACTGGGGAACATTTCGTGAGAGACTAAGCATGAGCGCGAGGGCTAGTTCTGCAACAGCATTAGTGTTACCCGAAGGTGCCGATTTGACAACTATGCCGTATTCAGATGCAGCTTCTAAATCTATGTTATCGACGCCTACGCCTGCTCTGCCGATAATTTTGAGTTTTCCTTTAGCGCCTGCTTCAATGACTTGGCGGGTGACTTTGGTGGCACTGCGTACAACAAGTGCATCAAAATCTTTAATATCCGCAACCAGCGCCACAGGGTCACGTTTCACTTTATCAATTTCAATTCCTGCTTCTTGAAATATCTGTAAGCCTTCTTTTTCTAAACCGTCATTCAATAAGACTTTCATATCCAGTCGCTCCTTGAAATAACTTGGCATCAAATTAGCTTATACTAAAGTCAATTATAAATCAATCTGCAAAACTAGCTCAAAATAGTTGTGGCGATTTTATTGTTTTTGTTTAAGCGTTTTAGATTTTCGTATGCGAGAAGCGACAATATTATAGAGTGATTGCCTGTGACAGTAAGGGCATTTAAGTTTTCGCAGCTTTCCTGAACGCATTGACAAAAACGAGCCTCCTGGAATCCAGTGGTAGGTGAACTGTTTGTGGCAGTCTGGACAGGTAAGTCTTGACCTATAGTGTGGTCCGTAGCGTGGAAGCAAGTAAAAGGCTGTAATGGAGACTACGCCGACTACAAGAACACTGGCTATGAATAGGTCTACCATGTGGAGTCAGTTTCAAAAAGGAAGCCGAGCGCTTATTAATGTTTGGTTCAAAGGCATATTTTTCACCTTTACTACCAAAAAGTAGCAGGGCGTTCAAAAAAGGGGTTAGAAAAGTTGGCGTTAGGCTTTTCTGATGTATGCGAGGGCTTCTTCGACATTTTGGAAACCGTACTGGATTTGGTCAAACTCTTTGCGTAGAGCCATGACATCCGGTTTAACCTGGGCGGGTGTGCGTTTTGCTTTAATGATATCAAGCATGAGGTCGCAGAGGTGTTTGACGTCACCTTCTTTGAAGCCTCGACGAGTAATGTCTTGAAAGCCGATGCGTAAACCAGAGGGATTTTCTCGGTTGCTTTGGTCATCGTAGGGGAGTAGGTTCTTGTTGAGTATTATGTTTGCATCTTCTAGGTCTTGGGCGATCTTGTTGCCGCCGCCAAAATTGCGGATGTCTACGGCAATTTGGTGACTGCGGGTGAAGCCTTTGTGTTCAGCTAGGACTTTGACACCATTTTCATATAGGTACTGACCTGCAGTTTGAGCGTTTTTGACAATCTGTTTTGCGAGATCCGCACCAAAGAGCTTCATTTCCAAAGCTGCTATGCCCAACGCGGGAAGTCTACCAAGGTGTGTGCTTGAGGCGGTGAGCGGAAATACAGCATGCTGGATTTTCTTTATGGCTTTCTCCTGTTTATGCGAGGAGGCGTTGCCCATAATGACACCGCCTTGTGGACCTGGAAAAGTTTTGTGGGTGGAAGCGCTGATAAAGTCTGCACCTTCACGTAGGGGATCTTGGAATTGCCCGCCAGCAATTAAGCCCAGCACATGGGAGCCGTCGTAGGCTATGTAGGCACCGACTTCATCGCAGACTTCTTTTAGTTCCTTGATTGGATGGGGGAACAAGAACAGGCTACCACCGAAGGTAACTATGCCTGGCTTGGCGGCACGTATGACGTACTTGGACTTATCTGGATCGATGTTAAGCTCATTAATGTCATAAACGTGGTTTATGTCATCTAAGCCGAGTATGGAACCTGCGAGACCTGTATAGTCGTGGCTGATGTGAGCGCCACAGCTTAGGGGGGTAACGACCATTTTGCCATTGCAAGTCGCCATGGATAAGCCTTTAAAGGTAGCCAAGTTGGCGTGGGTGCCTGAGACTAGGCGTACATCTGCCCAATTGCATTTGAATAGATTCTTCATGAGGTCCGTGGCGAGGTCCTCAATTTGGGACATGAACTTTTGGCCTTGATAATAACGTTTTTTGACGTGCCCTTGGAGGTCGTTTTCGCCTTCTGCATACCTGCCTTCCAGGTCGCTGGCGAAATCCTGCATCTGTTTAACTGCAGGTGATTTAATGCCTTCGCTGGCAATCATGTTTATGCATTCATTACTACGATACTGCTCATGATTGCGACTTGCTTGGATTAGTTTGAAAACAAGGTCTGCATAGTCTTCCATACAATAGTCCCCTGTGATACGTACCAACCGAAAATGGTGTAGGCACTATTTAGCCATTACTGGAAATCTCACCCCTAAACCATACCTAACTCGCCCTGCTCATCCTAAACAGTAACTGCCAAAAATTAGAAAACAAAAGAACGCGCCCCTTGGTTACTACTTAGGTTAGTGATGTGTTGGGCTGGAAAGTAGACGTTCCATAACGTAGGCAGCTATTGAAGCTAAGCCCAATATGACTCCTAGGACCGGTAAACTTGATAGTGATGAATCTTGGTCATTTATCGCTACGGCTGGTAGGGCTGGAGTTACGGGTCCAGTTGGGGACGGTGTTAACTCTACCTTAGGACGTGGTGTTACGATGGCTGATTGGGAAGCTGCGAATAATATGGCAACAGATAATGTTGCAAAGGTTAACGTGATGATTATGATTTTCCTTGTGTTCCTGCTTGGCTTTTTCTGTATTTTCGTTTCCTCCCGAGCTGGTTCTTCTGTGTCTGATTCGTTTTTTATTGTCTTTTGTGAATCCCCGTTTGATTGCTTGCCAACTCGGTTTAACAAATCTCTGCAAAGGTGTTTGTACAAAAGTAGCAACTGAAATTGATGGGTTACTTCATGATAACTCGACTCGAGGGGAAGAAACGTCTTATACATTAACGTAGCTAATGATATGTGACTTGGTTTAGATGGCGAATTTATGGCGTAAACCTTACCATGTGGTTCTGGAAGTGGAGAACCGTAAATGTAGCATACTCAAACGGTTAACTAGTAAGGGGTTAGAACACTTTAAAGTCGTTGATATTAGAAGCTCAAGCAGTAAAGCCGTAAAGCACCTCATAGAGTTTGACTCTGAAGAAGCGAAGATGGTCAAAAGCAAGTCTTCGGAAATCAAGGCGTTAGGCATAAAAGATGGAGCTGAAGGTAAAGCATCCGTCTGGCTGGAAAGCGAAGGCTGCGAAATCTGTCATACTATCCTGGCTAGTGACGCCTTTTTAGTCTCAGGAAAGAGCATAGCCGACTACACCATCATGTACAGCTTTATGGTGCCCAGCTTCGAAGCCTACAAACAAATCGTAGACACCATGGAAAAGAATGGTCTCAAAGTTAATGTGCTCAAAATGGGCAAGTTCGAAGCCCATCAGGGTGTGCTAACAGAAAAGCAGGAGCGCCTGTTTTGGCTCGCCCTCAAAGGAGGCTTCTTTGACTACCCCCGCAAAATAGACACAATCGAACTTGCTGCAAAACTAGGCATCAGCCCCTCCACACTCTCAGAGATAATGCGCCGAGGCATGCGACGACTGCTTGAAAGCTACTTCAAAAACGAAACCTAAAGCCCAAACAACTTACCCAACGGTAGGGATATCTTTACACCTAAAGCATTTAGGGCTGCCCAAGTATCGCAATGGTTACATATACAATAATATATTCGCTATCGAGCAGCTATCCCAAATAACCTTGTACAACCCCTACCCGTCACTTCCTCAGTTAGTGCCTAGGGCAGCAAAGTGGCTAATGAAGAACTCGAAGGCAACACGTTAAGTGTTTACGCATTCGTTGTTAAAGAAGACAGACCAGTAGTAGCCAGAGATGTTACACGCGGGGTAAATCTTAGCAGTCCTAGTGTGGCGCATAGGCAGTTGCAAAAGCTCGAATCACTGGGATTGCTGGAGAAGAACAAGTACGGCAACTATATGCTCAAACAGAAAACAGATATCGTCTGGTATGTATGGATCGGCAAAGACCTCGTGCCGCGGCTGATGTTTTATTCCCTATTTTTTATGGGCGCGTTGGGTGCAGAACTCGCCATAATTGTATTAAGCTACTTCGTCATGGGCTTCGCAATTGAGACCAGCTTCTACTTTCTAACTGGCAATACTGTCATTGCTATGTCAATGTTCTTCCATGAGCGTCTTAAATTGCACTATACATAAGAAAACGAAGTTTTTTTGGAAGCAAAACTGTTAAATTTGCTGTTTGTTTTTATTTGTTGGGCAAGCCCGCTGTTAGTTGCATCTTCAATTTTTGGATAGCAATTCCCTAAGATGTTCGGGACAACAGCTATGTGCGCCCCACGATATAACTATACAAAAGGAGCAAAATAGAATGAGTAAAGTTCAACCCCAAACTCAAACCCTTCAAGCTCAACCTGAGACTTCTATGTTCTGTTGGCAATGTGAACAAACCGCAAGAGGCCAAGGCTGCTCAACGTTCGGCGTCTGCGGCAAAACCCCGGAAGTAGCTAATCTCCAAGACCTTCTAATATATGTTCTAAGAGGGCTCTCACAAATTGCCATAGAAGCACGCAAAATAGGAATAAAAGACGAATCGACAGATATTTTTATAGCCGAAGCCACCTTCGCCACACTGACTAACGTGAATTTTGACCCAGATCGTATCATACAGTACCTCGATTGGGCCATAGCCGCTCGAGAAAGACTTAAGAAACAAGTCGCCTCCAAAGGCGGAAAAACTGACTTTGGCACCGCAAGCAACCTCACGCTAGCAGATACCAAAGAAGGCATGATCCAGCAAGGCAAACAATACGGCGTCATGAACGACCCCGCACCCAATGAGGACGTTCGTGGATTGCACTGGCTCGTAACATACGGCGTAAAAGGCATTGCAGCTTACGCATACCACGCTTACAGACTGGGTAAAAAAGACGACAAAGTATTCGCGTTCATTGAAGAAGGTCTAGCGTCGGCGCTTGATAAAAACTTAGGTGTAAATGACTTCGTTGGATTGGCACTTAAATGCGGTGAAATCAACATCCGCGCCATGGAGCTCTTAGACGCTGGTAACACTGAAGCTTATGGGCATCCTGAACCTACCAAAGTTCCATTAGGCGCAAAGGCAGGAAAAGCCATACTAGTCTCAGGACATGACCTCAAAGATTTAGATGAACTGCTGCGGCAGACAATGGGCAAAGGCATCAACGTCTATACACACGGCGAAATGCTTCCAGCACACGGGTATCCAAAACTGAAGCTTTATCCGCACTTCTACGGACACTACGGCACCGCATGGCAAAATCAACAACGTGAATTCGCAGCCTTCCCAGGACCCATACTCATGACTACCAACTGCATACAAAAACCCACAGAAACCTACAAAGAAAACACCTTCACCTCAGGACCAGTTGCTTGGCCAGGAGTAACACACATCGCAGGAGAAGACTTCACACCCATCATAGAGAAAGCTTTAGCTATGCCGGGATTCCCAGCGGACCAGCCAGGCAAAACCGTCATGGTAGGATTCGCACGCAATGCAGTACTAAACGTTGCAGGAACAGTGATCGACGCCGTCAAAAAAGGGCAAATCAAACACTTCTTCCTTGTCGGTGGATGCGACGGAGCAAAACCCGGACGCAGCTACTATAGCGAATTCGTCGAAAAAGCCCCCAAAGACACCATAATACTAACATTGGCATGTGGCAAATTCCGCTTCTTCGACAAAGACCTAGGCGATATTGGCGGTATCCCAAGACTGCTCGACATTGGCCAATGCAATGACGCTTACTCTGCAGTTGTAATTGCACAGGCACTATCAAAGGCATTTGGCGTTGGCTTAAACGAACTGCCATTGTCAATGATCTTATCATGGTACGAGCAAAAAGCTGTAGCCATCCTTCTATCACTGCTATACTTAGGAGTCAAAAATATTCGACTAGGCCCAAGCTTGCCCGCCTTTATCACGCCAAACGTGCTCAAGGTGCTTGTCGACAACTTTAACATTATGCCCATCAAAACGGTCGACGAAGACCTCAAAGAAATCCTAGGTTGAATAACATAAAAAATGGCGGCTAAAAATAGCCTCTCTTTTTTCTCTTTTATCTGCTTAAACGTTAGGATTTTATTTTTTTGATCAGCCATGCCATGTTCTGCCCAAGTGTGTCCATGGTTTTTAGGGCTTCTTCATCTTCTTCTACATCGCCTTTTTTTGCTCCTTTGCCTACGTTCCAGTAGGATGAGCCTGGAATTATCATCTGATTAATTAGGAAAAAGTTGTTTATCGCATCAAAGGTGAGAAGTGCACCTGCCCTGCGGTCTGCGACTACAGCTGCACCGACCTTGCGCTGAAACATATTTTCATTTGCTCTAGCTACGTAGCCAGCGCGGTCAATTAATGCTTTGAGTTCAGAAGTCATCATCGAAAAATACACAGGTGAACCTAACAGTATGCCATCAGCCTCCAACATTTTGGCTATATATTCGTTGGTTCTGTCCGAATCGATAACGCAGCGTTTGTCTTTTGTATTATAGCAGACTCGGCAGGCATTACAGCCACGAATTTGCTGTCCCGCAAGTTGAATAAGTTCCGACTCAAAGCCTTCTGCTTCTAGAACTTTAAGAACACGGTTAAGCATTATGGCAGTGTTTCCATCTTTTCGAGCGCTCCCGTTGAAAGCAACAACCTTCATGACAAATTCACCTAGAATATAGTCTAATTAAACAGGGTTTGATAAAAAAGTAATGCTACTGGCTTTGACAGCTTAAGAGAGCCTTACATCGCGAACTTCGTAGAATATGTCTGTTGCATTTTTTTTGTTAACATTGTCTATTTCGGCGGTGATTCGGTTGGTCATTCTGCCCACGGCTAACACGAACACGTTTATGCCTCGGGAAGCGGCTATGGCAACTGAGGTGCTGATTCCAAATTCGATATTTGCCTTAAGCCCGAGCTTATTTAAAACAGCCCTGCCGACTGCCCCCATAACTGCTACCCGATCTGGCTTGAATTCTTCATAAAGCCTTTTGACCTTGTTTATATCAACGTTTTTTGACCCGCCTTCTCTGATGCTGGGCAGCTTGATAATAAGAATTTTGCCGTTGCCCAGCTGAAGCTTGCCTTGAATGTCTTTTAAACCAACTTCTTCGCCTGGTTTTGCCTCCGTAGCTGTAATTCCAAATGCCTGAGCGTCCAGACTATTGGGTGCTATCGCATAAAGCACGCCTTCCTTGATTACGAGCCCAACCCTCTCGCCCTCTTTAACATGCTCTGTAGCCATAGCTAGCTGCACGTCCTCAAATTTTAGGTCATTTTTAATTTTTGAAGTATACTCCTCAAGATTCTTAAGATACTCATGCAGCTTATCGATGGCTTTTGGGGTAAGCCGATAATCAGCCCTCTCTGAACCCACTTCAAGCAAGCCCTCCTTGGATAGCTTCTTGAAGTATTTAGAGACTGCTTGGATGGTAATCCCGAAAGCGTCGCTAATGTCTTTCTGCTTCACATGAGGTTGGTTACGTAAAACCTCGACAAGGATTTGGAATTTTGTGAATTGCCCTTTTTCGTGGACTATACTGGTTCGGGGTTTCTTAGCCAAGTTACTCAACCTAAGGTTAACTTCAGTTAAGCGAAAGTTTATAACTCTTCTCCTGGATGAACTATCCAACACAGAGGACACAAATATGCACATAATGGAAGGCTTCTTGCCCCACCCATGGTGGGAAATATGGTTAGCAATATCAATTCCTTTCATAATCTATGGAATCTATAGGTTATCTAAAGTCACAAAAGAAATCCCCGAATCTAAACCCGTTCTCGCCTTGATGGGGGCATTCATTTTTGTGCTTTCATCCTTAAAGCTACCTTCGGTTACTGGCAGTACTTCGCATCCCACAGGTACTGGTTTATCTGCTGTGGTGGTTGGGCCAGGTATAACGGCAGTACTATCACTTATTGTTTTGGTTTTCCAGGCTTTATTGCTGGCACATGGTGGCTTGACTACTCTTGGTGCTAATGTCTTCTCGATGGGTGTCGTAGGACCATTTGTAGCATATGGCGTTTGGAAAATATGTAAGAAGGTGAATTTTCCAAACGCCGTAGGTGTATTTCTTGCTGTTGCATTAGGTGACCTGCTTACCTATGTTACTACATCCGCTCAGTTGGCTTTTGCTTTTCCTACATCAGCTGGCTTCTTAGATGCATTCACAAAGTTTGGGTCAATATTTGCTATTACACAGATCCCCCTATCCATAGGGGAAGGCATATTAGCAGTAATTCTCTTTGATTTTCTGGTTAAATATAAGGGTCAAATTTTAGCGGCACTTAAGGTAATCAAGTTGCCTGGTGCTAAACGTGAGGAGGCAAAGAGGCAATGAACACTAAGCATTACGTTATTCTAGTTATTGCCGTTGTAGTTCTATTTGCGGCGCCTTTACTTTTTCTTCCGGACGCAGAGTATGGGGGTGCAGATGGTGTTGCTTCAGACGTTATATCTGAAGAAGGCTATGGACCTTGGTTTAGCCCAATTTGGGAACCACCAAGCGGTGAAATAGAAAGTTTGCTGTTTGCACTTCAAGCAGCTATAGGGGCACTAATTATCGGATACTTCGTGGGATACGAAAAAGGAAAACGAACAAAGAAAGAAATAAAGAGCACTCAAAACAGTTAGTACCTTGGATGAAAAACTGCGATGGCTCACAGCGATACATACGCGCAGCTTGACAGATATGCATATACTAATGGATTTGCAAAAAGTAGCCCAATAACTAAGACCTTTTTTGCCCTTTCTGCCCTTATAATAAGTGTTTCTTCTCCCTCCCCATTCACCTCTATAATCGTGTTTGTGGTTACTACTGTATTACTGTTAGGTTTTGCAAAAATAACGCCACATTTTTACCTTGAATTATTTACTTATCCTACACTCTTTGTTGCTTTAAGTTGTATTTTTATCGCACTATTCTTTGGCTATGGAACACCTATTGTAGAGCTTACTTTGCCTTGGTTTACGTGGACAATTTTTGAAAATGGTATTGCGATGAGCATAGCTACCTTTTTCAGAGTAGAAGGTGCTTTGTCATGCCTTTTCTTTCTTGTATTGACGACTTCCATAAATGATCTTTGCATTATTCTTCGGTGGATACATGTACCTAAAGTGTTAGTTGAGATGTCTCTATTGATTTACCGTTACATATTCGTTTTCTTGGAGGTTTCTGTAAAAATGAACACTGCTCAGAAACTGAGACTTGGTCACTCAGGTTGGATGAAAAGAATTCGTTCTGTGGCTCTGATTGGTGGGAACCTCTTTATTCGGACATTGGAGCAGGGTGAGCGTACCTTTATTGCTATGAATGCTCGGGGGTATGACGGTGATATTCGAGTTCTTGAAGATCTTCCTAAACCTAAAAAAAATGTGCTGGTTGGCGTAGTGATTTTTGATTTTTTACTTATCGTTACAGTGTTATTAACATCAAATATTGGAGTTGTGTAAATAAATGCTATTTCAATTAAAGAATTTATCACATCGCTATTCGGATGGAACCTTAGCTTTAAATGATATTTCTCTCAACTTCAAAAAAGGCGATCGCATAGCGCTTTTAGGTACCAATGGTTCAGGAAAAACTACCTTATTAAATCACCTGAATGGCATTCTAAAACCTACTTCAGGACAAATTTACTTTGAGGATAAACCCTTAAAATATGACGTAAAGGCCTTGTTAAATCTGCGAAAAAGGGTAGGCTTTGTTTTTCAGGATCCAAATGATCAGCTTTTCGCTTCAACGGTGAAACAAGATGTTGCTTTTGGACCATTGAATCTGGGCCATCCGCCAGAGCAGGTCAAAAAACTAGTTGATGACGCACTCAAAACCGTCGGAATGTCCGAATTTGTGGAAAAGCCGCCCCATTTTCTAAGTCTTGGGCAAAAGAAGCGGGTTGCACTTGCAGGCGTGCTTGCGATGCAGCCTGAAGTTATAATCATGGATGAGCCTACAGCAAATCTTGATCCGCGTGCAACCAGCGAGATTCTCCATCTGCTGTTACGTCTCAATAAAGAACAGAACATTACGCTGCTGCTAGCCACGCATGACGTTGATATGGTGCCTTTGTTCGCAAATAAGCTCTGCATCTTAAGCAAGGGTAAATTAGTTGCTGAAGGCGAACCGAAACAGATTTTTTCAAACGCCGAACTCATTAGAGAAGTGAACCTACGTTCACCTAGAATAACCCACCTTTTTGAAGTGCTGAAAAAAGAAAACAATATACCTATAGGTGATCTACTTCCCCTTACAATAAGCGAGGCACGAAAAGAAATTCTTGAACTTCTAAATGCAAAAAGCAATTAGGTGTTCCAAAAAATTGCGAGAATAGTAATAAGCTTACTTTTTGTAAATTTTTACTATAGTGCCTTTTCTTAAGGCATAATAGGGAGAGTGCATTTTGCTTGTTTTTTGATGCTGTGTATGTATGTTGTATAGGTGAATTTTTATAGTCTTAGTAGCCATAAAAGGTACACTAGCCCTGTGAGGCTTACGTTTAATGGCTGCTAGCGATCAGGCTCAGAT
>CAYRSV010000046.1:0-16826 GCA_964427115.1 uncultured Candidatus Bathyarchaeia archaeon | reverse complement strand
AATAGCATTTTTCTCCATAAGTACGCCACAAACATACGGCTACACGCAACCAGCTTCAGCACCCCAACAATCAACGCCGCCTTCAACAGCAACACGATACTGCCCTAACTGTGGAGCACCAGTACCGCCAAACTCTGCATTCTGCCCAAACTGCGGAAAACCATTACCACCATAACCTTCCCCTTTTTACCCTAACCAAACAAAAACCGCATCAAGCCTACTCAAAAATTTTTTATGCATACTTAACTTGGGGGCTATGCTCTTTGAAGAGGAAACTCAATCGTAAACTTGGTGCCCTTACCGATTTGGCTTTCAAAGCTAATGGTTCCATTTAGGGATTCTGTTAATCTTTTTACAACTGCTAACCCGAAGCCTTGACCTTGTATATCTGTGGTAAAAAGCGGACTCCAAAGTTTTGCCTTCACTTCTTCTGAAAAGCCCATGCCAGTATCTTCAACAGTAATTATTGCTTTATCCTCCTTGGGAAATGCATTAATGCTGAGGGTGCCTCCTTGGGGCATAGCCTGTACCGCATTCACAACTAGATTGGTCAATATGCGTTTAAGGAAGGCACTATCGAGCATAAGTTGAGTCATCTGCTTATCACATGTTACGCTTACACTTATGTTCTCAGGGATTTCTACAGCTGCTACTGATTCGGGCATGACTTTGCAAAGGTCAACATAGGCTAGCTTGGGCTTAAGAGGGCGAGTAAAATCTTGCAAATCCCAAGATACCTTCACAATGCTATCAGCCCGTTTTTCAATAAATGATATGCTGTCCTTAATTGCCTCTGCATTGCAGGTTGCCGGCAACTTTATTAGCTCAGATTTTACCAAGTAAAGTTCATTAAGTATTGACTGCAACGGGTCCCTAATATCATGAGCTACCATGCCTGCGGTTTGACCAATAGCAGCTAGGCGTTCGGCTTCTTTAAGTTGTTTTGTTCTTTCCTCGACGAGCCTCTCTAAATTAGTAGCATACTTTTCAAGCTGAGCCTGCATCTGCTTACGATCCGTAATATTATCAAATATTGCAATGAAGAAACCCTTCTTTGGGCTAAAAACAGAAATATCAAACCATCTATCAAGTGGCTTAAAGAAAATCTCAAACCGCTCCGGATTGCCACTAGAAGCCACCCTGCCATATCTCTCAAAAATTTCCGGCGTAGCTCCTAACGCTAAAGGAATAACCTCAGAAACTTTCTTCCCAATCACACTTTCTTGCCTAAGGCCAGTTAGCTTCTCAAAAGCATCATTTACCTCAAGATAGATAAAATCTGCAGGCTTGCCTTTTTCATCAAATATCATTTGGCAGTACGCGTAGCCATCTATCATATTTGTGAACAGCGAGCGTCGCCTAGCATCACTTTCCTTTAGTGCCTCGTCAGCCATTTTCAATTCAGTTATATCAGAAAAAATAGTGACAAGCACCTTCTTCTTAACCAAGCGCGCTGAGATTCTCAGAAATCTTTGCAGATAAGAAGCATACGACTCAAAAGTAACTGGCTCACCTGTTGAAGCAACCTTACAAAAAGCTTCAAGATAATTTGCCTGATCAAAAAACTCTGAGAGCCTACGCCCAATACGGTCAATTTTTTTAATACCAAAAATTGATTCATAAGCCGGATTAATATCAAGAACTACAAAATCTACCGCTTTTCCTTCATTATCATGAATTGCTCTAAGAAACGCAACACCCTCGTTTATAGAATCAAACAATAAACCATATTTTTCCTCTCCCTCAAAGGCCGAGTTCCCGCCGTCGTCAGTGGGACCCATATTTCCTTGATCGGTTTGAGCCTCAGGACCGGAAAGAAGCGAATCTTTAGAGCTCATTTCTAATCACCTAAAAAACAATTGAAACACGATAATACATAAGGCGCATCAAGAAAATAAGGATTATTTATTATCCAACAATTCCTAACTAAATACAATAATTACATGTTTTTAAATGAGGGCTATGTTTGTATCCCTGCTTTACCTTAAAGATTGACATCAGAGCTATAGCGGCAATTAGTATGGCTATAATGCCGATTGTTGAGATTTCCGGTATGGGCTCTGGATTGATTAATATTGTGTTTGCTGCACGATTTCCTACTCTGTGACTTGTGTTCCCTCCACTGCTTCCCCCAGCATCAGAATCCCACATGATTAATATGGAACGCTCATCACCTACAGCCCAAGCTACGTCTCTTCCAGCAGCATCACCACTACGAAGTGGCTTTTTCAATTCAATAGCAACATTGTTCAAAGAATCGACATTAATTGTTCCCACGCCATCCTGAACCCCATCAGAGCCGATAACGGGCATGTCCCCAAAAAAGATGTCATGATAGCCATCAGCAGAAAATTTATCATGCCCAAATAACGCCCCATCTGCATCTGCTACCATGCAATTACCCCCAACAAATTGAAACCCAACCCAGGGATTATTTGAATCAGCAGTAAAACTCAACGCAATATACATGTAGGTCTCATCATGTTTTATCCAAAGGTCCGCTGTTCCAGCCGGATTAAGCGTGACGTTAGTATATCTACCAGCATCGTCCCATTCCTCTCCGATCGTTCCATCAATCTCGCTGTCTGCTATTGTTGAACCTGAATAAGCGCTAAGACCCGCCTGTGCAGAAACAAAACCTGCAGCAGCAACAGCCAATGTCAGCGTCCCAATTAGAAAACAAGCTAACAGCAGAACCCTTTTATCCATATGTATCAACCAAAAACCATCATTATAATTTCTTTAACAGCTTATTTACATATGTGACTGTAAACCTGCAATAGCATACGCGATTCAGCCTATCTTTTTTAGGCTGAACTAAGTTGCGAGTTGTTGTATCACTGCAATCACAACCCTATTTATCACACTTACAAGTAGAAGTATACCTCAAGGTGGGTCGCATGAATAAGAAGCAAGCAATCGAACTATCAAAAGAACTCTCAACGAATGGGATTTTAGGTAAAATACAAATGAATGTTGTGCCGTCAAACCCGCAGAACCGCATAGCCCAAGGATACCAACTGCATATAACCGAGCATCTCGATTTTCACGATCAAATGATCCTGCAAACATTCGCACAAAAACACAATCTATCAGTATTTAAAGAACCAAATAAAACAATCATCTATAAGCCAATACTTTTAGCCCCTCTATGATCAAGCAAAAAAATTCGATGATTCAATAATTAGCCTTTGCCATGATGAGGGGCGACAAGAGATTGCCTAAATGAGATTATTACATAATGTTGTTGTATTGATACAGTCACAATTCCATATATTATACGTAATGCATTAGTATGTACAATTCAGAGTGGGCATGAACCCAAAACTTGGTAAACCACCACTCAACCAACGCAAGTATCCCTACTTCCTCATCCCATCCCTCATTCCCCCTTGCGCCAAATTGAGCCTGATGGTTTGCCAAGAAACAGTTCATCATCTTTTTCGATATGGCTTTTTTATTTTGTCGTTAATGTTTTTAAATTGAAGATTGTCTTAAGTTAGGGAAGGACACGATAACAGTGCAAAAGACATATCGCCTAATCATCGTCGCATTATTTGGTTCAATAATGGCTGTAACAAGGCTTTTCGTGCCTTCTCCAATTGATAAAATCCTAATTGCAGTTGACGCCATCTTGCTTGCTTTAAGCGCCCTTTTCGTTAAAGACATAGGCGCAACATACGTTGGAGCCGCCGGCGGAACACTTACAAGTCTGCTTCGTCCAAGCCTAATTCCGTTCTCGTTAATCTACACCATTCTGTACGGCGCATTAGTAGACATTTTCATGAAGGTCTTCAAGGTCAAAGCCAGCAATCAGGGCGTAGACCGCAACAGGCTCATATACGCGATGGGATGCAGCACGCTCCTAATTGGCTTTCTCAGCTACTACGCAACGACTTTATTCCCGCAAATAATTACAGCATCACCCATGATGGACATGATGGTTGCCTTCTTTGGCCCAGCAACAGGCGCCGTAGCAGGCTATGCAGCCGCCTACCTCTGGAACAAATACCTAAAAAGCATACCCCTATAACCACATCAAGGCAAAATGCTGCCTATAAAAGAAAAGATTGCAGAGCTTAACGCCTTGTAATCAGGCATTTAAGGGTTAGTGGCTTCTTCTTGTTTATCCGCCGATGCGGCTGTCGCTGTTGCGGCAGCCTCAGGCTTTAATTTATTGCCGCATTTGTAACAGTAGCTAGCATAGGCCGGGTTCTTCTCGCCACAGTTAGAGCAGACAATAACTTCTTTAACCATGTTTTTTTGGACATTCTTTTTAGCTGTCTCAAAAGCTTCCTGAATGTTTCTAGCCGCTATGATAAAGGCTTTCTCCATCTCCCTACCCAGTCGGGCTAACGTTTCGCGCATCTCATCTGAAGACTCAGCTGCACCAGCCTTCACGCCCGCCTGGGTCATAGTTCCACATTTTGGACAAAAATAGGCCTCATCCGAAATTTGACTTCCACAACGACTGCAATACACCATAAAACATACCGTACAAAGGATTAGAAATAAAAGATTTAAATTTTATTATAAAGAAGAGCAGGGGCGCTCTTTTTAAAATCGGAATTTGCGGCTCTTAGTCTGGGTTGGCTCACCGAATTCTTTTGCAAGCTGCTCTAATAATGCCCTTTGTTGAGACGTTATTTTTTCCGGTACAGTAATCCCTATGCGGACTAGCAGGTCGCCTTTGCCATAGCCCCTGAAGCGGGGCATACCCTTGCCTTTGACTCTGATTACTTCGCCTACCTGTGTTCCAGGGTGAATTTTAACAGTAGTTGACCCTTCAAGGGTGGGAACGGTTGCCTCTGTACCTAAAACAGCCTGCGGGTAACTAAGCATAAGCAAATAATGTAGGTCTGCATCATCTCTTACGAACTGTTCATGCGGCAGTATATGGACGACTACGTACAAATCGCCTGATTCGCCGCCCTCCGGCGCTACATCTCCCTCGCCTCTAAGCCGCAGCTGGTAACCCTCATCTATACCCATGGGGATTTTTACAGTAATTTTCCTGCGTCTGCGGACTATTCCTGATCCGCCACAGTTCCTGCAGGGAGTGGTGATTACTCTGCCTTTTCCTCGGCACTCAGGGCAAGAGGTAACCTGTACAAAGGTTCCCAAGGCGCTTCTGCGCATGTTCTGAACCCTGCCCGCGCCGTTGCATCGCGGGCATGTTCTGACCTGAGAGCCTGGCGCTGCACCCGACCCGTTGCATACATCGCATTTTTCAGTTCGGGGAATCTCAACTTCTTTTTCTGTACCCCTTGCAGCTTCTTCGAGAGTGATATTCAGGTCATAAGCAAGGTCCTGTCCTCTGCTGGGGCGCTCACCAAAACCTCCAAAGCCACCGCCGAAAAACATGCGAAAAATATCGTTAAAGCCGCCGCCGAAGATGGTGTCGAAGTCTGCTCCGCGAAATATATCTTCCTGAGTATACCGCTGATCAAAGCCTTGGTGGCCAAGCATGTCGTATTGCTGCCGTTTTTGGTCATCTGAAAGTACAGCGTATGCTTCGCTGATTTCCTTGAATTTTTCTTCTGCCTCAGGTGACTTGTTCCTGTCCGGATGGTACTGCATCGCCAGCTTCCGGTAGGCATCCTTGATCTGGTCTTTTGTAGCGTCTCTAGATACGCCAAGGACTTCATAGTAATCTCGTTTTTCAGCAGCCATAAGCGTTTACCGTGATAACCGACAATAAAGAAGGGGAGAAAAAAAGGTTTTGTCTGCTTACTTCACTTTATAATCTTCTGAGTCAACCACGTGTTCTTCGCCCGGCGGAGCTTGACCGGGTTGTGGTCCTGAGCCTGCCTGGGCTTGAGGCCCTGCCTGTGCCTGCTTTGCCTGTTCTGCCGCTGCCGCCTGCTGATAGATAGCTGTGCCGACTTCTTGAAGCACCTTGGTGAGTTCGTCACTCTTGGTTTTAACGGCTGCCATATCTGATTTAGCTAAAGCATCTTTAAGTGCTGTAACCGCGGTGTCAATCTTTCCTGTTTGCTCCGCTGTTATTTTACCTTCAAGGTCTTTCTTGGTTTTCTCTGCAGTATAGATTAGGCTGTCTGCATTGTTTCTAAGCTCGGCTTCCTCTCGTCTCTTTTTGTCTTGCTCTGCGAATTGTTCAGCTTCTTTAACCATACGTTCTTTCTCTTCTTTTGAAAGCTTGGTAGATGCAGTGATGCGGATAGTTGCTTCTTTGCCTGTGCCGCGGTCTTTGGCGGTGACGTTGAGTATGCCGTTTGCATCAATATCGAAGGTTACTTCAATTTGAGGTACGCCTCTGGGCGCCGGCGGGATACCTTCTAAATTAAAGTTGCCTAAGGAGACGTTATCCGCTGCCATCTGGCGCTCGCCTTGGAGTATATGGATAGTTACTGCGGTCTGGAAGTCTGCTGCAGTAGTGAACACCTGGCTTTTCTTAGTGGGTATGGTGGTGTTCTTTTCGATGATTTTCGTGAATATTCCGCCCATGGTTTCAACGCCTAACGATAACGGAGTTACGTCTAATAATAGCAGGTCGCGGACTTCGCCTGTTATTACTCCACCTTGGATGGCTGCACCGACTGCTACCGCCTCCATGGGATCTACGCCGCGCTCCGGTGCCTTGCCTAAGATCTGCTCAACGAATCTTTGGACCAATGGCATGCGGGTCATGCCGCCGATAAGGATAATTTTGTCTATTTGAGCGGGGGTCAGTTTTGCGTCTTCGAGGGCTTTAAGTAGGGTGCGTTCAGTTTTTTGCACGACTGGTAAAGCAAGCGATTCAAGCTTGGCTCTTGTTAGTGTCAGGTGAAGATGCTGTGGTCCCGCACTGGTGACCGTTAAGAAGGGCAAATCAATATCTGTGGTCATCAAGGTTGTGAGCTCAATTTTTGCTTTCTCTGCCGCTTCCTTTAATCTAGACATGGCCATCTGGTCATTAGTGACGTCTACACCTGTTTGTCTCTTGAACTCGTCAATAACGTAGTCCATTATTGCCCGGTCAACATCGGTGCCGCCTAGCTGCGTATCGCCACTTGTACTTAATACTTGAAAGACACCCTTGCCAAAATCCATGACAGTAACGTCATGAGTTCCTCCGCCGAAGCTGAATACCAGGATTTTCATTTCATGTTGGAGTTTATCAATGCCAAAGGCGAGGCATGCAGCTGTGGGTTCATTGATAATGCGCATAACTTCTAGGCCTGCGATTTCGCCTGCATCTTTAGTGGCTTGACGCTGGTTGTCATCAAAGTGCGCTGGGACGGTGATGACTGCTTTTCGTATAGTCGTACCCAGATAGGTTTCGGCGTCTTTCTTGATTTTTTGCAGTATGAAAGAACTGATCTGTTGCGGCGTATACTCTTTACCTTGGATATTGACTTTGTAGTTAGTGCCCATTTTACGTTTAATCTCAAAAATGGTGCCCTGTGGGTTGGCTGTTGCCTGGCGTTTTGCCGGCTCGCCGACTAATAGCTGGCCGTCTTTAGTGAAGGCCACAACTGAAGGGAACATTTTGCCCGCCATCGTGGGTCCTTCAGCACTCGGAATGACGGTAGCACGTCCGCCTTCAAATACGGCGGCTGCCGAGTTTGTGGTTCCTAAGTCTATTCCTAATACTTTTTCTCCAGTTTGGGGATTACTCACTTGTTTTTTCCTCCTTTTTTTGTGACTTTGAAGCTGGTTTAACTGAGACCTTGACTATGCTCGGTCGGATAACCTTCTCTTTCATAATATATCCCTTTCGAACTTCCTCTAGCACGATACAGCCGTCAATATCGTCACGTTCTATTGCGGCTATTGCGTTGTGTTTTGAGGGGTCAAAAGGCTTTCCTTCGCATTCTATTGCAGTGACGCCTTCTTGCTCAAGAACTTTTCGCAGGCGCTTAAGTGTCATCTCTACACCTCTAACAAGCGTTTTATTTGAATCTGTTGTCTGTGCAGTCTTGACTGCCAACTCCAATTCATCTACGACCTCAAGTAGCTGAATTACTATGCGTTCATTGCTATATTGACTGACTTGCTGTATTTCCCGGTCACACCGCTTGCGTAGGTTTTCAAAATCTGCCTGCAAATACTTCAAACGCGTCAAGTAATCTTCGCTACGCTTCTTTTCCGCCTCTAGTTGCTGCTTCAGTTCATCCATCTGATCTTTTTGATCTTCGATAATTTCGTCAGTAGCTTCATCCATAACGTGAAACGCCTCTTTAAGGCTGACACTTTTAGTTACAAAAACAAAAATATAGCTTTCGCTTATCAAAAATAAATTTCAATTGCAGTCTCTACCAAGTTAGCGTGCTCAAAAAAAGAAAAGAGGGATTGTCTTGTTTATGTTGGGGGCGGTGGATACTGTGATGGATATTGGTATGGCTGAGCTACTTGAGGTGTTGGTTCTTTAAGCTGGAAGAAGGCTATGGCAATTAGTAGCGTTGCAATCCAAATAAGTATCAGGCCTAAGCCGAATAGTATTGTCAGACCTGCACCTACAATTAGTACGGTTCCTGCAGTTCCGAATAAGCCTACTCCAGATTTGTCGCGAAGAATGTTTAAAGATTTCCTGTACAGTATGGCAACTACAAGGACAATGACGAAGAGAATAACAAGCGCTATTAACATGGATGCTAAGAAAGGTGCAATCTTACTAAAATCAATGTTTGCATTTATGTCTGCAGGATTTATCTGACCTAGCGTGGTCCAATCGCCACTCCAGCCTGGTACGATTACCTCAACAAGCCCTATGACGGTGATTAAAAATATGGCTGCAACAATGATTGCCCCAACGATGCCTGCAATAGTTGCATAGAGTGCATTGTTAAATATTCCCGCTTCTCGGTAATAGTCTGCTAGACCTTTCATGCCTGCGAGCAGCAGTATTAGTCCAATAAGTGGCAAAATGCCAAACGTGTAGCCACTCACAAACAGAATGAATCCAATGAACAGCAACAGTGCGCCTATTCCGCCTAACGTCTTACTTGACTCGAATGACACTTTTCTCGTTCCTCCAAGACTCGTTCAGAGCGCTGAGAATAAAAGTCTTGCTATTGACTCAACATTCGCGAAGAGGCCATAATTAACCATATATAAAGGCCATCATGGATTCCTCGCCATAAAAAAATTCCTTCAGCTCTTGAATGATGAACAACTAAGCTTTTGCCAATTACCCAGCAATGAAAAACAGGATTTTCTGCACGCCTAGAAGTAAAAACGTTACAGCCCATCACGAAAATTAAATTATTGATGGTATAGTTGAACAACTAACTAAAGTATTTTAATTCTATTTGAGTTTAAAGCAAATTATGGGTATGTATTAAAATGCTGGTTCATTCTATTATTAGATAAAACTTGTGGGTGGCTTAGGGCTATTTGGTCTCGAGTTCTTCTATTGGATCAAGTGCGTTTTACAAAAAAATAATCAATTTCTGTAATCATATTGCTGAGCCTTACCAAATAGTTGCAATATGCCAGGCAGATGATTATGCTATCGAGACACCAAGCTCAAAATCAACCATTGAAGTTTTAGTAGTTATTCGAGGTTTTCAGCCACGCCTAATGAGTTATGTTCGCGTTATTGATGGCAGAAATTTTGTCTTCTTTGCAATTGATCAATGGATATTTGAACGCGATGTTGACCGCGGCTTCTTAGGTGAAGCGCTTGCCCGTTTTCTAATTTTCCCATACACTGGATTGGTTAATTCTAATTACCTGTGGCTGCAGGAAGTTATTTTGAAAAAGCGCCTCGTACTTGAGCTTCTAGAGAATATTGTAGTTAGCTATCCTGAATTCTCATATAGTATGCGGATTAAACCTGAATATTTTATGTATGAAGTCATTCTTAGCCGAATCCGACTATTTCCACCCATGGCGTATGGGGCACATAGCTTCCTAAATGGTGACGTAAATAAAGATAAAGTCGCACTTGTCCTAAGAGGCTACAATGAGGCTCTAAAACAGCTCGAAAAAGAAGGCTTCATACAATACCAGAATGGCGATATAACAATGTATCCCACCTTTGTGGATGCAAGCAAAAATCCCAAAGTGCGATTTACCAACATAATAAAAAATGCACCCCGCGCCTTGTTTTCTTCACTATTTGGCATATTTCCGCAAATGCTTAATTTCCTATCACAAAATGCTGATGCATTCTTACGCTTCCAGATGCTACCCTGGCGCAACGAATTTGACTTCGAAAAGAGCTTTGTAAATCCACAGCGGTACATTTTTGTGCCTACTACTCAGGGGCTTGTCTCATTAGCAGATAAAGTGGACATTCGCGGTTACGTGCAAAGAGTGCTTTCCGCTAATTATGACAAAATCGAAGTTAAAGAGTTCGGCGGCGTACTTAATGACGTTTATTTAATACAGGCACGTAACTCCCATTCTGAAAAAAAAGTGTTAGTTAAGCGGTTTAAAGATTTGTCAGGTTTTAAATGGTTCCCGCTTTCGATGTGGTCGATTGGTGCGCGAAGCTTTGCGTTAATGGGTAAGTCACGTCTGGAACGTGAATGCGCCATAAATGGGTTTTTGAGCAGTCAAGGCTTTAATGTTCCACAAATATTCCATGTAAGTGCCAACGAGCGACTTGTATTCATGGAATTCTTGGAAGGCGAAAATCTAAGTAGTGCTATCAAGCGAATCGCCAAAGCCAATGATAACTCGATAATTGATCCTGAACTTAACTTAATTTTGCAGGTAGGAAAAACGTACGCAAAAGTGCACGCATTAGGCGTAGCACTAGGTGACACTAAACCCGATAATATCTTAGTCGACCCCAAAGGCAAGATCTTATTGATAGATTTTGAACAAGCCAGCCGCAACGGCGACAAAGCTTGGGACGTAGCCGAATTTCTCTACTACACAGGGCACTACCTCCCGCTCAACGGAGAACGCAAAGCCGAAGCCATAGCCAACGCCTTCATAGCTGGCTATTTATCGGCTGGCGGCAACCCCGAGACAATAAGGGCTGCAGCTCTACCAAAATACACACGTGTATTCAGCATATTCACCTTACCCGGAATACTTCTCGCAATGGCGTCAATCTGTCGAAAAACAGGTCAAAACAGCAAAAAACCGTCCCGATAAACCATAATCACAAAAGGGAAAACAGCAGCCTACCCTTTAGTTTTTGTTTGCGAGCCGTTTTTATTCTGCCGTGACAATTAATTTATGGTGTTGGTGCTATTTTTGAGTGAAGAAATCCGCTACTATAAGGGTAAGCATAAGGTCAAGGTTGTGACTCAGGCTGAAGGTTACTGGATTGTAGAAGCTATGGAGCAGTTCGAAGACACATTAGATGGTGAGAAAGTAACTGTGGATGTCGGCGAAAAACGCATTGTCCCCCCAAGTTCAGTCCATAAACACAAGACCCTGCCACCCATCGTACAAGAGCATACATACGAGCGCCGTATGGAAAAGAAACTCAAACGCATGATCGATGAAGAAGGCAAAAACCAGCCTCCACAAGAAGCCCACCCCCGTTGACAGTCTCCAAATATGTTTTAAGGCTGTCATGTGTTTCTTATTCTAGCGAGCCACCTATCCTTAAGAAAATATCATAGACTATTAAAATCGTAAAATTTTTCAGAAGCAGAATTTGAGGCTTAGATATTGAGGACTTGTTGGGGCTTGAAGATTATTATACGATTGATGTCTTCCTTTATGGCAAGGTTATGCTGTTCAGCTATTGTTTGGATATATCTTTTTACTCCTATATCAAACGCAGCTTCTATATAGATTTGGCTTCCAGTTGAGAACGAATTGTTGCTGGCGCTTGGCATTATCATAACCTTCGTTATGTTTTCTGTTGAACATCTATCTAGAATTATTTTTAAAACGCCTAGTGCCTCTTTTCGTTCCACAAAACACGCACTAATAATCACTGGAACAAACATATAGAAAAACCTTACCGAGGTGACAAGTTTTATGTTTGCTTTTCTGACTTTAATACATACGGTTTTTCCGCTCAAACTTCCATATTTAGTTCCATTACACGATAACTTATCTGACAATTAGTGCATAAGGTTATAATCGGTGCATTGATAGCACGAATACAGTGTTTTTGGTTTATGAGTCTCTGCGACATTTTATTTTGTTGTAACCTAAGTTGCCGTTTCTTAATGGCTCATGCGCTAATTACCCATACTGCTTGTAGTTATGGTCTGTAAAGTGTAATTAGGTTTGGTTGAGTCGGCTATGGTTCTCGCCACCAACCTGAGCGATAGACCTTAATTGAATCACCCTGATAATCAATGCGGCTTTCTTCCCACATAAGTTGATTGCCATCGGCGCTAAACTTTGCCTGCTCGAAGAGCATAAAGAACACTGTTTCGCTGATGTAGGCATGGTAGGGTTCAGTTCTGATTTCGCTAAGCTTAATCGCCAGTTGGAGTGCTTTGCCCACCCAGATGAGGTCATGTGAGCCGATTAGTCCAGCGCGTGTCGCAATCACGGAGCCGGTGTCTATTCCTACGCAGTGGGCGATGTTAAAGCCGGGCTCTTTTGATATTGTAAAATACTGAGTTAGAGTGGGCTTAATTATTTTTGAGACTGCATAATTTATTTTTAATGCGCAAGTTGCAGCATTAGTATTTCTCATGTCACCTAGAAAGATGCCAATCACTCTACTACTATCGAGGCTGATTACGGATCCGCCGTTAGTCGTTATGAGCCTACAAGTAGAACGCAAAAAAGCCCGAGCAACCTTCGCCGCTGTTCTCTGATCAAAATCTGAAACCATTTTGCCTGATTGCGACAAATCTGCACATAATAATGTAGCATCATATCTTAGTCCACCCTCAGGGATAATAGCTAAATTAGATGGTACATTCAGTCCGTCGCGAACGACCAAGCTCTGATGAATAACCCTATAGATATCTGCGTTTAGCTCATCTTTCAAGCCTGCCAAGTAAACCACCGGTGTGAATTAAGTTGCCATGGTCTATGCCTATAAACAGATAAATGTATATCTAAAAAAGAATCTACATTTTACAGGTGTAATGTATCCATTATTTTGATCATATTCATAGAAAAATTGGTCTAAAGACTTGATAACTCAAGTTTTTGCGTGAGAAACAATAATAAGGCGTTATGCCACGCAGTTATTCTGTTATCCGTTTAAGGTTATTGTTTGCAGGAGAACAATTGAAATTGACTGGTGAATTGATAGCTGACGGCGACAATGTGCTGCTTTATTTGGATGTGAGAAGGACGTATCTGGTTAAGGTTCAGAGTGGACAAACCTTCCATACGCACAAGGGTTACATAAAGTTCGATGATATTATTGGCAAAGAATATGGTGCAGCATACAAAAGTAGCCTAGGCGTGGACTTTGTTATACTAAAACCACAGCTAACAGACTATATCCTAAAATCTTCACGCAACACTCAAATTATCTACGCTAAAGATGCAGCACTTATAGTTATGTACAGCGGCATTGGGCCAGGGAGCAGAGTAGTTGAATCAGGTACAGGAACGGGAGCACTTACCACAGCTTTGGCTCACTTTGTGCAGCCTAATGGCAAAGTTTACACTTATGACATCCGTGAAGAATCTCACAAGGCAGCCGAAAAAAACCTCAAGCGCTCTGGGTATCTTGACCTTGTTGAAATGAAAATCAAAGACATCACATTAGGTATTGACCAAAAAGACGTAGACGCAGTTATCTTAGACATGGCCGTTCCGTGGCTGGTAATCCCACACGCGTACGAAGCGCTCAAGCCCTCAGGAACAATAGTCTCATTTAGCCCAACAATTGATCAGGTAGTTAAAACCGTTGAAGCTCTAAAAGAGCACAACTTTATCAACATTGAAACCTTCGAATGCATCATGCGTGGTATGCAAACCGAACGTGGCAAAGTTCGACCCCAAACCCTCATGACTGGACACACAGGCTACATCACCCATGCACGCAAAGTCATCAAACCTGTAGCACCCATAACTGAAGTAGCATCCACAACAGAACAAACGACAGTAGCTGTCGATGAAACACAAATGGTACCCGAAGCACAACCAGAAGAACTAGAGTAATCTTAAACATCCAGCGAAGGGACCATAACCTGAATTATTTTTTTTATCAGGCATTCATTTTTTCGCGCGTACCTTCTAATAATTTGATTAAGTCAGACATACTGTAAAGTGTAATGTGTTTATGGTTCGCTGAAGTTAAGTGACTTACGTAGATTTTTTGTAGAATATATTGCCACTGCAACGGAAAGGGCTCCTAAGCCGAGGATAAGTAGTTCGAAGATCTCCAACCCCATTACCCCAGCAAAGGGCACAAGAGCGTCGATCAACCCCATCGGTAAAGCCAAAAGCAAAAGAGGCCACCTGCGGAAAACGGCTGCCATCACGACTAGGTAACCCCAAGCAAAATGGAATAGCAACGAAGAAAAACGTTCAAGGATACCCCATCCAATAAGCGGCAGAACACCTAATGACTGGTCAAATAACCCGGGTTGACTAACGAAAAGCTGGTCATAAACTGTTACGGCGAGAGGAGTATTTGAAGCTAAAATCGCATAAACTGCAATTAGGTTAATTAGCGGCAAGATACCCAAAAGTGCGCCGTTTTCCCAGAACGCTAAGCTGATGCCATAGGCTTCGCTATCCTTCGCAAAAAGCTTGCTTCGGGAAGCTAAGAACCAAGCAACAATGAATGCTCCGCCAACCTCAAAAACTACCGTTTGAAGACCCAAATAAAGCCCAAATACAACACTTTGAGCTCCATAGCTGCCAACAACTGTGGAAGCCGTAAGAAGCTGTACGATATTCTTGAGAATGATTGCACCCGCATAAGCTACAAGCGCATATAAAAGCACCATCCAACGGAAACTGCGCTTAAATCGCCAAAAAACAATCAAAGCAACGCTAAATAGGATAACAATTATTGGTTGAAGCATAAATAATGGATTAATGTTCTCCAAATTGTCAACCCTGCCCTGCTGCCAAGCTTCCAAAGCCCAAACAGCCATACTAACTTATGGTCAGAACTGGGTTATGTATTTTTGCATATCCTACGCGAGGGAGATTTATCTTTTTAATGCCCCAAATAATCCAGCGTAAGTTGCAGGATACAACCTACCACCTAGGTGAGTGGCTTAGTGAAGTTAAAAGCGTTAGATAAATAGCTCAAAGCCTGCATCTTCGGTTTTTTATGATTTATTTTAAATATAGGTTAGGTAGAAAGATTTGGTAGGCTGCTGTTATGAGTTTACGTTTGAATCCTCAATATGATAAGATGCTGCCCAGAATGTCTGCCGAAGAGTTCGCTGAACTCAAAGCCTCTATACAGCAGGAAGGTCAACATTACCCGATTGTAGTAAACGAAGACTTAGAAGTCCTTGATGGACATCATAGGTTCCGAGCCTGCATTGAACTAGGCATAGAACCTGATTTTGAAGTTCGCCACTTTGAAGACAAATTGTTAGAAAAAAAATTCGTCATAGAAGCCAATCTGCGTCGTAGGCATCTTAATAACTTCCAGCTTGTTGAACTTGCCGTGCCGCTGCTGGAAATAGAAAAAGCCCTTGCGAAAAAACGCCAATCCGAAGGTGGAAAAAATGGGCGCAACCTACAACTGGGGTTAGCGCCAGATGACGCTAAGCCTATATTCAAAGCTAAAGCTACTGAGATTGTGGCAAAAAAAGCTGGCGTTTCCACTCGTACATTTGAACGCGGCAAAAAAATCATACAAGAAGCTAGCGAAGAGGATAAACAACTACTACGGGAAGGCAAAACTAGCATAGCAAAAGTCTATCAAGAAATCGTAGCCCCAAAAAAGGTTGCTGAGAAACAAGACCTCAAAGCAGCATCAACGGTTGAAGACCTAAAGATTACTCAAAATAAGGCAGCAATTGCATCAATTCTTGATAGCTTAGTTAAAAAGCAGCTATCTTGCCCTTCCTGCGGTCATAACATGTTGGAATGTAGTAAATGCCATAAAACCCTCCTCGAGTCACTTAAAAAGCAATAACGGTTGTTATGTAATGTTAAAAATTCTTTTTTTATGTGGTAAAATTAATATATCATGCTTTTCAATAATGTTGATACAAGCCTAGATTTAGGGATAGCCTGGATCTATTTTTAACTTAAAGAGGCGCTGTAATGCGTTAATTCTTGAAAAATAGACGAAAGACTATACCCTGATTCTATGCTTCATTATTTACCAAGCGATGCGAGGTGAAAAATTTGAAAAGGAAAAAAGCAGCAGGAGAATATTTAGCATATCTCACTGTGAAATATGACATCCATCCTGATGTAATTTATTGCGCCTTGCTTTCTGCTGAAGAATCTGGCAAAGCCCAATGCGGCCCACTTACAGTTGAAAATCGCGGCAAAATAGATGATAAGGTCTATTTCTTGTTCAAAGAAGGTTCAGACGTAGTTGCTCAGTTCCCCGTTTCTGAAGGACTACTAGCAGAACAACGCAATCCCATACGAACCTTCATGACAGCAGATGTGGTCCAGAACTATAAATTCGAAGACCCCCAAGAAATAATCTTTAGTCAAATTAGAGACCTAAAAAACAAGAGCACCCACGTTAACCTCAGGGCTAAAGTCGTAAAAGTCTCAAAACCTCAATTTGTCAATACGCAGTATGGAAATAGAATCCCCATGGCAAAAGCCTTGCTAAAGGATGAAACTGGGGAGATCAATCTATGCTTATGGCAAGAACAAATAGATTTCGTCTCCAGAGGAGATAAGATTGAGATTCAAAATGCAACAGTAAAAAAATTCAGAGACAAAAATCAGCTAACCTTAGGCAACAAAGGCACAATAAAAATCATACAAGACATAAAAGCAGACGTTATTCCGACAGTTCTGGAACAGGTGAAGGCGCAAAACTAAAAGACTAT
>CAYRSV010000045.1:0-17185 GCA_964427115.1 uncultured Candidatus Bathyarchaeia archaeon | reverse complement strand
TGTCAGGTTTTTAATTTTTCATCTGCAGCAGAAGAGCCAAGGGTAATTCTGAAAAGGTTATAAGTTAAGTGTACTTACATATCGTTAGTGATTGAACATGAATATGGGTCCTCAGAATCAAACCAACGGTTTTGAGGAAGAGATTCATACGCAAACCCCAAAATCCCGCTCCGTCCACCAATTTTGCCAAAATAACCCCGAAAACGGTTTCTTTACTACCCCAAAATTACTACCATTTACTACCCGAATACAAACAGTTCCTACAAATCAATCTCCGCTTAGAAGAAAGAACAATAAAAGAATCCATGGGAAACATCACGCGGTTTCTAACCCATTCTAAAGGGGCGGTTACTTATGCATCAATACGGGCTTACTTGACGGCGTACACCACCAAGCATCCTAAAACCTACAATAGTCAACTTACCGATCTACGGCGTTTCGTGCGGGATTTTCTTAAACAAAAACCGCTAATTGAATCGTTTAAGATGGCGCCCGTGGATGAAATGGGTGAAATAACGGATGTGCCAACTAAGCGACAATTACGGTTAGGTTTTCAAGCGTTACCCGATGATCTATCCCGTGCTGTTTACCTTTTCACGGCTACAACGGGACTGCGGAAATGTGAAATCTTAGCGGTTCAAAGAGATCAAGTGAACCTTAAAACACGTTTAGTTGTCCCAAAGCACTTCACCCGTAAAAAGCGAAGCGGGATCACTTTTTACAGTGAAGATACACACCCGTACTTAGTGAAGTACTTGAGCAATAGAACCGATGCGAATCCTTTATTATTTGTGATTAGTGACCGTAAGTGGCGCTCTATTTGGCGCGTCGCGTCTAAAGCTGCGAAAACAAACATAACCGCACAGGTATTAAGGGTGTGGTTTGCTTCGGAAATGGGTGAACGATTGATCCCAGATCGGTACGTGGATATTTTTCAGGGTAGGGCACCGAGATCGGTTTTAGCGAAACATTACACGGGGAAAGGGTTACAGAGGTTGAAGCGGATATATCAAAATGCGAGGATAAAAATTGTAATCATATGAAGTTGAAAAAATAATGAGTAGTATAGTGAATTAATATAAAAAAACACGCCATTCGCGAGCGTACCATTAATTTTTATACATAAACGCTTGATTATGTTATTACAATGTCAACAAAAGAGCGAGATCAACAGATATTTGAGATAGTATCGAATACGTTTAAGTTCCAATTTGAACTTGGAGAACGACTTGATGATAAACTAAATAATTTCATTGCTATTATTGCTGTTATTAGTACAAAGAAAAAGGAGAGCGGTTTCACATGTATCACCTTAGCCGCCTATCCGAATCGAAATCTATTTTCATAAATCGTTGAATGACAGCTGCTACACCAGTCTCTCGTAGATGGACCCCATATGTAAGACATAATACACCAGTCAAATAAGCCAGGGTCATGGTTAGGAGCATTATAGTTATGTGAGGCTTCGTGTTGCCAAAGATTGGCCACTGGCCAAGAACCTGGTTCGCGTACTCTTATGATGAAAGCATTTCCAGGCGTCTCGCCAAGACCGTATATGTTGCCTGTCAATTGTCCGGTCATGAATACTCTTACATCACAATCGCTGGGTTTTGGAAAATTGTTTCGCCCTTCATTGAAAAGTTGAGCCAGGTCGCCACTGTTAGTCGAAGACCAGTTAGTGTAATGCCCTGCACCCATGTTGTATTCGATTTCGTATTGAGGCCAGAAAAAGTCGTCTCCGCCTTCTAGAATGTTCCATGCCCACATGTATACATCATCCCATGTTACGGAATGACTCATCAAGGTTTCATACCATGATTTCATGTCGTCATCGCAAACGACGTATGCTTCAACTGTCTGAGGAATAGTTAATAAAGAGTCTGGTGATCCATCGTTGACCCTAGATTCAATATTTGGAGTGACGTAGCCTGGAAGCGAGTAAAAGCTTTCAGCGGGTATGCCTGTTTTAGCGAGGTATTCTTCAGTGCTAATGTTTGTAATATCTATTACAGCACCAAAATTTTGTGTTGCATTGATTTCTTGCAAATTTGGCTGGTCTACCGGAGTCGCCGCAGCTAATGCCGTACTTACAAGCAAGCTTAGAATCAGCAGTGTACTAACCTTAAATACACCCATTTTTCATTTTCCGCCTGGAAGTCTATTAAGCAGGCAGGTTTACTTAATGCTACATTTTAGGTCAAGTGTACTAATCAGTTAGAACAGTTTGTTCTTTGCAAGTTAGTAAAAGGAGTATGTTTATTGTTGCACTTTTCTAATTGGTTGTTTATAGAGCCTGCAGTTGCCTTGTAGGTTGATATCAAGCAGCAATCGTGAATACTAAACCGAAGAATTCGTTATGCTTTAGGTGCAATATATTATGATAAAAAGATAGGGGAAAGAGCTGTTGTATTATTTGCTTCTTTTCTTAATGATTACTGTGGCTATGAGTATCATGACTACGCCAGTTATTGCGACTGCTATACCTGCGTCTAATGGTGCGATATTATTTTCTGTTTTTACAGATGGTTGAAGTGAAGTATTTGGATGATTTGTTAGAGAAGGTGTGGGTAAAGGTTCTGTTTGTTGATTTTGGGGTAGTTGAGATCCTCCGTGACTAGTAGGCAGGAAAAATTGGATTTCTTTAGTATCTGCCCAGATTCTAATTTGAAGACCGTCTTGTGTTTGATATACTTTGTCAAAGTATAATTGTATGTCCCAAGCTGGGTATAGCGTTAGAGGTTCTCGTGCTAATCCATTTAATGTTGCATCTACGCGGTCGGTAACTATGTTAGGTTTTACTTCAGTCCAATTATTTGAGTCTGCGCTGACATATGTTGTGTAGTTTTTAGCGCGCTCCATTGCTATGTTGATTGCGTCATCTTTTGAGATTGCATCTATATTGCCTACTTTGTAGAGGGTCCAGCCATCGCCAAAACCTTCAAACTCGCCGTTCTTGAAGTGGATGCTAAAGCCTTTCTGTGGAAAATCGATGCCATTGTCTGTGTATATCCAGTTGAAATCAGTAATGTATTCGTTGATCCATACTTCGAGTTTTAGGTTGCCCGAGGTGATTGTCATGTTTTTTTGTGTGTCAACTTCATCAATCATTTTAGACATTGGCTCTACATAGGATGCGCCTGTGTGCTGCTGGTATTTTTGGATAAAGTTTTTGGCGAAATCTGCAGTGGCAGATGGTTGTTCCTTTGCGTAGAATACTAAGTCGTTAAGTAGGTTTAGGTTGCAGGAAACAAGTGTTCCATTTACGAGGGTATAAACAACGCCTATGTTGCTCTCTGTAGATGTAAGTTCAGTTCTGCATATTTCTTCTTTTAAGCCTCCATAGTAAGAAGGAGAACCAGCTTGGTATGTTGTTAATGTTGCTTCGTACTTGGGCATATCTATTTGGAGGACTTCTTGCAGAAATGAAACAACGTTAGCCTTGGCAGTTAACTCTGTTGAGTATACGCTTGGCACCTGCGCAAATGTAACTGTCAAGATTGCGACTATCATAAGAATTATTTTGAAATGGTCCAAATTTGGCTTCATTTTTGTTTTCCTCCATTTATAGTGATAATTTCATGTCGCCGTTGCCAAAGACTCTCATGTAGCAATGGAACATACGTGGTCCGTAATCTGGATATGCAGGGTTGGGAATATCATGACCTAAGTAGAGTTCTGTAGATGCAAAAGTTGCGGCTGGGTTTTGTCGTATGTTTCTTGCTGCTTGGTCAAAGGCGTCGTTTATTGGCCAATTGGATACAACTGTGTAATAATAGACATGACTAACGAACAGTGCATAGTCAGAGTAAGCGCCAGGTTCTATGTATTTAAGACCTCTTGATTCGTATTGCCAACCTATGAAAGACGTGTTTCCATTGTAACTCCAGGGGTCTCCGTAGCCGTCATCACTTAATAAACTATCGTCTTTGCCAGTCCAACAATAAGCCATTCCCCAAGGGCCCATTGTTGGGGGTACTGTATCGTAGCCGCCTATATAGTTTGCTGAACCGCAAGACCAAAGGAACACGAATTCATGGTTATAATTTATTATTCTACCCCAGATTGAATTATCCCAGATGTGATTGGTGCCATCATAATTATTTGGGTATAGTCCACAATGTTGTGGTGCCTCTAGTTGGTCGATGGCAGAGTGCCCTGTGTAGAAAGCAGTAGACCAATCGTAGTTTTGTTCGCAAAATAGGGTTCTATCAAGCATGTTAGTTCTTGTTGTGTTAGCACCGCAATAATTAACACTACGCCAAGAAGAAGGTCTTTGGTCAAAACAATACTGGATATTGTTGCAGGTGAAAACAACTGATTCTCGCTCTGGATCATCTGGAGGATTGTAATCTACGTTACCATAGACTGAACTACCATGGTATGCTTGTACAGTTTTTATATCAAGCAGTTGAGCTGTCGAAGCTAGCAATAAGCTTAGAAGCAATAGCATACTAACACTCAACAATTTTTTTGTTTTCATCTTTATTCCTCTTACTCGTTTTTACCTCCTACCAACCTGCTATGCAGGCAGGTTTACTTAATGCTACATTTTAGCACAAACGTACTAAACGATTAGAACAAAATGCTCTTTTAAACAACTAATCAACCAATAAAACATGTTTATGATTTTGGGTACAGGGCATGGCTAAAAAGAGGATACAAAATTAGTGCCGCTTTCGCTTTCTGTAGCTAGCTCGCTTTGTTATGAACATCGATCCAACAGTAATCACAATAGCTAGGCTTAAGCCCACTCCTACTATCAATGCATACATTTGGCTAGATAGAAAAGGCACCTGACTTCCATATGGAACTATCAGCGGGTACCTATCAGTATTATTAGCATCTATAATGTAGGGCGCATCGCCTATGCCATCGCCATTTGCATCAGTGCCGTTGTAGTTGCTCCAGTAGTTGCCTTCTTTGTCGTTGTCCCAAAAGTTAGTTTGGAAAAGCGTATCAATACGAGCACTTAGAGTATTGTTTATAAAATTATTATTATAAATCGTGTTGTCTTTGGTTGGTATCGAGTTGTTTTCTTGAAGCCAGATACCAACGCTAGCATTTTTTACAGTGTTTTCGTATACGGTATTGTTTATACCTGAAAGCCCAATGCCTATGCCAGAAAAGTTTTCAATGACATTATCATAAATCGAGCAGTATGATCCGCCTATATTTATGCCCTCGACTCCATTTATCAGGAAGTTTTTTGAAATTGTTGTTGAGTTACTTCCTTCTTCGATAACATTTTGGACGTTTACAAAGTTATTTCCTAAAATAACGTTGTATATGCCATAGTTGATGTTAATGCCCGTTGCAGCATTGGTTATGTTGTTTTCCAAAATTTTGTTACTTGATGGTTCGCTAAACCCCTGAAAATTAGTAACATAAATAGCTGAAGTTATGTTGCTTATGCTGTTTTGTTTGATTGTGGTATTGGCTGAATTTATGTATATGCCAGTTGAACCTATATCGGTTAGGTTATTTCCGTTGATGATGATGTTTGAGGAGTTTTGGATAAATATGCCTTGCCAGAACTGTTCAAAGTTTAAGTTTGTAATTGTTATGTTGTTTCTGTCTTGGATAATTATTCCTTGGTAGGCATATTCATAGTCATTGAAAAATCCCCAAAGAACATGCCCCGCCCCATCAATAATGATGTTGTCTCGTTGAATTTCAATAGTATAATTAACAATGCTCTCAGTGAATGTGTAAATATTACCATTTCGACTTATGGGCACTGTTGATGGATTCACAGTTCCCTCAGCGCTAATGTGAATATAAGGCAAAGGGGTAGGGGTCCCTACGTGGTATGATGTATCTGAAGAGGGGGGCAGGGTTAAAAATGATGAGGGTACTTGGCTTGGAAATAGATAGTAGCTTATGCTTACAAGTGCAAAAGTTATCAATAACGCGCAGATTGCGGCCATAGCCATTTTTGTTCTTTGTGTATCATATCTGTACGAACTCGTCTAACTTTGTCTTACTAGCAGGTGCTCTTATTTAATGCTATATTTCTGCACAGTTGTTCTATAAGTTAAAACAAGGGTAGCTCAATTGAGAAACACGCTATCTTGTATAGGGTGGTATATGGGGATTTGAAGAGCGAAGAATCCACAGCTGTTCTAAAAGGAACTACCCTTGAAGTTTATCGCTTTCTAATAAAAACTGGTAGACCAGTAGGTGTGCGAGAAGTTCAAAGAGCTCTAAACCTAAGCAGCCCCTCAGTAGCTACGTATCACCTATCCAAATTAGAAGATGCCTGCCTAATTAAACGAGAACTAAACAACTATACGGTCAACAAAGTCTTCTTGGAAAACAACATAAGAATCAGCCACATGCTAATCCCGAAATATTTCTTCTATTCGCTACTTGCAGTCTCATTTCTCATAGTTGAGCTTACTCTACTAAGACCACCTCTTCTCACCCGCGACTACTTCTTCTTCATCGCCGCAACAGCAATACTTGCCTTCCTATTTTGCCATGAAACAGCAAAAACATGGATCAAAGGCAACTTATAACAATCTACTGAGCAGAGAAACATTTCCAGATTGAACAGCCATGCTTGATTTTTAAAATTATAAGAGTGGTTGTTCTAATCGATTAGTACATTTGTGCTAAAGTGTAGCATTAAGTAAACCTGCTTGCTTACTAAAAACGCGGAGTAAAAAACTTGAAAAAAAGGTCATTATTAGGTTTATTTGCAACGTTGTCTCTTTTGCTGATTTTGCCGACTTTTGCTAATATCCAAGTCCAAGGCGAGCAAGAGAGCGGCATAAGCTTTCAATCAACGCAATCTGAAACTGACACTACTCCAGTCAGCCTATTCCAGCAACTGAAAGACAAAGGGCTAAACGATGCACAAATTGCCGACGAACTCAAAAAAATAATTGAAAACGATACAGACCCTGTTGGTATAAAAATTCAAGAACTGAAAGAAAAAGGTATGCCTAATACAGAGATTGCACAGGAACTTGAAAAATATAATATGCATTGGGACTTAGAAACAAACGCAAAATGTTTTGGGACACTTAGTACTAACCCGAACAGACCTACAAGTGACATAAAAACTGGAGGCGCCTTGACGGATGATGATGCTCCATATTATACCCAACGCAACTCCGGCCTGCACACATACAGTGAATCATATTATGGATATTATATTGAAATGAAACCAGGCAGCGGTGCAGTTGCCACTGGAGAAACACAACAACATTATATGACTATGCATATAGGAAATTCTGGCGACTTTGTAGAAGTTGGAATTCTACATAACGACGTGGAAGGGTATGACTTTTACACTTGTAATGACGACTGGTTATGGGGACTCCACGGAGGCACCGGAGAGGGCAAGATTGGGTATTATCCTGACGCAGAAACGTACCATAGATTTGCCATTTACTCAACGGGCGTAATGAATCAACAAGGCCAATACGAGTTTTATGTTGATATAGATGGAACACGTGTTAGAACAGAATATCTAGATCATGCTGTAAATAGCATAGATAACAGCTATGAAATGTTTACTGAAATCGTTTATTGGCCAACTCGTACACATTGCGTATGGAGCAACGATAACAGTCCAGCTATATTTAGAGATCAGTACGTAAAAATTAGTAGTAGCACGTGGGCACAATATAATAACAATAATGCCCCCTCATACCTTTGGGCTGATTTTGCAGCGCACGTAACAGTATCTGACTCTAGCGGCTCATATACTACAACCTGTTGGTCTGGTTTTGGAGACGAATTCTATGATAATTCAATCGCTACAAGCAGATGGGATGAGCTTGAGGTAAACGGTGCAACAGCAAGCGAATATGGTGACGCATTAAGAGTAGACGTTCCTCAGGGCGGTAGTGGATGGGCACAAGCCGGATACGTTACTAAGACTACTTATCCAATGAGCAATGCACAAGTGGAAGTAAATATCGCTGACTTCAACGAACTACGCGGAATGGGACTCTGCATCGGGCTTACAAAACTAACAACCTCTGATCCACAATCTCAAAGTAACTGGTACTGCATAATGAAAGACCGCTCTAACAGTTGGGTCTATGTTCAAAAAAGGGTAGATGGTGGAGCCGTGGCAACTCTATATTCTGGATATGCAAGCTTAACTGGAACACTATCTATCAAAATAGACGGTAGCACGATCAAATTCTATAATGGTGGAACACAACTCTATTCTGAGAATTATGCTCTATCTTCGTACAACTGTTATCTCTATGCTTATACCAGCACAAACCGAGGCAGCTCTTACTACGGTGCAGATACTTTTGATAACTTTGAATACCATCGTCTCTTCTAATAATCTCTACCAACTACCTTTTTCTTTGGAAAAATCGGGAGTCCATTAAATATGAGAAAATGGAAATCAGCTAAAGCATCCTGCAGGTTACAATTAGCTCGGCAAAGTATCACTAAAATATGAGTGGAACATTACACCTATGTTTACTGCATTAGTGTATAGGGAAGCTTTGAAATTTGACACATTATCGATTAATTGTAGGCGTTTTAGCTCTAATTACACTTAGTTTAGTTTTGGGGCTATGTTTTTTTGCCGCTCCAATATCGCCTACGCATAGTTCAATAAAAGCGCAAATAGACCGTGGAGAAGTTAGTCAAAACACTACGCTTTTCTTAAAAGATAGCCCATATTTGTTCACCCACGACGTTACAGTCCTACCTGAAGTAAAGTTAACTATTGAGGCAGGTGTTAAGATTGCATTCTCGCCAGGTGTTTCTCTTATTGTTAATGGATCTCTTAACGTCGTCGGAACAGCCAATGCCCCGGTATACTTTACCTCAAACGATCCATCTGCCACTGTTTGGGGGACAATAATGTTCTTGGGAAATAGTACTGAATCTTTCATTTTAAAATACGCTAACATAGCTAACGCGACTCAGGGAATCGTTATTGACAACGAAAAGAACGGAAATGTACTGGTCCAAAATTGTCACATCCACGATAACCAAGGTGCAGGCATACAATTCACTACCCACGGCAATATCACTATAAAAGAAAGCACCATAGAACATAACACAGTTGGAATCTCTGGGAAAGGATACAACATTCGGCAAGACCCAACTGAACTTTATCCATACTCTGGGTATCTCGTCGGTGTTTATCTACAATCTAACACAATACAATTCAATGCTATGCAGGGGATACAACTCTCTAGTAGTGGCAAAACTCTGGCAGAAGTCAGTGACATCCTGTTTACATTCAACAATGTTTCTTGCAATGGCGAAGATGGAATACAGGTAACCGCAAATTCAGGCATGAGCAGTATTGTTTCAGACATTAATTTCACTTCAAACACAATCCTAAATAATGGTAAGCAAGGCATAGAACTTACTTCAGGGGTAAACGGTGGACCTTATGGTGACTTTCTTTATAACATTACATTTTCCTCCAACAATATTTCCCGAAATGAGGGGTCAGGCGTTCACCTAAATGCAGCACAACATGAGGAAAGTACCGTATTCGATGCGGTGTTTGATAACAATACCTTTGTTAGCAATAGCCAAGAAGCTATTCTAATTGAAGGCGGCATAATAAGTAACATTACAGGTAACACCATTAAGCAGAGCGTTTATGGCATATTTTACAAAGGAACGCAAAACAACGTTTCCGAGTTTAACAACATATCAAGCAACGACTTTGGTATGTTCGTCTCTGATGGAGCAACTGTGCAAGCGCAAAACAATTATTGGGGCGATCCGACAGGACCTTATCATTTGACTATCAATCCGCAAGGAAAAGGCAACACTGTAAACGGAAATGGTGATGATTTAAGATTTACCCCTTTTTTGCTACTATTGCAGGAAGTTAATGGCAAATAGATGCATTTACAAGGGGCATCATTTTTTCCGAATTAACCCTGTTTTTGGTACTCCACAGTTTCCTAAACCATAAAAAATTATCAAAAAGCGCATAAGTATCTAACTATGCTTTTCGCCGAACACAGCCATAGATATTGATTCGGCCAGAGTCAGAAAAAGTTCGCTAGAACACCTCAAATATTATCAGCCTACCAGCTTTACGATTGGGTAGGTCAAGAATTTGATGATGAACGAAGCAGCACAGGATACGATGTTTTGGTACTTATGACTGGGCAAACTGACCCCAATGCTGCAGGTGTTGGTGGAGGTAACCGAATTGTCATGACCGCACGTTCCCCACCTCAAGCTAACCTTTTCCAACATGAGGCTTCACACCTATACGGATGCCCAGACCACACAGTATCACCTCAACCTTGGTGCGTAATGAGTTATGACTATCTCTACGATACAAGAGATTGGTGTTCAGATTGCATATCAACTATAACTACAAACCGTTACACATTTGGCTAACAACAGCTAAAAACATGATGAGGTAATGAAATGAAACGCAAGTTATTTGCTCTTTTTCTTTTTTTATAATAGCTGCAATTTTGCTTTCCGCTATAACGGCATACGCAGTAGCTAATAAGGGTAAAGCTAAACAAACAACTACTTCTGGTTTGTACATTGTGGCGCAAGAACTTTCAGAAGAACCGCAAACCTACCTCTTTTTAGAAAACGCGGATGTCTATGTTTCCCAAGCGATCTCAAATCCAGGGGAACATGTGTATGTTGGAAATTGGGATAACACTCAAATTGATGATATGATGCAAGCAAACCAAACCCGCAATATAAAACTCAACAGTAGCTACTACACTATTTTACTACTTTCTCAAGACCCACCACGAGCTATCTCAGTAGAATTTATTCAGCTTTTAACCATAGGCTGGGTGCTATGGGGCATCGCGGCAATTACTGTTGTAATAATCTACTTCAGCAGACGCCACGTAAACAAGTTTTCGCGAGGTTTGTTCTAATCGTTTGGCACATTTGTGCTAAAGTGTAGCATTAAGTAAACCGCTTGCTTAAACGAGTAGAAGGAAAAACAAAAAATGAAAACCAACATGCATTGGAATACAGTTGTGCAAAAGATAACGCTTCTTTTTATTTTTTCTTGTTAGCACAGCTCAAGCACGACATTGAGCTTTGGCTTGTTAGCTGCGTTCATTCCAAGCTTGGAATATGTAACGGTTAATGCGTATTTTCTTCCTGATGGTCTATTCCAACCGTTTGTGATTTATCCCTTATTTGGTTTGAGTTTTCATATTATGACGTTTATTGCTTGCTATAGCCTTTGGTGGTCTATTAGGCTTTTTCATTATTTTGGGTCCAATAAGAAAATACGATATTTGGGTTTTGTAGGCGTTTTAATAAGCAATATAGGTTTTCTGTTGCCTACTAAAATAAAGAGTACCTTTCTAATGTATTGCTACTTTGACATTCCTTGGCAGGTTACCTTCTCACTTTCACAGGATTCTAGATGGTACTCACAGCGCCTACCCTGAAAAATCCAGATTTCCCGCTTTACTCTTTTAGGCGCTTCTTTATTGTTTATAATTTATTTGATAGCCCCCATTCTAATAATAAAGGAATTGAATTGTTTTTAAATGAAAGATGGATAGAAAAGCTAGACTCGTTAGGGTTTCATGAAGATATTGGCTTTAAAAAATCTGGTGAATAGGAGGTTGGGCGAATGCTTTGTGGATTATAAAAATAGGTAAGTTCGTGGCAATACGCAGATGCGTTTGCTATCTTATGTTGAGGGGTGGGTTGCTTGTCAGAGCCGATGCAGACGTTGTGGTTTGAGGATGTAGGTTTTCTTAATGAGCAAATGCTTGATACTCCTGTTGGCCGATTTTCTATAAGGCAAACTGGAATTTTTCTAGTCTTTGGGCTCTTAGCTTGGATAGCTTCACTTATCTCTGAAGATCTCATATTCAAAATTGTAACCGCGGGTGCCATATTTTTTACCGGCGCAGCCATTTTCACGCGAAAAATCAAAACCATTCCCCCTGAAATACACCTACTCTACATGATAGGCATTAGGCGTTCTCTGCAAATAAAACAAAAAAGCCCCAAAACACCTGATAGCAAGCAACCTATTGAGCAAACTTGCGTTTTCAGAGTGCAGACAAAAACTGCCAACCTCTGCCCCAGCCAGCACAGCAAGGACAAAATAGAGGCGATTTAAGTTCCTTTCTGAGCTTATTTCTGAGCGAATGGGCCTCAATTTAGGTGCTTTGCATTGTCAACTTGCACCTTACCAAAAATGAACTCTACTGAACACACAGAACAAACCCACGAATTTCTCACGATGACCTATTTGTCAGGTTTTTAAATTTCCATCTGCAGCAGAAGAGCCAAAAGGCAATTCTGAAAAGGGTTATAAGTTAAGTGTACTTACATATCGTTAGTGATTGAACATGAATAGGAGTCCTCAGAATCAAACCAACGGTTTTGAGGAAGAGATTCATACGCAAACTCCAAAATCCCGCTCCGTCCACCAATTTTGCCATTATGAACTTTTGCTTTTTATGTAGGTAAGTTTATTGTGAATTTTGTTCCTTTGCCTGCTTCGCTTTCAAAGTTGATTGTGCCGTTTAATGCTTCAACGAATTTTTTAACTACAACTAGTCCGAAGCCTTGGCCTTTGGATTTGGTGGTAAATAGTGGTTTGAAGAGGTTATTTTGCAGTTCTTTGGGTATGCCTTGTCCTGTGTCGGCTACGGTAATTTGCACATTTCTGCGTTCGTTTTCGTATTTTGCTTTAATAGTTAGTGTGCCTCCATTTGGCATAGCCTGAATTGCATTACTTGTTAGGTTAGTTATTATGCGCCTAATGTATGAGACATCAGTCTTTATCGTAATATTTGGTCCCACATTATAATCCACTTGAACGCCCGCTGGAATTTTCAGTGTTGAGAACGCCTTATCAATAATTCCTTTAAGGTTTGCTTCTTCTATTTTCGGCGACGGTTTTTTAGCATAATCCTGCAGATCAGCAATTATCTTGTTAATATATTCAACGTTGGCGCTAATGTCTTCTATAGTTTCTATTATTGATTGCTTATCTACTCCGTGCAAGCTTTGGACATCGGATTTTAATACGAACAAATCTCCAACAATAGCCTGTAACGGATTACGTATATCGTGTCCTACCATACCTGCTGTTTGGCCAATTGCAGCTAGACGTTCAGCACTTTGTAGCTGCTTAGTGCGTTCTTCAACGAGCCTTTCAAGGTTAGTAGCGTATTCTGAAAGTTTAGCTTGCGCTTGCTTGAGTGCGTCTTCGTTTCGTTTACGCTCAGTTATATCCTGAACTGTACCAAAGCCGCCTATCAATTTGCCATCTTCGAATTCAAGCTGCGCAGTTTCCCTTACCCACTTTACTTTGTCATTAACAATTATTCGATGTTCTATGTCGTAGGGGTTCCCTTTGAGTGCAGCCTGCCATTCTTGGTCAACAAATTTACTGTCTTCGGGGTGTATAAAACTTAAAAAGCGCTCATAAGTCATCGGGGTTCCTTTTTGCACCCCAAATATACGGTAGGTTTCATCAGACCAGTATAGCTCGCCCTGAATTTTAACTCGCCAACTGCCCGTTTTAGATACAGCTTGTGCCAAGGCTAAGTCTTTTTCATTTTCCCTTAGGGCATCTTCTGCTTTTTTACGCTCTGTTATATCAATAAATGAGGATAAAAAGTACTGCTCGTTTTCTATTTCCATAAGTGTTGCTGATAAGTTAATAGTAATTGGGGTTCTATCTTTTCTTTGGAAAAGAACATCTTTGTTACGGATAAATCCTTTTGCGGCTAACGTTTCTATGAACTTTGTGCGTTCAGCTGGGTTGGCCCATATGCTTAATTCAAGTGTGGTTTTCCCAATTACCTCTTTGGGTGTGTACCCTAAAACATCAATTACTAAATCGTTTACGTCTATTATTTTGCCGTCGCTTAAGCGGGTTAACGACATAGCACTGGGACCATTTTTAAATAGCTTCGAAAACTTTTCTTCAGAAAATCGTAAAGCTTCTTCAGCTTGTTTGCGCCGTGTAATATCAGATGAAACAGATGTTAAGCCAACGACTTCACCTATATTGTCTCTTATAGGTTCTGCATAAACATCATAATACACCTTCTTATTACCTCTGGTAAGCTTAAGCTGTATCTCCGAGTGCTTCGCAACCCCGCTTGTTAGTACTTCAGTGTAAAGTTCTGTTAGCGGAGTTATGTCCTTAATTGCCCTTGTTTCCCCAACTTTTTTGCCAATAAAGTCTTTAGCGGCTAAACCAACAAACGGATTATAAACCCATTTAAAACGTAAATCACAATCTAATTCAACAAGGGTAATAGGGAAATTTTTTAAAGATATACGAAAACGTTCCTCTGAACGCTTAAGCGCATCGTCCATGCAGCCTTCAATATTTCTCTGGCTTTTTTTAGAATTGTCATCTATCTGGGTAGGGCTGTCAGAACTCACGCTTTAAACTTCTCCTTAAAACAATCTAAGTATATTTTACACTATAAGTTTTTGTGGTAGTTAAACATCGAAATCGGTACTATGGGCACTATGATTCATTGCGGTTCAAGCTTCTGCCGCCATCCGCTGTAATATGCACAGTATCCTCAAACTTTACTCCTCCTACTTCTTTAATGGGTAAAATTGAGTGCCCGATGGCTAGAGTCCAGTTTTCGGCAACATTTAGCTGAATATGGCTTGGGTAATGACTAGGGTGGGGCCATTCTTCAAATTCTAAACCTACACCATGCACTGGACCTGGGATCCATGATTCGCCAAAACCTTTAGCTGTTAATTCTTCCGTAAATATCTTGGTAATTTGACTTACTTTCCAGCCGGGTCTAATCTGTTTAATGATGGCTTGCTGGATATCTTTGTAGGTTTGTATAAGCTCGCGTTGCTTTGGAGTTGCATCTCCACAAACTACTGTTCTTGCACAATCTGCACTATACATATCAACAATCGGATGTACATCAATTACTACCAGATCGCCTTTTTCGATTCTGCGCTTTGTGGTTCCTCCATGAAGATAAATACTGTGCGGTCCTGAGTCTATGAACGTACTTGACCCATAGCGCATGGCTCCGGCTTTGCGCATAGCGTATTCTGCTTCTAAAGCTACATCAATTTCCGTTACCCCAGGTTTAATGGCGGCAATTGCAGCCGCTATACCTTTATCGGCTGCTTCAGCAGCACGTTCCATAGCGGCCAGCTCTTCAGGGTCCTTTACATAACGCTGAGCCATAAGAACCTCTTCATTCTCAATAACAGTCATTTTAGGGTTTGATTTAAGAAACTTATAGACCAGAAAACCCGGATTGCTGTGTGTGCAAAATCCCACTTTCTTATCAGATATATTATAGCCTTTAACAAGCTTAAAGAAGTGCTGCATAAGCTGAGCAGGCGTACGCCAACCACGAACGTCGCCGATACCTGAAGCGGATTTTGCATCTTCTACTTCTTCATCAAAAACAATAATCGTCGGCTCACCCTGCTGAGGAAGGAACAGTCGCGCAACATTACGAACATCACCTGTTAGATAATAGTAGTTCTCTCGACTAGTAACCTGTAAAGCAGCAACGCCCATCTCAGCCATAGCGACCTGAGCCTTACTACGACGCAGCTCAAACCTATTCATATTACTTCAATTCACCTGTTCTGAGACAGAACTACCGAAGAAGTAACATAAAACAGTTTAGCACAAATCTGAACATGAAAAACCGCAAAACCACATCGGTAAGAAGCCCATGCATTGTTTAGTTGACGATTTATTAGCTCCCTCCAGAAGTCCAAACGCACGAGTATCAGCAATTAGCCATTCTTTTACATCTAAATGTAAAATATTAAAGAGCATAATAAAATCAGTGCTCGAATCATTTACTCTTGAACCTTCAGGGATAAAATCGCGCAGCATAGGTTTTTTCATTATCTGATTGAGCTCTTTTGTTTTTCTCCCTGCCTCTTTAATCATCAGTTTCAATGTCTAAAACGTAAATTGTTCCATTAATTATCTGGGCAACAGGTATAGTAAAGGCTCTATAGTTACAGCTAATATGTGCCACATCCTCAATATTCTGGTCTAAACCCAACTGCTGAGGGCTGCTTGCGGGATCAAAGAACTTTTCCCGCTGTTCTTTAATAAGCATGCCACTTCCTCTAATCTCCAACTTCGAAAATCTATTCAATGAGCATTCGCAATATGTATCATGATTAATGCTTGTCAATCTGGTCTTCAGGTTTGCTCTTCCTTCAATAATAAATAAGAATTTTTAGTATACTAAACGATAGCTAAAGGAATTTCACGGCATTATGCTGTTGGTGGCATGTGGCAGTCACACATTCATAAAAGAGATGTTAATGAGTTGCTTTTAGGTTTTGATAAATGAGCGAAGTTGGTGTACCATTCAAGAAAGGCTCAATAGATGTACGTAACTTTAACGTACCTCCTACACCTGATATTTCCATGCCTAATCGTGAATGCATAAAAGCAAAGTAAGTATCAAATTTTTGATGGATAATAGTTGTGAATGCGATAATTGCTGTTATAAAGAAAAATGCGCTTTTTTAATTAGTTTTGCGCGCTCTATTTGTCCTATGCTAAATTTGTACTTATGCGGTAGGTGAGGTTGCGGCAACTGAAGCGTCGACGGTTTGGGTGCTGGCTTCTTTTGAGTAAACAATGTCTAAAACGATTGCGCCGTTAAGTCTAGCTTTCATCATGCCTAAATCTAGATTAAGGTCTTCAAAACTGAGCCTAACGTCAGATTGCTTTCCAGCAAGCTTTTCAAGAATGTTTACAAGAGTGTCCCCCATATTTTGGGCAACCTTCTCTGCAGTCTTAGCAACATTTTCTATTTTCATTGAACTCATTAAAATCACCAAATAAACAACTCAACAATGGCATAAATACTTAACCGGTATGGAAATTCGCTAAATCGCCCATGCATTTATCGCGTGTTGTGCCGTTTCCTGTTTTCTTAAGTGTAATTGTCTAGTATTATTTGGCGCTATAAGTTGGAATGTCAGAGCCTTATTTAGCTACTATACAACTGGGCTAATAGGCAATGGCAGCCTCATTTGCATGCTAAACATAAATAGCTACGTTAACCAGATCTACATACACAACTGACAGTAGGCTCATACACAAACTACAAAAAAACTAAGCGGCAAGCCGCATACTGCCAGCTTCTCCTTTTTAAAATTTAGATGAAAAATATAAAAACTAATAAAATGTTAGAATATTCAAATGTGTGATTGTTAATGGAAAAAGCCAGCTTTGACA
>CAYRSV010000044.1:0-17264 GCA_964427115.1 uncultured Candidatus Bathyarchaeia archaeon | reverse complement strand
CGGAAGAATGAAGAAAAGAGACAAATAGATAGACTTCACATAGGTGTTCTACCAAAAGCGCCTTAAGCATCCAAATCGGTGCTTGGTAGAAGAAGAAAAGTGCCAGATTGCTTCTTCTTTTGAGCTGATATTAAGTTGAGAAGCCGCTTTCTGTTTTTTAAAGAAAACGTGAGTGTTTTGGTGGGGAGCTCTTTTCTTCTTAGTGCGTGAAAAGACCATTTGCTTTAGTAGTGGCTTTTCAGAGGTCGGTTTAGAGCCAGGCGGTTTGGATCTCTTTGACCTTCTGGAAGTGGGGGTCGTCTGTTATGCATACTGCTTTGAGGCTAGCCGCCGTAGACGGCTCTATGATTCTTGCTCCCTTAGCTCATCAAGTAGCTTCTTCATTTCCTCGACCGTGGCGTATGCTGAGCCGGAGCCCACCAAGTCCCATATCGACTTTGTTGGTCTAAGCAGGATGCCCTCTTCGGTCTCGATGACCTCAAGGCGCGTACCCTCCTCGATATTAAATTTCTTGCGCACTCTAGCAGGGATGGTCGTCTGACCTTTCCTATTTACTACAACCTCAGTTTCCAACTTCAACCAACGTAATACACTCATAGAATATTACTTTCTTAAACACTTCGCATACTCCAAAAGACAACAAACCCAAAAAACACAAGCACACTATTAACTAAACATCAAGCGTAGAAAGCTCACTGCTCTTTTTGTGAAAGAATAAAAAATGGCTGTTTTCTGGAAAAATGCCTGTTGTTTTTCTTCTTCTTTTTAGCTAGCGCGCTTTAGAAGCTATTTTGTTATGGTGCGTGCTCTTAGTTATTAAAATCGCAGCTAAAGCTAGCATTATAGCAACCGGTAAAGCTGTCCAGGCTGGTAACTCAGGCGCAGTAGCTGTTGGATTGGGACTGAATGTTGGTTGTTGTGTTGTAGAGTCTGTAGTGGTTAGGCTTGGTGAGGGTACAGGTGAAGAGGACAGTGTAGGTGCAGGCGTTTGATATGTCAGCTCTGTTGTGCCATAACTTATGGGCAGGTACTGTTCATTTGCGTTTGTTGGTATCCAGCCTCCGCTTGGCCCTGAAGCTAAGCCAGTAGCTCCTCCGATGGCATATAAAGTATCATTCACGTTCACTACAGAATGGCCATAACGTGCAGTAGGCATTGAGGCAACTGTAGACCAACTATTATCGTAGGGGTTGTAGGCTTGGTTAACAGATACTGCGCTAATTCCTCCGGTTGTTCCACCCATGACATAGATTCGTTTTGGCGCAAATACTCCTGTAGTTGAGCTTGCTGTTGCGCCTAAACTGAAAAACTTTGAAGGAATCGCAGCGCCAGAAACCCAAGTGTTCGTTAAAGGATCATAAATTTGGTTAACGCCCTTTTGAGCGCCCCCACTTACCACATAGATCTTATCATCAAGCACTGTCGAAGCATAGCTCCAAGAAGCAACCGGGAGAGCTGACGCAGTAGACCACGAATCATTTTCCGGATCATAAACATCGTTATTGTTAAACGATTGATGATGTAGTATGCCTAAGCATTGTGTGCCACCTATAACGTAGATTTTTTCGTTCACCACGTTAGCTTGCATTTCGTTTCTTGGTGTTGGAAGAGTTGCTTTTTGCTCCCAAGTATTTGTAGCTGGATCATAAACTTCGTTTGCACCTGTCACTATGACTGCGCCCATTTCACCAGGTCCTGTTTCTCCGCCTATGCAGTAAATTTTATTCTGATACACAGCTATTGCAAAGTCGCTTCTTGCTGTAGGCATAGCTGCCATTGTAGTCCAAGTGTTTGTAGAGGGATCATACATCTCATTAGTACTCAGATGAGACGCATAGCTTAATCCGCCTATGGCGTAGATTTTTCCATTCACAACCACCACACCAAGACCGCCTCTGGCGGTAGGCATAGACGCCATTTTCCTCCAAGTATTCTCATTTGAAGTTGACGGAAACTTTTGGGGACCTTGAGCTAAATCAAGTATGGCAACTGGGTTCAGGAGAGGATGATTATCCACGTTAAGAGTTGTTGGGTTATGGGTTAATGTGTAAGGGGTGTTGCCTGTTCCGGTTGAGCCGATTTCTTTGGCGTTAGGGTAAGTTGTTAAGTAGTCGCTCCAGTAGTTGCCGATTGTTCCGTTATCCCATGCATTGTGCACGTTTACACCGTTAGAGATGTTTTGAAAATTTACCTGTGAATTACTTCCTGCAAAATTATTATTGTAAATTAGATTATCCGCTGCAGGAGAAGTAACTAAGATGGTTAGCCCATTGTTTGTTACGCTATTTTCGGTTATAATGCTGTATTTTACATAGTTATTGCCGTTGTTAAAAACTATGCCAAGGCGATTATAGACTAAATTATTCTTCGAAACATAAGTGTGGTTTCCTTGGATGGTTATGCCTTGATCACTGTTTTCAACATAATTTTTTAGAATAACTGCGCTGTTTCCTTTAGTTGTTATAGCTATAGTACATTTTGTTATGTAATTAGCCGATATTGTGTTGTTGTCAGCATTACTGCTAATTGCAGAGTAATGGTTTGTTAGATGGAAATTTGTGATGGTTACGTTTTTGCTTGTTAGAAGTATTCCTGTTGATTTGCCATCCCCTTCTAGTATGTAGCCTGCGCCGTCAACTATTGCGTCTTCTCTTTGAACCGTCAGGTTACCAAAAACATTGTGGATAAGAGTGTATTTGTCGCCAATGCGTTGAATGCTATCAGTTCCCCTAACAGTACCTTCACTGTCAATGTAAATAGCCTCAAATGACTGCGCAAATCCACACTGAACAAGTGCAGCTAAGATAATTAGACCAAGAAAACAAAAGGCTATGACTGACCTTTTACGCATCGGCTTCACCATTAGAAAGCTACATGTTAACGCTAATGTGTATTATTGAGGAACAAACCGTTCCACCAAAGGAACAGCTCCAAAAGAAACTATTCTACACACAACCTCCAGTAAAACCGCTACTACAAACAATAACGAAATTAACCGCCCACCAAGTTGAAAGAACAACAACAAATTCTACAAATGGCGTGTTGTTGTTCTACCAAGAGCACCTTGGGCATCTAAATCGGTGCTTGGTAGAAGAAGAGAAGTGAAAGACTGCTTCTTCTTCTTTTAACTAAGCAACAAGCTTAGAAAGCCCACTTAGCGTTTATTCTGAAAGAAGAAAAAATTGTGTTTTTTGGAGCGTGCTGTGTTTTCTTCTCGGTGGTAGGCGTTCTTGGGCTAGCTTGTGTGTTAGAAAGGGTAGCAGTCCCTAGAATGGCGCTTGGAGAAACTGTTAAATTTCACTACCTGTTTAGTAGTGTATTGGAGTAGTGAAGCGAAGTTGACTTCTATTGTGAAGATAGAGCAAGAGCGGGTCATCTCTAAGGGCGGCAATGCCTCGCTGCTCTACTTGCCAAAAGAGTACTTTACTCCTGGAGAAAAGGTGAGCTCCCAGCTGGAGGTAGACTCTGAGGGCAACCTGAAAATGACACTGACCAAAAAGCTCTTCAACTTTACCTGTGAGAGCTTAAGAGCACTCGTCGGCGCTGACTTCAGTGTAGAATTCGATAAAACAATAGCGGGCACCCAGATTTTCAGCGCCGCCAAAGGAAGCGTAAGTGTGAGCTGCGTCAAATCGACACAGGACTTAGAACCGGCGCACGCCACTGTCTCCCGACGATTTAGCCAAATACGGACCCCGCTAGAGTACCAGAGCCTTATGGACACCCTAAAGAAGCTAACGGAGAAAAAGCTTGATGCCTACATAGAGCCGGAAGGCGATTTGGACACAATAAACGTCTTCAAAAACCCGCAAAGGTACGGTCTAAAAGATCAAGCCGAAGCCGTAGAAGCCCTGCACGAAACCAGCAAAAAACTAGACTTCTCCATAACCGTTAGGCTCAACAGCAAAACCAACACCGTAGAAGAAATCAAGGAAGTGCTAAAAGAGCTCAAAGCCTAAAGGCTAAGCTTCTCCTTGATAAGCATGGCAAGGTTGACTATTGTTTCGTCGGTTTTTGGCGTTCTGTTTAGACCAGTTAGTGTTGCCCTTATAACTTCTCCCGGCTCTATGCTGCCGGTGCCAGTCAATTTTGAAACTGCAACGCAAATAACAGGCACGCCCAGCTGGTCAAAGAAACCTTGCCAGTTCGCCATCTCGCCTCTATGATCATCTCGACATAGAATTATGGCATAGTCGGCTTTTTGCGCAATCCTCTTAGAGATGTCGGTGATTTTGCCCGGGGCTTCGCCAATCACCACGGCATGCTTAGCTGAAGCTTTCTCAAAAAGGCTAGCTGCCTTCTCTGCAAGCTGTGGCGTCCACTCCTTTTTAGAGCTTAAGCGTTGCTCCCAGCCTTTGGTACCCCGTATGAATTCCAAAGTCGGGCTAGCCAGATCCAAGTCCTCCGCAAACGCATCAACGCCAAGCCTACGCAAAGCTCTAGCCAAACTCTCAGCAAGAGTGCTCTTACCCGAATTCGCAGGGCCACCGATGATTATACTGACAGGCAAATTAACCCTCAACCCAAGTAGTTCGGTAGCAATAAAAAACTTACCCACACACTAACAAGAGCCCTACTGCAAAGTCTTCCTAAACCAACAAGCAGCATAAGTAAAGCACGCTAGAACACCGCTCTTAGGTGCCGCCAGCTCAGCAGTAGAAGAAGAGCAAAAAGCCTTCTTCTTTTAACAAAACACCCAGCCTAGAAAGCTTACCTTGGGTCTTGTTCTGGAAGAAGAACAGCTAATTTCTGTGGAAAATGATTGTTCTTCTTCTTTTAGGGCAGTTTGTATTAACCTTTAAAGGCGTTGACCATTTTCTCTGAGGGCTCAACCTGACTTTGCCGGAAGTGGTCTGCTACTTTGAGGAAGAACTCGTTTAGAGCGGGGTTGCTTAGGGGATGCTTGCCTAGCGCGTACCAATAGAGCATTGCAAAGTGGGCTGTAAAGCGGGTGGCAGGTCACCTTCGCCGTGCCCCTGACCTTGTTCGTGTTCGGGATAAATGGTGCGTTTGGCTGGCGTGGACATATCTAAGAAGGCGTGCTGTTTGGTGTAAGTTGAAAGTTGCTTTCAAGAGGATATAATAATTTCTTAGCTTATGTGTGCGGGAGTATAGACGTTTTTCTCTATTTGACCAAAGTACAGTGTTCGATAAACCGTTTGCCAAGGCTGACTTCCTTTTTGAGCTGGTTCAGCACGTAAATTCTGGTTGCTATCTAAGAGGAGGCGTATGGTGAAACTTTCGGTGTTATTTTCGATCATGAAGGAGACATCGATACTCTTCATCTCGTTCGGGCTGAGGTTAAAAGAGTAGTTGGCTGCTGTGTCGTTGATTGCCTCCCATGTTACTATCGTTCCGGGGATGGCCGGGCTTCCCTTGTAGACCGCATTCGTGAACAAGATGGTGAGGCTGAAAGAGGCAGGTGAGGTACCATCGTTCCTGCAGTATACAGGAATGGTTAGTCCTGATGAGGTTGCGTTGGTGGAGTAGTCGACGGTCTCCCACTGGTCATTGATCAGTTGATATCTGATAGTATCATTAAGCCAGTAGTCAATCGTCCCGGTTTCTGTTTGCCAAAGAAACGCTGCTGCAGCAACCCCGACTGTGACTATCGACATGATGCTCAAGCCCACGACTATCCGCTTGTTCACAGCTAACTGCCTCACTTTCTGAAAGGTCTGCCATCCTATTAAAAACTATACATTAGACCGCTATGAGACAGGTCATATGCCACAATTCATGGTCCATCGAAGGCTTGTGAGTAATAGCGTGTGCTCGTACGATTGGTTAACAGCTGCTAAAGCCGCCAGTTAGGCTAAAAAGAACAACATGTACATTAAGTCTTAAAAATAAAAAAGGAAAGGGCTTAAGAGTTAAGCCATTTCTTTTGAGATTTTCTTAGCCATTGCATATACTACAGGGATCAAGATTACTGCAAGAGCTATAGCAAAGCCCCACGATATGTTGGCGACAACATTTGTTACTCCATCGAAGGTAGCAAAGATAGCGCTGGCGCCGATTATCAGAAAGATGCTGTATAGGATAAATTTGGCATAGCCTGCAATTGATCTAAATTCTTGATGATCATCAGTGATTGATTTTATCAATCCATCAGTTAACGATATGCCCGCTCCGATTATCACAAATCCAAGAATCAATGGATATATGAGACTTCCTGAAAGTAGCAAAGTGTCCAAAGCTAGCAAGATAACAAAGGCAATTAGCCCAATTAGCAGCAAATTCTTTAGCATGTCAGCGATTTCAGATTTCTCCGCAGGGAACATGGGTCGTAGCATTCGACCTATAAATGAGGCTAGAAAATCAACAAGTACCGTACCAAAGACGATAATTAGTATACCGCCAAGCAGTCTTGGCAAATAGTCTGCCACTGTGCTTAGATATGTACCAATTGTCCCACCGATGTTTAGTATTTGTATGGCAAGGATTATCGACAAGATAACTATGAACGCTTTGATTATTCCGCCAATAAAGTTAGACAAGTCTAGTCCTGCTGCTCTGAAAGCTTTTCCAGTCATCGTCTGTTCAAAACTTTTTTCCATGCCTAGCTTTTCTACAACTCTGTTAGCTGCTTTACCTACTAAAGATCCGATAAAGTAGCCAACTAAAATGACGATAATTGCTGCAATAATTGCGGGGATCGCATTGATTATATCTGCCGCCATATTATTAAAAACTTCAATAAAGTCAACCAAATGTTTTCCCTCATCTCTACTATATAAACCCCAGATTCGTTTTTAAAGCTTGCTAGCTTGCTATAAATATATCTGGCAGGCAGCTTAAACATTAGCCTAAATAACAACGGACACGAAGAGAAACTTATAATATGCGAGCATTAAAGGAATATTTGTTTTCATTAATTCTTGTGCCAAGCATTAAGAGACCTATCACTATGTTCGCTACAAATATTAGGTTCAAATGATTTTGTTAATATAAACTACATTTTAAGAAGGCCCTCAGTGCATATAATGCAGGTTCATTAGTGCTTTGCTCCAACACAGCACCTCAATGAAATAATTGATGTATCTTTTCTAAAACAAACTCTACTTACACTCAAGCCCGTGATATGGGTAGATCAAATAAGCCAGATGCACTTCCTATACTCTATTCACTTTAGCGCTAATTTTTACTATACTTGGACTATCGTTTCTATAAATTGCATCTTTATCTGGTATGAGGCAAGAATATGCGTTCTAATGCTGATGTATATCTGGTATAAAGAAATTGGAAATTATATTTTAACAGCTGGATTTGGCTCAACAACATACAATATAGGAGGTTAGTTGCTTCCCATAATTAACAATGGACATGTAATTCATTAATAGATTTCTCCAAGATTTTCCATCTGCTAAAACCTAAAGCTACTCTTTAATCAATACAATAAAAGCTGCTCTTAAAGCTCCGATAATGCCGTCGAAGAGGTAGTGATAAAGGGGTTATGTCTGGTCAAGAGACTTTGTTTTTGGATATGAACTTGGATTGAAAGGTTAAATCCGTTTTAGTTGCGATTTTTGTTGGGCGCAATTGTTATTATGCTTGTTTGCTTTCTGGTGTCTGTGGCGACAATTATGCCTATTCTGGTTCAGTATAGTTTTAGTCAGCGTTTTGCTGTCTGTTTTTCTGTTAGTTCGCGATACCTGGTCATTGATTGGTTTATGATTTCTTGGGCTTGTTTTGCATTTAGCCATTCTTTGACTTTTACCCATTTGCGGGGCTCTAGGCGTTTGTAGGTTTCAAAAAATTCTTGGACCTCCACTAGCCGGTTCCTGTGGATGTCGGTGATGTCGTTGATGCCTTCAAACCTGGCGTCGTTGACCAATACGGAAAGGATTTTTGTATCAGGCCCTGCCTCATCTTCCATAACTAAAGCGCCTATGACGCGGACTTTAACAATGCCTCCAACGGTTAAAGGCGCATGGCTAAGCACCATAATATCCAGCGGGTCACCGTCTTCCGAACACGTCTGAGGCACAAACCCGTACTCAACCGGAAAAACCACTGACGAAGGAATAATCCGGTCCAAAACAAAAGCCTCCCAATCTACATTATACTCGTACTTGTCCCGTGAACCGCTTACAACCTCAACTACCATATTCAAAAGCCTCGGCGGTTCATCACCTACTGGGATACACTTCCAAAAATTCATCTTATCCGCAACCTTCAAAGCACAAAGTCAACAGCAAATTTAAGGCTTCTTGGTCTCATGCCCTGTTTCGGCTTTATTGAAGAAGCTTTCCAGCTTGGCGCCCTTGGGCTTTTTGAGCACCTCAGCACACTTTTTAGGGTCCAGTTCTTTGAATTCTAGCCCCATGGTTGCCAACGTAAGCTGCACATCTTTACCTAAACTGGGCGCCACAAGCACCGCTCGCAATTCGCGGTTCACCTTCGCCTTAATAGGTTCAATGTATTTTGCTAGCTGCAAGACATTTTCTTTAGTGGCAGTTCTACGTTTAACTTCGATTATGACAAGTTTGCCGTTTTTGTCTTCGCCATAGATGTCTACGAAGCCGGGCTCTACGTGTTTTTCCCAGCTAATCGGCTTGAAGCCTTCTTCGAACAGACTAGGCTTAAGCAGTATCGCTCGGTGCATATCATCCTCGCTGGCGTGCAGAAGGAAATCGCCGCAGTCAACTAACCCTAGTGCGGAAACCATATACACGGCGTCAAAGGTTACGCGGACGCTTTCGCGAGGTTTCTGGCGTACGCCATGGATTTCAAGGCTGCCTTCGCCGGTTTGGACATGGAAGACGCTTCCAGAGGGCTGCCAGTTGACAGGTTCGTAGCCGACTGGGCGATGCACCAAAAGCGAGCCATCCTCTTTGATTATTAGCAGGCGTTCGCCAGGCTCAAGGGTGGATTGTGCGCGACCTGTGTAGTAGACATGGCAGTTGCCTGCTACTACTATAGTACGTCTTTGCGTGAGTGCTTTGTCGATTATGGCGCCAGCTTCGGCTAATGTAGGGTTTGATTGAACGGTAATTTTTTCTGAGCCCTGCAAGTTGCTTCGACCAAATCGTTTTAGAAGACGTTAGCATACATAAGAGTTCTGAAGGATTATTTGTGAACAGATGGGCACATAAGCGATCAATAAGGCGCCGGTACAATTTGACCGCGCAAAGTTACGACCAGCGATACTTCGCTGAACAACAAATAAAATACCAAGCTGCACTCAATAAACTACAAATAAAGCAAGACGACACGATTTTAGATGTTGGATGCGGCACAGGCCTATTCTTCAACCATATATCCGACAGAGCAGGATCAGTTGTCGGACTAGACATATCACGTGGACTGCTGCTGCAAGCTAAAGAACGCGCCAAAGCGTACAGTAATGTGTTTGTCGTTTTAGGTGATGCTGACCATCTGCCATTTGCGGATGGCTTTTTCAGCTTGGTTTTTGCGTTCACGGTGCTACAGAATATGCCCAAGCCCGTAGAGACGCTACAGGAGCTCAGTCGCGTTGCAAAACCCGATGCTTCTATAGTGGCAACGGCTCTAAAGCGGGCAATTTCGCTTGAGACCTTTGCAGATATGCTAGAGCAGGCAGGGTTGAAGGCTACTGCACTTCGAGACGATGAACAACTCCAATGCTACGTAGTTACTGCTACCCAAAGCCCAAAATTGCCTACTTCGACGAGGTTAATTGATAAGAAAGGCTAAAATGAAGCGCCTAAGGAGCGTGCTTTTTTACAAATGCGGATAAGTGAGCGTTTACTTACTTTGCACTGAGAATAAAATGGCTATAGGGGAGAAGCTTGTTTCGAAGGTTTATTAGCTTATCATTTAAAAGTCGCGATGTAGTCTTTAATATGCCTTACTTTGTAGTGTTCTTTGGTCTTTTCAAATAATTTGTTGTCTGCTGTTATCATTTCTGCTCCTAACTTATTGCAAAGGTACAGGTAAGCCGCATCATAAACTGCAATATCTTCTTTACAAGCAATCGCTAGGCTCTGGGAAACAATTGTCCAATCAAATTCATAAAACCTAAGCTGTGTATCCTGTAAAAATTTAAGCGCATCTATAGCGTCAGCCTGCAGAATTCTTTTTTGCTTAACCGCTACCCATAAAGCGTTTGCTATTTCAAGCAATAGAAATGAAGGAGCAAACAGCTCAATTTTGCCGCACAGGAAGCCAAGTTTTAGTTGGTCTGTGTTTTCCTGATAAGCCTCATCGGGTAAAACCCATTTTAAGACTACGCTTGCATCCACTATATAGTTAAGCGTGTGCCGGTCACTTCCGTCCTTCTCGGATCCAAGCTAAGGCTTCTTCATTAGTTACTGGCTTGGATCGTTTTCTTATCTGGTCGAGCTTTTCGAAGGCTTCTTTTTTCTTTTGCTCATCAATTTTTTCTTGCAAGCATTCTCTGATATATTGGCTCCAGTTTAACTCGATTTTCTTCATATCCTGCTTCATTGCTTTAGGAATTTTTACAGTAATTAACTCAACATCTTCCTGACCCAAGAAAGACATCCTCGCAAACAATACCTAACGTATATATCAGTAGTATATACCTAAAAGATTTATGCCAAAAACCAAAGCGCACTGCCTACAATTGGTAAATAACAACTACCAAAGCAGCCAGATAAGCTCGCGCACGCTACCAATTAAACATCAATCCAAAAATAGTAAACACCAACCATGCACACTCTTCCTCATATGGCGGTTACTTGCGCTTGCTTTTTACTTCACTATTTGATATCACATGATCAAATATAGTAAGAGCCTTAGCGACTATAAGAGATAAAAAATTCTATGGCTATACCTTGATACTGCAGTATCTTCTGGAAACTTACTTTTTAAAAACTCGTTCTTATTTACTAAATCATATTATAATATAATACTCAGAGGTTTCGCCTAATGGGAATGGCTGGCAAGGTTTGTGTGGTAACTGGTAGTAATTCAGGAATAGGCAAAGAGACAGCTCTTGCTTTAGCTGAGCTGGGTGCAACCGTTGTAATGGTTGTCCGCAGTCAAGAGAGGGGACAGAAAGTATTAGATGAAATAATTGCAAAGACAGCCAATCATTCTGTTAGCTTGATGACATGTGATATGTCCTCGATGGCGTCCATTCGTAGTTTTGCTGCAGAATTCAAGAAAAAATATCGATATTTGAATGTATTAATTAACAATGCAGGAGCAGAATTCGCTAAAAGACAAGTAACCTCTGAGGGATTTGAGCAGACTTTTGCTGTAAATTATCTAGCTCCTTTTCTGTTAACTTATGAACTCTTAGATCTGCTTAAAGCTAGTGCACCTTCAAGAATAATTAATGTTAGTTCAGGTTTAGCGAAGAATGGCAAAGTAGACTTCGATGATCTGCAGAACGAGAGAAATTATAAAGGAATGCAAGCGTACTCAAATGCTAAGCTTATGCTTATGATGTTTACTTATGCACTGTCAAGAAGATTAGCAGGAACTGAAGTGACGGTTAATGTTTTGATGCCGGGTTTTGTAGCTACCAACTTAGGAAAAAATAGTGGTAGTCTCAGATCTGCTATAATGTTCGCCATGGTTCGTCCCATGCAAATTAGCGCTAAGGGGGGTGCAGAAACATCTGTTTATCTGGCGTCTGCAGATGAAGTTAAAGACATTTCTGGAAAATGCTTCGCTAAAAAGAAAGAAGTTGAAACCTGTCCATTTTCTTATGATCAAAAAGTACAGGAACGACTTTGGAACGAAACCATTAGACTTCTGAAGCTATAATAGGTAAAATAGATGCGTCGTTGATGCAAAATACTTATTGTTATGCGTGTGGATTACAAAAATCAACTCTACACAGAACTTGACCTTAAAGAAATGAAAAGGGCCTGTGCGAACCTCTTATAGTAGAACTATTGCGTGAAAGCGAGGAGGCAAGCTGCGAAAAATAGTGCAAGCTCTAAGAGGAAAGTACACCAGAGCAACACCCCCGCTTCTACATAGTTTGCCGATGTTATTCTTCCAAAGAACTAGATCAGGCTACCTTCACAACTTCGAGTTAACTCAGAAAAAGAAGACAATGGAGCAAAAAATATGTGCTGTCATCTTCTGCCAGAGCAGGATCGGCAGAGTGAAGGCTTGCTCGAAGTTGTTGTTCGGGTGGTTATAGGCTGGTGAACAACAACTTCTTCAGTCGCCAGCTAAGTTGGAAGAACAGCGCACAGCATGCTACCGTTAATGTGCATAATTATCTTGTTTTATGACGGTTTTGGTGTTGTTTTCGGGCAATGCCTATATTCTTTGAACTGCATTTTGACATTCTAATGGGCAGATGCAGCTTGAACAAGTTTCCACGTTCTGTGCATGCCTAACTTGGAAATGGTGGTCAGGACCATGCCGTTAAAAACTCAAAAGCTCGATACGGCAGAAGCGTTAACCTTAGAATGGATTTTGCATGTCAAAAACTATAAGCTGGTTCTTGACCGCGTCCGCTGTGTCGGATGTCAAATCTGCAGCTTAGCCTGCCCAAAAAACGCCATCACACTTACTAAACAGCCTCGCGTTCAGGGCGAAGCCGCTAGGCACGCCAAAGTGGACATTGATTTGGCGAAGTGCAACTTCTGCGGCATATGCGACGTGGCTTGCCCCTATGGCGCGGTAAACGTCACAGCCAACGGCCAGCATAAGCTCAGTGTGGTTTCTAAGGAAAGCTTTCCCGAACTGATTCGCGACATAAAAACAGACGTGGCGCAGTGCCAGAGCGACTGCACCGACTGCGAAGCCGCCTGCCCCCTACACCTTATCACCGTTACAAAATCCCTTAACGGCAACCCCGTCAAGCATATTAGCATTCTAGCTCCTGACCAGCAAGTAAAAGTGCAAACCAACATCGAAGTCAAGAAAGAGTATTGCCCTACTTGCAAGGTCTGCGAATACAAATGTGCGCCCGGAGCCATAAAGGTACGCAAAGCCTTTGAAGGCAACATAGCCATAGAGCAGGCAAAGTGCCCCGAAGGCTGCAAGGACTGCCTAGATGTTTGCCCTATAACTGGCGCACTGCTGCTTGACGAAAAAGGCAAGGTCGCCGTAAACGAGTCCATCTGCACTTATTGCGGTGCCTGCAAAGCCGTCTGCCCTGTAGACGAGGCTTTAACGGTTACACGTACTAAGGTGCTTCATACGCCAGTGCATTCAGGCGCTTGGAACAAAGCTCTCGAACGATTAACCTCTCCTGCTGATGCAGGCAAGGAACTCAAAGCCAAGGGCAGCCAGAAAGCCCGCGAAACCGTCAGCCGGCGCTTTGTCGCCGAGGAGGATATCAGATAATGAGTCAAAACCCAACTCCGCCCCCAACTAACGCTTCATCTGAGCAGCTGCGCATAGGCGTATTCGTATGTCATTGTGGACTAAACATTGCAGGCACGGTGGACATCAAGCAGCTTGTCGACTACTCCAAAACCCTGCCCGACGTCGTTTTCGTTAAAGAGAACCGCTATACCTGCGCCGACCCAGGACAGGAAGAAATCCGCAAAGCCATCAAAGAACAGAACCTGAATCGAGTAGTAATAGCCGCCTGCTCACCACGTATGCACGAAGCCACATTCAGGCGCACCGTATCCGAGGCAGGTCTCAACCCGTTTCTCTACGAGATGGCAAATATACGCGAGTTCGCCTCTTGGTGCCATGGTAATACCCCGAAAGAGGCAACAGAGCGCGCCAAAGACTCCATACGCGTAGCGGTGGCCAAAGTAAGGCACTTGGCTCCCCTGCAAACCATCGAGGTCCCGGTCACTAACAAGGCGCTGGTAGTTGGCGGCGGCATCGCAGGCATCAATGCAGCATTGGAACTTGCCGAGATGGGCTATAAAGTCTACCTGCTTGAGAGAAGCGAGAGCATCGGTGGACACATGGCAGCGCTTGACAAAACTTTTCCAACGCTAGATTGCAGCATCTGCATCGAAGGTCCAAAGATGGTTGAAGCCGGTAGGCACCCGAACATCCAGATAATCGCCAACGCTGATCTGCTCAAGGTCGAGGGCTATGTCGGCAACTTCCGTGTGAAAATCCGCAAGAACCCCCGCTACGTTATAGCTGAACGTTGCACTGGCTGTGGCGAATGCAAAGACGCCTGCCCCATCGAGTACCCAAACGAATGGGACCTGAACCTGGGCACCAGAAAAGCCATATCTTTACCCTTCGACCAAGCAGTACCGCTCACTTACACGATTAACCGCGATTACTGCATAGAGTGCTTCAAATGCGTAGACGCCTGCGGAGCACGCGAAGCCATCAACTTCGAACAGCAACCAGAAGAAATCAACATCGAAGTAGGCGCCATCATCGTTGCCACCGGCTTCGAAACCTATCTACCATACGATATGCCGCTTCTAGGTTACGGCAAGTACCCCAACGTGCTAACCTCCATGGAGTTCGAACGACTAATCTTAGCTGCTGGACCAACAGGCGGCAAAGTCATCCGAGGCTCCGACGGCAAAAAACCCCATTCGGTTGCATTCATCCAATGCGTAGGCAGCCGTGATAAGCAGCATTATCCTTACTGCAGCAACTTCTGCTGCATGTACACCCTCAAACACGTAGTCCAGCTTAAAGAAAAATACAAAGAAGACATAGAAGTTACCGTTTTCTACATGGACATCCGCAGCCCTGGCAAAGGCTACGAAGAATTCTACGACCGCGCCAGAGAACTAGGCGTCAATTTTATCCGAGGACGTGTTAGCCGCATCGACGAAGACCCCAGAACTCACAACCTCACAGTGCATTCTGAAGATACCGACCTGGGTGTGCCAGTAGAGGTTAACGCAGAAATGGTCGTGCTAGCCACCGCGTCCATTCCGCCCAAGGGGTCAGACGAGCTAGCCCGCATACTGAACCTGTCGCGGGACGCCAATGGCTTTTTCATGGAAAGCCACCCAAAACTCAAGCCCCTAGACTCACCTACTGACGGAGTCTTCTTCGCAGGCGCCTGCAATGGACTCAAAGACATTCCGTTTAGCGTTTCTCAAGGTTGCGGCGCGGCATCACGAGCAGCCACAGTAATTTCCAAAAAGAAATGGAAAATCGAACCCATAGTCTCCGTCGTTGACCCAGAAAAATGCAGAAACAAAACCAGCAAATGCGGCGTCTGCGTCGAAAAATGCCCCTACGGCGCCATCAAAGCAGAAGAAGGCAAAGCCGCCGTAATCACAACTGCCAGCTGCCACGGATGCGGAACCTGCGTAGCCGAATGCCCACAGAACGCCATAACCCAAAACCACTTCACCGACCAGCAAATCATGGCACAAATCCACTCAGCACTAGAAACAGATCCAGAAGACAAGATTCTAGCTTTCCTGTGCAACTGGTGCAGCTACGCCGGCGCGGACCTAGCAGGAACCAGCCGCTTCGAATACCCAGCCAACGTACGCGTAATCCGCGTCATGTGCTCAGGACGGGTCAGCAACGACTTCATCTTCGAAGCCTTCCGGCTCGGCGCAGGCACAGTCATGATAGGTGCATGCCATCTGCCCTATGACTGCCACTACATCAATGGCAACGCCCGCATGAAAGAACGCACCGACGCACTACGACCCATGCTACAAAAAATCGGACTAAGCCCACAACGCCTACGCGTCGAATACGTTTCAGCCGCCGAAGGCACCCGCTACGCCGAAATCATCAAAGAAATCGACGCCGACATGAAAACATTAGGTAGAGCCAAAATCCGCCAAGAAAACCTGAAAGCGAACATAATACTTGAAAACCTGCTCAAACGAAGAAATAGATAAGATATTCTCCTACCTAATCGTCTTTACTTTTTGCGTTTAGTCTTAGAATTGCTTTCTGTTGAAGATTAGTATGGAAACGGCTAGCATTGCTATGGTTACGGAGGTGGCTATGGCTGCCGTGACTACATAGATGTAGGGTATGTTTATGTATATTGGCATTAGTGAAATTATGGCCGAGATTTGGTTTCCGCCGTAGATGACTAGTATGGCTCCGACTAGTACGCTGGGCGAAGCGATGCCTATTAGTACGCCTATGGAGCATGAGATTGCGATTGAAGATAGCGATATTACTAAAGATTCTCCTGCGCTGGATAACAACGCTGTTGATGGGACACCTGCTGTGGCATAGTCTACTGCGATGCCTGTGGCTACTGCTATAAGGCTAGCTATTGCGACGCAGAGATAGATTGCTAAGAACTTGGCAAGGATAATTTCCCAACGTTTAATGGGTCGTATAAGGAATAGTTCGTAAACGTGCCTGTTTTTCTCATTAATTATAAACACGGAAAGCATCACTGCAGCTAGGGTTCCGCCTATGCTTGCGACGACCAATGAGGAAACTGCCGTAAAGGGTACGTCTTCTCCAGTGGTGCTGAACGAAACGAGGCGGAACAAAATTGCGATTACAGGCAAGCCTACCCAGAGGGCAATCATAACTTTAGATTTATAGAAGCCTTTTAGCTCATCTCTAAATAGTAGTGGCAGGTTCATGCTTTTACCTCCTCAACATATTTGAAGTAAATCTCATCCAGCGAAGGCATAAGCAGATTGATGCTGCGAATCTGAATCCCCAGCTTAACTATGCTCTTTATTGTATCATTGATGGCTTGGTCAGCATCTACGCCCTCTTCGAGGTCCAACAGAATTCTGCCAAGTGTGGGCTGCTCTACACTTCGAACGCCCTTTACCTCGCTAAGCTGTTGCCATTTATCGGTAGCATATGCTAGCATGAGTTCAATGGTTTTCTTAGGTGCTGAAATAGACTTAAGCTCATTAAGGGTGCCGATTTGTCGGATTTTACCATGGCTTAAGATGCCGATGCGGTCGGCTACATCTTGCACATCGCTAAGGATGTGCGAAGAAAAGAACACCGTAGTGCCTTTCCTGCTTAGGTCGAGTACGATTTCTTTGAATTGGTGTCGGCTATATGGGTCAAGTCCGCTCAGCGGCTCATCAAGAACCAGCAGCTTCGGATTATGCAGCAACGCCTGGGCTAGCCCGACTTTCTGAATCATGCCGCCTGAGAGCTGTGAAATTTTTTTGTGGCGAACCTCCGACAGACCCATCATATCCAGCAGCTCAACAATGCGGCGCTCGATATCCTGATCCGACATTCCCGACAGTTTACCAAACGTGGTCAAGGCATGATCTATTGTGCGCCAATCCTGAAACGCCACACTTTGCGGCAAATAGCCAAGCCACCTGTGAATCTCATCTTTCTGAGCCGACACATTGTAGCCGTTAACGTACACTTGACCTTGGAAATCAGTAAGCAGCCCAACCAGTATCTTCATGGTCGTCGTTTTCCCTGCCCCGTTAGGG
>CAYRSV010000043.1:2418-18204 GCA_964427115.1 uncultured Candidatus Bathyarchaeia archaeon | reverse complement strand
GGTTTCTTTTCCTCCCCCTACTAAGATGCTTCCGTTCGGGGGGTTCCCGCTCCGTAAGGGAGCATAAAGGGAAGTCCCATTCAGGTATCTCCGGTTCGAAGGCTGCGTGCGCCTACCCGGAGCGGTATCGCGGCTTGCCGCGCCCTTCATCAGCTCTCAAGCCGAGCCATCCTCCAGACAGCGTAACATGTCTGGGCCTTGGTGGTGTCTATTGGCGTTCGATGAAACCTTACGTAATTATGTTTCGCGTCGCTTTTGGCCTATGCATGGTGTCATTGTGAGTTCCTTGTGACATTAGGAGCTCATCTCACCCTTCACCCCCATCTGTTTAGGACGGGAGCTGCATCTTTTTTTGCAACGTATGATGTTGCTGGAACAGTTAGAAGCGCCATCCCGCAATATAAGGCTTTTGTCGCGTTTTGTCTAACTTTCCGAGGGCAATCGCGCGTGTCTTCTGGCGTTTTTTCTTGCGGTGAAGCGCATTTTTCGCGTTTATGCGTTTGCCGGAACAGTAGATGCAGCTTGAATACATATAAGCTTTGTGCTACACATGCAACAATTTTGCAATTTTTTGAATAGAGCGGAACAACTATTAGACACAGCTAAGAAGTGGCTGCATACGTTGCTTGTGTTGAATATATGATCTTTCTTTTGTATAAGTATTATGACAAGGGACCGAGAGACATGCCAATTAAAGTGCACGTCGGTTTTGAAGCAAAAACACTGTAGGAATGGTTAAGTTTTTATTTGGTTATACTATATGCTTGCTGGTATTGGGCATTTAGGGTGCCTCGATAGCTCAGCCCAGTAGAGCGGCTGCCTTGTAAGCAGCAGGCCGCGGGAGCAAGGCCCGCTCGAGGCTCTCTTAAAATTTTGTATGCTTTGGATCATGTAGGTTTCAATTTCTTGATTATTTTCGGTAACTTTTTGTGCAATTTTAAATGCTCTACATATCATACCTACAACCCAAGTTTAATACAAGAGGTTGTTTTTTGGCGTTGGATTTGGTGGTTGTTTGCGTTTTGCTGTGACTATTACAAGTATTGGAACTGCAAGGTTGCAGTATGGGTTTTTATGAAGTTGCACATATTGGCGCGTAAAACGGCGAAACAGTAAATACCCTATAAAAAGCTGCAAGAATACTGAAAAAGGGCAAGCTGTCAGAAAAAAGGCACATTCAAAAAATTTGAGCCAATAACTAAATGGACAGATAACGAAAAATTTTTAAAGAATGGTTATTCTTCAGATGGTTCTTCGGTATCCTTTTTGGATAGTTTTTCTTTGATTTTGTCTGGTGCTACAGCGAGCTTGTATTTGCGGGCGTTTGAATCTATAAGTTCATTTTCGAAGAGTTTGCGAAGAGATTTAAAGACCTTTTTTGAGGGCTGACCAGATATTTCAGATATTTCGACAAGGGTTAGTTCTTTGCCTTCTTTTAATGCGGCTATGACACTTTCGTCTGTTTTGTTGAGTTTCATGTCCTATGCACCATAAGTTACTGTCCTATGTTATGAAGCATTACTATTTTAATTTTAACTACCACAATAATGAAAAAACCATTTACGTCTAAGCATAAATTTTACATTTTCTCAGCCCTTTAATAAATAAAAAGAACCGTTTTAAAATTTTGATTTATGTACATGCCGATGCAGAGTTAGAAAAATCCTTGGCAGAATTAGGAGACTTTAGCTAAGAGGATTCTCTATAGTCAGCATTTACTTTCAATGTTGTTTCGAGGATGCAGACACAAAATAATAAATGATTTCAAAACTCGGAACATAGTAGCGTGGAATGTGCCACAGTAGCTTGGTGAAGTATTATGCGCATTAATACTACCTACGGCACAATAATTTCAATAACTACACTAATTTTGATAGCCTTAAGCTCAACTTTGGTGACTACGCTTTCAATGAATACAGAAGGCGATATTCATTCGGCGATTCTTGCTCGGTCTATAGAGGACACAAATGCAACGCTGATTATTTTGCCTTCAATTGGTGGAACTACAGACATAGCTCCAGGAACGTACAATATCACTGCAGGCAATGAAGTATCTCTGACTGCGATACCTTCTGAGGGCTTTTTATTTAGGTACTGGATAATTTCTGGGAGCAAGCAGGGTTATGGTGATGCTTCATTATTAAATGCCAATATGACTTCAGCAAACCCATTAACCATAACATGCCTACAAGGTGACACATACCGGCTTCAGGCAGTATTCACAACCAATACCGATTTTACTCTTGAAGATTTATCCAAAGGAATAACAATAACCAAAGTCAAAGAAACGGTAGCGTTTCTAGTAATTATAGCATTATCTGAAGCAGCAATTTTAGGAATTCTCTACATTAGACGTAACAGAAAAACGCGATAACAATTTTTCTAACCCAAGTACGAGGCGAAAATGCCATTTTTGTTAACTTAAAAATACAACATCCTTAAATTAGCAGTTATGCATATGCTGACATAACACCTTCCTGGGGCATATGCCTTCATGTCTAGCATATCCATAAAAGGTTTGACAAGAAAATTTAATTCATTTACAGCAGTCGATAATCTAAATCTCGAAATTGCTACTGGAGAAGTCTTCGGGCTTCTAGGACCAAACGGTGCAGGCAAAACCACCACTATTCGTATGTTAGCATGTTTAATTGCACCCACAGAAGGCTCAGCAATGGTGGCAGGGTATGATATTCGCCGTGACCCTCTGAAGGTGCGCCAATCGGTGGGTATACTCACCGAAAATCCCAGCCTTTATGAACGCTTAACAGCCTACGAAAACATGAACTTCTTTGCTGAAGCTTACGGCGTCAGAGATGCAAATGAAAGACAAAGCAGAATTCGGGAATTGTTGGAGTTTTTTAATTTATGGGATCGCAGGAATGATAAAGTGGCAACCTTTAGCAAGGGTATGAAGCAAAAGCTTGCGATTATTCGTGCTACGGTACATAAGCCGCCAGTTTTATTCCTAGATGAGCCTACTGCAGGCTTGGATCCTGAATCAGCTAAGGAAATTAGAGACCTGATGGCACAGCTAAGCGAACATGAAAAGCGCACCATACTACTATGTACGCATCATCTAGAGGATGCTGAGAAGCTATGCAAAAGAGTGCTGATAATGAACAGGGGCAAATGCATCATAATAGGTAGTCCTGATGAACTGCGGGAGAAAACGAATGTGCAACCAATTATCCAGATCGGTTTAGCTCAGATAACAGATGAAGTTATTTCTGCCATTAAATCTGTAGGGCTGTCTAAGCAGATTGATGTGAATAGTCAAGAGGCTATGCTGCTTGTAAGCGTTGATGATGCCCGTTTGGCTACGCCTGAAGTTGTGCGTGCCATCGTTGAAGCTGATGGTCAAGTGCTTTCTGTTAATGTCCTTCGACCTTCGCTGGAGGAAGCATATCTTAAGCTGATTAAGGAGGAAAAACAATGAATCTACACAATGCCTGGCTAGTGTTTAGGAAAGATTGGCTTGAGATTAAGCGCAATTGGCAGGTACTGTTGCCCATCATCATCTTGCCGCTTATATTTGCAGTTGTGTTTCCAACCATGATAGTGTTTGTTTCGAACACACCAGCTGAGGACATTTCAACGGGGGATTTTCAGTCACTAATACCTAATTTGCCATTTGACGTCCAAGAAATGCTTGCACAAATGACACCAGGACAGGTCTTAGTCTATATCATGACAGTATACTTTTTTGCGCCGTTCTTCCTGATAATTCCAATAATGGCTTCAAGCGTGATGGGTTCGGATAGTTTTGCAGGCGAAAGAGAACGCAAAACTATTGAAGCCCTTTTAGCCACCCCAATTTCAGATAGTGAGCTTTTGCTAGGTAAAATTTTAGTTAGCTTCATTCCAGCCATGTTAATTACAATAATTTCCTTTGGCATTTACACTATAGTAGTAGATGTAATCACGTTTGGCATGTTCAATGGCATGCTACTGCTTCCGAATATTGTCTGGCTTATTATGATTTTAGGAGTTGCCCCAACGCTGGCTTTGTGCAGCATAGGCTTGACTGTTATAATATCAGCTAAGGTTAAAGGCTTCAAGGAAGCCCAACAAATCAGTGTTATACTTTTACTGCCTGTACTGGGTTTGGTTTTTGCACAGATTTCAGGCGCTTTAATCCTTGGACCAGCAATATTAGCACTATTAATAGGCATACTCGCAGTCGCAGATATCGCAATCTTTTATGTGAGCGTAAAAATGTTCAAACGAGAAGAAATCCTGTCTAAGCCAGCATAACACTAGCTTTAACGTAGCCAGTTGCACAAAACGCTGATACTCCCGCTTCAATGACTCATGTTGATCTAATTTTAAAGAGTTACAAATTACGTAGGCAATAAAGCAGGAGATTAATTATTAGACGAAAGCCATGGTTAATTGCTGCATGTCAAAACGCATGACGGCAATATTTGGAGCTATTGCACAAAGCAACCAAAGCAGCAACAATCAGGGGCTTTAAATACGAAAGTTATATTTCTACCTTCAAATACACTCCGATACGCTGTATTAAACAGATATAGCAACTTGACATACCCCAAAAGTGCTGATAAAATATGATACCTATTGAAGTTACTTCTCTTAAGAAGTACTACGGCGCCTTAAAAGCCGTAGATGGAATCTCGTTCACCGTCAACGAAGGAGAAGTCTTCGGGCTTCTAGGACCAAACGGTGCAGGCAAAACCACCACAGTCGAAATACTAGAAGGTCTACGAAAAAAGGACTCAGGCACCGTGAAGGTACTAGGTCTTGATCCTTGGAAAAACGGCAATCAACTACATAGAAAAATCGGAGTCATACCCCAACAATTCACCTTCTTCGAAAAAGCAAATCCACGCGAAGCAATCAAGTATTATGCAGAACTATTCGGTGTTAAAAACGTTAACCCAGATCAAATTTTAAAAGACGTCTTACTGGAAGATTCAGCCAAGAATTTATTTGAGAACCTCTCAGGAGGTCAAAAACAGAAAATGGGACTTGCCCTTTCGCTAGTAAATTCACCTGACCTCTTGTTCCTTGATGAACCCACAACTGGACTAGACCCTAACGCCCGCCGAGCTATCTGGGAAGTCATAAAAGAACTAAAAGCCAAAGGTAAAACGGTCATATTAACCACTCACTACTTGGAAGAAGCAGAACAACTTTCTGACAGGGTTGCCATTATAAATCACGGGCACATCGTAGCCATGGGAACAGCCGACCAAATCATAGAGCAATACGGTTCAGGTGAAAGACTTGAAATTGAGGGTTCTGAAAAACTCGCAGATTATATTAGAGAAAACACTGACCTGAAAGTAGAATACTATGATAACAAAGGTGTAATCAGCATAGCACTAAATAAGAAAATTGATGCCTTAGCCGCATTAGCAGCAGCAGAACAATCAAAAATGGATTGGGGTACCATACAGACTCGCCGTGAAAGTCTTGAAGATGTATTCATTAAACTCGTTAGGGGAGAAGTAAACGAACAAGGAGAAGTAATCGACACCGCAAGCGTCGTTCAAAATAGCAAGCAGAGGAAGTAAAAATGATAAGTATAAAAAGAATTTTAGCAGACCTAAAACTATTCGGTCGCGGCTATCTGCGAAACGTAATAGGTTTATTCTTTGGTTTAATCTTCCCAGTTATATTAATACTCATCTTCGGAGCCATCTTTTCAGGTGGCTCCTCCGGAGCAACAACTGTATATGTCCAGAACTTGGAAACCGAACCGTTCGCAATACCAGGGATACCATATAGCCAACAATATAATATAAGCGCAAATTACATAGAGACTCTTAACAATACGGGTACTATAAGAGTACAACTTGTTGAACCATCAGCCAATTTCTCGCAGTATTTAGCGGACCATTCAGCCTCAGATGGTATAATTATTCCGGCAGACTTCTCAGAAAGTTACCTATTAGGCACGCCTGTCAACGTAACAGTATATGGTAATCCAGCCTCAAGTACAAGCGGTATTGTAAGTGGGACTGTTAGTGGAGTATCGAACTTCTTCAATTTGCAACGCTATAATGGCACATCATTAATTGGAATAACAACGGCCACTGTAAATACTCAGCAAACAGGATACATTGATTTCTTGATACCAGGACTTATCGGATTCTCTATACTAGTAAATCCGATGTTCTCGCTTGTCGAGATTTCCTCGCAGTATAAGAAAAACAAGCTCTTTAAACAGCTATCTTTGACTCCGATTTCTAAAATGGAGTGGCTAACATCTAAGGTACTCTTTTACATTCTGCTTTCAACGCTTAGTTTCGTGCTCATGGTTGCTGTAGGAGTATTTGTCTTTGACGCACATATAACGCTAACACCTTGGCTTATACCCTTCTTCATCTTAGGTCCTATGCTGTTTGCTTCGCTAGGCATGCTAGTCGGCACTCTGGCCAAGAACCCTGAGACTGCCGGCGTAATAGGCAACGTTGTTACCTTCCCAATGATGTTCCTTTCAGGCACATTCTTCCCACTAGCTATAATGCCAGACTATTTGCAAAGCGTTGCACATGTTCTGCCGTTATTTTATGTAATTGAAGGCCTAAACAACGTCATGGTTTATGGTAACATCTCGGGAGCACTCATCGACATCGCTGTTGTAGCAGTCATAGCTGTAATAGTCTTTATTGCCGCTGCAAAGATCTTCAAATGGCGAGAAGATTAACAAATAAATTGTTATGCCCACAATTTTGGTGGGCAAGCAAAACCCTTTTTTATTTTTTTGTCAGGTAAAGAGGTTGGTTAGTTAACTACTTTCTGTGGCAAAGGTTTCTTTTTTGCCCAGCATGGTTTACAGTATACAGGACGGTTTTCCAAAGGTTTGAATGGTACTTTATAGTCTTTGCCACATTCAGCGCACACAATGTTGTATGTGTTTTTGTTTTTTTCGGCGTTTTTCTGATTAGGATTAAACATACGATAACGGGATAGGCGTGGCCAGCCTGTTTTTGCATATTGCATCATGCTAGGGTTTTCTTTAAGCCAGCGCATCATGTGGAAAAAGTTTTTTGCCCGTTTCTCATCTCGTTCGGGTAACGGTTCATAACCAAGGTTTCTGATTTCATCAAGATAAGCAATTTCGACTAAACGTTGGGGTTCGCCAACGACCCGTATTCTGCGGACACGGCTTTCACCATAGATTTTTTTGAGTTCATCTGCAGCTGTATCGAAGATATATCCTTGGCAGAGGTGAATTTCTTCTTCAGGCTTAGGCTGGATTCGAGTAAGCAGTTGTGAAACGATTTTGGATGTTTGGGTAAGGTATTCTTTTTTTCGGAAAAGATTTTGCTGGAAGAACTTGACGTCTATAACGTCATATTTGAATTCTTGGGTGTCATCGCGGTAGGCGCCTATGACTACACCGAAAAGCAGATCGCCACTGCCGGCATCATCCACTGTTATTGTCAATTGAGGATGCAACCTTTTCTTCACAATTACTTTACGTCGTATAAAAATAATCCGCAGTGCATACATGAATTTACATGAAAATCTACAGTTCCCATTTACCTAACTCAGCCTGAATTAAAATTTTATAGCGCTTAATTGTTTCACGACATTATCAATCATTAAAAGTGAATTTGCGCAAAATATATGAAGAGAAAGCTTGGATATTGTGGTAGAGAGCAAGCTGTAAGCGATTAGCATCATGATTCACTCAGTCACGTTACAAACATCCATAATCTAAGGTCAAACTCATAGAGAATGGGGCGGTGCAGAGTTGGGGATCATGCAACGTTCTCGTTTAGAAGAGTTCAAGGGCATGTTTGATAAGTGGCGAGTCTTTTTCTTGGTATTCCTGACGATTTATGGATCTTTTTTGGTGCTAGATTTAGGGGTTATGACAATCCAGTGGGATGAAGCAAACCACCTTAATGGTGGGCTACTTTTGCTTCAGGGCAATATGCCAAGCTACATGGATTCAGCCATGTTTTATCCGCCGCTTGATGATCTGATGACCACAATTTATTTTGGCATTGGCGGAGTAAGCGTCTTCAATGGCAGGCTTGTAGCAGTAACATTTGCTCTGCTTTCACTGCTTGTAGTATACGAATTCGTTAGTAGGACATTTGGAAAAAAGATTGCACTGCTATCGTCGATTTTTCTTGCAACCATGCCAGGATTTATCTGGCTATCGAGAGTTGCCCTTGTAGAAACTATGCTAATTTTCTTTTTCTCAGCTACACTGATTTTCTTTTTTATGTGGCTGCGTACTTCAAAGAGCTGGCTTCTATCGCTGAGCGGTGTAACCTTAGGATTAGGGATACTAGCAAAGTATCAAATAGCGATAGCTTTAGCAGTCATGGCAGCAAGTATTCTGTTTCTACGTAAAGACTACATTAAACCTCGATTATCCAAACTGCTCTTTGTGGTTCTAATTGCATTTATTATTACGCTTCCTTGGATTATGTTCTCCTATCAGGTTTACTCTACAAGAATGCTCGACCAATGGCTATACGCAATGAATATTGGCAATCCTGATAAGCTTGTATACAGTTCTCGGTTCGCCTTACCGATTTTTTATCTGATAGAAATGGTTTGGCCTTACGGAGTAGTACACCCCATATCTATTTTTATGTATGTTTTTGGCCTACTTGGGTTAGGATTACTGCTTTGGAGAAGACGCCCAGAGGATAAGTTTCTACTCATCTGGTTTGCAGTAGTTTATCTTTTCTTTACGTTAATCGGAAATAAACAGTGGCGCTATGTAGTATCGCTTTTTCCAGTGTTAGCGATCGCTGCATCTAGCCTAATAGTATCCGCTTATGATAAAATAAAGACATACTGGCGAGATAGTCAATTATCTCTGCCTAGAAAACAGTTAAGCAAAGTAGGAGCGGCATTTCTAATATCGTTAGTTGCTTTTACCATTGTTTATAGCTGCATGGATGCATATATTTGGGTAGCCAAAGATTACTCGTATAACTTGCCTGTAGAGGAGTCCACAAAATATGTGGTGACACGGCTGAATACAAACGAGTCTATAGCAATTTTATGCGCAGTGAATGTTTTCTTCACAGACATTGTAAAATTCTACGCCCAAACTAATAGCCCAGTTTGCCACAACATCCTTCAGTACCCGCCTTATCCAGTTGATACTTTTACGCCTGAATTTAATATGACAGAACTAGTTGCTATGTGTGAGCAAAATAACGTAAAGTATGTAATGCTATTTGAATACGGCGAAACTTATCCATACTATGAATCTACGTTAACTCAAAAGCAAGTCTACAGTATGCTAACTGACTCATCAAGATTCATTAATCAAGCAAGTTTTGGAAGCTACCCCTGCAGAATATTCATATTGTCTTTCACCCAGCTACAGCATCAAGAAATCTAATCGTAAACAGCCATGTTAAGCTTAAAGATACTCTGATGACTATGTTACTTGCACAGGACACAGCGAAACATTATGCTCCAACGAGCTAAATATAAAAAAGTTTTACGGTCTAACATCCGGTTGCGGCTGCTAATAGCGCCTAAAAAATTATAAACACTTCCAAAATACACCACGTGACATGCTGAATTGATTCTGATTCCCATCTTGATGCGTAGAGATGTGGCAGCTATTTCGAATGAGATAGGTATTCCAGTTTTTAAAGGTCCAAGGCATGCTGCGGATATACTATGGCATTAGGCATGCTAAGCGAGGCTACTCTTTCAACTATGACACCTGCATGTGGGCTGGGTATAGAAAAACTGCAGCAAAGGTTTTACAAGAATTTGAGCTTGTTGAGAAAAGCTAAGATAATCTCATAGAAAGAGCAGGCAATATGCAAGTAAAAGTTGTCCTCTGTAAGTCTTCTAGCGAGTTGTGGTTGCCTAGATGCAATCACACATTCTTATATGTCTAGGCAAACAAATTTTCAACAGCAATTTCTTTACAGGAGAGTTATGTTTTGAAAAATTATAGGCATGCAATTGCAACAATTGGCATTGTTCTCTTGACAGCTGCGCTAATGTTTGTAGCATTAAATCAAACTTTAGTGAATGCTCAACAGACCTCAGATGCAACAATCATAATTGCACCTACTACAGGCGGAACTACCAACCCAGGACCAGGCACTTACACTTATGCTAACGGTACAGAAATAGTATTAACAGCCACAGCTAGCCCAGGATATAGATTCCAGTACTGGGTTGCTTCCGGCAGTTTCACACCAGGCCATACCGCGGGACAACCGCCACTTGTCATTGATCCCGAAACAGGGCAACCAATAGTACCTTTCCCACCAAGACCGCCAACATCGGGCATTGACAGCCTCGTATTTACTGAGAACCCGGCAACCATAGAATGCGGATACGGCTATACGTTTACGTACCAGGCAATCTTTGCTGCTGAAGACGGGCAACCTACCGCGGGGGACAACGCTGTAGTTGTAATTCCACCTACCACAGGCGGAACTACAGACCCTGCACCTGGAACCCATACTTTCCCTAATGGCACGCTAATCACTTTAAGCGCTATTCCAGATGAAGGCTACTCATTCCATTACTGGGTCATCTCGGGTAACGTGACACCTGGCCATAGTCAAGGACAAAGCTCCAGCGTCATTATAGACCCTGAAACAGGGGAAATCATCGGCTCTTTCCCTAGACCTCCGCAGCCAACAGGCATTGACAGCTTAGTCGTTGACGTTAACCCGATTCAGGTAGAATGCGGATATGGCTATACCTTTGTGTACCAAGCAGTCTTTACTGAAACTAGCGAATCGGGACACACTCCTACACCAGACACAACAGGAAGCCCTGGTATAACGCCAACTGTATCGCCTGGCACAACAGGAAGCCCAGAAGTGTCACCAACTGCTTCACCGGGAGGGCAAATCATTGCGGGCATCGATGACTGGGTCTTAATAGCTATTGTGGTAATAATAATTATTATCATAATTGCGGCAATAGCTGCTGCAATGCGACGAAGGTAAATACCTCCATTCCTCACTTTTTTTGAAGAAAATTTTTAAATGTAATTAACTTAGTGTTGAAAAAATAAAAGTTGATTATGGATACTTAAGTATCCGATTTATAGTTTTAGCGGCGTTTTAGCAGTAGCACTAAGACGACTACTGCTACTGCTATACCTATTGCCGCAAGGGCTATGTAGAGTGTATTTGAGGATGCGGCGTTGTTGTCATTGTTAATTGGTGCGGCTGAGGATGTGGAGGTTGGATTTGGTGTGCTGCCCGGTGAGGTGGTAGGGGTAATTGTTGGCGATGGGGGTGTCTCGTTCAGTGTGCCTTCAGTTACAACTCGGAGACTATAGCTGGCAATCTGGTTTCCAATATTGGCAGGGGCATCGTAGAGCCCTACGGTAAATTCGCTAACGTTGTTTGGCGCTAGGTAGCGTGTCATGTAGTTACTTAGACCTACGGCGATTACTTTGCCTTGGGAATCATAGAATGTGCCTGCGACAAAGCTTTTCTCAGGGTATTTTGTACCTCTGTTTAGGACCACTCCGCTAACACTGTAGTTGCCGTTTCCAGTTGTGGCACCATTGTCTACTACAATGTGGAGACCTGTATCTCGAGGTGTGTCATCTGAGCCGCCATAACGGTAAAACTCGATGTTGCCAAAGCCGGAGTTGACCCAGCTAAGGTCTCCTGTAATGCTTTTCGCTGCCGTGAAGACCATATAGAAGCCCGCGGTCTCACCAGGTGCAAGCTGATCCGCATAAACAAATGATACTACAGGCTCAGCTAAGAATTCGCCTGAGCTATTGAACACTGCCGCCCCTATAATGGCAGAATGGAAATAACGCGTGCCAATATTCTGCACTTCGCCTATTACAATGAAGGCGCCAGTATTAGGGCTAGTATAATAACTGTAACTATTAATCCGCAGGTCCTCTGTCATAACGACATCTTGACCATAAGATTGCGGTGTAATAACAAGCAGTAAAGACGCTGCAAGTATAGAAACTAAAACCAACGTCAAAGCTTTCCTCATTTATTTTATACACTCCTACCTTTGAATTACCCTCAAAATAGGATATAGAAGTATTAAACACTTTTTCAAAATTCACCCCAAATCTAACTATTAGAACAATTGCAGCATTATTTTTTAGATTAGGCAAGTAAAAAAAGTGGTTTGTTCTTAACAAATAATCTAGTTTAATTTGGGTATGTAAAAGGTAGAGAAGGAGTAAAAAGAGTGATGCTTAGGGTTAGTTTTTTGCTTTGATTGTTTTAGCACGCAAGGGTTTGATTGTGCTTGTGCTAAAGCCCCAGCTTTGCATTTTTGGGGATAGGCTTCTGACGATTATGGGGCAAAGGATTGCTTCGATGAGAAAGTTGAGCCCAAATACTGGCGCAATGTAGGCGATGGCTACTTCCTGTGGAAATGCACCTACTACTGCAGTAAGCTGCCAAAGGATTGCAAGTGTACCTAAGAATAGTGTTAGCGCGTATACTCCTATAAGCGGCACAATCCAGCGCCACGAGTTTGACGCTTGCTTGGGAAGCAGTAGCCAGTTCAGGCTATATATCACAAAGACTGTTGTGGCCTCTATCCAAGCGAACGGACCTAGACCTTCAACTAAAATGCCGCCCATAACGCCGCCGATCATGCTGCCGACTAAGCCGCTCCAGCCAAGCCAAAGCGGTAAAACCCCTAGCAGGACTATTGGCAGATATAGGAAAGTGAATTTGGGCACCGCTATCATCCCTGAGAGGTAAAAGAAAATCGTAAACAATGCTGCAGTGATAGCCATTGTCGCAACTTGCTTTGCAGTTATTACAGTACCCATATTATAGCCACTTAGTTTTCGGTTATCGCAAGTTCATTAGCCGTTCATAGTTGGCTTCAATTTCTTTGAGCATGACTTGTTTGGTTATTTCGCCGTTGGTTTTTACCATAGCCGCTATGGTTGTGCCTCCAATGCCTACGCCCTCTTTAACTACGCCTGCTTCGTAAGCATGCAGCCCTGTATATTTGGAGCCTGCAAAGTTGAGGTCAGCGGCCATTATAGGGACATCAGCAATTTGGGCAACTATGCCTTTAAGATCAGCAGACTTATCTTCGACTATCCAACGGGTGGTTCCTATAGCTACGTTTGAAAGGACTTTAGAGTCTATAGCGTTTATCACTGCTAGAACGGCGCTCATTTGGGTTCCACCGGCCATCATAACAGGAACTCTTTCAGCTGCACCTAAAACTAAACCGGCGAAGGCGGGCATCATTGGATCACCGACGCAAGAAACAGCCCTTAACGGGTCATTTGCTAGATCGCCAAACTTAATCTGCTGTGCATTTAAGCCTGCTTCAACGGTTTTTACCTTTAGGTCATGCGGATTGCTGGGCAATGTGCTGCTGACTTTACCTTTAGCGTCTATGCCCATAGCTAGCAGAACGCCTAGAGCGGTTGTGGTACCGCCAGGGATGCTCTCACCGATTATTAGGTAATCAGCTGTCTGCGAGAGAATTTGACCGGCAATCTTTGCTCTTTGTAAAACTTCTTGGGCGTTTTCAACGGCTTTGCCTGTGCGTATATCTTTTCCAGGTTTAGAGCCTAACTCCAGAAACGGAACATGGGGCAAGACGCTTAAGCCAGCATTCACACCCAGAGCGGGTATATTTGCCAGCTTCAACGCACATAAGGTAACCAAGGCGGGTGTGGGTATGCCATCAGGTGTGATAGGTACACCGTTAATACATTTGCATTCTCCTAACAGCAAAAGCTCTATGTCTGCTGGAGGCGTGTAGTCAGTTATCTCCGGGTTTGCGCCCGCAGCAGATATGCCCGGGATTTTGGCAGTTTCCGTAGTGCCCAATGTGCAGATGAAAAGCGGGTTTTTCTTAGAGATTTTTTCTATGAAGGCTTGGCCTTTATTAGGATTTGAAGCAAAGATTATGTCAAGCATTATATCAGTCTCAGGAGTTTGCTTCAAGCAGGTCAGACAACCAATAAAAGGCTTACCGCATGTATTACAAGCGTAGTGCGCACTACATTTAAAAATTAAACTACAGAATAGCGGACCTTCCTGAATAAAGCGTAAAACCACCTTTTGGTGGCGGGGGTGGGACTTGAACCCACGAAGGCCTGCGCCAGAGGATCTTAAGTCCTCCTCCATATCTTAGGTGTAAAGTTTATCTGGCCACCTATTTAGACCTGGCTCGGATACCCCGCCACCAGCACCCATTAATCAGCAGGGTATTGTTTAAGTTTTTTGTATGGATAGAAAGGATTTTGCTGTAGTTTGGCTAGTCTGCGATTTAATCGTCTTTAGGATTGTGGCTAGTTGGCTGATTGTGTGCTGCAAGCGAGCTGCTGGGGGCTTTTCTGACGTATCAGGGATTATTGAGAAAGAGTTGTCACTTATTGACAGGGCATAGCAGATGTGAAAAGGCAGGTTATTTTCTTATGGCTATTAATTGTAGGCTATTGGTCTGATTTCTCTTGCGATAATGGTGCCCTGCAGCCCTTGATTTAGGTTGTCTTCCAAGATAAAGTAGCCGATGTATCTCAAATTGATGCAGGTGGACTGCATGATGCAGCTAGAGTGTTTTAACTGTGATTTGGCTACAAGGGGATTACGATTTTTTACATCCTGTGTAGTTTATGGCGGTGTTTATGTTGCTTTGGAGCAGGGGTTGCCGTCGCGGTAGCTGCATTTTATGCAGTATTTTTTGACGCATGCTAGGCATAGGTTTGGGTCGCAGAGGGTTGTGCTTAGGTATTTTTCGCCGCCGTCTGGTGCAATGCTAACGATTAGACCTGATTTGAGTTCTTTGGCTTTTTGCATGGCGATGTGGAATATTGCTCCTGAGCTTGGGCCTACAAAAATTCCCTCTTTTAAAGCCAGCAACCTTGCGGTTTCGTCCGCTGTTTTCGGGTTAACGAAGCATACTTCGTCGACTAATGTTGGGTCCCAAATCTGGGGTATGTGCTGTGTTTTTAGATCTTTTAAGCCTTGGATCGTGGTTCCTACTTCAGGTTGTACGCCGATGATTTTCACAGATGGATTATATTCTTTTAGGCGTTTAGAGACCCCCATCAAAGTGCCAGTGGTGCCTATGCCGGCAACTAAGTGTGTGACTCTGCCATCGGTGTCGCGCCAGATCTCCGGAGCCGTAGTTTCATAATGTGCAAGAATGTTAGCTTGATTTGCGAACTGGTTAGGCATGAAATATTTGTCGGGATTTTTGCTCGCAATTTCTTTAGCTAGGTCCTCTGCGCCATCCATGCCTTTAGAGCCATCGCTTAATATGACTTTAGCGCCTAGCGAAATTAGTGTTTGGCGACGTTCCACGCTCATGGTTTCAGGCATAACTATGACGGCGTCGTAACCTTTGGCTCTGCATACTAGCGCAATACCGATACCTGTGTTGCCGCTTGTGGGTTCAATAACTGTTTTGTTGCTGTTTAATTGGCCGGTTTTTTCAGCCTGCTCTATCATGTACTTGGCAACTCGGTCTTTAATGGAGCCGCCTGGATTGAATTTTTCCAATTTAATATATAGCTCAACGTTTGGGTTAGGATTTAGATATACCATTTTTACTAGTGGAGTATTGCCAATCAAGTCAAGGATACTCTTAGTATTCAAACGTTGCACCCGGAAACGCTGATAGCTAAACAGAACTATACTTATAAAGCGTTGCCAAGATTGCCATAAAGTAAGTTCAACCTTAAACCATAATTGTTACGACTAACTACATGTGCTAAAATGGCGTATAGAAGATGCTTCTAGCTTAGTGATTCTTTAGTCTTTTATGCCCTAAACAATTTTCTTGTTTTATCTTTCACTACGTTTTAGCGATATACTTTTAGAGTAAATTACG
>CAYRSV010000043.1:0-2318 GCA_964427115.1 uncultured Candidatus Bathyarchaeia archaeon | reverse complement strand
TTTCTTGTTTTATCTTTCACTACGTTTTAGCGATATACTTTTAGAGTAAATTACGTCACTATTTTTCCATAATTTTTTATAGAAGGTGACTTAATATCAAGCGGGGCATCAGTGATGATGAGACGTATAACAGATGCGTATACGGGCCTGTTAACTCAGGAAGGCAGTTTCTCACGGCATAATTTTACCATTTTGTGGCAATATGTCATCAAGTATACCTCTTCATCTTCAGCAGTGCACATAATTGAGAACTTTAGATGGGCAACTACTTCAAAATTTTGGGTGCAGCGAACTTGGATTTATTAGCCATCGCGTTTGGTGTTGCTGGTGGTCTGGCCCTATTTCTTTATGGATTATTTTTGCTAAGTGAAGGATTAAAAAAGGTAGTTGGTGAAAAGTTAAAACAGCTTCTGACTAAAGTAACAAATAATCCTATTAAGGGCTGCTTTGTCGGTGCCTTAACAGCTGCGGCTGTTCACAGCGGCTTAACTATGGTAATTTTAATGGGTTTAATCAATGCTGGGGCTTTAAATTTAACTCAGGCTATGGGCGTCATGCTCGGAAGCGAAATTGGCACCACTATAACCGCTCAGATAGTAGCTTCTGATATTGGAATTATATTTTATCCCATGATCGCTGTTGGATTTATACTTTCGATTGTAGGTAAAACCAAACAGCAAAGAAACATAGGTCAAGTAATTCTAAGTCTAGGTCTTCTTTATTTGGGAATGAGTTTAATGTCTGGCAGCATTGAACCCCTGCAAGCTGAACCTTCTTTAAAAAATTTCTTATTTGATCTTGGCAATTTCCAATTTATGGATTACTTGCAGGTGCAGCAATAACAGCTGTTTTTAACAGTAGCACCGCTACGATGGGATTAGTGTTATCTCTGGGAATTAATAATATGATTACCTTAGATGCGGCAATTGCCATCATCTTTGGAGCTAATATTGGGTCATGCATCACGGGAGCAATGGCAACAGTAGGGTCATCTATTTCAGCGAAAAGGCTATCAATAGCTCAAATTATAATAAACATTCTCGGAGCCCTGCTATTCTTCCCTTTTATAACAAACTATGCGGGACTAATAGCGATGACATCAACAGAGCTACCTAGACAAATTGCCAATGCTCATACTATTTTCAATATAACAGTCTCAGTAATTATGCTACCACTAGTAGGTGTTTTAGCCGCTCTAGTAACGCGGATTTACCCTGGAGAAGATATAAGAATTAAGAGGGGAACCGAATTTATTGATAATAAGCTCTTAAATGCCCCCTCAATTGCATTGGCTCAAGCTGAAAAAGAGACCCTAAGGATGGCAAAATTAGTCTCTGAAATGCTTGAAAAAGCAGAATCAGCAATCCAAGACAGTAAAAAGGAATCAATAGCAAAAGTAAAAGAGCTCGAAGGAATAGTCGACGAACTTCATGAAGCAATCAAAAAATTCTTAGAAGACCAACGATTCGAAAACCTAAACGAAAAAGAGCTAAAGAAACTAGCCTACCTGAAGCACAGCGTATCTGATATTGAAAGAATTGGAGACCATGCACACAATCTTGCGGAACTAGCTGAAAAGAAACTTAAAAAGGACCTGAAATTCTCAGAAGACGCTAAACAAGAACTATCTGACATGTTTACAAAAATACGAGTAATATATGAAAAAGCGCTGTTTACACTTGAAAATGAAGACGTAGAGACTGCAAAATTAGTCCAAGAATTAGAGGATGAAATCAACCGCCTGCAGAAAAACTACGAATCAAATCACATCCGAAGACTAGAATACAAAGCATGCGACCCACTCATAGGAATTATATTCGTGGACGTACTTAGAAACTTGGAACACGTAGGCAATCATTCAACCGATATTGCAAATGCAACACTATTAGGATTCTAATCGCCTTCAATAAGAACGCTAGGCCACTAGACACAATACTACAGACTTTTTCACACTTCGCACGCCAAACAAAAGATTACTAATAAACAGAAAAAATACCCATTACGCTGGCTCACGCCAAAACTTGTTATATGCAGAGAAAGCTTAATCAAACGCAGAAAATAGATAATCCCAACACAGCAGCCACTAATAGTCAACATGTTAGCCAAATTGACCATAAAACAAACATGACTCAAATAAGACAAAAACCTAGAAAATGGCTGCATCAGGCAAAATAGGCATTGGGCGAGTAGCTCAGTACGGATAAGTTACTACGTCTCCCTTTAACTGTAGTGGTCGAGGGTGATTTTGTAGTAGCTACGGATAGAGCACCAGCCTCCTAAGTTGGGGGTCGAGGGTTCAAATCCCTCCCCGCCCGCCA
>CAYRSV010000042.1:0-18331 GCA_964427115.1 uncultured Candidatus Bathyarchaeia archaeon | reverse complement strand
TTTGGACTGCTGTGTATTGCAGCGGTTACCTATAATGATGTGAGGTAAAGAGCTCGCTAAACAACCTGAATTCGTGTAACTTACGTACCAGATTTAAGCGATTTGATGAATTATGCCTAGCAATAAATGAAAATTTTAACTTAACATGTGCATTTTTGAGGTTAATTTATTGGTTTGTTTTCTTTTTCCAAATCTGCTTTTCATGTTTGATTGTTATTGTAGGTGTGAAATAGCAAAAGCTTATTACTGTATTTTACTAGAACGCAAATTAGGTTGGATAAAGGTGGCAGGAGTACCAAAATTTGGAAATCAAATGTTGTGTATGATGCCCAACTTTAAGGATGAAATTGAATGCTTGTGCTTTGATGGGAAGACTTGTGACATCCGAATTGATGATGGCGGCAATTTAATTTGTAGATACGGTAGCAATGAAGGCATTATTGATGGCGTAGCTAGAGTGGTATGTCCTTTAGAGATTGATAATGAGCGAAAGAAGTGGGATAAGTTCCTTGAGGAAGAAGCTAAAACTCAAGAATGAGCTTCCTTCTTAAGGCGTTGGTCATTTTCTGCTGACCAGTAGATACATAAACAAAAGACCAAAACAACTGTAAACTTGCGGGCATTGTAATATAATAGTACATACTCTATTTCAGATATGTAAGTAAGTGTGCCTACGGCTAGGCACGCGGTTTGCCTTGGATATCTACGTGATAGGTTTTGTGAAAAGTTATATCCTGTATTATGTTGACTTATTTTATGAGTGGTTATTGAATGTCTCTTACAATACGTGATGCACAGTATATGAGCTGGAAAACCTTCAAGAAGTTCTGTCAAGCAGAACAAGGTTTAGCAGATTTTGGGTCTATCACGAGTTTTATGAAGAAAGCTGAAACAGTTGCCAGAAAAATCCAAGACCCGGAAAGCTCAAAAGATAAAGAAGCTTTAGGGCGGTTAATTTCTGAGTTGCTTTTTATTACTTTTGTCCTAGCTGAGCAGCATGGTGTAAGCGTGGATGAGTCGTTTTTGGCAACGGTGGATGAGATTATTTTAGGGTCTGTTAGCTAAGTATGCCTTTATACGGAAAGTTTATGTTTTTAAAAAATAATGCAGATTAGAGTGTTATGGGCATACTTGAGGTAAAGGGGTTATCAGTTAAAATCGAAGGTAAGCTCATTTTAAAAGATGTTAACTTTAGCTTAAAAGAAGGCGAAAGCCACATACTTTTCGGACCTAATGGTTCGGGTAAAACGACCTTAATCAGTACGCTTATGGGGCTTCCTGGGTACGAGGTTGTTGCGGGAAAAATTTTGTTTAATAATCAAGATATAACGCATAAAAGTGTAGATGAACGAGCAAAGCTGGGCATTGTGGTAGGTTTCCAAAATCCTCCGGAGATAACAGGCGTAAAACTGGGCGATTTGCTTAAGTTGTGCTTAGGAAAAACGGTCAATGATGAATTTAGTACGGAGGAGAAGGAGCAGATTGAAGCGTTTCGCCTCACAACCTTCTTAGATCGTGATATAAACATGGGTTTTTCAGGAGGAGAACGAAAACGCAGTGAAATATTGCAGCTTATATTCTTGAAACCGAAGCTTTTATTGCTCGATGAGCCTGATAGCGGCGTAGATGTTGAGAGTCTAAAATTAATAGCAAGTGAGATTCAACGATATATAACAAATACGGGTAGTAGCGCACTGATTATCACCCATAAAGGCGACATATTGGAGTACATTAAGGCAGGCTTTGCTTGTATCTTGCTAGGGGGTCAGTTTCACTGTTTTACTGAGCCCAACGCTATCTATGAAGATATTAAGCGGTTAGGTTACGAAGGCTGCGTAGCCTGCAGGCGCCGAACACGAGAGGGATGGAAAAGTGAGCAAAGACAATAGTTTAACCAAAATTCCACATCAAATTCTTGAAGAAGCAACACAAGCAGGATTAGAGACTCAAGAAAATAATCGCGCGGGCACTTTCTTCCATCTAAACCAAGAAACCATAACCTCAAAGATCAATTCACTTTACGAAGGCAAATTGGAGCTAATGGATATCAAGATCGCGCTTCAGAAATACTCTTGGCTTAAAGATTACATGTGGAAACTTGTCAGTAAAGATAAAGACGAGTACACTAAACGTGTCGCTAAAAAGTACAGCGGTGGCTACTTTATGCGGATACTGCCTGGTGTGGAAATTGCTTTTCCCTTACAGTCTTGTTTGATGATTACTGAGAAGCATTTAGAGCAGCGTGTTCATAATATCATCATCGCCGAAGAAGGTTCAAAAGCGCATATTATTAGTAGTTGCCTTCAGCATTCAAATGTCTCTAATGCAGCACATATTGGCGTAAGTGAAATTTACGTTAAGAAAAATGCTTTGCTAAACTTTACCATGGTTCATCAATGGAGTGAAGATACGCTAGTGCGCCCCAGGAGTGGTGCCGAAATTGGAGATAATGCAACATTTGTTTCAAACTATGTCTGTATGCGGCCTGTACGCGATATTCAAATGTATCCGACTGGTTATTGCCAAGGTGAAAATTCGCGTGTAAGCTTCAACAGCATACTATATGGTCACCCAAATAGTGTACTAGACATTGGATCAAAAGCGGTTCTGTCAGGCAAAGGTAGTAAGGCTGAACTGATTAGTCGGGCTATTGCCCGTGAAGGCTGCAAGATGATACTTCGTGGGCTCATAGAAGGTGATAGCTCAGATTGTAAAGGTCATTTGGAGTGTCGTGGCTTGCTTATGGACGATAAATCGGTTATGCAGTCGATTCCTGAATTAATCGCAAAAAAGAAAGGTGTAGAAATTACCCATGAGGCTGCAGTTGGCAAAATCAGTGAAAAAGAAATAGTATACTTAATGACGCGCAAATTAACCCAAGATCAAGCAGTTTCTCTAATTATTAGAGGCTTTATGGATGTAGGCATACTAGGACTACCCGATGCTTTGAACGCTGAAATCAAAAATATCATCGCTACTTCTACAGAAGCCACCTAAATCTCACTCTATAAAGAGATGGATTAAAAATTAGGGTAAAGAATAGAAAAATTGTGCGACTGGTAGAACTAAATTCGCTTTTACGTTTAGAAAATTTAGTTAATAAGCGAATTTTTCATTGATGTCAATCTATCTTGTCATTTGTACTTTTACTGAGACTTGTATATTGTTATTTATAGTGTCAGGATCAACATTGAGGTTGTTTTTACTTATAAAATCTCGAATTACTTCGTCAATGCTGTTTTGAATTGATTCAGATTCAAGTTGCTCTACGAGCATTTTTCCGATGCGGTCGCATAGTTCGGTACTTTGTTGTTCACTCATACTAACTGATTGCATAAACTACACCAACGTTCATAGCTAAAATAAAACTATTAAGCATACGTGATTGCACAACTACAACAACATTTAATGCCTTTATAGTTTCAAAATGCGGTGCTTCTTATCCAACGGGGCTATACTAAGTTAAAGTATTATTTTTCGATTATGCCTGTTAGATGTGTTGCAAAAGCTTTTATGATGCGTACCTGCAGTGTCTTGCCAAATAGGTCTTCACTGCTTTTAATCGCTATCGGTTTATATGCGAAATTTCTGCCTATCCATGAGTCGGAAACCTTGCCTTTTTCATCAACAAGTATGTCGCCCTGCCAACCTACCCATTGCTGATTACGCTTCAGCCCAATGCGTTTGACCAAAGCTGCCGTCTGAGTACTTCGCCGTTTAATCTCGGTGGGATCCACAAATAGATTGCGCATATCCCAAGCTTCTGTTTTTGGGCGGGCAAAAAATTTGGACACGTTCACAATGTCCGGCTTAATCGCCTCAAGAAGCCTAAGTGTGTTTTCATGGCCTTCAATAGTTTCACCTGGAAAACCACAAATAACGTCTGTGCTTAGCGTCACTTGTGGGAAAGTGCTTCGGAAGGCAGCTACAATATTTCTGAATTCAGCGGCTGTATAGAATCGCCGCATGCTTCTTAGCACTCCATCGTCGCCGCTTTGTACGGGTAAGTGTATAAATTTGAAAATCTTTTCGCTTTTAAAAACTTCCAACAGCTCTTTAAGTATGGGTGTTACCAGGTTTGGTGTCATCATTCCTAAGCGAATCCGAAAATCTCCGGAAATCTCTACAAGCGCCTGCAGTAGCTCAACGAGGTTTGTACCTATATCCTTTCCATAGCTTGCCGTATCTTGACTAGTAACCCAGAACTCTTTTAATCCAGCAGCTAAGTCTTGTTTTACACGCTCTACAATTTCAGTGGTTTTGTAACTTCTTAAGGCGCCGCGTGCATGCCTTACACAACAGTAAGCGCAGGAGCCTAAGCAGCCATAATTCACTGGAATCACGCTGATTATAGGGTTAGTATGGATATGCGGCAGATCCAGCTTAGGCTTTGAATTTAGAGCGTTTTCCAATGCAATGATATTTTCTCCATCTGCAACTTGTTTGACTATGTTAACTATATTTTCGCCTGCTGCTGGTCCTACTACTGCGTCAAATCGAGTTTCGCGCATTAAACGTTCAAAGCTAATGAGTGGTAAGCAGCCTGCTACGATTATGTGTTTGTCTGCAGGGGTTTTTTTTATGGCGTTTATTATGTGATTTTCAGTTGGGCCTTTGACAGCGCAGCTGTTGAATATAATTATGTCTGCATCTAATTCAGAACCTGTCATGATGTAGCCTGCAGCTGAGAGGCAGCCTGATATGACTTCGCCGTCGGATAAGTTGGCGCTGCATCCATAGTTTCGCACGAAAACGCGCATAGCATTCCTCGTTAGTAACGGAGAAAGGGATGCATCTAATAAAAACTTACAGGTTCGAGTTGGTTAGAATATACAAGAACGTGTCTTATTGTGGTTTTGTATTTATAAGTACAATGAATGAACATGTTATGAGCATATTTGTATTATGATATATACAAGTATAACTTTAGAAGTGGAGTGTGTAGCTACCGAGGGATCACAGCCGATGAAACTAATTACCCTGTACTTGCCTGAAACGTACATAAAAGCTTTGGATCAATTGGTGGACGAGTGTTTCTACCCAAACCGCGCCGAAGCTATACGTGTAGCTATTAGAGACTTAATCAGCGCAGAAGTTTGGAGGCGCAAAGGCGTTGACTAAGCACATTCATACTTCAGACGATGCGCCGATTGAGCTTTCGTTGCCGATAGATGACATTGCCAAAGTTGAGCCAGATGTTGCCAACCTGGATTTACTTGACAAGAATGCGCTTTCCATTTGCAGTACTCATGTGGGTCCCATTAAGCCAACCCGCACTGCAAAAGCAAAATCTACCTTAGTGCGAACTCGGACCAGAACCAAGGTGCAAACTATAAAAGTGAGGCTAGGAAAAATCATGAACAAACTTGATAATATAGAGCCAGTAGCTCAACCTGAAAAACCGCTCAATATCGATTTGGGCGTTGATTTGTACCAAATGGAAGACCTTTAAGGTCGACCTTTCACTTCCCATTTTAGTTATTTGCCTAGCTGTCCGTATTTTCTTTTTTTAGGTTACTCGTAACGTATTTATCTTCTACTCGCTTTTCGGTTGCTTATGAACCAACTAGTCCAAGATATCCGCGATGAACTCAAAGCCAGCACGGACCAAAAAACTTGTGCATCATTTCAGCGGTTTTTCAAAGAACCCGTCATATGTTACGGCGTAAAAACTGCAACTGTTAATAAAATCGCTAAAAAATACTGGCAAGAGGTCAAACTGCTTAGCAAACAAGAAATTTTCTCAATCTGTGAGGCGCTTTTTCGCTCCGATGTAACCGAAGAAGCGTTTGTCGTTTCATACTGGCTACCGAACCTTGTAAATAAATTCGAGCGTGCTGATTTGGCAGTCTTCGAACGTTGGATCACAAATTATATCAATAACTGGGCTAAGTGCGACAGCTTTTGTAATCACACAGTTGGGGATTTTTTGGAAAAGTTTCCTGATTGTATAAATGAACTGAAGCGTTGGGCTAAATCTGAAAATCGATGGCTTAAACGTGCAGCTGCTGTTTCGCTTATCGTTCCTGCAAAGCAAGGCAAGTTTTTCCAAGATGCCTTAGAAATCAGCGATCTGCTTTTAGCTGACAGGGATGATATGGTCCAGAAAGGCTATGGTTGGCTACTCAAAGAGGAAAGTCGTAAACACCAAACTGAAGTTTACAATTATGTCCTCAAAAACAGACAAGCCATGTCACGAACCGCATTGCGTTATGCTATAGAGCTCATGCCCAAAGAACTCAAAGTCGAAGCGATGAAAAAGTGTAGCTAGCATCTTTTCAGGATTTATTCATTTTTAAGTGTTGTTATTGTATAGATTCTTGTTGTCTGGCTTCTATTTTCATGCAATTGTTTGGTTAAGGCTCTTTTTTGGCTTCAATTTCATTTTTTGTTGAGCCTTATTCTGCCATGATAACTTGCTTAAAAAGTAACCCGATTTTTTGATAATTATGCATATTAGTGACCTGTATTGAAAGATATCTATAATGCAGCGTCCTCATAGTCATAGACCTAGGCAGGATTCGAGTTCGTTTTCTGAGGTTCATGAATACCGAGGGGTAGCAAGAAGCCGCCTTCTGCTGGCTATGATAGTCACTGGCTCTGTTATGGTCATTGAAGTTGTGGGCAGCATCTTGACCGGTAGCTTAGCACTGGCTAGCGACGCAGGACACATGTTCACCCACCTGTTTGCCCTCATAATTAGCTTCGTTGCAATAATCATTGCATGTAAGCAACCTTGCCATCACCGTACCTATGGTTATTACCGCGCAGAAATTCTTGCTGCGCTCTTCAACAGCATCTTTCTCTTTGCCGTAACTGCTTACATCTTCTACGAGGGTCTATTGCGCCTGCTCAACCCCCAACCAGTCTTTGGTTTTGAAATGCTCCTAGTTGCCCTAGCTGGACTAGCTGCCAATGGCATAAGCATCCTGCTCCTACATGGAAGCATAAAAAGTGATCTCAATGTCAAAGGCGCCTTTATGCACATGTTTGCTGATACCGCCTCCTCAGTTGTAATCATAATAGGCGCCGTAATAGTCTACTTAACTAACTGGTACATCGTTGACCCACTATTAGGCATCGGCATTTCCGTCCTTATCTTTATCTGGGCATATGGCCTTCTCCGCGATTCTGTTAATGTTCTCTTAGAAACCGCTCCAAAAAGCATGGACATCGATACAATAAGCGCTGAACTCAAAAAGAACATTCGTGAAATCACACGAATCACCGATATGCATGTATGGGAAATCACCTCTGGCATGTATTCTTTTACCGCGCACATTCAAGTGGCAATGATTAATTATGCAAAGTCAAAAGAAATACTTGAGAAAATTAACCAGCTATTGGGCGAAAAATATGGCATCGAACACACAACTATACAACTGGAACCCGAAGACAATAAACAATAGGAAATAGAATTCAGCAATAAGCACTAGATGATTTCTGCTTTAAAGAAGCTTTATTTCTATTAATACAATAGCCTTAATGGATATGTTTCAGGCGGGATCTCTTGTGAAGAATGACCTGTTAAATGTTGATATTTGTGGCTTAAAGATGTGTAGCCCTACAGCATTAGCCTCAGGCATATTGGGCTACTCAGCTGAATCTTTACAGTATGTAGCGCGGTGCGGTGCGGGCGCAGTTATCACAAAATCTATAGGAGTAATGCCCCGCGTAGGTTATGCTAATCCTACAATCGTTCAGGCTAAAAGTGGAATTATAAATGCCATGGGTTTGCCGAATCCCGGAATAGACCACTATATTGAAGAGATAAAGTATACAAAAAAGATCCTGCACATACCACTTATAGTCAGCGTTTATGGCTATACTGCCGATGAGTATGCGCTGGTAGCACAGAAAGCTGCGGATGCAGGCTCTGATGCGATAGAACTTAATGTCTCCTGTCCACATGTTCAGCATACAGGTAGCGAGATAGGTGCAAACCCAAAGATACTTACAGAAGTGGTATGCAAAGTTAAAGCCGCCACAAAAAAACCTATCATAGTTAAAATTTCTCCCAATGTGACCGATATCGTAGAAGTAGCCAAAGCAGCTGTCAAAGCGGGCGCCGACGCACTAACAATAATCAATACAGTGAGGGCACTAGCCATAGATATTGACACCCAGCGCCCTATTCTTGCTAACAAACGTGGCGGACTTTCAGGACCCGCCATAAAGCCCATAGCATTACGATGTGTGTATGATGTATTTGAGGTCTTACCAAAAACTCCTATTTTTGGCTGTGGGGGTGTCAGCAACTGGCGTGATGCGATAGAATTTTTCCTTGCTGGCGCCAGCGCCGTTCAAATTGGAACAGCAGTAGCCACAGAAAATGCAATTTTCAAAAACATAAACCGCGGAGTAGTGAATTATCTTAAAAAGAAAGAGTACGGGAGTGTAAAGGAAATTGTCGGATTATCTCACCAAGATTAATACCCTGCGTACGACGCAGATAACGGAAATAAAGTCTGAATCGCCGACCGTCAAAACTTACACGATAAATGACGATTTATGCGGAAAAGCTAACCCTGGGCAGTTTCTCATGCTCTGGATACCTGGTATAGATGAAATTCCGTTAAGCATAATGAACGCTGAAAACGGCATCGTTCAAGTTACCGTCAAAGCCATAGGCGATGCAACACGGCATCTCCACAGCATGACCGTAGGCGAAACTGTCGGTGTACGCGGACCATTTGGAACTAGCTTCACGGAAAGTCGTGGCAGAGTCCTGTTAGTCGGAGGGGGAACCGGAACTGCGCCGTTATTGTTCTTGGCAAAACGGCTAGCAGCAAAGGCTGACCGTATTAGCTTTGTCATGGGCTCCAAGACTAAAAACGAGCTCCTGTTCCTCAACGAACTTAGTGGCGTATGCACAGATGAAAACGTCATTGCAACCACCGATGACGGTAGCTACGGGCTCAAATGCTTTGCCACCGAACCCCTTGAAGACCTCCTCAATAAAGAAACGTATAATATGGTCTATACATGCGGACCAGAGCAGATGGTGCGTAAAACCTTTGAGTTAGCACAGAAACGCAAAATTGCCATGGAAGCTAGCTTAGAGCGCCTTATGCGGTGTGCCATGGGTCTATGCGGAAGCTGCATGATAGGCAAGTACCGTGTCTGTCGCGACGGCCCAGTATTCACAATGTTACAGCTAGCAGAAATCAAGGACGAACTAGGTAGATCCCGACTAGGCTTTGACGGAAGCAGAATTGACATCTGAGAGCATAATATGTCCATATCTCAAAATGAACTGACCGCCATAACACAAAAAGCAATTTCCCTTTTTAACCGAATTAGAAGTCCAATAGTTATAGCTAAAGCCAGCGTTGTCCTTCCTGAAGTCATTATTATCACGTTTTCCGGTTCTTTCTGCTATGAATGTGGCAGTGTAAGTGACTATGTTGAGGGATTTGCTCAAAACTTTAAAATATTAAACAGCAAAGTAGAGCTCAAGCCGATGAAAAACCGTCAGATCAGCCCCCGCAGCTTTGAAGTTACTTATCTGGTTAGACATCGATAAATAGATAATCGTCTTTTACAATTACAGCGAAAGTTTCTAGGTTCCTTTCTGCAGGTCCTCTAATTACTGTGCCATCTGTGATTCTATACTGAGAGTAATGCCAAGGACATGTTAGGATTTCGCCATCTAAGGTTCCTTCAGCCAATGGTGCACCTGCATGCGCACATCGAGCGCTTAACCCATAGAAACGCCCGTTGATATTTATTATTAGTATTTCGTGCTCTTTAACAAAAAACTGCTTCATGGTTCCTGAGGGAATTAAGTCCAAACTGCTGACTTTTATAAGCATACTACTCACCTGTTTTATTATGTACTTTCTGCTGAAGCTATCAGTTGGTACTTTTCGATATACTCGCATACGGCTATGACAAATTCGGCGTGGCTCCAAATTAAAGGTGAAACAGATAGCGGATTTGCGTTATACGGGTTCAACTGCTCCGCTAGAACTCCTGATGGCAACGCATATTTTACAACCCAATGAAGTATATCTAATCCCTTTTTTAATTCTTGCATTGAGTTAGCTATTCTAATGTACCAGCGTGCAAGCCACAATGTGCAAATAAACCAAGGATTTCCTTGTACCTCGTTAGAAACGCGGTGGTACTGGTCGCCCTTGTATCGGGCTAAGCCGCCAATGCCAGGGCTAACCCACAGCTGATCTAAAATGGCATTCATGGTTTGAGTCACTTCTGGGCTGTTTGCATCGAAGGTCTCCATCAAGAAAGTGAATGCTAAGCTGCTGTCAATTGACGTGTCGCGACTACCGCTAGGCTGGATTGCTTTTATGAATCGCTTTAGCTCGTTATCAAACAGATGGATACGCATTGCCTGTTTTATTTCCAATGCTGCTTGGTTTAGCTGTTCTTGACGTTTGCTGTCATAGAAGACGCGGGCAAACTTTGCTGCGCTTGATAGTGCTGCGTATGCACAGGCGACACTTGAGGTGTATATGCCTGTTTTTTCTTCCCACATATCAAATGACGCTTTCGGTAGACCTGTAACCTCATCACGGTAGCTTTTGATAAAATTAGCTGGTTGAAGCACCAGCCTTGGATAGACTTGGCTAATGAACTCTAAATCATGATATTTCTGAAAATGCTTCCATAAAGCAAATACAACTAGTCCTGTTTCATCAAGTTGGATAGGTAACTGGGCTTTTCCTTGTGCGTCAATCAATGCGTGCCAAGTGCTGCCTAGCGAGCCGTCTGCCCAGTATTTATGACGAAAATAGCCTTCGTCCGAGACAACGCGGTTGCAGAATCTAAAATACAATCTTGAGACTTCTTGGAAGCCAGCCTTGTCAAAAGCCATGGCGCAAATTGAGGCATCACGAGGCCACATATACGAGTAGGTGTCTTTGTGGAACTGCAAGATGTCTGAATCGCATGAAGCTATAATAGAGCCTCCATTATCAACATGCGTACGCATTATAAGTAGTGAGGTTTTAAACAATCTGATGATCTCTTTGGGCAGAATGCTTAGGTTAAGGTCTCTTTTGTTGACCCAAGCACTGCAGTAATTCTCGGTTTCCAAAAGCATCTGCTCTACGCCAGTTTTTTTGATTAATGTATTAAGCTCTTTAACTTTATCTAAGCTTGTTCCACAGGCAATCCAGTAATAAACAAAACCGACCGACTTAGCGTCAATTTTAACTTGAAAAGAGACCGCTGAATCAACAGAGCCCTGGGCAATAGGATTCATCTCCAAGATGCCATCCTCAGCATCCTTCCAAGCTCCTTCTTTGCCAAAGGCCTCTTTTATTCCTGCGCTGTACTCAAAAATTCCATCGCCCTTTGCATTTTCACCGTTAATTAAAAAGTATCTTTTACGCTTGTAATGGATGAGCGCTTGAAGGACGGACTCATACATTGCGGTGTCGCCTGTGTCTTCACCATAAATATGGAAATCCTGTGACATGAACACTTTAGCTTCACGTTTACGATCGGAAAGGTTCTTTATTGCGATTTTTCGGAGGTATATATCTAAAAAACTGTAGACTGCATCATTAACTTCAAGCTCAATTTCCAGTTCCCTATTAACGGCGATATATCGGCTGACCAAGGTCTCAGGCATATATTGTGTAGAGATCTCCCAGTTGTCATTAACCCACGAAAATACTCCATCAACTGCTACACCGAACCTGAAAAAATGACCCGCATGGTTTTCAAGACCTACTAAAGGATAAAAGAAATCCCTAATCTGCATCTTTTTATCAAGCGCCACATTCAAACTACCATTACCTAAAACTATTTCTCTGGGCATGCACGGCTACTCCATTCTAAAACGCAGCAAAAATTACAACTAAATATTGGCGTAACCCCCTTAATATAGTTAAAAATTCTTTAGGTTCAAAAATTGTTATAGGTTAATCAGTTACTTATGTTAAAAAAGAAGGAATTAAAAAAGGGGTATGCTTTAGAGTTCTTCTGTTGGAAAGCCTAGTTTTCGCAGATATTCTCTGGCATATGTTGGGTTAAAGCCTAGCTCTTTGCTTCGGAGGATTCTTTTATCTAGCCGATCTAAAGCTATGCGAAATGTCGGCTCTACGCCCCAGCCTTCTCCGCTGCTAACAAAAAAGCCCTTGATGCCTTTTACAGTTCGCAGTTGCATTTTGCAATGAATTAGCGGCTGACCCTTGTGGTTCGTGCCATGGAGCTTCATGTAAACAAAAAGCGTCCCTGATTCTAAGATATCTTTGTATTTGCGCGCAAAACTATCAAACTCTCCCATCATATAGCCCTGCGAGTTAGCATCAATTTCTACGCCCTTAGTAGAAAATTGTATTGTAAGCCTGCGATCAAGTTCGCCCATCTGAGCAATAGGTTCAAGGAAGTCCAGCTTAGTAACAATTCCAACTAAGCGCTCATTTGAGAGAACTGGTAGGCAATGGACGTTAAAGTTATGCATCTTTTCATCAGCTTCCCGAAGAGTAGTTTTTGGTGTGACGGTAATTACAGGGCTATTCATTATACCCTTTGCTGGAATACTAAGTGTACGCCCACTTTCTCCAACAAGGTCCCCTCTTGAAATGCGTAAATTAGGCTGAAAGACATGCTCAATAATATCACTGACGCTGATTATACCAACTAGTCTTCCCTCTTCCATTATGGGCACATGGCTAATGTCATGCTCTCTAAATAGGCTTAAAACTGCGCCTATAGAACGAGTAGTCTCTAATGTGTGGGGCGCCTTAGTCATTATTTCATCTATTGTAGTGTTACCCCACTCTTGCATAACCACGCTGTGAATTATGCTTTCATCGGTTATCATACCACGCAGTGTGTCTTTCTCAAAAACTGGTAGCTGTCTGACGCCACTTTGTATCATGAGTTTAGCCGCTTTACTTAGTGTAGTATCAGCATCAACTCTGGGCGCAGGTCGAACCAAGTTTCGAACCTTTGCTGTAACAGGGTCTTGTTTTGCTCGAAGTACCCATCTTTGAGCAATCACCCCTACATATTTGCCCTTTTCATCTAGAACAACCAATGCAGGAACGATATTTTTCTTAAAAAGCTCCAAACATCTAGATAATGTATCGTTGTCGTTAACTGTAGAAAATTCCTTTATAAACACGTCTCTGACTGATACTGAACTCATAATAATCAATCCTACTCCGTATTTAGCACGGTAGAATTTAAAGCCTTGCAAACTCCATTACAAATTATTAATTGAGATAGTAGTATACAAGATTTTAGGTGCCTTTCAATTATACTTTGAAAGTTGATGTTATAGTTTTTCAATAGTGCCTTTTTTTTAAAAAAACTAAGTAAAAAGAGTCGAAAATTATGCTATGAATTGCTAAAATCGGTTCATGTTCTGGTATTTGCTATGCTAAAGGCTTACCTAAGCTATGCCAAGATGGCAATAAATCAAAAGTCTATAAAAGTGATTATGTTCTCGTCTTCTTGGTATATTTTTCATTAGTGTTGCATCAATTTGAGCCAATAAACAGTTATATTATGGAAAAAGAAATTGGTTACTGGCAGTCTGGTTGGTTCTATTGAACTCCAGTACCTGCTATAGAAAAACTTATCTATCTTCTAGAATATGGTTACGCCTGTACCATATTTCATGCTTTAATGTGACTTGAACATTAAAAGTGAAGGTGAAAGTTAAAATCATACTGTTCGTGACTGTCATGTTTGGGGGCGTTTAGCTAAGTGACTTTAGATTCTCAAAAAGAAATAGTTAACGAGTTAAAAGCTCAATGGAAGAAGCTTTGGCAAGAACGTGTTGATGATAAAGTCAGAGCTGAAGGTATCGCCGTTACAGACTATTCGCGACTATTTGTTGAACAAGGTACCATAATCCACGCTACACGAGATTATAAAGCTCTCAACTTTAAAGAAATTCTTGAACGGCATAAAATAGAAAATGCTGAACGTTTTATACAGCCTGACCCTAATGTTGGTGGATGGAATAAATTCATTAAAACAAAGGTCGTAAATCAGAAGCCGCAAAAGACCAAGCGGGCAGATTCTTATCAACCTGCAAAGAAAGAGGCACAGCAACCAAAGAAGGGCGGTCGCGGTTGGCTGCATAGATAATCGTTGCTGTATATAGCTTAAGTTCTATCTTTGGTTTTCCTCTTTCTTGTTCATTGTAATATAATCATTGGAGGTTTTAGTGTTGAATTATAGAGATAAGTTAGATATTACTGCCGACATCTTAAATGTGGCTAGCGCAACTGCTAAGCGGACGCAGATAATGTACCGCGCAAATCTAAGCTACAAGGTGTTATGCAAGTACCTTGATGAAATGCTTGCTGCTGCATTGCTCTCTTGCCAGAACCAAGAACTTTATGTGCTCACTGAAAGAGGCGCAGCTTACTTAGCGGCTTATAAAGAGTATGTGCGAACAAGTAAAGCTGTAGAAAAACGTCTTGACGTTGTTCGTGCAAAAAGAAAAATTCTAGAAGATTTATACAAAGGCAAGAACCCACCCAGCTTAATAGCTACTACAAATCAAAAAGTTAAAAGGAATAAAATCGAGCAAATTACAAACGCTTTATAGGCTTTATTGACAGCTTCAGAAGCAAGAGCAACGCTTTTTGAGTACAAAAGTTAACCGAGGCATACTATATGCTATCTTAACAAAAACCATTAAGCGAGCTCACGTCATACTAAAACCAGAAGGAAAAAATGAATGAATTTTACTTATCAAAAAGAAATTCTCCTAATTCTTACTACGATTATGGTAGTAATCGTTGCTTTCCCATATGCCCAGCAAGCTTTGGATAAGAAACCTGAATTAAACAGTGAACTTTGGCTTTTAGGTCAACAGTGCACAGCCGATAGTTACCCCTTTAACATCAAGTCCAATCAGAGCTATACAGTGTTTCTATGCGTAAAAAATAATTTAGGTGGTACGGTAGAGTATATGGTACAAGCCCAGTTTTTTAATGCGACCCAACAAGTAATCGGCGCTTCAGTTTCTTCCATTTACAGCAATATAGCAACTGTGAAGGACGGGGAGACTTGGAATTTACCCATAACCTTTTCAATTGATTATACGTTTAATGAAACTACTTTAAATGTCGATCTTAACAGTATTAGCATTAATGATGTAGTGACGAATATCAGTGATGTCTCTGTAGCCTGGGATCCTGACACCGGAGGGCGCTTTAGCTATCTTTATTTTGACCTCTGGATCTATGATAATGATGCTAAAGAATTCAAAAATTGTGGCTGTTCTGTAAACTTACGTTTGAATTTGACTACGTCCTAAGGCTATGATCTTTGAATGTGGCTACAATTCGAGTATACAACAATTTTTTAGCTGCATTACAGACATTTTGTTTATTGCCTCTCTTAACTGTGATATGGCAATTAAGCCTTTTAAAAAGCAAATGACGTCTATGTCGAAAGTTTTCGAGGGATAAGTTGGATAAAGCCTTAGATATGGGAAAATCCTCTGCCACAGGAAGTTTTCAATTATTAATTGGTGTAGTGGTTTCCACAGTTATTATGGCCGTGGGGACCATCTTTTTAGCACGATTCATGCCATCTGATGTAGAGTATGGACTTTATGCTGCAGCCCTTCTCCCCGCATCTATCATCAATTATTTTCGTGACTGGGGCATAAACTATGCTATGACTAAACAAATTGCCAGCCTAAGAGCCGCAAATAGAATCAATGAAATATATGATGTAATTGTATCCGGAGTAGTTTTTGAATTTTTCAGCGGTGCTGTTCTAGCTTTGTTAAGCTTTGTATTGGCCGACTTCTTTGCAACTATCCTTAATTATCCTCAAGCTTCGGTTTTTATTTCTATTATGTCTCTTTCGATTTTCGCAGGCGCTATATTTTCTGCAGCTAGCGGTATATTTGTTGGCTACGAGAATATGAAACTTAATAGTTTAACAGTCATTTGTCAATCTGTCGTTAAAACTGCGGCAGGTCCGCTTCTAGTCATTCTCGGCTATGGCGTTCTCGGTGCTATCGTAGGTACTGTTCTTTCTTATGTTGCTGGCGGGGTCATTGGTATTAGCATAGTTTACTTACTTCTTTTTAAGCCCCTACGTAAAATGAAAACCGGTAAATGCAATATACTAAAAACAATCAAACCTATGCTAAAGTTTGGGCTCCCTCTCACTATATCAAACGTAGTAGTTGGCGTTTTGCCTTTACTATTTAACTCCTTAATGTTCATCTACGCTGGGGCATCATTATATGGTAATTATAGTGCAGCACTCAATTTCGCTGTCCTCTTAACATTCTTTACTGTCCCTATAAATACGGTATTACTTCCTGCATTCTCTAAGCTTAACCTCGAAAACGATCCCACTCTGATGCAGACAATCTATGCCTCATCAGTCAAATATACCACAGTTTTCCTCATACCCGCAACTTTAGCCATAATGGTCTTGTCTACTCCCTTAGTAAATGCGCTTTTCGGTTATACTCCTGTAGGTGAACCAAAATACGCTTTCGCTCCTCTTTTCCTAACTCTCAACGTCGCTTACTATATATTTGCAGGAGTAGGCGTTCTAAGCATAGGAAACTTTCTAGCGGGTCTTGGCGAAACTAGACTGCTCATGAAACAAGGCTTACTAACTTTAATTATAGGGCTTCCACTTGCAGCCATCTTAATTCCATCATATGGCATAATAGGTGGCATAATAGGCTTAACCCTCGCTGGTGTACCCAGTATGGTTTGGGGGCTTTACTGGATCTGGAAGCGGTACAAAGTTAAAACAGACTACAAATCTTCGGCAAAAATAATCACCGCAGCAATAGTAGCGGCAGCAGTCACATCATTTTCGTTACGGTTTTTTGTCTCGTCAGACTGGGTAAATCTTTTAGTAGGTCTTGGAATTTTCTTAGTATCATACTTAATTAGCGCTCCTCTTTTGGGCGCTGTTAATCAGACAGATATTAACAATCTACGAACAATGTTCTCTGGGCTAGGTCCAGTGTCCAAAATAATAGATATACCCTTGAAGTTCGTTGAACAGCCCTTAAAATTTCGCCAAAAACAAGATATAACAAGATGAACCCGAAAAATTACCGTTTCAGCAATCTTTCTGATTTGCAGAGCTATTTTTGGGCAGTTATATAACTCATTCTCTTTGGTTCAAATTTTAAAACTTGTTCAATTGATTGCATTTTTGTCCTTATTTACCTAAGTCTTATAAAGCTTAACTGCACGGTCCCTTGGCAAATAGACTATAAAACCTAAAAATGTAAAATAATAGAAAATATTTATGCTTTAGAGTTCACCAAAATCCTCGTTGTCGTAATTTGATTCTTCGAGTACAACTTTTCCATTTTTAATTGCGATCATGTAGTCTGCTTCGCATTCTGGGCAATGTACATAGTCACCCTCTTTAACCTTATCAGCAACCTTAAACGAGTTTCCACAATCAACACATTTTACAGCGGGCAATATATCACCAAGGAATATCTTGGTTTAGCAAGACATAACCGTAGAAGATATACCTTTGCAACCAAAAAACCCGAATTGAATAAATGATGTTAATTTAATAGTGCCTGATCTCTTGTCTACTCTGTTCATCAGGCTTTTATTTCTGATGAACTATGTTGTGCAATTCTTATTTAGGTAAAACAGGCTTCTTTTAGAAAACAGTTTTTTTCTAAGATGCTATATCTTGCACATTCAGTTACATTTGTATTTATTGAGGGAAAGATTAATTTGGGAGTATGTTAATTTGGTTTGATGTCTGCCGGTCATAGGGCGCGGGTTCCACCTGATCCCGTTCCGAACTCAGAAGTTAAACCGCGTTCCGTTCCCCGCTGTAGTGTGGTCTTCGGCCACGCAAACCTGGGAAAGCTGGCAACACTTCATCTCTTTACTTTTGATCAATAATTTTGTGAAAAGATGCCTTTTGTGGATGGGGTTTTCTGTCCGACTATCTTAAACTTTTATAATACTGAAATGTCAACCGAGCTAAAGTTAAAATGTGGCGGATGTGTTTTATTATAATACCTGATGCATTCAGTTACAGAAAGCTTGTTAGTGGCTAACCGAAAATCGCTGTATGTTACAATTATTGTCCGCCGCAGAAAAATTGATAAAACCTCAAAAAATAGTGAAAAATCGTATAATCAAGCGAGCGTCGACGAATATTGGTCATCAAATACGTGGATCCTATGGAAAAACCAGCGATTTCTCGTTGCTTACAACACAATGTTTATATGTATAGAATGCGCATCATGGTAAAGTCAGCTAATCGCTGCCCCGCAATAACAACTTGGCGGCGGCTCAACCCCAACCGAAACGGCGATTTCGCCTTACAGGGATGCGGGTGTTGGCCTCCAATTGCGGGGACACGTATGTGGACC